>NZ_JCAJZT010000040.1:0-208 GCF_059510395.1 Shimazuella sp. NTD248 | reverse complement strand
TTATGAGCAAGTCAAGCTTTTCTAACATGGAGAGTTTGATCCTGGCTCAGGACGAACGCTGGCGGCGTGCCTAATACATGCAAGTCGAGCGGGGAACTTCGGTTCCTAGCGGCGAACGGGTGAGTAACACGTGGGCAACCTGCCCTCAAGCCTGGGATAACTCCGGGAAACCGGGGCTAACACCAGATAATCTTCTTATTCGCATGAA
>NZ_JCAJZT010000039.1:0-218 GCF_059510395.1 Shimazuella sp. NTD248 | reverse complement strand
GCTACTACCACGGCTTGCTCGATGGTGGGATGTGCTTGCAACTGGCTTTCGATCTCTCCGAGCTCCACTCGGAATCCCCGAATACTGACTTGGGTATCTTTTCGTCCCAAGAAATGCAGCTGTCCAGCAGCATCCCAGCGAACGATGTCCCCGGTTTGGTACAGCCTTCCCCACGTCGGATGATCGTGAAACCATTCTGCCGTCCAATCGGGACGACC
>NZ_JCAJZT010000038.1:0-234 GCF_059510395.1 Shimazuella sp. NTD248 | reverse complement strand
ATCCAATCCACATAACCGGTATCCAAGGATATCAGCTGTAGAGCTGGCACCTCGATTTCTACTTGGCTGTCTGCTAGCACCAACTGCACCCCTGCATCTTGCAACATATACTGCATACGATCTGCGGGGTAATGGGGATCGATCGGCAAATAGGTAGCTCCTGTCTGCAAAACCGCCAGCATGCCTATGAGCATCTCAGGGCTCCGATCGCTGCATAATGCCACCACTTTCCCT
>NZ_JCAJZT010000037.1:0-244 GCF_059510395.1 Shimazuella sp. NTD248 | reverse complement strand
TTTTGATGCTTCGGTATGGGAAATCTGGTCAGCTTTGGCCTCGGGTGTGGCCTTGTATCTTCCCACGGAAACGCTGCGCCTGGATCCTGTCGGATTACGTGATTGGTTGATCGAGGAGGAAATAACGGTCAGTTTTGTGCCAACGCCACTGTTGGAACAGTTGGTAGCTTTGAAGTGGCCGGAACATCCGAAACTCAAGTATCTCTTAACCGGTGGAGACCAGCTTCGAACCGCACCGCCAGCG
>NZ_JCAJZT010000036.1:0-244 GCF_059510395.1 Shimazuella sp. NTD248 | reverse complement strand
CTTTGATGCTTCGGTATGGGAAATCTGGCCAGCATTGGCCTCGGGTGTGGCCTTGTATCTTCCCACGGAAACGCTGCGCCTGGATCCTGCCGGATTACGTGATTGGTTGATCGAGGAGGAAATAACGGTCAGTTTTGTGCCAACGCCATTGTTGGAACAGTTGGTAGCTTTGAAGTGGCCGGAACATCCGAAACTCAAGTATCTCTTAACCGGTGGAGACCAGCTTCGAACCGCACCGCCAGCA
>NZ_JCAJZT010000035.1:0-290 GCF_059510395.1 Shimazuella sp. NTD248 | reverse complement strand
AATCCGATGAGCCCTTCCCATTCTGTTTGCGATCGTCCCGCGATCGGACTTCCTACTGCCACATCAGCAGCTCCGGTATATCGAGACAATAACGTTTGAAATACGGTCAAGGCCGTCATAAAAAACGTCATCCCATGCTGCTGGGACACCCGGGTTAATCCAGTTCGAACTTCTTCTGGTAAAACCACCGAATACGTCGCTCCTGCAAACGTCTGCTCCTGTCCTCTTGGGTGATCCGTTGGAAGATCGAGGACAGGCAAATCGGACAACTGTTCTTTCCAGTAGCTCAA
>NZ_JCAJZT010000034.1:0-352 GCF_059510395.1 Shimazuella sp. NTD248 | reverse complement strand
CCCCATTGGCATTCACGATAACTTCTTCCAACTGGGAGGGGACTCCATACTCAGTATTCAAGTGGTCTCCCGAGCAAGAGAGAAAGGGATTTTGTTAAAACCAAAACAACTCTTTGCGCATCAAACCATTGCATCTTTGGCTCTCGTTGCCCAAAAGGAAGCTTCCGTGGTAGGAGAGCAAGGAACCTTGCGTGGAGAAGTACCTTTTGTGCCGATCCAAAAATGGTTTTTGGAACAGACCGAGCATCCTCATCACTTTAACCAGAGCATGTTGCTGAAAGTAGGAGAGGGGAACGAAACGTGGCTCCGACAGACGATTCGCGAAGTAGTGGCGTATCATGATGCGTTGCGG
>NZ_JCAJZT010000033.1:0-455 GCF_059510395.1 Shimazuella sp. NTD248 | reverse complement strand
TTGTTTTGCAAGCTGGAAAAGTTCTTCTGCTTTCTTTTTCCAGCGGTAGTTGTAACAGCCTTGAAGAACTTTCTCCAAATGGCTCAGATTCGCTTTGGCAAATGCTTCTGGTGTTGGAAAAGCCCTTAAAAACTGAATGGTAGATGGCTGATCTAACCGACAAAAGCATCCCAAAGCCTGTGGATAGTAGCTTTTTAGGCAAGTGGTGATCTGGTTCTCCATTCGAACTCGCAAGGTCACTAGAGCTTCTCGATCACGAACAAGGATTTGTAACTCTTTTAGTTCTGGGCTATCTATTCGAATGGATCTATATTGGTGTCGATCCGTACGGATTAAGTCTGCCAAAACTCGTGCATCTCTTGTGTCGTCTTTTGCACCTGCTGAAGAAAAACGGTCACGAGCACGATCTACACTCTTCGGATTAATCGAGTAAATAGTGTAGCCTAAAGCATGTA
>NZ_JCAJZT010000032.1:0-457 GCF_059510395.1 Shimazuella sp. NTD248 | reverse complement strand
CCTCCTCGTAGGTTAATATCATTCATAGACAGGGCATAGAGCCTGATCTAACATAAGAATTGGGTACGTTTTGGGGAGATTCATCACCTCCTTGCGAGATTTCTAATCATTGCTGGTGAAAGACTAATCCCCCAAAATGTCTCTATCTACCTACTAGACGATCTTTAGGGCGTAGTGTTGCTATACACCGAATCTACGAGGCCATCGCAACGGTAGATGAACCCAATAGAGAAAATGGAGAGGATGTTCATGAACTATTTTGTAGGAATTGATCTTGCCGATCGTAAACATGATGTTTGTATCCTAGATTCTTCTGGTAACGTTCAGAAAGAATTTATTGTTCCTCATTCGCCAGAAGGGGTTGATCGGGTACTACAAGAAATTCGTACCTTCACAGTCGATTTTGCTAACGTGATCATTTCTGCCGAAACTTCCAAAAACTTATTCATCCAGTACT
>NZ_JCAJZT010000031.1:0-561 GCF_059510395.1 Shimazuella sp. NTD248 | reverse complement strand
TTGATCCGGAGATTTCCGAATGGGGAAACCCACTTCTCGAAGGAGAAGGACTGCCACCTGAATTCATAGGGTGGTCAGAGGCAGACCGGGGGAACTGAAACATCTAAGTACCCCGAGGAAGAGAAAGAAAACTCGATTCCCTGAGTAGCGGCGAGCGAAATGGGAATAGCCCAAACCAAAGGGCTTGTACCTTTGGGGTTGTAGGGCATCTCATATGGAGTTACAAAAGAAGTGGTTAGGCGAATTGGTTTTGGAAGAACCAGCCAAAGAGGGTAACAGCCCCGTAGCTAAAAACCGCTTCTCTCCGAGATGTACCCTGAGTACCGCGGGACACGTGAAACCCCGTGGGAAGCTGGGAGGACCACCTCCCAAGGCTAAATACTTCCTAGCGACCGATAGTGAACCAGTACCGTGAGGGAAAGGTGAAAAGCACCCCGGGAGGGGAGTGAAAGAGATCCTGAAACCGTGTGCTTACAAGCAGTCGGAGTTCCATGAAGGAATGACGGCGTGCCTTTTGTAGAATGAACCGGCGAGTAACGGTTGCGTGCAAGGTTAAGATGA
>NZ_JCAJZT010000030.1:0-587 GCF_059510395.1 Shimazuella sp. NTD248 | reverse complement strand
GTATAGGTGACTTGTTCTGCTACGATAGCGGGGGCATCAGGAGTCGTCGCTACCACGTGGGCGACTTGCTCCACCACGGAGACAAAGGGCAGCGTTTCCCTTGACCCATTCCACTTCCGTTGTTCCTGTTTTTCTGCTTCGGTAAGCAACGTCGCCTGTGATATGGATGTCTCCGGCTGATCGATCAGGTGGCGCATCAATTGGTGCAAATGTCCGGCCATCCGAGCGATGGTCTCCTCTTCCCACAAATCCGTATTGTAGGAAAACGTCACATTCATTCCTTCTTCCAACGGTGCCACATGCAACGTGAGATCAAACTTGGCTGTCGTTTGGGGCAAAGCTACTTCCTCAAGCGTCAATCCGGGTATCTCTGGTGCTTGCCATGCTTCGTTTTCTACCGAGAACATCACTTGGAACAAAGGAGAATGACTCAAATGACGATCTGGCGCTACTTCTTCCACTACCCGTTCAAAGGGAACAGACGAATGAGCATAGGCTTCGATGGCAGTGGTTTTCACCCGCTCTAACACTTCGTTCCATGTCGGTTCTCCCGACAAATCATTGCGAAACACCAAAGTATTGACAAA
>NZ_JCAJZT010000029.1:0-864 GCF_059510395.1 Shimazuella sp. NTD248 | reverse complement strand
CTAGAAGCTATTTCAAAAGTCGGTTGACACATAAAAGTATTAGAGAAAGTATACAAAATGCTTTATAATGTTGAATGTAACGTTCATATCGGACAACTAATCTACGATTAT
Source organism: Shimazuella sp. NTD248 (assembly GCF_059510395.1). Lineage (NCBI taxonomy): Bacteria > Bacillati > Bacillota > Bacilli > Caryophanales > Thermoactinomycetaceae > Shimazuella > Shimazuella sp. NTD248. Next base: position 753 of record NZ_JCAJZT010000029.1, on the reverse strand, counting down.
TGTCCATCCAAGCAAAACAACGTTCTATTTTCCAGCGTTGTTTGTACCCGTCGCCCACTGCCAATGGGCGACCTTTTCTTTTCTTATCGGTTTTTCGACCGGGTATCGTAGGTTTGATTCCTTTTTTTCGAAGTGCGAGGCGAAAGGCTCGACTATGGTAAGCCCGATCTGCGACCAATTCCCGAAATCGACTAAGGGGTCTACCACGCTTGGATGGTACTCGAATCGTAGCCAATGTTCGTTCTGCCAAACGAATTTCATGTGGTTGTGCACTCTCTACCAAAAGCCCGATTGGGATGCCATTTTTTTCAGCTACAGCCATGACTTTGGTTCCTTTTCCCATCTTGGTTTTCCCTATTCCCGTCCCCCCTCGCTTTGCTGCCACAAACGATCCATCCAAATACACTTGATCCCAGTTCAATCGCTTTATTTCTTGCAACATTCCTAATAATTTTCTCCAAATTCGTTCCCAAATCCCGACTTTTTCCCATTCTTTCAATCGTCTCCAGCATGTCACATAGGAACCATACTCTTTTGGCATATCCATCCACGCTACACCTGTTTTCAACACGTAAATAATCCCATTCAGCACTTTTCTGAGTGGGATTGGAGGTCGACCCATCTGTGTTTTTCTTTTAGGTAGGAGCGGTTCAATTATTTTCCATTGTTTGTCCGTTATCTCATGTCTGCTCATGTCCCTATTTAATTTCATTTTGACTCATTTGACAATTTTTAGTTTTGAAATAGCTTCTA
>NZ_JCAJZT010000028.1:0-1105 GCF_059510395.1 Shimazuella sp. NTD248 | reverse complement strand
AAACAATTTCCGGTGGATGGTGCAACTTCTCGTGGAAAAAGCCGTTTCCTCTTATCTTTACTCAGCCAATTAGAGATGCTGATTCAAGATATCCAGCAGTATGACCAGGAAGTAGAGCACTTGGTAAAGTCTCTTCCTGACAGTGAGATATTTCTTGCTCTCAAAGGTGTAGGAACCAATTTGGCTGCCAGAATTATGGTGGAGTTTGGCGATGATCGTTCCTATTACCCCCATGCCAATGCAATTCAGTGTGAAGCAGGAACTGCTCCTGTTACCCGAAAGAGCGGAAAAAGACGCTTTGCTCATTTTCGTAGAGCTTGTAGAAAAACCTTTCGCAACACCATGCAGCAATTTGCTCTGCAAATGGTGAAATATGAGCCGTGGAGCAAAGAAATGTTCCAAAAGCATCGAAAGCAAGGTCGCGGTACAAGTGAATGTTTCCGGATTGTAGCCAATACTTGGTTGCGAATTTTATTTGCCATGTGGAAGCAGAAAACTCCCTATGATCCAACGATTTTCCTCGATTCAAAAGCTAGAAACGCTGCTTGACATTTAGAATACATACTTTTACAAGTGGGGATTAGGTATTTATTTCCATTAATCCCTTGGTTTCGTGTTGCCTTTTTGGAGATGTTTTGAGATATCTTGAAGAAAAACAAAAATAATGAAATAATAATACAAAGTGTTTGGACAATGGGAGTTGCAATGGATTTTCGTCCCCTCTTCAACGCCGCTGTGACCACTATCGTCGCTGCGAAGAACACCAGCTTCTCCCCGAGTGCTGACGATTTCCTTCGTAAGGGAAAGACGGCGGCGCAGGAGAAAGCTAAGACCCTTGATCTTCAAGTAAGCGACGAGACTCTGACTGAGATCAGCGATGATGCCTTCAAAGCTGCGTTTCCTTCCGGTGGGGAGTACGAGTCGGGGTTGAATAAGTACCGCACGTACGGCGAATGATGGGTGCTTCTCTCACCCAAACAACGCTCGCTGGATGGTAGAAGTATACTATCCAGCGGGCAAATTTCTGTCATCTCGGACTACCCCCCTTTTTCTTTGTCTACCCCTACTGATTTTATTTTTCATAGATTATTGACTTAGGGCGTCT
>NZ_JCAJZT010000026.1:0-1642 GCF_059510395.1 Shimazuella sp. NTD248 | reverse complement strand
CGGGTGAAACCGGGGTCAAGGGTGAAACTGGAGCCACAGGAGAGGCCGGAGCCACGGGAGAAACGGGAGCCCAAGGAAATACGGGAGCGAAGGGAGAAACGGGAGCCCAAGGAAATACGGGAGCGAAGGGAGAAACGGGAGCCCAAGGAAATACGGGAGCGAAGGGAGAAACGGGAGCCCAAGGAAATACGGGAGCGAAGGGAGAAACGGGAGCCAAAGGAAATACGGGAGCAAAGGGAGAAACGGGAGCCAAAGGAAATACGGGAGCAAAGGGAGAGACCGGAGCCAAAGGAAATACGGGAGCAAAGGGAGAGACCGGAGCCAAAGGAAATACGGGAGCGAAGGGAGAAACCGGAGCCAAAGGAAATACGGGAGCGAAGGGAGAAACCGGAGCCAAAGGAAATACGGGAGCGAAGGGAGAAACGGGAGCCAAAGGAAATACGGGAGCGAAGGGAGAAACGGGAGCCAAAGGAAATACGGGAGCAAAGGGAGAAACCGGAGCCAAAGGAAATACGGGAGCCAAGGGAGAGACCGGAGCAAAAGGTAGAACTGGAGCCAAGGGAGAAACTGGAGCGAAGGGAGAAACGGGAGCCAAAGGAAATACGGGAGCCAAGGGAGAGACCGGAGCAAAAGGTAGAACTGGAGCCAAGGGAGAAACTGGAGCAAGAGGTAAGACTGGAGCCAAAGGAAATACGGGAGCAAAGGGAGAAACCGGAGCAAGAGGTAGGACTGGAGCAAAGGGAGAGACCGGAGTCAAGGGAAATACCGGAGTAACAGGAGATGCCGGAGTCAAGGGAAATACCGGAGTAACAGGAGATATCGGAGCCACCGGTATGACCGGAGCAACAGGAGCGGTTGGAGCCATCGGAGTGACTGGATTAACGGGAATGACTGGAACTACAGGAGTCACCGGTGCGACCGGAGTAACTGGAGCCACCGGGTCCACTGGTGTCCCTGGATCAAGTGCTATTATTCCATTTACTTCTGGTCTTCCAGTTTCACTAACTTCTGCATTATTTGAGGAAGTTGGAACTCAAGCACTCATTGGCTTTGGAAATTCAGGTTCAGTTGTTGCTGTCTTAGGTGGAACAATAGATATCGCAGCAGTCCCGGGAGCATTTCATAACTTAGCATTCTCCATGCCTCGGGATGGTATTCTCACATCATTTGCTGCATATTTTAGTACAACTGTTGATTTATCTTTATTAGAAACAATAACGATAACAGCTAGGATATATTCTTCGCCTGCACCTGACAACATATTTACACAAATCGCTTCAGCAGCATTAGAACCAAGTCTTACAGGGATTGTTTCAGAAGGAACTATCAGCAGCGTTGTATCGGAATTGCCAAGTATACCTGTAACCGCTGGAACGCGTTTGCTACTCGTCTTTACAGCGGATTCAGGTGATTTAGATATTGGTACTGTTATAGAGGGCTATGCAAGTGGCGGTTTAGCTATTAACTAATGAAATAAAAAGGTCTTAAGGTAAATCCCGATAAGACCTTTTTTGCTTACTGTTAGATTCGATGTTATGTATTGGTTGTACGAATTATTATTTTTCGAAGGTGAAAAAGAATACTTTAGGTCAAAAGAATGGGTGAATGTTCAAGGATAAGATCACAGGCTGAAAATTTTTTA
>NZ_JCAJZT010000025.1:0-1946 GCF_059510395.1 Shimazuella sp. NTD248 | reverse complement strand
TCTCCACAATCCATTTTTGTTTCGATTGCTTTCAAATCCAATTTCAAAATAGCGAGAGTATCAATTTCTTTCTTTTTTTTCTCTTTGAGAAGACGAGGTAAGTCTTTCTTTTTTACTCCTAATTTTTCAAATAAGCGATAGACTTTTCCCTCACTTACATGTTTTCGACCCAATTCAAAGTTACTAATCGTTCCTGCGGAGATTCCTTCTTCTTCTAAGTCCCGTTGATGCAATTTTTTACTCATTCGTAAGGATTTAAAAAGCTCTCTTACCTTTGTGAGATCCAAGTCTTCCATTATCATCTTCCTTTTATCCTTAGTATAGAATATTTTTTTAAAAAGAAAAATAGGATAATTCTGTATTTTATGTACCCTTTTAGTAGTGTAGATACTATTTTTAGTTGTGTAATACCATTTTAAGGCATTATGTTTTATGTTTTTGGTTATATTGAACCTAATGTAGAGGATGAATGGTTTAATTTCGCTGATTTGTCAGAAAATTTTAATTTTGTTATGCTCTATGCAGAGGATAAACAACTAGGGGATTACAGCGGATTTCTATCTAAATCAGGGGGAGTACGATGAGAGCCAATCAGGTAAATACACTATTACCATCTCTACCAAGACGGAAAGAAAAAGGGTCGAATTTTTTTCAGATTGTTGTTGCTGGAGGCTTGGAAAAAGTAAAAAGATTTTGGGAGTTTTTAAAATCTTTTACAGGGTATCGATTGTCTCATGATTATCATATGGTGTTTGAGCAATTGAATCAAAAAAAAGATCTGCATGTCGTCATGCAACTGGAAGAGACACCTTATCATTTGTCTCGTTTTCAAAGAAAAGAAAGTATCGTGCGAATTCAAACAACAGATGGAAAGAAAATTGAATTTCCTTTGCTGGATGTTCAGATCGTGGAGATGCTGAACAAAATGGTCTATATACAAGGGAAGTCGTACGATATCTTCGCCAATCCTATTTACGTTAGAAGAAATGAAATAGAAGTGGTTGCTTGCACAGTAGTGGATGGAGGGGAGAACGTCTGAAATGGAATTGAGCGAAGCAATACAAACAGGTAAAGAGTTAGCGGAATATTTCGTTTATTGCTGTGGTGAGGGAGAAGACTACGTTCCACTTATTGAAAGGTTACGGGAAGCTAAAACACGTTCCACTCTCTTGCAAGCGTTTTACATTCTTCTGCATTATGGGGAACAATATCTGAAACAAAAAATGGAGGGAATGAACTAAAAAAGAATGGAAGATCTCTTTCGGTTTTTCCTGACAGGAGATATTGAGAAAGTTAGTCGGTTTCGGTCTACCCTCATTACCAGCATCTCAACTTTTGAGTTAGAAAAGATTCACCGACAAGAGAGATATTTATTAGAGTTACTTAGTTGTTAGATCAAGAATTATTTTAACAAAAAGTCAATGGGAATTATGTCTAATATCTTTTAGGGGAGTGGGATTGTGAGGAAGTTGCCAGAAAGTGAACTTCATCAACTCTATACAGAAAGATTTTACACATACAGAGACTTAGCAAAACACTTTCGTTGTTCAAAAAGAACCATTCGATCGAATATCGAACATTATGGAATACCAAAGTTACCAAAAGGAAACAAACTAGCAAGGTCTTTAAAGATGAGTGATATCAAATTAAGAGCATTACTTTATGAACTCCACTGGATAAAAGGAATGTCTCTAAAAAAGATTGCAATCTATTTAGGAACAAAGGATGAGACTATCTCTGTGACATTCAAAAGATACAATTTGAAATACCGTTCAAACAAGAAAAAGAAACTAAGGTAGGCTCTCAAATGAATTTTGGGAGCCTTTCACAAGGGATACTAAAACGGAATAGAAAAAAATGAAACTATAAAATAAGATATAAATAACAAAAATAGTATAAATAGTAAATAAATATAAACAGTCAATTTTCTATCCATTATCATCGAG
>NZ_JCAJZT010000024.1:0-2217 GCF_059510395.1 Shimazuella sp. NTD248 | reverse complement strand
GAAACGGGAGTGACGGGAAGTACCGGATCCACCGGAAGTACTGGACCCACCGGAAGTACCGGAGTGACGGGAGAAACGGGAGCGACGGGAAGTACCGGAAGTACTGGACCCACCGGAAGTACCGGAGTGACGGGAGAAACGGGAGCGACGGGAAGTACCGGAAGTACTGGAGCAACGGGAGCCACGGGAGGAACCGGAGCAACGGGAGGAACCGGAGCCACGGGAAGTACCGGAGCCACGGGAGAAACGGGAGCGACGGGAAGTACCGGAAGTACTGGAGCGACCGGAAGTACTGGAGCGACCGGAAGTACCGGAGCCACGGGAGGAACCGGAGCCACGGGAAGTACCGGAGCCACGGGAGAAACGGGAGCGACGGGAAGTACCGGAAGTACCGGAGCCACGGGAGGAACCGGAGCCACGGGAAGTACCGGAGCAACGGGAGCGACGGGAAGTACCGGAAGTACTGGAGCGACGGGAAGTACCGGAGCAACGGGAGGAACCGGAGCCACGGGAAGTACCGGAGCCACGGGAAGTACCGGAGCAACGGGAGCGACGGGAAGTACCGGAAGTACTGGAGCGACCGGAAGTACTGGAGCGACGGGAAGTACCGGAGCAACGGGAGGAACCGGAGCCACGGGAAGTACCGGAGCAACGGGAGAAACGGGAGCGACGGGAAGTACCGGAAGTACCGGAGCAACGGGAGGAACCGGAGCGACCGGAAGTACCGGAGCAACGGGAGCGACGGGAAGTACCGGAAGTACTGGAGCAACAGGAGGAACTGGAGCAACGGGAGAAACCGGAACAACAGGAGAAACCGGAGCAACGGGAGAAACCGGAGCAACAGGAGAAACAGGAGCAACGGGAGAAACTGGAGCAACGGGAGAAACCGGAGCAACAGGAGAAACTGGAGCAACGGGAGAAACTGGAGCAACGGGAGAAACCGGAGCAACGGGAGAAACTGGAGCAACGGGAGAAACAGGTCCAACAGGAGAAACAGGAGCACGTGGAGAAACGGGAGCTCCAGGAGGAGCGACTGGTGCCACAGGTCCAACGGGCCCAACCGGAATCCAAGGCCCTGCGGGTTCAAATGGAGCGACAGGAGTAACGGGTCCGACAGGTTCAACGGGTCCAACTGGAGCCCAAGGCCCCGTCGGTTTAACCGGAACGACTGGAACCACAGGCCTCACAGGTCCTACTGGTCCAACGGGTCCCACCGGAATCCAAGGCCCCGCCGGTCCAGTCGGAGCGACCGGAACCACAGGATCCACAGGCCCCACAGGCTCTACTGGTCCCACCGGAATCCAAGGTCCCGCCGGCCCAATTGGAGCCACAGGGATTACAGGTCGAACAGGAGCGACAGGTCCCACCGGTCCAACAGGGCTTCAAGGAGTCACAGGGGCAACTGTAACAACAGATAATGCAATGATTGTAAACCTTGCAAGTCAGGTAGTGACAAATAATACTGCTATCCCACTCAGCACAAATTTGGTAATTAATGGGTTATCTATCTCTCATATACCTGGTTCAGCACAAATACTGCTTGCTCCTGGTCAAACTTATCTAGCGATTTATGAGACAGCTATAACTACAGTACCTGGAGTAGCGGCACAAGTTGTATTGCAATTAACTGGAATCCCAATTTCTGGTTCAGAATCCATTAATTCATCTTCTACTCTCGGTCTTCCTGTTGAATTGAATTCCCAAGCGATATTTAATACGCCACTTATCGGTAGCTCCATTTTGACCCTAGTGAATATCAGTGGATCATCAGCTACATTTAGTGGTACAAATATCACAATTGTTCGCCTATCTTAAGTAGAGTAAGTTTTTAAAAAACATATAAAATAAATTACTTCCCATTTCAATACCACTATTAGGTGGTATTTTTTATTTAACTATTTTGGTTTGTTTTGTCATAATCCTTTTCATTTATTTTTGAATATAATGACATGTATTGTTATGAAAAGAATGAGTATTAAGAGGAAGGAGGCAATATTTGTTGCAAAATGTATTAAAAACAATTTCCGATGCATTGATCATAGATACGCAAAAGCTTGTTACTGTTATGCAAGTCACAGGAGCAACGGGAGCGACAGGTCCAACCGGTCCAACGGGAGCAATAGGTCCAAGAGGATTAACCGGTCCAACGGGAGCAACCGGCTTGTCGGGTCCAACAGGTCCGAGTGGTCCGATAGGCCCAAGAGGATTAACTGGTCC
>NZ_JCAJZT010000023.1:0-2387 GCF_059510395.1 Shimazuella sp. NTD248 | reverse complement strand
AGAGGGCTTAACGATCGTGTTCGGGATGGGAACGAGTGGAACCCCTCTGCTATGGTCACCAGACATATGGTTTGAAAAGAAAGTGACTCGCACCTTCAAAATCGGATAGGAAAAGATGTATTGCGGTAGGAGAAGCCCTCGACCGATTCGTATCTGTCAGCTAAACACATTGCTGTGCTTACACCTCAGACCGATCTACCTCGTCATCTACAAGGGGTCTTACCTACTTAGGGGTAGTGGGAAATCTCATCTTGAGGGGGGCTTCGCGCTTAGATGCTTTCAGCGCTTATCCCTTCCATACTTGGCTACCCAGCGGTGCCTCTGGCGAGACAACTGGTACACCAGCGGTATGTCCATCCCGGTCCTCTCGTACTAAGGACAGCTCCTCTCAAATTTCCTGCGCCCACGACAGATAGGGACCGAACTGTCTCACGACGTTCTGAACCCAGCTCGCGTACCGCTTTAATGGGCGAACAGCCCAACCCTTGGGACCTACTTCAGCCCCAGGATGCGATGAGCCGACATCGAGGTGCCAAACCTCCCCGTCGATATGGACTCTTGGGGGAGATTAGCCTGTTATCCCCGGGGTAGCTTTTATCCGTTGAGCGATGGCCCTTCCACTCGGAACCACCGGATCACTAAGTCCGACTTTCGTCCCTGCTCGACTTGTAGGTCTCGCAGTCAAGCTCCCTTCTGCCTTTGCACTCTTCCGCGCGATTTCCAACCGCGCTGAGGGAACCTTGGAGCGCCTCCGTTACCTTTTAGGAGGCGACCGCCCCAGTCAAACTGCCCACCTGACACGGTCCCTCTACCCGATTAGGGTAGTAGGTTAGAACCCCGATACGACCAGAGTGGTATCCCACGGTTGCCTCCACTGAGACTAGCGTCCCAGCTTCAAAGGCTCCCACCTATTCTGTACAAGTCGTACCTAGATTCAATATCAGGCTACAGTAAAGCTCCACGGGGTCTTTCCGTCTTGTCGCGGGTAGCTAGCATCTTCACTAGCACTACAATTTCACCGGGTCTCTCGTCGAGACAGCGCCCAGATCGTTACGCCTTTCGTGCGGGTCGGAACTTACCCGACAAGGAATTTCGCTACCTTAGGACCGTTATAGTTACGGCCGCCGTTTACTGGGGCTTCGGTTCAAAGCTTCGCTTGCGCTAACCTCTCCCCTTAACCTTCCAGCACCGGGCAGGCGTCAGCCCCTATACTTCGCCTTGCGGCTTTGCAGAGACCTGTGTTTTTGCTAAACAGTCGCCTGGGCCTCTTCTCTGCGACCACCCCGGAGGGTGGCACTCCTTCTCCCGAAGTTACGGAGTCATTTTGCCGAGTTCCTTAACGAGAGTTTTCCCGAGCACCTGAGGATTCTCTCCTCGCCTACCTGTGTCGGTTTGCGGTACGGGCGCAACGTTTCTCCTTAGAAGCTTTTCTTGGCAGTGTGAAATCAGGTGCTTTGCTACTACAATTTTCGCTTACTGTCGTAACTCAGTCTTATCGGAAGACGGATTTGCCTATCTTCCAACCTCGTCACTTCGACGCGCCATATCCAATGGGCACGCACACCCTATCCTCCTGCGTCACTCCTATCGTCAAACAAAACGTTACGGTACAGGAATTTCCACCTGTTGTCCATCGCCTACGCCTTTCGGCCTCAACTTAGGTCCCGACTTACCCTGAGCGGACGAACCTTCCTCAGGAAACCTTAGGCTTTCGGTGGAGGGGATTCTCACCCCTCTTTTCGCTACTCATACCGGCATTCTCACTTCCAAGCGCTCCATTTTCGGTTTCCCTCCAACTTCGCTGCACTTGGAACGCTCCCCTACCATTCTTTCGAATCCACAGCTTCGGTGAACGTTTTAGCCCCGTTACATTTTCGGCGCAGAGTCACTTGACCAGTGAGCTATTACGCACTCTTTGAATGGTGGCTGCTTCTAAGCCAACATCCTGGTTGTCTGTGCAACTCCACATCCTTTTCCACTGAAACGTTACTTGGGGACCTTAGCTGGTGGTCTGGGCTGTTTCCCTTTTGACTACGGATCTTAGCACTCGCAGTCTGACTCCCGTGATACAAGACAATGGCATTCGGAGTTTGACTGAATTCGGTAACCCGGGAAGGGCCCCTAGTCCAATCAGTGCTCTACCTCCATCGCTCAAAACACGAGGCTAGCCCTAAAGCTATTTCGGGGAGAACCAGCTATCTCCGAGTTCGATTGGCATTTCACCCCTACCCACACCTCATCCCCTGATTTTTCAACATCAGTGGGTTCGGACCTCCATTCCGTGTTACCGGAACTTCATCCTGGACATGGGTAGATCACTCGGTTTCGGGTAAACAGCTACGTACTATGGCGCCCTATTCAGACTCGCTTTCGCTGCGGCTCCGACT
>NZ_JCAJZT010000022.1:0-6014 GCF_059510395.1 Shimazuella sp. NTD248 | reverse complement strand
AACAGTCAAACAGTCCAGTCAAACAAACAGTCAAACGATCAAGCAGGGCCAAACAACAAAAGACACAAACACAAACAAACTCAAACAGTCCAGTCAAGCATCAGATAGATGAGATCAAACAAGCAGCAAACAAACTCAAACAGTCAGAAGGAAAGTTTCCAAGCATTCGCCGATTGGCAGATGTGGCAAAGACAACACCGCACCAAGCAAAGAAAGTAATCGATGAACTTAAGAAGAAAATCGGTTAGGAGGGGAGACGATGAGTGAAGACAATCAAACAGAAGTTTTGCAGTATGAAGTGGAGAGAGAAACCGAGTTTGGAAGTTATGTTGCTGTAGTTTCGGTAGATATGGAAACAGGCCGAGGCCGGATGTACCTCTATAAAGAACAGCCGAAGGTGAAAGGGTTCTTGAAGTTTATCGTACCAGCAAACGAACCAATCAAAGATGCCCCAGTCTCTCCTACCACAGATATACATTACTTGCTAACGAAACTAATCACTGCTTATGAAATCCCTTTGTATCAAAAGATGCATGCAGAGGAACAAGAAACTTACCTGCCGATCAACTATGAGGAAGAGATCCGCAAGCGCCGTGCACGGTTGATGCAAGGAGAAGAACAACAGCAAATAGGCACGAACACCAACACTGTAGAGATTACAGATTGGACGGAAAAGAAGAAAGGTTATAATCCGAAAAGCCGTCAGAACTTAAAACAGTATCAAGGTAAAGAAGACTTAGGTTAATAAACCACCCCCCCCTTCCCCACCGATGGGTGTACCCCCTTTTCCGATTTCGATCCGATTCGAATCGGAGAGAAGGGGCATCTCTCGGAGTAGGGGAGGGAGCCCAAGGAGTGACACCGATGGGAAGTCAAATGAAGGCTTGGAAAGTTGTTTATGTAGATCGCTTTTACACAGAGTCGGGAGAGAATGGAGTCACGCTGGAATACTCTCTAACTCGCTACGGAGTTGCTCAAGCTACAAAAGAATCAGCAGCGATCAAACGAGCCGAGGCCTATCTAAGAAAAAAGTATGGGAAGGTAAAGAAATCTTTCTGGCATGAGTGGGAAATCACAGAGGCCTACCCAATGCAAAAAGAAACAAAGCCCATCGAGCGTGCAGGCTCAAATGGGCAAACAACTAAAAACCAACTGGAGTTGAATTTAGATGTCTAACATAGTGTACCAAAACAGCGTAGAAGAAGCCTATTATTTTGCAGTCGATGCATTGTTTTATGAATTCTCATGGGAACAATGGAACAAGAAATATCCTGATTTTGATCTAAAAATAAACATGTGGAAAGAAACAAGAGAAACTCCGATTGATCTCGATTTTGGAAACGAAGTATTGATATCAGAAGAAGTTCTTGTATCCTTTTCAGTTTCATCGAATGAAAAACTATTCGAGGAAGCAATCATTCTCACTCGAACGGAAGTTGCAGCACTGGATAAATTGAACTATCCAGAAGGATTCCAGCCACCTAAGCTGCATGTAAATCCATTACCTAAGATTCGTCGTATGTGTGGGTTCTAAAATGAAAAGTCCTTGCCGATCTAGGCGAGGATTTTTTAGTTAAAAAAAAACAAAGAAAAACAACTACTAAACAAAGCTTGCACTTGAAACGTACTCATCAAAACAAGGGGTAAACCCTTGTGCCATCTGGGTTGCAAACGATTTGCTAGGGTGTGTTAATAAGATCGTCATTAATACACCCACTAATACGGGGTCATACGTTCTATTTTTGATATTAAGAGTGTACCTAAATATGTACCTGTTCCCCTACTTGTTCCTATACCTGAACATGTACCTGAATGAGTACCTACGAGTAAAATACGAAACTCCTTACAGCTGTAAGGAAAAGGACTGGTTTTCATTCCCGACTTATTTATATATTTTTCAGTCTTTATTCTTTTTATTTTTGAGATAATACAAATGGGGAGTTGATCAAAATTTATAAAGCATACTTAACTGCACATGATGGATACCGTTTAGATGGATATGTAGAGTTGGAAGAATCACCGGAAGCGATTAGCAATTATTTTAAAGTGCAGGCCCCACTCAACAATGTGGTAGTAGTAGATTCACAAGATATGATTGTGGCCAAAATGGAAAACGGGAAATTGGTTTTCCCTGAGATTGTTCCCGTCGTTGATTTCCTAAAAGCCTAGTTTGTTAAAAGACTTGTTTGTGAAACAGACCATCCTTTTCTTTTCCCTCCTTGTTCTAGAGGGCTGAGCAGAGGGCGGTCTTTTTATATCGACCAGCCTTGCGATGGAAGTGGGAAATTCAGCGATACAATAATCAGTCTCGAAGCGGTAACCTTGGTTCTCGTTCTGTCAGGATCGCTTCGGGCACAAATGCCCGATTGCTGAATTTTACACTTGCACAATGTGGAGATTTTGAAGTTTTCGACGCCCTATCAGAAAAGTTCAAAATACTACATTGAGCGTATGACCGACGCATGAAGTTAGAGGCTAACCCCAAAGGTTTACCCTCGGAGAGCTTACACACTTTGGAACAAAGTATAGTAAGTTATACTTTACATACGTAAGTCGCTAGGAATGGAGGCTGTCCGATGTCAACAACGAAGGTCAACTATTTTGCCGGACGGATGCACAAGTTAAAGAGCCACGACGTGAAGGGGATGCAGATACACAACCAACGAGAGAAGGAGAGCCACACGAACACGACGATTGAGAAGACGAGGACTCACTTAAACTACGATCTGGTGAATGACGGGACCATTGATTATAAAGAGAAGATTAGTCAGCGAATCGAGGAAGCGGTAGAAAGTAACCGAAAGGTGAGGAAAGATGCAGTTCTATGTAATCAATGGATTATCACCAGCGACAAAACTTTCTTTGATGGGATCGGAGAGAAAGAAGAAAAGCGATTCTTCCAAGAATCCTATAAATGGTTCGCAAATCGATATGGAAAAGAAAATGTCATTTTTGCGACAGTTCATAAAGATGAGCACACCCCACACATGCATCTGGGCATAGTTCCGATCAAGGACGGGAAATTGAGTTCCAAAGATTTATTTAATCGTGTTGAGCTAAAAGCAATACAGGATAAGTTCCCAAAACATGTGCAAAGTCTAGGGTTCAACCTAGAGCGAGGCATCCCCAACAAGCAGCAGCACATGGAACCAGTGAAATTCAAAAACATGCAGCTGCTCTTCCAGCAAAAGCAAATAGAGGTATCACTAAATAAGCAAGTGAAGGAAGTAAAGCAAATCAAGGAAGCGGAACGTTCTGTTGATGCGATCCCAGTCAAGGAAGTTGGGTTGTTCAAGAAAAATAAAGTTCAGGTAAGTAAATCTGACTGGGAATATGTAAAGACCAAGGCGAAGCAGGCACAGACCTATAAATATGCATTGGAGAAATCAGGGAAGGAAATAAACTGGCTGGAACAACGAATCGATGTAATGAAAGGTGATAGGGAAAAGGCGAGGAAGTTCGACAGGCTCGGTGATCTGTTTGGAAAAGAAAAAATAAATGAAGTGCTGGAAGTGGATAAACAGCAACGTGAACAGCAGCAGCAACAAAAGGTAAAAAATCAGGATTTGGAGAGAGAAAGATAGCCCCTGTTTTTAGGGGTTTTTATGTTTGGTTTTTGGTCTTTCCTTACCTTGATACATAATAGAAACAATTCAAGGCATTAAAAACGACCTCCAGCCCAGTCATACCAAGGCTTAAAAGGTCATTTGACATGTAGAAAGCCCCACTATATAATTGTAGTCACCACAACAACAATTTGAATAGGGGGCTTTTCCTTGTTTTATTCAGTTACTAACGATAATAGCACGAAAGTATTAAAGGACGCAAGAGAGAACGGGAAAGAAAACGATTGGACTGGTCATAAGAAGCGATCTTTATTAATGGGAGACCATTTATTCCATGCTGCTGATAAGTATGAAGATGAGCGGTTACGAAAAAAAGCGAAGCGGATGGTGGAATGTTGCAACGTATTGACGTTTAAACTTACCGACAAAGGACTAAGACTATATCAATGTTACAACTGTAAAGGTAGGTTATGTTCGATGTGCAACTGGCGACGGTCGCTAAAAATCGCATATCAAAATAAACGGATCGTAGAAAAAGCGAACGAAGATCATAGATTAAAATGGGTATTCCTAACACTCACACAGAAGAACTGTCAAGGCGACGAGTTAAAGCAAGAAGTGGACGCAATGACAAAGGCATGGAATAGGTTTGCTGGATACAAGAAAGTAAAGCAAGCAATGAAGGGTTATTTTCGGGCGTTAGAAATTACGAAAGATTGGGACGAATTTATTACCAAGAAACGTTATTACAAAAATCCTGCTTACTACAAGCGACAAGGTTTAAAGGTGGGAGACCGGAACCCCAACTACAAAACCTATCACCCACATTTCCATGTATTAATGTGCGTATCTTCTAGCTATTTCTCTCATGGATACATCAAAAGACAGGAATGGCGAGACTTCTGGCAAAAGGCGATGAAACTAGACTATTCTCCAATCGTAGACGTAAGGGTAGTAAAGCCCAAGAAAGAAACTGTATCTTTAGAAGAGATTGAAGAAAATATAAAAGTTGCGGTTTTGGAAAAAGAGATGCAGGAACAAAAGGCGATTTTAGAGGTTTCCAAATATCCAATCAAAGACACAGACGTCCTTCCTACTGATTTCCTAACAGCAGACGGAATCGAAACGGCTTACACGCTGGACAATGCCATAGCTTACAAACGTCTCATTGGATATGGTGGTATCTTAAAGGAGATCCATAAACAGCTAAAATTGGACGATGCCGAGGACGGCGACTTGGTTCATGTAGGAGATGAGGAAGACGAGACCGCCAACGCGATATGCGAAGTCATAGCCTATTGGCATGTGGGAATAAAGAATTACGTCATACATGGAAATGTGGTAAATCCAGAGACGGGAGAAATGTTATAAAAGGCATCCTTTGGGATGTCTTTTTATTATGCCCTGAAATCGATTCTAAGGGGGTTAGGAGCTATTTTGAGACCGCTCTTAATAGGGGAATGCCTGACAAGTATATTTGTTTTGAGTAGTTAGAAAAATTTATAAAAACAGTTGATTCAAAACGTATCAAATGATATAATATGAATCATAGGGAGGTGCGACAAATTGAAACAGCAACAAATAGTTAGGATTCCGAGCTTGGCGAAAACATTGGACACTATACAGGACACAATCGAATTAATGGGAGGCGAAAAGGGAGAAGGTGCAAAGCTCGCACTCGATGCAGTAAGAAAAGCCTATGGTATATCGTTGGAAAGAGAGGAAAGAAAATGAAAGATTTGGTGATAACCCTAATAAGCCACACAATAAGCTTTGCCTTTGTTTGTCTCTTCTTCTACACGGTAGAAGAAATGGTTCGTACTTTCAAAAGAAAGAAAGCAAGGAGAGCAAAAGGTTGAAACAAATAAAGCCCGCTGAGCTGGAGACTCAAACGGGCGAACAAAAACCAAAACCGACTAAGGAGTGATTTTTGTGTGCAAAGTGTACCACGTAAACGAGTCTAGATACAAGGTGAATATTGATATAGAACCAATGGGGTTTGGTCTGGGGGTGGTCAGATGAAAGGAACATACATCATTCGTATCAGTTTGGTGTTTGGAAGTCTCATTTGCTTGGCAGTTCTAACCCTCTCCTACCTTCACAGTGTCGAATTGTTTGAACGGTCTGGATATCACAACATTTTCGCACACGTCGGAGTTATCGGATTCGAGCTCATGTTTGTTCTCGGATCGATCATTATGATTTGGTCGAGATGGGTAGGGGCTGAGCTGTCAGGAGCTTCGAAGTATGTGTTTTACTTAGGTGTTTGCGTGAATGTATATTCGAACATTGCGTCAGGATTTGCAAAAGGAAAAGCTCTCGTGTTCTACGTGTTTGATAATGGTCTCGCAATTAATGAACCTGTTCTGATCGGCGCACTAATCCCGATGATGTTTGTGGGCGCGGAATTGGTCATTACAGACGCAATATTCAAATACCAAACACACA
>NZ_JCAJZT010000021.1:0-6193 GCF_059510395.1 Shimazuella sp. NTD248 | reverse complement strand
AGGAACGCAAGTTAGTTGATAGAAAGAAAAAAGTATAAGTAATTTATCGAATCAACTCCACCCCAAAGGGAAAGTGGGGTTTTTGTTTTGGGTGGATATAGATTTCATTTAGGATTTTTTTTATTTCTAGGAGCTGTTTTTCATGGCAGCAGTAGTAGGTGTGAGGTTGATTATCATGCGATCCAGCAGGGGAGTTAAGTGGGGGCTAGCCTCGCAGAGCTTAATGTTTTGCTCGCAAAACCTATTAAGTTAGGTTTTTATTCAAAAAGCCTCCGTCCGTCTGGAACCAAAGTTAGTATTCTAGAAATGAGATTCAAGTGGATCGGCAGGAGGGGAAAACATGAAACCAACATCATCAAGGAAAGTTGTTTGTCATTTAGGGAAGTTCAAGAGGCACCAGCTAACAGGAATACAGATTCACAATCAGAGGGAAAAGCCATCTAAAACGAATCCTGATATAGATAAGAGCAAAAGCCATTTGAACTATGATTTACATAACGAGAAGCCTATTAGGTTTTTGAAGGAATCAAAAGAAAGGATAGAAAAGGAAGCTCCAAAAGCTAGAATACGTAAGGATTCAGTTTATATTGTGGAAGCAGAAATATCAGCTGGTAAGTCATTTTGGCAATCAGCTAGTAAGGAAGAGCAGCAGCGATTCTTTAAAGAGGCATATGCATTTTTGTCGGACCGATATGGAAAAAAGAATGTAGTCTATTCAGTTGTTCATAACGATGAAGACACACCGCATATGCACTTTGGATTTGTTCCTATCACAAAAGATAAGAAACTCAATGTACAAAAAGCAGTAATGAATAGAACCGAGATGGCAAAGATTCATAAGGAATTATTTGAGCATCTAAAGGAAAAAGGATTTGATGTAGAACGAGGGGAACCAGCTAAGGAAAAACATGTGCAGCCACAACGATGGAAATACGAAGAAGAGAAAAAGAAACTGCTCGAAGTGTCAACCCACCTAAAACAGACGGAAAGCACCTTAGAAACGAAAATAGAAGCTCTCAGAGGTATTTCTAAGCAAGTACAATGGATAGATAATATAGAGATAAAAGAAAAGGGATTGTTTTCGAAAGATCGAGTTGAGCTCAAGAAAGAAGATTGGCAGAAAGTAAAAAATCAAGCAAAGCAAGCGGTGATATATAAATATGATCTAGATCAGGTTAAGTCTGATTTTAAGGTAACTAAGCACCAAAATGAATTGTTGAAAGCCGATAGAGAGAAAGCAAGGAAGTTTGATAGATTAGGAGACTTGTTTGGAAAAGAGAAGTTGCATGAGGTTTTGGAGGTAGATCGACAGCAGCATCAAGTAAAACATAAATCCTTGGATCGTGAACGAGATAGGTAGAACCAGTATCGAATAAGAATTCAAATTAATTTTAAGGGTGGTCTTGATTTTTAGGAAAACCATGTATTAGGCTTAGCACCCCTTGGTGCGATTCGGCAACGCCTCGGTATGGCCATACCCCCAACGCTTCACCGGGGGTATGGATATGCCGACCCCTTGGGGGATCGGAGCGAGCTGGATGCCAGCTGGGTGCAGGGTCGGTCCCTCGGAAATCCACGACGGATTCCTTGGGATTTATTTTCATTGTTAGTTGATATGATGAGAAGCCTTGTTTTTCAAAGGTTTTTAAAGGTTTTTCCTTAACTTGATACTATGTGAACAATGGACGCACCCGAAAAGTGGGTTGAACCCTTGATATGTATAGCTTAATTAGCCCTTTACAAAGTCAAAACCCCTAGTATATAATGAAGTTGTCGAGACAACATTAAATACTGGGGGCTTTATAATTATATGAAGATTATAACACGGGGATTCACTACGTTACAAGATGTAAAAAAATCCGGTAAAGAAAGAAACTGGAAGGGCTTTAAGTTAGATAATTTAAGCTGTGCGAAGTCTTTCAAAAGAAATGGGAATATAAAGAAATATTATAGAATGAGAGATTGTGGCGGATTTTTAGAATTCGGGGAGTGCCCTAACGGATGCGAAAAGAAATTAATTTCGGCTCGATTTTGCCAAGTGAGGTTGTGCCCCATGTGTGCGGCTAGACGTTCAACATTAGTCTTCCAAAATCTAAGGCAAGTAGTTCACGAAGCAAAGGAAAGAGGATTGCAGTTTGTTTTTTTAACATTGACAGCAAAGAACGTAAAAGGGGATTCCGTCAAGCTTGAGTTAACGAAATACTTCGAAGCGTTTAAAAAATTAACGAAAAGAAGACCATTTCAGGCTTCTATTGATGGCTGGTTCAGGGCTTTGGAAATTACGCACAAATGGAGAAAAGATGAGTACCACCCACATTTTCATTGTCTATTGGCGGTAAAACCCGGTTATTTCAAAGGTGGGAAGTACATCAAGCAGGCAACATGGGTGCAGTGGTGGAGAGAAAGCATGGGATTAGATTATGATCCAATTGTGGATGTAAGACGTGTCAAAGCTAGAAAGAAAAGTTCTGACGAAATTGAAGAGTCAGGAGCGATCTTTGAGGTAGCAAAATACACAACAAAGAGTAACGATTATTTGATTCCAGAGTCACAGAAGGCACAAGATAGAGCCGTTGAGATTTTAGATGATGCTTTACAGTATCGTAGATTAATTGCTTACGGCGGTATATTGAAAAAGATTCGTAGCGAATTAAAACAAGTAGACGAGGAAAAACACGACCTAATCAAGGTTGGCGAGGATGCTGGAGAAGGTTGTAATTGCAGTGAATGCAACGCTATTTACCAAGAAGTTTCGTACAAGTGGCATGTTGGACTGAAAGATTATGTCCGTGTCGATGATCTGGACGACAAAGGACGGGTTATTAATAAAGAAACAGGTGAGATTATTGAATAGTTCTTTTAATTGGAATCGACCTATAATTGATAAGGAAGAAATGAGAGATCATTCAATTGTTATAAAAAAGGTTCATAAAGAATTTACTAAGGCGCTTAACAGGGTATTGAAGAAAAACCAAGGCGTTTGCGATCAACACGATATTAACAATGCAATTGAAAAAGCTAAGAATAAAATGGGAAATCTCACCAGTGAAGAAAGCAACGTGATAGAAGGTTTTTATGATATGTATGTTGGTATGTGGTCAAATGCTGGCGGTGATCGTTCATCCGTGGATCATGAAATCTTCAACAAAATACTAAAGTAAGTGGAGGCACTTCTTTAACAGAGGTGTCTTTTTTTATTAACTAGTTTGTTTTGCAGACAAGTTGACTAGTATAGATATCAATTTATGTGTTACAATCCTGATATCAAAAAACAAATCATAAGAGGTGAGATATCATGGTCAACAGATTCGAGAAAGTTGCAGAAAGACTAAAAGGAAAAGGGCAAGCAGAAATTAAACAAACCCCGCTAAGAATGCCAAAGGAATTGTACGAGGAGTACCAACAGGTTTGTAAGGATTTAGGGTCAAATGTAAATGAGTTCACTGTTGAATTGATCCGTCTAAGCCTTGAAGAATACAAGACAGAAAAGGAAAGAAAAAAGACAATAAAAAAGTCTAGAAAAGGAAAGAAACTCACTGAGCTAGATCATGAAGAATACATGGATTTATTGGAAGAAGTTGAAAGTGATCTAACTAAAGATATCAAAAAATGATATAAATAATTGACATCTAATTCATATTTAGAATAAAATGATATCAAGTAAAGATATCTTATTCTGATATGAGGGAGGTGTCTTTTTTATGGC
The DNA here is from genome assembly GCF_059510395.1 of Shimazuella sp. NTD248. Taxonomy (NCBI): domain Bacteria; kingdom Bacillati; phylum Bacillota; class Bacilli; order Caryophanales; family Thermoactinomycetaceae; genus Shimazuella; species Shimazuella sp. NTD248. The sequence continues at coordinate 2,487 of NZ_JCAJZT010000021.1, read as the reverse complement.
TAGTAACATGCAAACATGGGAGGTGTTCTATACAAGGAAATTCTATACCAAATCAAGTGAAGGCTCGAAGTTCGAAGGAGCTTGGAGTGACTCTATTACAATCGAGGCAACGACAGAAGCAATAGCGGAAAAGAAAGCTAATTCTAAGTTAAAAGCCTTGTATGGAAAGGGCGGTACGTCGTATTTTAATGAATGGGAGATATCAGGTATTAAATGGTTATGGTGATATCAAAATAAGATATAAAAATTTGATAAAAAGTATTGACACCTTCATAAGTGATGGCATATAATGATATCAGAATAAGATATCAATAAATGAAATCTCTCGGAGGTGTCTTTTTATGGGAAGGAGTCAGGTTGATATCGATCCCATTGTATTGAGGAATCTAGAGAAGTTGATTGAGAAACACGAAAGACTGACGAATCAAGGATATCACGAAGAAGCGAGAGAGATTGATAAAAAGATAAAAAAACTAAAAAGGAAAGGTTGATAAAAATGTCAAACTGGAGCAACCCATTTTATGTTTGTAAGAGTTGTGGGGATAACATCCATGATATCCCATACGAAACCCACAAGGACGGTTGTAAACACCAAATTTGTCATAGATGTTTTGCGTTAGACAGCTTCAAGAAAGTGAAAACAAATCTAAAAACAGGGGAGCGGGTAGACGTATGAATCAGGTAAATCTAGTAGGGCGCGTGGTTCGAGAAGTGAAGTTACAGAAAACAGGGGGCGGCAAAAGTTTCATGTTCCTAACCCTTGCAGTTGATGGATACTATGACCGCAAGTCCGGTCAAGTAACAAGTGATTTTATCCCTGTTACCATCTGGGGGCGCGAGGCTGAGAAGTGCCGTAACTTGGTGAAAGGCTCGCTGATCCGCGTGGAAGGTCGTGTAAGTGTTGGGAAATTCGAACGAAACGGGAAAACAGAATATCCCGTTGATATAACGGCTGAGGAAGTCACATTCCTAAGTAAGCCCAAAACAGCATGAGTTGGCTAAATGTTGGAGGGAAGGGTTGGGACATCAAAGGAGAGTCATGGACAAAGGATATAAAGAAAAGTGAATGGTTGAATGTTGATAAGAAATCAAAGGAAAAGAAAAAGAAGGTGGTTCGGAAGTCCGGACCACGTAACAGATAAAGGGAGTTGTTCTTAGATGTATGATCTCTTCGTGTATATGGTAAGTTTTACGATAAATTATGCCATTGTTTACTTGACAATTAAAACGATAGACCTAACTTATTGGACGTTCCAAAAGAGAAAGAAAGCAAAGCAAGTAAGGGGGTAATAAAATGTTGAGATTTTACCATGAAGAGCCGAATCCATTGGAGGCTCTTTTTTATATCACGTTCCAAGGCTGGAAGGGATTCAGGAAGTCAAAGAAGTTATCCAAGGTGCTTCGGAAGATATTTGAAAATGCAGGTCTGGCAAAGGTAGAAACTAACGAAGAGCAGCAAGTAATTGTGTACCCATATACGGAAGTAGAAGAAGATCCATTCAACCTGCACCTCAGATTTCATATGATTCCCGGGCAAACTACCGCCGAATGGGAGAGAAAGTTAGATGCTTTCAGCCATGCCCTAGGGGCTGACCTTGTGAAATCGAGCATCAAACGCGGGGTGATAGAGCTAACTGTGCAGCATACTGCAATGAGCACAACAGAGATCATTTACAAGAAAGATGATAGTCATGCAATCGCTTTGGGATACAAGGCAGGCGGGGTGTTAAGTTGGGAATTTGACAAGCATCCTCATGCATTAATTGTGGGGCTGACCGGGACGGGAAAAAGTACTTTTGTACGGAATCTATTAACCCAGTTCCCAGAAGATTGGATTCTAAAAATTGTGGATGGGAAGTATGTTGAATTCACGTTTATGTCTGACTTGGGGTATGACGTGGCTACTACCCACCAAGATTTTATGCAGTATGTAGATGATGCCCAAAAAGAGTTGGATGATAGATTCAGGAAACTGCAAGAGACACGCAATAACAATTACAAAGATATGGGAATGACCCCCTATTTCTTGTTATGTGATGAGTTCATATTTTTGGCTGAGGAAGTGCCAAACAAGAAGAAACAAGGGGAATCGGAATCCGAAAGAGATAAGTTATTTGCAAAGCTGAGGGATATAAGTTTGAGAGGGCGTGCTGCTGGTGTGTTCTTGATCCTAATATTGCAAAGACCGGACAGCACTTTCATGCCAACTATTGTTAGAGACAACCTCATGTGCAAGATAGTTTTAGGAGGCTCGGCAACAGCTTTAGAAATGGCATTCGGCAGCGAATATAAAAAGTTATCTCACTTGGATCAAGGTCAAGGGTATTGTATGATCGACGACATGATTCCATTTATGTTCCCAAACTACGAACAGAGCGAATTCGTTTCCGATTTGCAAAGCAGAATAGAAAGCAGCTCCTATAAGGCTGATCATTCTAAACAAATAGAGAAAAGAAAAGAAGGGGGTAGTCCCTTAGATGAAATCAA
>NZ_JCAJZT010000020.1:0-6948 GCF_059510395.1 Shimazuella sp. NTD248 | reverse complement strand
CTCCTGCTTTATCACTTCACTTTTCATCCATGCCTGTTCCTGTAGAGCGTAATCGACATATTGGATGGGTAGTGCTGGTAAAGAAGGTGTCTGTTCCTGACATATCGCAGTATAAGCCATCCATAACTCTTGCAATAATTGCTGAATCGACCAACCATCCGCAATAATGTGATGCAAATTGATATAAAGAACAGAAACTTTGTGATCTACTTGATAGAGATATGCACGATAAAGAGAATCTTGTAAGAGATCAAATGGTGTTTGCACGTCTTGATTCATGCACTCTAATGCTTCATCAATCGAACAAACTTGAAACACTAATCCATTTCCTTTTGGTCGAATGGCCTGATAAACTATCCCTTGCTCTTCATAAAAAGTTGTTCTTAAAGAGTCATGTCGATCCACTATCAACTGAAAAGCTTTTTCTAGGGCTTCCACCTGTAAGTCCCCGTTTAACTTCATAGCCAATGGAATATGGTAAGCAACACTATTTTGTTGCAACTGATGATAAATCCACAATCTTTCTTGAGCTGATGACAAAGGAAGCTTAGCTGGTCGTTCTTTTCGCTTAAACTGTACAGATTTCTCTGTCGCTTTTGCACTTGCCAAGATACCAGCAATTGTTGGTGTTTCAAAAAGTTTCCGTAGATTGATCATATAGGGCAGTAGTTGGTTCATCCGAGCTATTACTTTCGTAGCCAACAGAGAATGTCCACCTAGTAAAAAGAAATTGTCTTGTAGTCCAACCTCTACTCCTAATACATCTTCCCAAATAGCAACCACTTGTTTCTCTTCCTCAGTTTGAGGAGCTACAAAGGTATCTACTCGCGAGAAGGAAAATTCCGGTAATTTACTTCGATCTATTTTTCCATTAGCTGTCAATGGTATTTCTTCTAAGATGACAAAATGAGTTGGAACCATATAACTAGGTAACTTCTCATGTAAGGTATTTCGCCAGCTCACTTCATGAGATTCCTCTTGGCAGCTAGGCACTACATAAGCGATTAATTGTCCCTTTTGTTCTAGCACTACTGTGTCAGATACAGAATCAAATTGGCGAAGAAATGCTTCAATTTCACCTAATTCAATGCGGAAGCCACGTATTTTTACTTGTCGATCAAGGCGACCCAAAAATTGCAGGTTACCATCGCCTAAACATTTGACTTGATCTCCTGTCCGATATAGTCGTCCAAAAGTAGGATGCTGCATATATTTTTCAGCTGTCAATACAGGTTGGTTATAGTATCCAACTGCTAATCCTGATCCACCGACATACAATTCCCCAGCCACTCCAATTGGAACTGGATTACCATAAGCATCTAATACAAAAGCGGTCACATAGTCAATTGGCTTCCCAATGGGTGGTGTAGACTGATGTACACCTTGTTTTAGTTCCACTGCTGTCGAAACAACCGTATTTTCCGTTGGACCATAATGGTTGACAACAGAAATGGGAAAATTTTCAGGTGGATAAATGCGTAAAGCATCTCCTCCTGTCAACAAATACCGAAGTGCAACTTGTGCTGGCCAATCCAGCACCAAGAGGCTTTCTAACAACGGAGTTGGAACGAAACTGACCGATATTTGTTTCTCTAACAAAAAAGTCTTTAATTTCTCAGGGTCTACCCTTATTTCTTCTGACGGCACAACCAATGTTCCACCACTTACTAAAGTAGGCCAAATTTCCCATACAGATGCGTCAAAAGCTGGACCTGCCAACAAAGTAGTTCGATCTAGTGGAGTGAGTGCATAAAATTTGCAATGCCATTGCACTAAATGTAGCAGGGATTCATGCGATACCATTACCCCTTTCGGCAATCCTGTAGAACCTGAGGTATAAATCATATAAGCCAAATCGGTGATCGGTGTGATCACCTCCATCTCATCTGCTGAAAAACGTTTGACTTCATCCCATATTTCATCAAGATAAAAAGTTGAAGTTTCCATTTTATGTCTCTGCTTTGAATGAGCAAGTAAAAGGCTCAACTTAGCATCTTTGACAAGATACGTAATTCTCGACTCCGGATAAGCAGGATCAATGGGTACATAGGCTGCTCCTAGTTTTAAAACAGCTAGAGCGGAAATAACCAAATCTGCCGATCTCTCCATACAAATGCCGACAAAATCTCCTGCCATTACTCCATGCTGTCGTAAATAATGCGCAAGTTGATTGGCTTTTCGATTTAATTCTCTGTAGGAAATCAAGTTGCCGTTGTCTTCCATTGCAATGGCAGTAGGTGTGGAAATAGCATGGTGTTTAATTCTATCTTGGATGGATAAAACAGACATGAGGCGGGAATTTGCTACTGGTTGCAGAAGCTCTGTTTGTTCATCGAGAGTAAGGAAGGAAACTTCTCCTACTTTTTGATCTGGATCAGAAACCAACTCACGGGCTAAATTCGACAAATGCTTACATAATCGCTCCATTGTCTGACGACTAAATAAATCAGTATCGTACTCACAAACAAGATCTGCACCTGATTCACGTTCTCCAATCGATAATGCAATATCATATTTGGTAGTAGTAATAGGTAATTCTTTTCCTGCAAAACCCATGCGATCTGTTTGTTTTTTCTCTTGCAACGTAAACATCACTTGGAACAAAGGAGAATAATCCAGACTTCGTTCTGGAGCCACTTCTTCTACTACTTTTTCAAACGGGATCGATTGATGTCGATAAGCATCAAGTGCAGTTTGTCGGATTTGTTGTACAAAAGAACGAAAGGTCGGATTCTTTGTCAAATCCCCTCTCATGACAAGTGTATTGACAAAGAAACCAATCATTTTTTCTGTTTCTAAATGCTCACGGTTTGCAATTGGTGTCCCCACCGCAATATCTTGTTGACCGCTATAGCGGTGTAACAACACTTGATACATGGCAAGTAAAGTCATAAAGAGTGTAGCATCAGACTCTTTTGCCAACGCTCGAATGCTCTGCCATAATTCATTATCCCAAGATATCGACACTACATCCCCACGGGATCTGCGAACTTTTGGTCTTGAATAATCAGTCGGCAAAGAAAGTACTGACAAATCGGCTAACTGCTTTTGCCAATAACTCGTATCCAAATCTTGAGTCTCTTGCCAAGCTGCATAATCTGCATACTGCAAAAGTTCTTGCTCTTCTTGTTTCCATTCCTTTGCTAATACAGCTTGATAGATCGCACAAAGTTCTGTGAAAAACAGATCAAATGACCAACCATCAGTAATGATATGGTGCATGACAAACAAACATTGTTTTAAGTCTTTTGTGATCGCTATTCTCCAAAGAGGAGGTGTTGTGAGATTAAATGGTTCATTTGCTATTGAATGTAACTGTTCTTTGCTCTCCACTATGGAAAGTGGTACCTTTATTTCCTTGGAAATAATTCTTTGAACATTCTCCTCTTCCTCCACATAACTCGTTCGCAAGATTTCATGTTTTATCATCATCTGCTCTAAACTTAACTCCCAAGCTGATAGATCTAATTCCTCTTCCCTTTCGAATGTGACTGGAACGTTGTAGGCTTCTTTCTTTTCCAGCAATTGATTCATCCACCACAACCTTTTTTCTCCATACGATAAAGGAAGGGGTGTGGAACGATCGATGTATTTCAATCTTTCTTCTTTCCCTTTCGTTGGAAGTTGAGCAGCCATCGAGCGAATAGTTGGATGTTCAAAAATAACTTGGAGTGGTAATTTCACTTGAAATTCCCGATTCATTCGTGAAACGGCTTGTGTTACTAACAACGAATGAGCACCTAGCTGAAAAACATTGTCATTTGCCCCCAAACGATCCATCTCTAAAATGTAGGACCAAATTTCACAAAGCTTTGCTTCTTTTTCTCCATTTGGGGCTTCATACTTCTGTGTTGCATTCGTCGGCATCGGCAAAGCTTTTCGATCCAATTTTCCATTTACGGTTAGTGGCAAACGATCTAAAACGATATACAACTGCGGCGCCATATAGGCAGGCAAACGGTCTGCCACATAAGTTTGCCATTCGGATTTTGCTTCTTGATCTGCTACGACATAAGCCACCAGTTGTTTACCATAATCCTGCTGCCTTGCAATAACTACTGCATCTTGGATAGTTGGATGGGAAACAAGGACTGTTTCAATCTCTCCGAGCTCTAACCAAAAACCATTTATCCTCACTTGGGAATCATTTCGGCCAACAAATGCAAGGTTTCCATCTGGTAACCATTTGACCTTATCACTTGTCCGATAAATACGACCAAAAGCAGGGTGTTCAATACATTCATTTGTAATGTCTGGTTGATTCTCATACTCTCTTGTTAACCCATTTCCACCAATCCACAACTCCCCTGTAACTCCTATAGGGGCAAGTTGTTTGTTGGAATCTAACACATATACTTTTCGCCCTGAAATCGGACGACCAATTGACGGCAATTTATACAATGGGTGATCAAGTTGATCTGCCTCAGCCCATACATGTAATAATTTTTGCTCTTCTAAACTTGTAAAACAAAGGTCCTCTAAGCGTATGTGTTCTCCAGAAACAATCTGCTCCAATAAGGAAATAAAACAGGTCTGTAGCTGCCGAATCACAGGAAGCGAAAATTGATTCATATGGTACATCCATTTGAAATGCAGTTGTTTATCGGCTGCTGTTACTAATGTCAGTGGATAATGAATTTCTTCTTTACCTTGTGTAAACCGCATCGATAATTCCGCTTCTTTGCTTTGTTCCTTAGTGGGATAATTCTCAAATACAAATAAATAATCAAATAAATTTTCGCTTTCCGGAATGTCGCTCCACTGTTGAATCTCTATCAATGAACAGTATTCAAACTGCCTCATTTCCTGAAATGACTTTTGCAAACGACTGAGCCATATAAGAATGGCTTGGTCGGATGGAATAGTTACCCGTACAGGTAAAGTGTTTATCATCATCCCAACCATCGTTTCCACTCCACGTAATTCCGCAGGTCTACCAGATACGGTTGTTCCATAAACCAGATCAGTCTCTCCACTAAAAGCTTTCAGCAGCAATGACCAAGTTCCTTGCAACAACGTGTGTAAAGTAAGATGATGCTCACGACAAAAATCAGTAAGTTCAATTGTTTGTTGCTCGGACAAAGACACACAAGATTCACCAGATTTTCTTTGAGTATCTTTATTAATGTCCAAAACACTTAGTTGAACAGGAGAATCATACCCTGCTAGTTGCTTTTGCCAATATTTTTTTGCTTCTTCTCTATTTTGCTCTGCAATCCATTTCATATAATCTGCAAACGGACGATTACTCGGCAGCAAGATTGGTTTATTTTTGAGCACTGCTTCGTAAATGGAAGTAAGCTCATTCAGTAATAGCGGCATACTCCAACCATCTATCAGCAAATGATGGTAACTCCATATCACTTGGTAGACATCTTTCGCCAAACGCATCAGATAAACACGAAACAATGGTCCATCCTGAACATCAAAGCCACGTTCTCTATCTTGCTTGACATACTCCTCTATCCATTTCTCTTGATCTTCTGCTGGATGTTCTCTCCAATCCACATTTTCCCAAGCTAAGGAGGAAGCACGATAAACCAGCTGATGGGGAATGTTTAATCCTTCCCATAAAAACGTAGTTCGCAAGACTGAATTACGCTCGATAAGTATTTGCCATGCTTTGTGATAAGCATCCAGATGGAGTTGACCTTCCAATACAAAACCAATCTGAACAACATATTCACTACTTTCATGCTGATAAAGAGAATGAAAAAGCATACCATTTTGTAAAGGAGACAAAGGATAGACAGATTCTAATTCTTTTCCATTTATCTCTACTAATTCATTTGATTGCAACCTGGCAAGTGGAAAATCAGACAAAGCATATTCGTCTATTTTTCGTTTTTCCAACTCTTGAAGTGTGATTCTTATTTGTTCTAAAAGATACATCATCGTAGCTTTATGGAAAACAGTATTGCTATATAACAAGGTAATTTGTAATTTGCTTTCTATCAGAACGGCTACTACATCAATAAGATGTGGCCGAATAGCTGATGGCGCACTTGATTTTCCTGCGTTCTCGGTTGTTATTCCCTGAATCAGCTGGACTTCATTACCATCGGATATGGTCACAAATTTCCCCAAATAGTTGAAGCTGATAGAAGCTTTGCTAGCTTCTAACGGCTTGGGATGTAAATGTCGAAGCAAACCATAGGTCAATCCTTGTTTACTCACTTGTCTTAAACGTTCTTTGGTTTGATGCAATACTTCTGTGAGTTCCATCCCCTGTGCTGTTAAGTTAACAGGATAGAGGGAAGTAAACCAGCCAACCGTACGAGATAGATCCATGCCTTCTATTTCTTCTCGACCATGTCCTTCTATATGGATGGTGTGTTTGTTATCCCCAGTCCACTTTTGCAGGGAGTAAACAAGTGCAGTCAATAGTACTTCCTCTATAGAAGCATGAGTTTCCGCAGTCGTCTTTGTGATCATGTGTTTCGTCTCTTCTGGAGAAAAAATAATTTGAACTTGGTCTACGGATTGTTCCGTATTTTCTCCTGTTTTGTCTAATGGTAGAGAAGTTGACTGCACTTTCTCCCACCTTGTTCGCTCTGTCTCTACTCTTTCGCTTGTTGCTAATTTCTGAAGATACTCCGACCACTGGCGATAGGAACTGGTTTTCTGGGGTAACTGTACTGGTTTTCCAGCTGCAAGTTGTTGGTAGATCATCTCGATGTCTTCTACTAGAATTCGCCAAGACACACCATCCATCACCAAGTGATGAGCAAGGAGGAACAATCTTCCTTCCGTTTCCGAGAAGCGGAACCAGATCGCCCGGAATACCGGTCCCTCCGTTAGATGTAAGCTCGCTTGGGCTTTTTCTGTTCTCTGTTCCAACCACTCGATGGGATTTTCTTTTCCTCGCAGATCCACTACTTCCAGTTCTGCTTCCCCTTCTGCTCGGTAGTATTGCTTCCAGCCGGTTTCACTTGGAACCAATCGCAT
>NZ_JCAJZT010000019.1:0-7504 GCF_059510395.1 Shimazuella sp. NTD248 | reverse complement strand
TGCAACTTGACGAAAAAGACACACATGTCTTTCTCTTCATCTATTTCCTATCCAATTTTCAAAGTGCGACTTACGCAACTTGTCCTTTACAAGAACAAGATGTTTTTTCTTTTGTGTCAGCCGTTTGAGTGTTGCTCGCGGCGACAAGAAATAATATAACACGGTCAAAAAAAGATTGCAACCCTTTTTTTAAAATTTATTTTTAGCATGTCACTTCATTTTATCCCTCAATCTGTTAAATCTCTCTACTGTATTATAAGTTTATTGCTTTTGACTAAGTAATTGGACATAGTCGCGTCAATGATTTTAAAGGGCATGTTTCTCTTAAAAACTGCAAAACAAAAAACTCCCGCTATTAGCAAGAGCTTTCAAGAGTTTACTTCCCTAGATACCGCAAATGAACAGTAAAAGTTGCGCCTTCTCCCTTTGTACTTCTGACTGTGATATCTCCTCCATGTGCCTCGATATACTCTTTTGCGATCGCTAAGCCCAAACCCATACCACCATGCTCGCGCGAGCGATCCTGATCTGCACGATAGAAACGATCAAAAATGTAAGAGAGGTGTTCGGAATCAATTCCGCTTCCATTATCTTTTATATGGATAAAAACATCTGGATTAAGTGCTTCTAATTGAACTAGTACCTTGCCGCCTGCTGGAGTATGACGGAGCGCATTGGTGATAAGATTAACAAATACTTGTGTGATTCGATTTGGATCAATGTACAGTAGAGGAAATGCGTTGTTATTAAGATATTCTAACCGCAGATCAATATCACGTTCAGATGCTTCCAATTGATACATACTTACAATATTGCTTAACAGACCACCTATATCTGTATCGCTCTTATGCAATGGTAGTTGTCCTACTTCTGCTAATGACAACTGATGTAAATCTTGAACCAAATGAATCAACCGAGCAACTTCATCTTGAATTGGCAGTAAGGTTTCAGGCTCTGCTTTTTTTATTCCTTGCTGAATCAATTCCATTTGACCCTGAATAATTGTCAAAGGTGTTCGAAGTTCATGTGCTACATCAGCTACTAAATGACTCCTCGCTTGTTCTGTTCGATATAAGCGATTGGTCATCAAATTAAACGTCTCACCAACTTCCCCAAATTCATCATTTGTATGAATTTCTAATTTTGCTTGCAAATCTCCATCTTTGATTTTTTTCATACTTTGTATCATGGATTGCAAAGGATTAGAGATAAAACTAGACAGCCAAATCCCTACTAACAATGCAATAAAGGAAGTAATAATAATCCCAATAAATGTACCCATCTTCATGGAATGGAATACCGTTTGCTCCATGATAGTAAGCCGATTGGAAATGCCAGTCGTTAGCTTTAAAATACCTACTTTTTCGTTATCGATCATGATATTTACCGTTACGATATCGCCATTCTTTTGATTATTCGGACCGAATTGGGATAACACATTTCCATAAATATCGGTCAGAACAATACTATCCATACGATCACGATCGCGGTTTTGACCAGCTAAAAAATGAACAAATCCATCTACTCCAAACCAAGAATTATTATTCTCCTGATAATAATAAGCAAGCTGGTTAGACCATTGCTCAGCACTTGCTTGTCTCATATTTTTCGCATAGCTTTCGAGCATTTGCTGGGTATATAAATAAGTGATTGCATAGTAAGCAGAACCGAGAAAAACAATTAAAACTATCAAGCTTAAAATCAATTTGTTTCGGAACTTCATTGAATATCTCCAAATCGGTATCCAACACCATGTACGGTTTGCACAAATCGAGGATTGGATAGATCATCTTCAATTTTTTTCCGTAAATGGCTGATATGACTATCGATACTTCTTTCATAACTGAGATAGGTGTCACCTGTTATGACTTGAAGTAATTGCAGTCGACTATATACTACACCCGGCCTGGTAGCTAGAGTAAGGAGAATTTGAAATTCAGCTGGAGTCAACATAACTTCTTTACCTTTCTTCAACACAACATGTTTCTCCTCATCTATTACAACATCTCCTCTTTGAATAACATGGGAATTCAAAGAGGATGGATTTGTTCTTCGTAAAACAGACCGAATACGAGCGGCTAATTCTCTAAGGCTAAACGGCTTGGTCATATAATCATCTGCGCCAACTTCCAATCCAACTACTCGGTCCATTTCTTCTGTTTTCGCAGTCAACATAATGATCGCCACATGAGATTTTTTTCTGATGTTCCGACAGACTTCTAGGCCGCTCATTTCTGGTAACATCCAGTCTAGGATAACAATATCCGGATTTTTATCGGATACTGTTTGAATTGCTTGACTGCCATTAGTAGCAGTCATCACATCAAATCCTTCTTGTATTAAGTAAGGCTCGATAACATTTAATACCTTCAATTCGTCATCAACCACAAGTACTGATGTTTTCATTTTTCAACCCCCTCTTGAACCTTTACTCATATCGTAAAGCCAATATAGGAGACAGCTTAGCTGCGCGATATGCGGGATATAATCCAAAAACCAATCCAATCACTAGTGATACAACAAAAGAAAGCCATACTGCGGTAAAGCTGATCGGAACATCACTTTGCATCAATATCCCAGCTATCCATGAACCGACAGCCCCGATCAAGATTCCAAAAACTCCCCCACACAAACCAACCAAACCACTTTCAAATAAAAACTGTTGCAAGACAGATTTTTTGGTAGCTCCAAGTGCTTTTCGTAAGCCGATTTCTTTGGTTCGTTCTGTAACAGAAACCATCATGATGTTCATGATACCGATGCCCCCAACTAAAAGGGAAATTCCTGCGATACCGCCTAAAAAAGTCTGCAAAGTTTTACTAACTGATGTCAATGTACTCAGCAAGGTTTCTTGGTTAGTAACAGTAAAATCTGCTGTATCTCGAAACGACAACTGGTGACTCGTGCGAAGTGTCATTTCCACTTCCCTTTGTGCTTGTTCCATCTGGTTAGAGTCTTTGGCAGAGGCATATATTATGATGCTGCTAGTTTCCCCTGCAATCTTCTTTTTCATCGTCTCAAACGGCACGATGATTTTATCATCGTTATTGGTAGCGCCACTTGATCCTTGAGAGGTAAGTACACCGATAACTTGGAAGTAAAGATTACCGATTTGAATCTTTTTCCCGATTGGATTTACGCCGGTACCAAATATATTTTCAGCAGCTGTCGTTCCTACTACTGCAACTTGAGCCGCATTTTGATCTTCTACCGTATTGAATGCTCTACCTGCAGACAGCGTCAAATTTCGAATCGTGAAAATATCTGGTGTCGATCCTTCGATACTCGTTTGAAAATTATTACTCTCATAAATAACCTGCGATCGGGAAGTAATAGTAGGAGCAACCGCTGACAATGAAGATAATTTACCCAATGCATCCACATCTTTTGTCGTTAAAGAATTAGAAGAACCAAGTCCTTGACTTACCCCATTGTCATCGGAAGATCCCGGAGATATGATCAATAAGTTTGAACCCAATCCCTGAATCTGAGATGTGACACTGCTTGTTGTAGCTCCACCAACGCTCATCAAGATGATAACAGATGCAACTCCTATCACAATTCCTAGTAAGGTAAGGATAGTTCTCATTGGATTTAACCTCAGACTTTTTACTGCTGTTTGCATCAACTGAACGGTACTCATTGAAATTCACCTACAGGCAGACGAATTGGAGCACTCACCAATTCGTCCTTAAAAATATTACCATCACGGAATCGAATAATCCGCCCAGCATGTTGACCTACTTCCTCTTCATGAGTAACAATCACAATTGTTTTTCCTTCTTGATTTAACTGTTGAAAAAGGGATAAAATCTCATTCGTTGATCTGCTGTCCAGATTTCCTGTTGGTTCATCGGCAAGAATAATATCCGGATCATTAACAATGGATCTAGCTATAGCAACTCTTTGTTGTTGCCCACCTGATAGTTGACTGGGATGATTTTGTCCCTTTTCCTTTGGATTCAATCCTACTCTCTCCATTGCCCTAGCAGCTCTTTCTGTGACGTTGCGTTTATGCTTTTTCTTGCCATACCAGAGAGGCAGAGCAATATTATCCAAGGCACTTGTACGAGCTAATAAATGAAAGCTTTGAAATACAAACCCAATTTTCTCATTTCGCAACGCCGCCATATCTTCCTCGCCTAATCGTGATGTGAGAACATTGTCAATCCAAACCTCTCCACTGGAAGGGGTATCTAACAACCCCATTAGATGCATGATAGTAGATTTCCCCGAACCAGAAGGACCCATAATTGCAACAAATTCACCTTTTTCAACAGTCAAATTAACCCGATTTGCAGCATAAAAAAGTTCGCCGCCCATATTGTATGTTTTACTTGTTTGTTTAAGCTGAATAAGTGCCATTAGTTCTGCCCTCCTCTACCTTGACCTGCTCCGCCAGATGGAACATTACCACCAAATCCTCCTCCATTCCCACCATTCGTTCCACCCATGAAACTGCGCTGGTTTTGATTACTGGAGTTAGAACTGCTAGAAGATGGAGTAATTGGAGTGTAGATAGCAACTTGGTCGCCTTCTTTTAACCCACTTTTCACTTCAACATAATCACCGCCATATAAGCCGGTTGTAACTGCAACAAAAGTAAGTCCTGCTGGTAAGTTGCTAGACTGATTGGCATTATTGCCGGAACTGTTTCCTTGAATATATACTCCTGTTTTTCCTTGTTGCTGTACAATCGCCGCAGTGGGTACGCGAAGTACATTCGCTTTCTGCTCTTGTGTTATTGTCACTTCTGCACTGACACCTGGAAGCAGTTTTGTACTAGAGCTTGTAGGTTTATCTACTTGAAGTACGACAGGGTAAGTAGTAACACCGCTATCTGTTTGTGGTAAATAACTAATTCCTGTTACTGTTGCTGTTAATTTGGTTTTTTCTTCATTTGACAGAACAGCTGTTGCAGTTTGTCCAGACTCGATTTTTTCAGCATCTGTTTGAGGAATATTTGCTTCAATCTTAAAATTACCAGTATCTAAGTTCGTAATAACTGCGATGGTATTACCACCAGAAGTAGATCCAGCATTTGAAGTTGTACCTGAGCTTGAATTCCCATTATTTCCGGATCCGGAAGATGTAGATGAGTTCGTAGAAGATGAACTGTCATTCAAATCCATCACTTGCATTACGGTCCCTGCAATTGGACTCTTTATCGTACAATCTGCTATTTGCTGTTCAATAGAATCTACACTCGCTTTTTGTTGATCAACATTTGCTTGTGCTTGTTTGATACTATTTTCATCTGGTTCTTTCGTAGTACTTTGACCTTTTGCATCGACGACCGTAGTCGTCTCCTCTGCTTGATCTAACTGCGCCTCTGCTTGATCTAACTGAGCTTGTGCCTGTTTTAATTGCAGCTCTAAATCAGAAGTATCCAACTGTGCAACTTTTTGCCCCTTCTTCACCTTTTCATTCGTCTTTACATAAACTGCCGTCACTTCTCCTGAACTTGTCAATGTAGCTTGATTTGCTGGATTTAGCGTTCCTGTCAAACTTACCGTTTTCTCTACATTCCCTTTATCAACCTGCGTCCAGCGTACGTTACCTTGTGTATCATCTGCTTCCGCATTCTTGGCATAAATCCAGTAGCCACCTCCTCCAGCGACTAGCACCAAAACAAGTAGAATACTCCATAATTTCTTACGAGATTTACCTTTCCCTGTCAAAATGACACCCCCTCTATGTATCACGCATAAAAACCATTATAAAGAGGACATTTGGAGATTATGTGGTGATAAATCAGAGAAAATTTGATATTGGTTGGAAAATTTTTGAATCAGCATTACCAAGACTATTAGTAACGGTAGAACTATTTTAATATTGAGGATTTTAATTTTCAGTATAGAGGAATATTATGGGGGGTTTTAAGCCAACTATAATCGAGAAAACTAAGACTTTTGTCCTAATGATGGATTTTGGAGCTGATACAGTTCTTGCTCTATAGAAAATAAAGTTATTTAAAAAAATCAATAAAAAAATGCCTCTTACTTAGAGGCATTTCATGAAAATAATGAAAGATAAGCTCCATATCCCTCTTTCTCTAAATCCTTTTTGGGAACAAAACGAAGTGCAGCTGAATTTATACAGTATCGTAGTCCATTAGGTCCTGGACCATCGGGAAACACATGCCCCAAATGGGAATCTGCTTCTTTACTTCTGACTTCCGTACGAATCATATTATGAGTGTAATCAGCCTTTTCTACGACCTCTGCTTCTTCAATTGGTTTCGTAAAGCTCGGCCATCCGCATCCTGCATCATATTTATCTTTAGAACTGAAAAGAGGTTTACCAGAGACAATATCAACATAAATGCCTTCTTCTTCATTATCCCAAAATTCATTTCGAAAAGGTGGCTCTGTTGCGTTCTGTTGCGTAACTTCATATTGTAAGGAAGTTAATTTTTTTAATTCCTCTTGACGTTTTTTCATCTTGATACCTCTTCTATTCTAGAATAGTTAAATTGCTTTGTGACTGTAATTCGAATCGATGGAAGGAAGTCATGATAGTGGGTTAAATACCATAAGTGTTTCCTCCATTAATGGATAAACATTGACCAGTGATAAATTTAGATTCCTCTGATGCAAGAAAAGTTACTGCATTTGCAATATCTAAGGGTTCGCCCAAACGATGTAACGGAACATGAACTCGATAATCTTCTGTTTCCAGCCCTTTATGCCGTTCTACTGGAATCCACCCTGGTGCTATTAAGTTTACCCTAATTCCGTAGGGTCCTAACTCGCTTGCCCAAGAACGAGTCATTCCAATCATCGCTGCCTTTGCAGTTACATAACTGGAAAAATGAGGATTTCCCAACTGAACAACTTCGCTGCCAATATTGATAATACTTCCCCTCATCTTTTTCTTCATACTGGGAAGTACCGTTTTAATGAGATATAGAGGTGCTTTTACGGAAAAATCCAATTGATCTTGATATGTTTGCCAACTACTGTCCTCAATGGACAACTCAGGTTGAGGTCCAGTTGCATTATTGACTATTACATCAATTGACTGTTTAAATGTTTTTTCCACCTTCTGTATAAGATGCTTGACCTCATTTTCCCTAGTAATATTAGCTCGAAAGTCAATCGCTCGACCATTTTCCCTTTCAATTAACTCAATTGTCTGTTTTGCATTTTTTTCGTTACTAGCATAGTTAACAGCAACATAAGCACCATTTCGGGCAAGTTCTAAAGAAATCCATCTTCCCAATCCCCTCGATCCACCAGTAACAAGGGCTACTTTTCCTGACAAACGTTTTTTTGTCACACCAAATCCCCTTTTCTTTACAGTACACTAATTTTTCTCTAATGGGATAACGTAATGGAAATTTTATTAATTTATTATGGGAAAGATTAATATGGCAGAGATAATAGAGGTTAATTCTATTCGTTATTATGCGCATGATGATAACTAAAAACCCCTCGTACATATGTACGAGGGGTTGAATTTTATTCCCTGAAAACCGAAGAGTGAGTAACACGCCTGATTA
>NZ_JCAJZT010000018.1:0-7826 GCF_059510395.1 Shimazuella sp. NTD248 | reverse complement strand
ATTAACAGGTTTGTGATCTCACTCTTCAGTTTTCAAGGAACAACTTCTCTTTTGTTGTCTGTCCGCTCTGTCGCGGCGACAAGTAATAATATAACACGCTTAAAAATCAAAGTCAACTACTTTTTTTCACTTTTTTTATTGGTTTTGGCCATGTTTCCTTCAATCGAACTACAGCATATGGAAAAATGACAATAGCAAACAATACAATCCATACAGGATTTATCACTAAATCTGAAAAGCCACCCACCATTGCACGAGGAATATTGACAATAAAAAAGACAAATAAACTTATAAAGACAGGATGTTTGGGTAAACGAATAAATGTAATATAAAGAACCTGAACAAAAACGCCTAAATAAACGGTTCCTAATATTACCCCCCATACACCGTAGGTAGCAAATGCTTCCCCTACATAAAGGGTATTGAGTACACCCGCTGTTCCTTCTTGTACTTTCTCTGGAAATAGGTCCATCATAATTACTCTGGCACTTCTCATTTGATCTACATCATACAATTGAAGAATAGAATCTGGTAAACCATAGACATGCAGAAATGGGTATACTTCACCAAAACGATCGACAAAAATATACATCGGAGCAATTTGCGTCAATATGATCCTTCCAATGGGGCCTTGAGAATAATTCAGAAAGGTAGAGCTTCCTGAAGCACCTAGTAATGTATACATCACAACAATGTAAGCTACTCCCACTGCCGTAAAAAAAAGGATCAAACGTAAGTTTAACTTTAATTTCCCAACAAAAATACTAGTTAAAATCAACATGATCATATAAAAAAGTGTTGGTGCTTTTTCAAAGTTATATATTTGAATAATCACAGCTACTACAAATAACAAACCAAACAATACTCTCCAAGACCAAAGGCGGGTTTTTAAAGCATAGGCAAAAGCAACGATCGACAACAGCGGAGTAAGTCCAATCGCCAAAATATTTTTTACATAAACGATACCTGTATACCCTTCTTTTGCATCAATTCTTCCTTTAGCCAAATCAGCAGTATGCCCAAGTAAAGCTGAAAAAAGAGGAATCGTACTCGTATGTAACAGGGTATAAATAACAGATAAAATACTGACGACACTTAAACCTAAAAAAATACGAAAAAACAATTTTTTGTTCGGTTCAGATACAAATACTTCGTTTACAGGAGCATTCCAATACTTATCAAATTCTAAAGCAGGCTTAAATCCTACGATTCTAGAGACTATGACAGTTATAAAAGCGAACAACAAAAATGATCCGCAGACTAAAATAAAACCAAGTTGTCTGGATTCAGGAAAAAGAAGCTTATTAATGATATAGGAACGATCTATTTCCAATACGATCAAAAGAGAACCAATCAAACTGGAAAGAAGGTAGACATACCCAAATATCACCAAGTGTAAATTAGGCTTGTTTAATGATAGCCCACCTGAGCTTTTGTGTAGTAACCAAACACCGATGATTAGAGTAAGTATCCACGCTAGAATCCAAATCACTTAAACTTCCTCCTGATGACTACTTGGTTTTTAGCCCCATAAATTCGCGGTCAATTCGACAAATCGCTAGAGACACAAGAAAATAAATCCATGGGAAAATCTGATACCAACCAGCATAGTTTTGTACTTGTAAATAAACCATCGCAGCAATGGTAATCACGCTTTGAATAAATAAGAAAGACATCTTTCCAACTTTTATAGGTACATGATAGTATTTTTGGCTCTGAATAAAAACGAGAATGCATGTTAGTAAATATGCAATCACATTGGAAATTACGATCCCCCAAAGTCCAAATGGAATATACAATGCGATATTCAATCCAATATTGAGAACGGCTGCAATCACCAAAATACCCGAGATTGACTTTGTTTTCTTTGCAAACAATAAACCTGATGACACAATAATATAGAAAAAATTTAAAAACGATGCTAATGATAGAAATCCTACATATTGATAAGATGTTTGATACTTAGGATCGAGCAACAAAATAACTAATGGCATCACACTTGTCACAAAAACAATACCGAACATCCCAACGGTAAATATAATCATATATGCTTTTGCAAAAAATGCTTTTCCATCTGGGTGATCTTTCATTTGCATCGAATATGGCCTCCAAGCCATTTGAATCCCATAGGTAAGTAAACTGATCATCGTAGCAAATTGAAAAGCTGCTACATATATCCCTACCGAAGTCGTATTATCCATCGCTGCGATAATATAACGATTGGATGATCCCATCACCCAGAAAGATAGGGATGCTGGAACCAATGGTGCCCCATACTGCAATACTTTTACCCAAATTTCCTTATCAAAACGAAGTTTGAGGTATTTAAGCATTTGTCTACCAGAAAGAACAATAACGACAGCTATGCTGATTATCCTTCCCCAAACAATACTGCCAATCGACCCTGACCAATAAACGAGGAGTATATACGATAAAGCAGCAATAAACAACATCTTTGCTACTGTGAGCAATACTACCCGTAGAGTCCGCATCTCATATCGATAAACGGTCAAAGCTAACACATTTATCGAATCAAGTACCAAAGTGACGAGCGATAAATAAAAAAACGGCATCAACTTGCTACTAATATTTAACCATGGTACAAGGTTATTCCCAGCTAGAAGTGCAATTACCGTGAGTCCGACTGCTATCAGCAATCGAAAAGCCATAACATTTTGCACATACTGTAGCTTTTTCTCTTGGTCTTTTTCTTCAAAGTAATAAAAGGCCAAAGCTGTGTCTGTACCAAAGATAACAAAATACCCTAATATACCAATCGTGCCATCAATAATACCCAATACACCATACTCTGAAGGCAGTATGTAATGTGTATAGATCGGAAACATGATAAATGCGATCAATTTTGTGCTCACACTCATCAAAGCATATAAAAACGAATCTCCCGCTAATCTTTTTAGTTGGGCCAACACAGGCTAACATCTCCTATAATGATTGATCTCGAGATGATTTTGCATCCAATATATATTTCCAAAGTGCTACCACCACAATTCCTAAAATTATACCAGCAAGCAATGCAATAATAATGTTTGCTTTCCATGGCGATACTTTCTCTGTAACAGTAAGATTATTTAACGAAGAAGGCGGTACAATTACAGGAGCTTGAGCGCTAGCCAAATCTAACTTACTCGATTGTAACTGTTCTTGTCTTGTCGCTAATTCCTTTTGGAGATTTGTAAACGCATCGACATTAGATCCAGATGGCTTAATTACTTTTGATGCTTGTTCCAATGTAGTTACTCGTTGTTGCAAAGTAGCCATGTATTGTTTTGACATACTGATCTTTTGTTGAAATACTTTTTGTAAATCTGCATAGTAAGCTTTGGATACTTTTTGAAATCCTTTTTCAACTTGGTCTTTGTCTTTGCCACTAAGTTGAATTTGCACTTGTTTATACTTTGGAACAATTACTTGTAATGAAGGTTGAATGTCCTTCGGCAATATGTCTTGATAATTTGCCATAATAATATCAGGCACGGTTACTTTATCATCTGTCGCATCAGCCACATTAAATAATACTGTTCCTTGATATGTAGGCTTTGATACAGCACTCACAATAACCGCAATGATAATGGCGATGATAGGTATTGCAATCAACCAGAACTTTTTCTGCCACATAAAAGCAAGATAATCGTAAAAAGCATACGATTTTTTCGCTTCCTCATTCATTATTTATTCATCCTTTGTCCATAATTTCTAAATTTGTTTTTTTTACGTTTGCTTGGTAAAGGTCAACCATTTTTTGAACACAATCGTCCCACTGGTAGTTTTCTTTCACAAACTGAACTGCGTTCACTTCCATTTGATGACGATTATAATCGTCATTCAACAATGTTTTCATTGCCTTATAAATCTCTTCAGGATCATTATTTGGAATGATCATCCCAGTCTCTCCGTGTTTTACAACTTCAGGCAACCCACCTACATTATTTACGATTACAGGTACCCCGCAAGCTTCTGCTTCCAATGCTGACACCCCAAAGCTCTCACTTTCAGATGGAAGTACAAATAAATCCAATTGACTGAGTAACTGAGGAAGTTCCTCTTGAGGAACAAAACCAACAAAAGTTACCTTTTCTTCCAGTTCCCGCTCCTTTACCATCCGCTGATAACGTTCTTTCTCTGGGCCATCACCAATAATGACTAAATGAACACAATCTTCTTCTTTCACTAATTTAGAAAATGCCTCTATTAATTTCGGATATCCATATATATCCTTTAAACCTTTAGCAATTCCAATATGAAATTCACCGCTCGATTTTTGTGATGGATCATACACGAAATGATTCGTATCTACTCCAAATGGAACCAGTTCAATTGATTTATCTATATATTTTTTCGTCTCCCTGAGCATTACATGACTTGTAGAACAGAGCACATCTGCAGCAGCGAGAGAGTAAGTTAAAATCCGTGTATTTAATGCGTTCTTAGGAAATTGAAAAATATCACTCCCCCATACAGATAAAAACAGAGGGTGAATACGAGCTAGCCCTGCTACAAATCCATAACTAGAAGCGTAATGAGCATGAACAATATCAGGCTTTATTTGCGATAGTAAACTACGAAGTGCAAACACAGTAGTTAGATAAGAAAGCTTTCCTGGTAAGTATTGTGGCAAAGCATACGTTTCCACTCGTTCTGCATGAGTTTTACAATAATGGTTCGAAAACGTGATGATACAGACATCTAATCCTTTTTGTTTCAGTCCTAATGCCCATTTTTGTGTATGTGTAGATGTACTAGGGGCAAATAAAGCGATTTTCATAACTATAACTCCGTTTTGTTTTTTGTTAAGGTTTGATTTACGGTTTGAACACGAGCAATCCACGAGTTACTTGCTAAAAATTTTTCCTGAATGGTTTTCAAAAAAGTTTGATGTTGTTCCATCATTTTTCTAGTTGCAGCCACCATCTCATCAGTCGTTGCACCAGCCACTACACCATATGGTCCACTTTCCACAAATCGTTGTTGTGCAGTACAATTACTGGCCAGCACTGGTAAATAATTAGACAAATACTCCACTAACTTCACAGGAACAGAGAAATCATTGTATGTACTTTTTGTTCTTGGCAAATAGGCAAAATCTATCTCCATATACAATGCATCTAATTCTGCACCAGAAATATGCTTGATGTCTACTTGTAATTGTTTCATTTTTTCTTTTTGTTCATCTGGTAAGCCTTGGTATTCATCCTCTCTACAGACCACCGTCAAGGATAAGTTTTCTGTCTGTATACGCTCCAATGTCTCCAGTAGGAGTGGGAGACCATTATCTGCATGTTTGACTGCACCTACATAAATAGCACGAACTCGATTTCCATCACGATTTGTTTTTTGGAATGCTACTTCTTTTCCACCTGGAGGAAGAGCTACTTTGGTCCTATTTATATCTACATATTTACCCATTTCTAAGCTTGGCAAAAAAATGGCATCCGCATATTTCTCATAAAATTTTTCTTCTCTACGATAAAGCCACTGCATCAATCGTTTTTTCAACCCTTTTAGCGGATAGAGTTCATCAAATTTCCAGTACACATCTCGGTAAAAAATGCCCATCGGGATTTGATGTTGTTTGAGGTATTGAAAAACTTTTTTATCAATAAAAGGTCTACTCGGAGTATGATTTTTATCTGTTAACCAAATAGGGATAGTTTGATTTTCAGCATAACAAAACCTGACATCGGTCAAAGCATTCTGCTGGAGCAATTCATTCCATTTCGCTTCTCGTTCTTTTGACTCACCAGAAACAACGATAACTTCTAATCCTTGATCATTTCCCCACTTCTCAAATGCTTCAATCATTTTGAGTGGGCGTACTTTTGATCCACTATCAGCTTTTTTTGCAAGCGCAAAGGGGAAATAAACTAACACTTTATCCATTGCATAAGTCCTTTCCACATTCAATTGAAAATGAAAACCATTTCTATTTCGAACTCTATCAAAAAAAGTATTTGTTATTCCATCTTAACGAAAAAAAGCCCTTGAAAATATGACAATGCTCCAACAGTCATTTTTCTATCATAACAAGAAAATACTTGTTACACCATAAGAAACTGTGAGTTTATGTAAATATCTTCCTTATAGATCAATAAAAGACAGGAATAAAAAATAAAAAAGCTAGCAAAAACAGAAAACATATAGAGTTTAGTAAAAAATCGACAAATATATGAAAAAACTTGCCCCCCAAAAAGCTAAAAGAGTTGGAACCATCAATGGAACCAACTTGGTGTTTTCCTTATACATTTTTTTGCCCTGCTTGAAATTCATGAATTGCAGTTGACATTTGTTGAAGACCTTTCTGGATTAAAGATCGAGGAGCCGCAATGTTTAAACGTAAAAATCCCTCCCCTTCTCTTCCAAATGTTCTGCCAAAGATAGGAGCTACCTTCGCTTTTTTGAGCATACATTTCATCAAAGTTGGTGTATCCATCTGCAATCCTTGGCAATCTATCCAAGCTAGATAAGTACCTTCTGGCTGTACAACCTTCATTTCTGGAGTATGTTCTTTCAAATAAGAATCCACTAACCTTAGGTTTCCTTCTACATAAGCCATACACTCATTCAGCCAATCTGCACCATATCGATATGCACTTTCTGTCGCAACAACTCCAAAAGTGTTGCTAAATTGTAGAAAAAGGCGATCAAGTGCATTTCTATAAAGATCCCTAAGTTTGATATTTGAGATAATGATATTGGCAGTTTGCACTCCAGGTAAGTTAAACGTTTTAGTTGGTGCATTGCAAATAATAGATCGTTGTGCAATTTCTTCTGATATAGATGCCAATGGAGTATGTTTATTGCCTTGATAAATAAGATCAGAGTGAATTTCATCAGAAATGATTAGAACATCACGCTCGATACATTTTTGTGCAAGAATAGTAAGTTCTTCTTTACTCCATACCCGCCCTACTGGATTATGAGGACTACAAAAGATCAAAATTTTTATTCCTTGATCGAGTTTTCTTTCGAGATCTATAAAATCAATCGTGTAACGATTATTTTCATACTTAAGGGGATTTTCCACTAAAGTTCTATTATTTTTTACCACTACTTCAGATAATGGAGCATAAATAGGAGGCTGTACAAGTATACGATCCCCTGGTTGAGAATAATGGTTAATGATTAAACTAATCGCTTGCATTACACCTGGACTGTAAGATATCCACTCTTTTTGAATCGTCCAATTGTGTTTTTTATCCATCCAATCGACAATTGCATCATAATATGAATCCATGCGAATGTTATAGCCGAACACTCCATGATCGATTCGTTTTGCCATCGCTTCTCTGACAGGCAAAGGGGAACGAAAATCCATATCTGCTACCCACAAAGGCAACAAATCAGGTTCGCGATATATTTTCTCTACTTCATCCCATTTTTCTGAAGAGGTATTATATCGATTAATATACTCATCAAAACTCGAAGCCATATTATCCCCCAATTATTATATTTTTAGGTCATATTCAAACGGTAAACGTTCATCAATAAGTAAAATAAAATATAAGTATTTTCATTATGGCATATAATATGTCCAAACCTCTAATTGTGGATTCCAAACCCTTTATCGCTTGGAGATCAAATATTTGATCTCCGTTTTGGTATAAAATGCTTTCTTCAAGATGTTTCACAGCACCATTCATTTTCCACATTCTAAGAAACTTGCTTTTGATGTATACGATGCTTCCAGCGTTTCTACCTGTACCCCTTTTCCTTTGAATTGTATTCAATCATCCGACAGTTGCCTGTCAGCTGCGAGGCGACCTGGTGCTTACCTCGTTGGACTTTCACGAATTAGCAATTAACGGTTG
>NZ_JCAJZT010000017.1:0-12064 GCF_059510395.1 Shimazuella sp. NTD248 | reverse complement strand
TCCCGTGGCTCCGGTTCCTCCCGTGGCTCCCGTTGCTCCAGTACTTCCAGTCGCCCCGGTACTTCCCGTGGCTCCGGTTCCTCCTACGGCTCCAGTACTTCCCGTGGCTCCGGTTCCTCCCGTCGCCCCCGTTTCTCCCGTCACTCCGATACTTCCGGTCGCTCCGGTACTTCCCGTGGCTCCAGTACTTCCCGTCGCCCCCGTTTCTCCCGTCACTCCGATACTTCCGGTCGCTCCGGTACTTCCCGTGGCTCCAGTACTTCCAGTCACCCCCGTTTCTCCCGTCACTCCGGTACTTCCGGTCGCTCCGGTACTTCCGGTCGCTCCGGTACTTCCGGTCGCTCCAGCACTTCCAGTCGCCCCTGTATCGCCAGTTGCTCCAGTTGCTCCGGTTGCGCCAGTTGCTCCGGTTGCGCCAGTTGCTCCGGTTTCACCGGTTACTTGGAGAATGGTTATATCTAAAGGATTAATAACACCAATAACCCTATTTTTTTCGATGGCATCCCATTTATAAGGCAAATAACTGTCTCCTTTCTTCTCTTCAATGAGCACTGCCTTCACCGACAGCATTTTTCCAAGCATACTTATCTATTCTATTCACAAGAACGAAAATAGCTACTAATATCGAAGGAAATAGTCATATGTTTTATTTGTTGTCCGAGATGTAATTATAAGGAAATTAGCGTAAGTGATATGAGCTCAGCGACGCTTTCTCTATTCTTCTCAATTAAATTTTCTTGTTCTCCACGGTTTGAAAATATAGTAAGGAAAAGTGAAGCGAAACTATTATTATCTTTTCTTCAATACAGAACGAAAACAATAAAGAGTAGGAGGGTGAAAGCGGGAGTAAAGTGCGTCTTCTGGAAGTTCAAATGAGACATCTCCATAGAAAGTTAAATTTGATTGTCTTATCGCTTCTTCTAAGATATTAAATTGGATATCTGGATAATCAAAAGTTAGAACTAGCAAACCATCGTCTTTTAACACTCGATTAAATTCTTGAAAAGCTCCAAATAGAGAGGTTTGATCCATATGTTCTAAAACAGAAATGCAAAATATTTTGTCAAATTTGTTGTTTTCATATGGCAATGCACTTAAATTCGCTATAGAGAAATCTACTTTATTTATATAGGACTTATCCAATTGAGCAGCTACATCTGCACCAAGAAATGCCTTAATATCTTGTATTATGGCTTCAGGATCTAATATTCTAGAATCAAGATCACAGGCATAAACCGCTTGACATTTATCCGTTAAATAAAATTTAAAAGGATGACACACACCACAAGCTGCATCCAGAACTACATCATCTTTGCTTACAAACTCACTTGCCCATTCATACTCATAAAAACGACTCCACCAATCAAGAGGCAGCTTTAAAAGTGAAATATCTGTTTTCTCATCTGTATGAACAAAAAACCGAGAATCATATTTACTCATATCACACCTCCTATTTTTCCTCTTGTATTTGAACCAAAGTCCATCGCTCTTGACCTAATATTTCTCTATAAATCTCCTCATAAAAAAACACTCTCTGTAGGTCTTGAAGGAAAGGATAATGGTCAAAATCATCAACTAAGATAAGTGCATTTGGTTTTAAGACATTGCGGAATAAAGGATAAGCAAGAGAACGACCATTTCCATGCGGACCGTCCACTATCATGACATCGATTGATTTTTCTTTTAATGGCAAATCGCCAACTTCTGCATAGAAAGTATTACGAATAGTAAATAAATCATAGTCTTGTGCAGATACAGGTTTACCAGAGGACTTCCAAAGAGCAAGAGACTGATTCTGAGCAGAAAATATATTTTCCCATTCCTGATCAGATAGTTGCTTTAACGTTTGCGGAAATACCTTTATATGATTGGAATCTACTCGATTACTTAATACTTTCGCCCACTCATGATGATGCTCCAAAGTGGTGACACGAAGAGGTAATAATTCACTATCCAGTAACTCCCGCCAAAATAAAGTGGACTGTCCCCCTCCAAGCTCTAAAATGTGATAAGGCTCATCTTTAAATTCAAGTCGCCGGCAAAGATGAATGATTGCTCGCCTGCTTAAAGCCATTCCTCCGTATCCCAAAGCCGATTGCGTAGAAAGTTGGATAACTTTTTCAATATCTTTTACCAACATGGCTTTATGCCTCCCACGGTATCAAGTGAGGATGTTCATCCAAAATGGAATCATATTGCTCCTTCCAACCAAATTTCCCCTCTGGATCTAATTCCATATAGCGGTCAAACTTTTTCTTGCGATCTTTGGGGGATGCCCATCCTAGATGTTTCATACGTGCGGGGTGGCAAAAATAGGAAAATTGGTAGACCTCTATGGGAAAACGCCCGCAATGCTGGGCCGTTTCCTTCCATGTATACTCCAAGTCATCACGGTAACGAATCATAAATGGACGGTAAAATTGATGCGCTTTCCAAAAATTATCTTCTCGATAATGGGTTTCATTCCACATGTCATACAGTCGAAAGTAGATAGCATCATATTTTTGTTGTTGGTGTATATCTTCAACTTGGTGTACAAATTTTTCTTCCAGCATTTCATCTGCATCCAAATTTAAAATCCATTCAGGATTTGTTTTTACTGTTTCCTCCCATTGTTGTTTGCGAAGAGCAACTTCGTTTGCAAACTGAGAGGTTTCATTTTGAATAAGATGCAAAGGGATATCATGAAGTATTTCTTTGCAAACATCTACTGTATCGTCTGTACTTCCATCATCTATGATTACAGCTTCATCAATGTAAGCAAGATGACTTTTTAAAACTTGTCGAAGATAACGGCCAGCTTCATTTTTCACAATCATAGAAAGGGTTATTTTAGATGTCATGCCACACATTCCCTTCCTCCTTTTTATAAATCACCAATATTTGTTTGGCATCCCAATACGTATTGGCAATGAGGCGACAATCGATCTCTTTTAAAAAGGTCAAACGAAAATCTTCTATTTTCTCTGGGAAATGCTCATAATCGAAGCGAAAAAAATGTTCATAAGTGCCTGTATCGTCTTGAAAAGGAAGCAGTAATACTAAATACTTATTGGATTGTTGTAATAATTTATCCAAGATAGGGAAAGGATCATGAAAATGTTCCAATGTATTAGAGGAGAAAATAATATCGAATTGATCGGTCATTTGTAGGACATCTGCTACTGCAAATGTATAAGAAGGGTAATATTGCTTGGCTTTATTGATTGCCTCCTCAGAAAAATCAATTCCTGTAACTTCTGTAGCAGGAAATGCCTTTGCTAAAACATCCACTCCATCACCTAATGCACAACCTGCGTCACACATGCTATAAGAGTGAGCATGAATCTCTTCTTTAAACCAAGTTGGTAAATGATCCAGTGCCACATTAGCAAAAAAAATCGTTTGATCACGGCCACGGCGTGCTTCCCAAGTGTGTGTAAATAACATATCCCAGTAATCTTCACTATTTGGTGGAGGTTGTTGCAAGTTATACACTCCTTACTTTTTATAGACAACTAAAACCTGTTTGGTTTGACAATAGGATTGTGGGATTTTACCACAATCTATTTCTTCTAAGGCAACAAGCTGGAATGGACCGACTGACTCAGGAAACGAATTAAACGTAAAAATTGCTTGATTTTCTTGTGTTTTCTGTTCGACTTGATATGGCAGTAATAATACAACGTAATGCTTTGTTTTTTGCATCAATTGCGCCAATGAGGCAATTGGATCTGTATAAAGAGCTAAGACATTGGAACAGAAAATGATATCATAATCATTCGTTATACTATCTATACTTTCTACTCGAAACGAATATTCAGGGTAAGAAAGATGTGCTTTGTTAACAGCATCTCTCGAAAAATCGATTCCTTCTATCGTTGAAAATGGGAAAGCTTTGGTATATACCGTTATCGCATCACCAAGCGCACAGCCCACATCACAGAGCTGATAAGATGAGTTTTGCATTTCCTTTTTTATATTTTCCGGAAGATAATCAACGATTACATTTGCAAAGAAAGATGTTTGATTCCTTCCACCTAAATTTTCCCAATCAGTCAAAAAGCGAATATCCCAGTATGTTGATGTTGTTGGCGGGAATGTTTCTCGACGCTCTACCTTTTTTATTTCCTTGTGTTTAGCTAAGTCTGAAAGTATCGGTTCTATTTGTTTCACTCTTGCCTCCCATGATTCCTGTAGAGCAAAACATTGAAGTTCTTCTGGATTTTCCATGATAATACGCTCTATTTCCTCTACCCATTCTGTTGCAGTAGCTCCTGTCGCAACATAAGGACAATCAATCGCTTCTTGAATAGGAGTAGATATAACAGGAACTCCTGCTGCTAAATACTCATACATTTTGATGGGTGAGCTACTATGTGTCATATCGCGAACCTGAAAAGGTACCAAACCAACCGCAAACTGCCCAACATAAGAAGGCAGTTCGTGATACAGTTTCCTGCCTAAGAAAAAGACATTTGGACAATCTGCAAAAATGAGTTCTACACCTACATAATCATTTCCTAAAAGGACAATCGACCAATCGGGGCGTTGTTTTGCTACTTCCTTCATAATCGAAACATCAATCCAAGACGCGATAGACCCCATAAAACCTAAAATAGGTTTAGGAATATGCAGCAATTCCAATGGTGACGCCATCTTTTTTGCATCACAAAAATGTTCAAAATCAGCAGCATTTGGCATCAGGATAAGAGGTTTTTCCGGAAAAAGTTGCTTTACGATATGATATAAACGCTGGCTTACAACTGTGATAACATCCGCTGCCTCCATTGCGTTTTGCAAGTCTGGATTATTCCAAACAGCAAATTCTTCTGCCGCTTCATCTATATAATCAAAAACGACTAAATCTGCATGGAATGTATCTTTCATTCGATAGTAAGGTGGATGAGTTACCCATAGCACAGTTGATTCCTCTGCCTTTGGAAGAATAGAACGACAATCACAAATTTCAACACCATCTCGATAATAAACTGCTCCATCATATCGGCCATATTCCATAAAAACTGCTCGGTGACCTAATTTTGCAAAAGCTTTCATCAATTGCTGCGGACGTTGAAAAACAAGGCTGCCTTCCCAATGAATAGTCGGAGGATAAATAACTTTCATTTGGTCACTCCTCTAACTTTCTGCTCTTTGCGCGAAATATTTTTTATTATGTAATATACTTGGATGGTTAGGGTTTAGCGAATAAGCTTGCTCATTGTGATGAACAGCCTTTTCTTTATTTCCAAGTTTGTCATAACACAGGCATAACTGTAAGTGAGGAAGCCAACTCCAAGAAGCATGATCTAGGGAGCCCATTATTTCGTACGGTTTTTGTAAATTAGTAGCTAATTCATACCAAAATACTGCTTGATCTAATTGATTTTGCTCTAAAAATAAAGCTCCGAGTCGGCAACAAGCTTCTGCCCTTGGTCTATCAAAATGAAAGGTTCTCAGTATAGCTTGTTGTTCTGAATCAAACTCACATAAGTGATGATAACAGTCAGCAAGTTTTAAACAAGCAGCTATATTATCTTCCACCCAACCCTGCTTGGTAAAAAGAAATTTCTCATAATAAGTGACAGCTTCTTCATAAAAAGCATTATCTCTCAATTCATTGGCGAAGTAATACAAATCCCGAACAGAAAATACAGCTCCTAAACGCTGATGATTCCGATAAATTTGCAAGTTACGGTCTGTGTATGCTTTGTCTTTTTTATGCGTGATCGCAATATCACTATGTAAAACATTTCCTCCTACTTCCAGATACTCATGCACAAATCCAATCCAAAGAAAGTTGCAAGCTCTTCGTACTAGTCGATTCCGCCTTAAACTATGCGTTACATTTCCTTCTTCATCAAATGAAAGATGATAATGCATCGATACACTATCAATTCCTGGGTCAAGTGTTTTCTTAAGAGACAGTAAAGAAGCTTGATCATTTTCTTTCAAAAAATCGTCTGCATCAAGCCAAAGAATATATTCCTTCGTCGCAAGACTAAAGGCGTAATTACGAGCTGCAGAAAAATCATCGATCCACTCAAACTCATAAACTTTTGCACCAAACTTTGCTGCTATTTCTTTTGTTTGATCTGTCGATCCTGTGTCTACAATAATAAGCTCATCCACTATTGTTTGAATAGAAGACAAACATCTCTCTAGTACATCCTCCTCGTTTTTTACAATCATACAAAGACTGATAGTTATCCCCTCATCTTGGTTCATGGAAATACGACACCTTCTTTTATAGGCAGGTAATCCTTTCAAATCAGAAGACCGATAAATATGATAAGCTGGGTAATGGGTATCTACATGTAATAAAAATCCGAGAGCAGCCGCACGGATCGAAAAATGCCGATCCTCTCCCCAATAAGAAAGATTGGAGATTTCTGCAAATTTCACTCCGGCAGCAAGTGCCTTTTTCGAAATCAAGGTACAGGCTCCAAGTCCCCCAACTTCATATGTTCCTGGCTGCCGTAACTTCTCCAAAAAAGAATGAGTTCTCTGTCCAATCTCCTCCTCTGTCAGTGTCTCGTTTCGATGTTTCGTATAGAGTGTATAATGATCCTGTAGCCATACTTGTGGCAGTTCAGATGCCGTCGGCTGCCATTTCGTCCAAAAAATATTCGAAACGATATTTTTCTCTGCTTCTATGAGTTGCTTCAGTGTATAAGGATGCAACACCAAATCAGAATCTATGAGAAAAAGATAATCAAAATCGTTTTCCTTTGCATAATCAATCATCTGGTCTTTCATCTCTGCTACTTTCCAAATCTGTGCTTCTCTCCAATAATGCGTGTACTCATCACAATGATAGGATTCTTTTTCACCTAAGTATTTGTCAATAACAACCTTTTCGTGCTTTTTTGCAAAATCGGAAAGTAATTTACTTGATTTTTCAGACACATTATCATCTACAAATCGATATTCTACGCTTAGATCTTCTCTATTTAGTTCTGTGAGAGAGAGCAGATATTCTTGTAAAATTTCAGGTTGTTGATGGACAGGAGTCCCTATTAATATGCGCTTCCTCATGTCATTCCCCCAATCACCATAGCTACCTCAAATATATATATGATAAAAGGAGTTAACTTTATTCAGGAAATAAACAAGAAGAAATATCCATACATTTGCTTTTCCTTCTGACAATTAAAGCACTTACAAATTCTTCATTAGACCAACAAGCTTAAGGAGAAAAGTCCAGTCAAATACTCCTGTATTGCATTTACTATAATGACAAAATCATGAAGAAGGTGAGCAATTGAGCTTCCCAAATATACCCAACATCACGCCGAAAATTTCATTATCTGAAAATGATTCTATTTCATTATTACTTAGTTCCATTGCATTAGAAGAGCTGGCTTTAGCGCATATCATGAACGCTGAGGCAGAAAAAATACAATTTGTTTTAGGCACCTTGCCTGGAACAAAAAATACGATCAATCCTCCACATATAACTATTTCCGATCTCCTGACAATAAACACAGATGTCCGTAAAACATTGCAGGATGTAATAAAAAAAGAAATGCTGCTTCAATTTAAATTAGAAAATATTTTACAACTCAAAACAACATCATCGACAACAACTACCACTACAACATCATCGACAACCACAACTACTACTACGACGAAAACAACAACTACTACATCCACTACTTCTACGACAACTACAACTACATCATGCGGATGCATGGTGACGAATCCAGCAGATGATAACTTTAATATTAAAAGAGGTACAGGAGCAAATGACACAACTGTTGTATTTAACGGAGTGACGCAACCGACAAATGCACACGGCTCAGTGAATTTCTGTGGTCATATATGTTTAGACTGCATATCAAATAATCAGTTTATATTTGACTATGGAGGGACAGCAACATTACGTGCTTTCCGATTCACAGCAACTACCTTTCATGTCCCACATTGCAAAAATCAAATTGTGACCATAACAGGCGAAGGCAATACCACCAATACTGCTTTATTTGGTCCTAATCCTGTGACCTATACTCTCGATTTGAACGGTATAACAAATAATAAGCGTATTTCATTGTTAATTACAGGAAGCAATGGAAGTTTATTTTTCGCAACTATATCAAAACTCGGGAATCATGAACTATCTGTAACTAATTGCCCCTAATTTTTAATAGAGCTCTTTATTACGCTACAGGCGACCATATCGGTTGCCTTTTTTAACTGCATATTTTAAATGGAACGACAATCATCCCTGTTAAAAACTCTGTCTTGTCATAATGTCATTTTTAAAAGTGGCTCCAACTGATTGTTCCAAACCCATTGAGGACTATATCTCTGTCTGCTCAAAGTTTTGGCGTGTATAACCGCATTCTCTCTCATCAAGTTGACAATTTTTGTTGCATTGTGTTCTAAATATGCATTCTCAGTTGGATGGTAGGTCTCAGAAGTATCAAAACCAAAGTTGCGTGCATCCCATCTCATAAAAAATGCATTTAATTTTTTTCCTAATTCTTCAAGAGCTGGCACTGCTTCATTCACAATAATAAAATTTCCCTTACTGGCTGCTTCTAATACCGTTAGACCAAATGATTCCGAAAGCGAGGGACAAATAAATAGATTTGCTAATGAAAAAAGCTCCATCACTGCTTTTCTTGGAAAACCACTTTCAAATCCGATATCAGATGTAAAAATCATATCTCTGAGATCGAGCCCTGCTTCACATCCTTCAAGCAGAACTAGTGACTTATACGTCTTTGGATCAATGTCCTTACTGGAAAAATCACAAAATACAACTTTTACATTTTTTTCGCTCCCTTTTTTGATAGCACCACATAAAGAGGCCACTTTTTCAAATTTTTTTGCTGGTGTTAAACGACCTGGATAAATAACAAGAAAATCAGATGAAAGTATATCTATTTTTTTTATTACCGTTCTGACTTCATCACTTAAAAAGCCTGGAAGATCAAGGCTATTGTTTACTACCTGACACTTCCCTTCTGGAACATCATACTGCCTTGCCAGGGCAGGTATCCCCGAGTAAGTTGGATATACATAAATAGTACTTGGCATAGGAGTATAGCGTGCTGAAAACGGCCATTCCATATTTAATGGACGATTGACAGGTGCAGAATGAGTAAAGGCTAGAAATCTTAAATTTGGCAACTGCTGCTGTGCTTTTCGAACCGCAACATTATGGACAAGATGCCATCCTTGATAATGGATATCATGCATCAGACAAACATCCACATCTGACAATTTCTCTACCAGATCATCTGCTATCCTATCTGCTTCTGCAAAAAAACTTTCGTGAACTTTCCCTGTAGGCTGAGAGTAGTCTTTCCAATGGATAACTTCCCCATCAATCTGATTCGCAATTTTTATCCATTCTATCCTCTTATCCAAATAAACACCGTATCGCTCGTGATCAGGACAGTGCTCACTGACAAGCAATTTGATTTTTACCTTTGCATCAAGCAGCATTCGAAGTTGTTCAGCTACAATATTGACCAGTGAATATGTGTTATTTAAACCATTGAACATGGTTAAAATAGCAACCTTCAAAGTCTTATGCCTCCATTTCACCATTACGTTGTTCATTCAATTAGAGGATGCCCTATGAACCAATTGGAACGATGGGCAAGTCGCTTGATGTATGTCTTCCGTGCCTTCCCTCCAAACGCAAAGGACACTCCACTTTTGAGATTAGTCCTCTTCAGTTTCGGTTTGATTTATCAATTCCAATATGTTTTCAAATTTAAATTGAAGCAACATCTCTTTTTTTATTACATCTTGCAGAACACTGCGTACATTTTCATTAAGAAGCAATAAATCCTTGATAGATACCTTATCTGGGCAATCATTAGCGGTTTCCAAAGACCCTAAAACAAACTGTATTTTTTCTGCTTCTGCATTGATCAGATGAGCAAGAGCTAACTCCTCTAAAGCAATCGATGACAATAATAGTGATACTGTCTGCCCTGGAGTGATGCTAATAATCGGTGTGATATTAGGTATATTCGCTTGAGACATTTCTTCACTTCCTTTTTAGAATTAGGATATAAGTCAATATATTCTCCATTCATACTATGGTTGTTTGTCCCCTAAAAAAATCCCATCCGATTCTATTATCAATGATTTGATCATATCCATAAGAGTAATTAAGTATTTGGAAAGGAAGGAAGATCATGAGTATCCCCCAAATGCCTGATGGGAAGAACCGTCCATCCTTTTCTGAAGTAATCATCGATTTATTAGAATCTATTGCTTTAGAAGAAATAGCATTGGCACATTTGATTCATGCAGAAGCTGAAAAGGTACAAGCATTTGTTGGAAAAAATCTAGACTTTCCGACATGTCCCTCTAATGTAGAGATAAATATGTTTAACAATGAAGTTTTAAAGTTAATTGATGCAATCGTGATGAAGGAATGGCTGTTGCTTAGAAAGTTTGAAAACGTTATCCATTGTATCGATTACGATTGATCTATGATTTCAAAAAGGAGAGAAGCAGGATGAACATGAAACATCTCCCCCAACATTCTCGTTCTTTATACATAGATGCTTATCAACAATGGAAGTCAGCAATTTACCAATTTGTTCTTGCTTATCAACTGTTACTAACAGCTTTCAAACAAAAGGATCAGTCTTATTCTGCTTCCTTTGTAAAAAAAGCAGCTCTTACTTCGAGCAAACTTTATCACATATATACTGCTAGAAAGGCTCTTTGGTCTGCCGACAAATCTACCCTAAACCGCCAATCCCCACAAAATCCAATGGACTGTTTTGCAGATCTAAAAGAAATCCTGAGAGACAACAGGAATCGATCAAAAAAGGTAATGAAAGGATATACACTTTTTCTATCTGGAGTACAGAAAGGTCGGAGGAAGATCAATGAAAGATAAAAAACTCCTATCTCTTTGTATGATTGTCCAAAATGAAGAGACGTTTATCGGTAACTGTCTTCATAGTGTAAAAGACATTGTTGATGAAATGATTATTGTTGATACAGGTTCCACTGATGCTACAGTAGAAATCTGTAAATCAGCAGGGGCAATCGTTTTACACAGGGATTGGGAAGATAACTTTGCAGTTGCAAGAAATTACGGTTTGGATCACGCGAAAGGGGATTGGGTTTTTTGGTTGGATGCAGATGAAGAAGTGGAGAAAGAGAACGCAACAAAATTGCGTGATGTGTTAAGCCTAACAGAAGAACATATAGCTGGTATTCAATTAATAAACTACTACGGCTCCTATCCAATTCATCCAGATCATGCATATTTGGTAAACCATCATCGATTATTTCGTAATCACATGGGCTTTCGATTTAAAAATCGAATTCATGAGCAACTAAATGTACAGGAAGTCTTAGGAGCTGTCGATGATATCATTACTTTACCAGTAAAGGTTTATCACTATGGATATTTAAATGACGTCACCATCAAAAGGGACAAACACAAAAGAAACATCCAAATATTAGAAAAAATGAAACAAGAAGGCAGTACAGATCCTTGGATTGATTACCATCTAGCAAATGAATACTATCGTAAACAAAAACATGAAAAAGCATTTCAATATGTGAATGAAGCTATTTTAAAGTTTATTCACATACAACAAACACCACCATCACTTTTATACAAGTTAAAGTATGAAATTCTCATCACACTTAATAGCTTTGAAGGTGCTTGGCCTGCTATTGATAAAGCTATTGCCCTTTATCCTGATTATGTCGATCTTCATTTATACAAAGGATTAATCTTTATTGGGCAAAATGAATATGAAGAGGCTATCAAAGTATTTCAGCATTGTCTTTTTTTAGGAGAAGATAACCATCATCATCTCACTTTAAAAGGGGCTGGCAGCTTCCAAGCATGGTACTATATAGGTAAATGTTATATCCAATTAGGTCAAATAGAAAAAGCTACTCTTGCACTTGAAACTTGTCTTGAGCAATCCTATAATCACCAACTTGCTAAAGAAGAATTAGAGAAAATAAAAAACCCTTCCAAATAAGAAAGGTTGTTGTGGTGGAGCTAAGCGGGATCGAACCGCTGACCTCCTGCTTGCAAGGCAGGCGCTCTCCCAGCTGAGCTATAGCCCCATATAAACTGGGT
>NZ_JCAJZT010000016.1:0-15578 GCF_059510395.1 Shimazuella sp. NTD248 | reverse complement strand
GACAGGTTCAACCGGAGCAACTGGAAGCACAGGCCCGACCGGTCCAACGGGAGCAATAGGTCCAAGAGGATTAACTGGTCCGACAGGTTCAATCGGAGCAACTGGAAGCACAGGTCCGACCGGTCTAACGGGAACAATAGGTCCAAGAGGATTAACTGGTCCAACTGGAGCAACAGGAGTAACAGGAGTAACAGGCTCAACAGGTCCTGTGGGTAATACCGGTGCGTCAACTGGAGCCACCGGAACTACTGGAGCCACCGGAGTAACAGGAGCCACCGGAGTAACAGGAGCCACCGGAGTAACAGGAGCCACCGGAGAAACCGGAAATACGGGAGCCACCGGAGTAACGGGAACTACCGGAGCCATCGGAACTACAGGGGAAACCGGAACTACCGGAGCCACCGGAACTACCGGAGCCACCGGAGTAACAGGAGCCACCGGAGTAACGGGAACTACCGGAGAAACCGGAACTACCGGAGCCACCGGAACTACCGGAGAAACTGGAACTACCGGAGCAACCGGAACTACCGGAGCCACCGGAGTAACGGGAACTACCGGAGAAACCGGAAATACGGGGGCCACCGGAGTAACGGGAGCCACCGGAAGTACTGGAGCCACCGGAAGTACTGGAGCCACCGGAAGTACTGGAGCCACCGGAACCACTGGAGCCACCGGAGAAACCGGAGCCACCGGAGCCACAGGAACTACCGGAGCAACCGGAACTACCGGAGCCACGGGAGCCACCGGAGAAACTGGAACTACTGGAGCCATCGGAACTACCGGAGCCACGGGAGCCACCGGAGAAACTGGAACTATCGGAGCAACCGGAACTACCGGAGCCACCGGAGTAACGGGAACTACCGGAGAAACCGGAAATACGGGGGCCACCGGAGTAACGGGAGCCACTGGAACTACAGGGGAAACCGGAAGTACTGGAGCCACCGGAAGTACTGGAGCCACCGGAAGTACTGGAGCCATCGGAAGTACTGGAGCCACCGGAAGTACTGGAGCCACCGGAACCACTGGAGCCACCGGAGAAACCGGAGCCACCGGAACTACCGGAGCCACCGGAGAAACTGGAGCCGCCGGAGCCACTGGAGTAACGGGATCCACTGGAGTAACGGGAGCCACTGGAGCCACCGGAGCAACCGGAACTACCGGAACTACCGGAGCCACCGGAACTACCGGAGCCACGGGAGCCACTGGAGAAACTGGAACTACCGGAGCCACCGGAACTACCGGAGCCACCGGAGCCACCGGAACTACCGGAGCCACCGGAGTAACGGGAACTACAGGGGAAACCGGAAGTACTGGAGCCACCGGAACCACTGGAGCCACCGGAACCACTGGAGCCACCGGAAAAACCGGAAATACGGGAGCCACCGGAGAAACCGGAACTACCGGAACTACCGGAACTACCGGAGCCACCGGAGAAACCGGAAATACGGGAGCCATCGGAGTAACGGGAGCCACTGGAGCCACTGGAACCACCGGAGTCACCGGAATCACGGGAGCCACCGGAGAAACCGGAACTACCGGAGCCACCGGAAGTACTGGAGCCACCGGAGCCACCGGAAGTACTGGAGCCACCGGAAGTACTGGAGTCACCGGAACCACTGGAGCCACCGGAGAAACCGGAACTACCGGAGCCACTGGAGCCACTGGAACCACCGGAGTCACCGGAACCACTGGAGCCACTGGAGTGACCGGGAGTACGGGCGTGACGGGAAGCACCGGTGCAGCCGGAGCAGATGGAGTGACCGGAAGTACGGGAACAACGGGAAGCACCGGTGCAGCTGGAGCGGATGGAGTGACGGGAGCCACCGGAGCCACCGGAAGTACAGGAGCCACCGGAGCCACCGGAACTACAGGAGAAACTGGAGCCACCGGAACTACAGGGGAAACTGGAGCCACCGGAGCCACCGGAGCCACCGGAAGTACTGGAGCCACCGGAAGTACTGGAGCCACCGGAAGTACTGGAGCCACCGGAAGTACTGGAGTCACCGGAACCACTGGAGCCACCGGAGAAACCGGAACTACCGGATCCACCGGAGCCACTGGAGTGACCGGAAGTACGGGAACGACGGGAAGCACCGGTGCAGCTGGAGCGGATGGAGTGACGGGAGCCGCCGGAGTGACCGGAAGTACAGGAACGACGGGAAGCACCGGTGCAGCTGGAGCGGATGGAGTGACGGGAGCCACCGGAGTGACCGGAAGTACGGGAACGACGGGAAGCACCGGTGCAGCTGGAGCGGATGGAGTGACGGGAGCCACCGGAGTGACCGGAAGTACGGGAACGACGGGAAGCACCGGTGCAGCTGGAGCGGATGGAGTGACGGGAGCCACTGGAGTGACCGGAAGTACGGGAATGACGGGAAGCACCGGTGCAGCCGGAGCAGATGGAGTGACGGGAAGCACAGGATCCACCGGAGCCACGGGAGTGACTGGAGCGACTGGAAGCACCGGAATAGCCGGAAGCATAGGAGTCACCGGAAATACAGGAAGTACGGGGGCGACTGGAGCGATCGGAAGCACCGGAACAGCCGGAAGTATAGGAGCCACTGGAAGCACCGGAAGTACGGGAAGTACAGGAGCGACCGGAAGTACCGGAACAGCCGGAAGTATAGGAGCCACTGGAAGCACCGGAAGTACGGGAAGTACGGGGGCGACTGGAGCGACCGGAAGTACCGGAACAGCCGGAAGCATAGGAGCCACTGGAAGCACCGGAAGTACGGGAACGACAGGAGCTACGGGATCAACCGGAAGCACCGGACCAGCGGGAAGCATAGGAGCCACTGGAAATACAGGAAGTACGGGAACGACAGGAGCTACAGGATCGATCGGAACCACAGGACCAGTGGGAAGCATAGGAGCCACCGGAAGTACGGGAATTACCGGAGCTACAGGAGTGACTGGAACCACAGGACCAGCGGGAAGCATAGGAGCCACTGGAAGTACGGGAACTACAGGAGCTACAGGAGCGACTGGAAGTACAGGACCAGCGGGAAGCATAGGAGCCACAGGAAATACCGGAAATACTGGATCTACTGGATCAACCGGAAGCACAGGAACAGCCGGAAGCATAGGAGCCACAGGAAATACTGGAAGTACGGGAACGACTGGAGCCGCCGGTGCAACGGGAACAGCAGGAACATCTGTTTTGTTTCTATTTAACACTACACCTGGGCCAATTGCTGTTCCTGTTACCCCACCAACTGAAACTGTGTTGGGAACATTAGCTGTTCCAGTAACAGCAGGACAGACACTTCAACTTTCTTATGCTTCTACTATAGAATTTATTACTACTGCGAATTCTACTATTAGTTATTCTTTGAGGTTCTATGCAGATTCGACATTGATAAACACTCGAACCTTTAACACATCATTTACAAATGCTTCTACTTATAGGAGGCCAATAGCAGAAATTACTGGGTTCAATGTAGCCGCAACAGGTACGATTAATGTTCAAGTTAGAGCGATCGTTAACAGCCAAAGTAACGTCATTTCTCTTGTTGGATTAAACACTGATATTAATGCATTGAGAATCGGATAGCATCAAAAGGCACTTCTGATAAAGGATTCAGAAGTGCCTTTGATGATCTTTTGTCGATGGACGAACTACTGATGAATTGTACCTCACATACGACCTGACTAG
The DNA here is from genome assembly GCF_059510395.1 of Shimazuella sp. NTD248. NCBI lineage: Bacteria > Bacillati > Bacillota > Bacilli > Caryophanales > Thermoactinomycetaceae > Shimazuella > Shimazuella sp. NTD248. The sequence goes on along the minus strand of NZ_JCAJZT010000016.1, from coordinate 11,923 downwards.
AGAAGAATCGAGACTAGTGGGTATTGGTTAATATATCATCACGTTTGAAATTCAACCTCACTTACTGAAAGGGAGATGGTGGATGGTTAGACAACTTGTAATGGTGCAATATCCCTTGTACGATGCGTTTTGATGCATTCCCATCTCCATATGGATTTTTTATTCCGATCATGGATTGATATGCATTTTTATCTTTTATTAAATGACTTCCCTCTTCAAAGATTATATTTTCATCTGTTCCAACCAGTTTAGCTGCTCCTGCATTTACTACTTCTGGTCTTTCTGTGACATCACGCATCACTAGAACAGGAACCTGCAAAGTTGGTGCTTCTTCTTGGATTCCTCCCGAATCTGTTAAAATCAAGTAAGAATGTGCGGCGATATTATGAAAATCAATCACATCGAGAGGATCGATCAACAGTATTCTGGGATGATGACGAAGGATAGAATTTGCTTTCTTTTGGATGATGGGGTTTAAATGAATCGGAAATACAGCAACTACATCAGAGTGAGTTTCTACTAACCGACGAATAGCTCGAAACATGTTATCCATTGGCTCACCTAGATTTTCTCTGCGATGAGCTGTTATTAAAATCACTTTTTTTCCTTGGATTTGTTTGGCCAACGGGTGATCGTATTTTTTTTCAATTGTCATACTTAGCGCATCAATTGCGGTATTTCCTGTTATGTATATGGAGTCTTTTGATATTCCTTCTCGATATAAATAATTAGCTTCTTTATCGGTGGGAGCAAAGTGCAGGTCAGCTAAACTCCCTACTAATCGGCGATTTAACTCTTCTGGGTAAGGGAGATACTTTTGGTGAGTTCGCATTCCAGCTTCCACATGTCCCACTTTTATTTGCTGATAAACGGATGCAAGGCTAACAGAGAAAGTAGTAGTTGTATCACCATGCACCAAAACCAAATCAGGTTTTAATTGAATTAATACGGTTTCCATTCCTTGAAGTACTCGAATTGTAATTTCGCTTAAAGTCTGGTTATTTGTCATCACTTTTAGATCAAAATCGGGTGTCAAATCAAATGCTTGTAATACTTGCTTTAGCATTTGCTTATGTTGAGAAGTTACACAAATAAATGTCTCAATCTCAGCATGACGTTGCAATTTATTGATAAGTGGAGCCATCTTAATTGCTTCTGGCCTTGTTCCAAAAACAACAAGAATACGGAGCATAAGCACCCTCTTTTTCAACAATTTTTTCTATTTTTATGTTTAGGACATGAAACCTATGATTAAAGTCATGCTTCTTCTCGAATCAAAAAGCCATTCCTTCTTTAAAAAAGGAATAGCTTTTTGATTTATCTTGGTCCACGCTTAAAAGGGTTAAATTCCACCGATTGAGAAGCCTGTTGTTGAGGGAAATATTTTTTTGGAGTTTGAGAAGATTGGGGCATAGAAGTTGTTTTAGCCTGCTCATTTGTTAATTTTTTCGATATTCGATCCATTGTTTTAAAATGTCCATCTGTAGCAATTTCTTGGCGTTTCTTCGGTATGGATTGAATGCTTTTTTGCAATGCTTTTAAGTTATTTTGATATTCAAGTTCTCTTTTTTTATATTCTGCGATCTTTTGTTCAAGCTGCTGAATCTTTTCCTGTTTATCGATTTGTTCTTCTTGGGGTTTTTGTTCGTATTCTGCGATCTTTTGTTTTGATTCTTCGATTAATTGTTGCTTTGTTTGTAAATCTTCTTTTAAACTTGTGATTGTTTCCTCCTGTGTTGTGATTTTTTGTTTCAATTGGATGTGTATTTGTTGTTTTTCTTCTAGGTTTTCCTTATGTTCTGAGATGGTTTTTTCATGTTCGGTAATTTTCTTTTCTAATTGTTCGATTAATAATTGCTTAGTTGCTAGACTCCTTTGTAATTCAGCGATATCCTCTTCGTATTTTTTGATCTTTTGTTTTAATTGATCTATGGTTTGTTGTTTTTCATCTGTACTTTCTTTAAAAGAGATCGTTATTTGTTCGTGTTCGTTTATTTCTTGTTTAAGATCATCAATCAACTGTTGTTTTATGAGGGAATCTCCAGTTGCTTCTTTTTCCTTTTGTTCATATTCTGCCAATTTTTTTTGAAGTTCTTGGATGGTTTGTTTATCTTGATTTTGATCTTGTAGGTATTTTTGTTCTTTTTCAATATATTGCACAATAAGTTTATTTTTTTGTTCCAGTTCCAATCGGTATTCCTGTTCCTTTTTTTTGCACTTGTCAATGATTTGATCTTTGTCTTCGCGTTTTTTCCAGTTCCAAAATCCCATTTAGACAAGTCCTTTCTTTGTTATTTATAACTCCATTTATCATATATATGCTATGCATACATCTATGTATTTGTTAAAGTAAATCAAAATCTCGGTCTTACCTAAATTAAAAAGCTGTTGATTCTGATTGAGATCAACAGCTTATGTAGGGTGAAGCATTGAATTACGTCGTTGGAGAAGGGAATGCATTACAGTCTTGAATAATAATAGCGTTCCCGATGTCAACGGAAGTTGCAACTGCTGCAAATAATCCAGGAGAAACACTTAATAAGGTCAAGACATAGCTATCTACTGCACCTGCATCAACTAATGTTAGCAAATACGTTACAGGTATGGTATCTCCACCTGCAGTTACGACAGTACCTTGACCGGATACTACTTGTGTTCCTATTCCTAAAAGGACGGTGCAAGTTTCGGAAGTAAAGGAGTTCGCAGTAAAAGTAAAGCTATTATTTGGTGGAACTGCATCTGTATCTGTGAAGGTAAATCGAATGTTTGTATTGATTTCCGCACAACCGTTGCATACATTTCCAACAAGTGCAGCTGTACCAGCACTTATAGCAAATCCATTTAGAACTAAGCCAACCGAGGAAGGAATTGGAGCATTTGGAGAATTAAAGGAACTCTCGCAATCACAATTAGGTTGTGGAAAGAAATCACATTGCTGTGGGAACAAAGTTGGCGGACAAACGGAAGTAACAGGTATTTCGATTGGCGCACGCGGTGAGCAGAATTTCGCCAAAACTTCTAATTTTACTGCGGCAATTACTTGAATTTCTTTACATATATTGAGTTCGATTCCTACAGATGCTGGAAATGGGATACCGCAAACTGGTGGTGGAGTGGTGATGACACAATCTCCACCGATAATCCGACAAATAAGGTTGTCATTTGTAAACTCCGGTGGAAAACACAATACAACTTGGCGAACAAATGGCACTGTCAAAGGAATCGTACAAGTAGCAGGATTGCCATACTCATCGGTACCAGTAAAGGTTATATCAACAGGGATGTCTTGTCTCAATTTCACTAAAGCTGCACTGACTCCATCGATGTTAATGGGACGACGATCAAGTATGGTACAAACTCCATTGGTAACACAAGTGATAGGAAAAAATTGTTCCGTTATTAATGTGCAGGTAATATCTGTAACAGTGGTTGGACATTCGGCAGGGTGTTTTGCAGGTAATGGTACGGTTGTATTAATATCTTCTGTTAAGAGCACAAAGTCGTATACTTTAGGCACACAGATGCATTCCGTTTGGACATTATTTGGAATAGGCGGAGTGACCTGAGAGCCTCTTATTGGTTTGATCATAGTGTTCTTTCCTCCTCCTTATTTACTTTAAGATGGACTTTTTTAGTCGATGATTCATTGGGTATATGTATCATGTATATTCGATATTTTTTTATTAATTAATCAATTAAATCTATTTTTGTATGTAGCTGAGTTATGTTTATCATAAAAATAAAAAATAGCTGTTGGTGTATGACCAACAGCCTGTGTAGATGAAGCATGGTTACGTTGTTGTAGTAGGGAATCCAGTACAATCCTGAATAATGATAGAGTTGCCGATGTCGATAGACGTTGCAACTGCTGCAAATAATCCAGGAGAGACACTTAATAACGTCAAGACATAGCTGTCTAATGCACCTGCATCAACCAATGTTAGTAAATACGTTACAGGTATGGTATCTCCAAGCGCAGTTACTACTGTACCTTGACCAGTTATTACTTGTGTTCCTACTCCTAATAAGAAGGTACAAGTTTCAGATAGGAAGGAGTTGGCGGTGAAAGTAAAGCTGTTGTTTGGAGGAAGACCATCTGTATCCGTAAAGGTGAAATTAATATTTGTGTTAATTTCCGCACAGCCATTACAGACGTTCCCTACAAGAGAAGCGGTACCAGCAGCTATTGTTAAACCATTTAGAACTACGCCAACTGAGGTTGGTACTGGAGCATTTGGTGAATTAAAGGAGCTCTCACAATCACAGTTAGGTTGTGGGAAGAAGTCACATTGCTGTGGGAATGTAAGCGTTGGACAAGCGGTAGTTACTGGAACTTCGATTGGAGCACGTGGCGAACAGAACTTCGCTAAGACTTCTAATTTTACCGCAGCCAATACTTGAATTTCTTTGCATATATTGAGCTCGACTCCAACAGAAGCAGGGAATGGAATACCTCCAACTGGTGGAGGAGTGGTGATGACACAATCTCCACTGATAATCCGGCAAACTAGGTTGTCATTTGTAAACTCAGGCGGGAAACACAATACCACTTGGCGAACAAAAGGTACTGTCAAAGGAATCGTACAAGTAGCAGGATTTCCTAAAGCATCTGTCCCGGTAAGGGTGACATCCACTGGGATATCCTGTCTTAATTTGACTAAAGCTGCGTTTACCCCGTCGATGTTAATAGGGCGACGGTCGAGAACAGTACAAACCCCATTTGTTTCACAGCTTATTGGAAAAAAGGAAGTTACACCTGTCAACGAACAAAAAATATCGGTTACGGTAGTCGGACATCCTGCTGGTGGTGTCGCAGGTAGTGGTATCGTAGCATTGATGTCCTCTGTAAAGACCACAAAATCATATACTTTGGGAACGCAGATACACTCAGCCTGAACATTATTTGGAACTGGTGGTGTGACCTGAGAGCCTCGTATTGGTCTAACCATAATTTCCATTTACCCCCCTTAGGTAGTAATAACTTTCAACGTATATATACGCAAAACAAGTAAGGATCGCTTTAGGCAAAAGTCCAATTTTCATAAAAATCTATTGCTTATAATGGGAGAAAAGTTTTTTAAATTGTTACTTTTCTTCTATTCCGGTTCATAAACTATTTCTGATATAGCGATAAAGACAGGAGGATGTCTATGGACTGGAAGATATATTACGACAACGAAAATAAGGGACAGTTACCTTTTCATTCTCTACCTATTTTTCAATTGTTTTGCGAACAGATAGGTTTTCAAACGAAATGGAACCAACGGGAAAAAATACTTCACCTCGCCTCTGTGTTTCAAGGAAAAAAAGTATATCTCATGCCAATGAAACAAAACGATAGTCATACTTTTATGCTGGACACAACCAAAGAGTTCCTTAGCTGTACAGGTATCCAAGTAACAGTATTACAGGCGAAGTCATCTCTTCCAGATGATGGAGAAATAATGGTTAAACTAAAATCTTATATGAGTGACAAACCTACAACCTCAAGTCCAAAATTTATGATTTCTCATAGTGAAGGGTTAATAGCGAAAAAATGGGCAGAGATGTTGGCGGAAGAATGCCAAAAACATGAAATTATTGCACGGCTTAAAGAAGAAGACAAAAAATCCCCTATTCCTATCTTGGAACTTCGCAGTAGATTACCCAAATCGCAAGGAATGGAAAGGGACATGGAGGAAAAAATCAGCCTTATTTTGGCCTCTGCATTACTCAGAGGATGTGCTGAAGAAAATGTTTTCTCATTTCTACCATTTCTGCCTCTCGATTCGATGAAATTGCTTTTTCCAAAAGAAGAAAGAAGTTCTCTCCCTCCATCGGTTCCAGCAGAACCACAGAAGAAAAAGGATCAAGCCCAACACACAGAAGTTTCACCACAAAAGACAGGGAACATTACAGCAAATCCTGTGGCCATTCCACCTTTTCGGATGGAAGTATGCTTTGATTACCAAATTGTTTTTCCAACTTCGGAGGAGGATGATTATTTGGTTTTAGGAAATATGTTTCTCAAAAATACAGGTATGGGTGCTCTGCCAGATCCCCATATTTGCATTCAAGTCCCCCCTTCTTCCCATATAAAACTAAAAGGTCAAATCATCCCGCCTAAAATGACGGATACCGTTGGCGTTCAAAGTTTTTCAGGAGACAGTGCGGTTGGATGGACATATGTAGATGAAGATTGGCGTAATAAAGTAAAAGAGTTAGGGGAGTATTGGGTAAAGTCGATGCAAGCCTTAATCGTTAACCCTGGTGAAACTATTCTATTTCCTAATTTTCAGTTATCCATTCCCCGTGATAGTAGTGGAGACATTATGATTGAAGGTTCCGTACACTATAAAGGGCTAAATTTCCAGTATCCAGCAACGAATAAAATCGCCCTTTCGTTTACCTAAATTTCTTTCGAGGAGGGACCCATTTGTTGGAATTTTCATGGTTTCAGTTTCTCATTTTTGTTCTTGCATCTTTTCGGTTTACTCATCTCATTGTCTTTGACGAAATAACGTCTATCATCCGAGAGCCATTTGTCAAAGTTACTTATGAGCCAGATGATTCTGGTCAAGTTGTAAGAAAAATCCATATTATAGGCACAGGATGGCGTCATACTGTGGGTTTATTTTTAAGTTGCCATTGGTGTGTCGGAATTTGGTCATCAGCTTTGCTTTTTTTCTTATACCTATGGTTTCCAGCTTCTTATCCCCTCCATCTTGTCTTAGCAATTGCGGGAGCTGCTGCATTTATTGAATCAAAATTGTATTTTGGTTAACAGAGAAGAATAAAGTATATTGAGGTGAGAAAACGATGAATGAAAAAAGAAATGCAAGTGAAATGTATAAAAAGAAAATGCTTCAATTACAGCATATAAATCAGGCATATGAAGCGAAAATAGAAAAGTATAAGTATCAACATGCTAAAATGGGGCGGCTATTAGAAAAATATCGAACTCTAGAAGGAAGATATGCAAAACAATTGGATGAGATAACAGCGCATTACGAAGAAAAAGAGTATGAATTAAGGCAAGCTTTGAGTACAGCTAAGGAATTAGGAACCGAGAAGCATGAGGAGATCAACGATTTACAGGAGAATGAGACAAAATTACGGCAATCACTGCAACAAAAAGAACGACAAATAGAAACATTATTAAAAGAAATAAAGGCTTATCAAAGACAAGGGCAAATAAAAAGCATACAAAGAGAAAGTATACAAAAAGAAAGCATTCAAAAAGAAAATAATATAGAGCAACTCCTGCAAACGAATGAGCAAACGATTGGACAATTACGATCAGAAGCTAATTCTTATGAGAGAAAAATCAAACAATTGGAGCAAATCGAACAGAATTACGCAGAAAATGTAACGGAGCTGCGACAACTTCTTGATGAAAAAGAACAAACGATTGGGCAATTACGATCAGAAGCTAATTCTCATGAGAGAAAAATCAAACGATTGGAGCAAATCGAACAGGATTACACAGAAAAAGTAACGGAGCTGCGACAACATCTTGATGAAAGAGAACAAACGATTGAGCAGTTACAATCAGAAGCTTATTCTCATGAGAATAAAAACAAGCAATTGAAGCAAATCGAACAGGATTATACAGAAAAAGTAACGGAGCTAAGACAACATCTTGACGAAAAAGAACAAACGATTGGGCAATTACGGTCAGAAGCTCATTCATATGAGAAAAAAAACAAGCAATTGGAGCAAATCGAACAGAATTACGCAGAAAAAGCAACAGAGCTAAGACAACATCTTGATGAAAAAGAACAAATGATTGGGTATTTACGGTTAGAAGCTCATTCATATGAGAAAAAAAACAAGCAATTGGAGCAAATCACACAGAATTACACAGAAAAAGTAAAGGAGCTAAGACAACTTCTTGATGAAAAAGAACAAACGATTGAGAAATTACGGTTAGAATCTGCTGCGAATCAAGAACAAATCAGTAAATTGAAACAAAAAAATGAAATTTTCCAGGAGAATAAAAAGGAACAAGAGGAACAGACGAAAACGCTTGAGAGAGAAAAAAGGAAACTTGAAAATGATGTAAAAGAAAAGGAAAAACAATTAGTTCAAGAAAAAGAAAGTATGGCTTATCAGATTAAGCTGCTCACTTCTGCCTTTCAAAAACAACTGGAGCAACTTAGCCAAGAAGATCCTCAAAAAGAAGAGGCTTTGTTGCTGGATGAGAAAACGAAGGAGGAGCCATTGAAACTAGAGAAAGCAATCACAGCTAATCATACAGCCCATCCTATATCTGGTAACGTCACTAACAAGAAAGCCCCAATAACAATCCAGCAACTGCCACCAGAATTTCAAACAGATCCAGATCAAAATGGTAAGTTTCTACGCAACCATCAAGTACCTTATGAAAGTAATTACAGGGAACCATTAAAAAAGGAAACGGATGACTAATTTCTACAGATATACAGCACGTCTGGAATAAATTCGAATATGATAATACCGAATATATTGGCTATTGTAGAAAGGAGATATTTTATGGATCCTCGATTTATCCAGTGGCAAAACTTTCGTCCATCAAGAAGAAATGGGCAACCTTGGAATGAAGCAGCTTCAAACTCTGATCAAAATAAATTAGTTCGTCCTATACAACAACCGTCTCAAGGGAGGGCCAATCAACAACCGCAACGCCGAGGCGGTTGTTGTGGGAAGAGAGCAACAGACTAATCGCTGTTTTACTTTTTTTCCACATGTGTTTAGCTCTATGACATCCCATTGTATGGAGCAAAAACCTTTTGAAGCATGTGGTCTGTTGTCTGGTAACCATAATGTGGCTAGTACCTTCTGGCCTATGAAGAATATTTTACGCAGTCCCGATGCTTTTCAAATGGATATGGGTCAGCTCGAGATAACATTTAAACAAATGAAAGAAAAAGGAGAACAGCTAGTAGGGATTTATCATTCCCATCCTACTGCTGCACCTTATCCATCACCACAAGATGTGATCTATGCCAATTATCCTGAAGCAGTTTATGTGATTGTTTCATTATTTCAAATAAAACCAGAAGTTGCTTGCTTTCGTATTCGGCAAGGTAAGGTGACACCTATACCATATAACATTCACTAAACTTCTTAGGTTATCACTAGCCTTCTCTATCACTAGGGGGCTAGTTATTTTTTATATTTCTTTGTGCATTATAGTCTGGTTTCTTTCGTGTTTAATTGAGAAAACAAACACCAAAGTAAAAAATAACCACTGATTATTGTCAGTGGCCAAACATCATGCTATTTTGGGAGTTTTGTTTTCGTAGAGAGGTACATAGCATTGATTTATTCGTTTTTATCCATAAACTTGAGCAATTGATAAAGTTGAAAATATACTCCTGTCAGTAGGGCACGTGGATCAGCCTCAAAGTGTGGCGAATGCAAATCGTATATTTGTTGTTGGTGTTCTGGTTTGGTTCCTAAGCGGAAGAAATGCAGGGGATAACCTAACTCAGAAAACCAAGAGATATCGTCTGCTCCTCTGCTCGACTCCGTATGCTGGACTTCAATCCAAGGGAAATGTTCAGAGATACCATAGGAATCTTCGACGAGTATTGGGTCATTCACAACTGGAGGAAGAGCAGGAATCCCACTATTTTTTAACTCCAATTTTACAAAATCGTTTTCCATACTTTTTACATAACGATGGATTGCTGTTTTTGCTTTTTCATGAAACGTAAAGTCAGGTGTTCGCAATGTTCCTTCACACCAAGCTGTTTCTGGGATAATATTGCCTTTGCTGCCACTGTGTATTTGACCGAAAGCGAGAACAGCTTCTGGAACATCATGCGCGATAAACTCAGGTAATTGTGATAGCACTTGTCCTATTACTGTAAGAGCACTATAGGAATGTTCTGGTCGAGCAGTATGTCCTCCTTTTCCTTTCACCTCAATTTTTAGAAATTCGGCTGAATAATTAATTAAGCCAGGACAAGTAGATATTTTACCTGCAGGTAGTTCTGGATATACATGCAGGCCAAAACAAACAGCATCTTTGCCGAGATAGTTAAGTAATTTTTCCGATTTGATTAGAAATGCAGTCCCATTTAGTTCTTCGGCAGGGCGAAAAAGAAGGATAACTCGACAGTTTAGGATATCTTCGTGTTCTTTTAACCACCAAGCTATTCCCAATAAAATAGATGTATGCATATCATGTCCACAAGCATGCATCGTATCATTTGTTTTTGAGCGATACCAATTAATGGATGATTCTTCAATAGGTAAAGCATCAAAATCAGCGGTAAAAATTACAGTTCTTTCTCCCTGTCCAAACGATACGGTGATTGCTTGTGAAGAAACAGGTTTTTCGAATATTTCACCATTAATATCATATAAATTTACTTTTAAACCTAAATTTTTTTCAAGAACCATGGTGATATAACGGATCGTATTTCTTTCTTGAAAGGATAATTCAGGGTGTTGATGCATGAAATAAAAATGACGTGACATCCATTGATACCACTTGGATTGTGATGTGTTTTGAAGTAGTGCTAAGCGGTTCATATTTTCATCATTCCTTTGTAGAGAATAGTTTTATTATACAATGATTTGGTTTATTCAAAAAACAGGAATAAAACGGCTTATGTCAATATATCTCTTTATTTTCAAGGGGTATCGCGCTTTAACGTCATTTTAAAATTTTTTTATAAAAAGGGCAGCATGAACTAAATTAAATTTGATTTGTCATTCTTGGCAACCATCTTATGTATATAACCAGATGAAAAATGCTTGTTTAAAAGAGAAGTTCGCATGGATCTCATCCACAGTGTACTTCTCTTTTTTTTTCTTTTTCTACAACGCTTAATTAATGCTTCAAAATGAGGGGGGATTTTTTTGAAAAAAATATGTAGGAGAGGTGCCCTAACTAGGCAAATAGCCTTTCCGTTATAGATGCCTCTGTATATATTAACTAGAGCCAATTATTTTAGGGGAGTTGAGATGATGTCACAAGCTAATACACCAAATGTTACTCGAACTATTACAATTACTCGAGAAGATGCGATAAATTTGTTACTCTCTTCTGTAGACTTAGAAGAACTTGGTCTTAGCCATATCATTAATGACGAATTTCTGCGTGGCATACTTCCAAGCGATTCCGGAGTTTCAGTATCAATCAGCGATTTATTAAAGGCAAATAACAGTGTTCAATCTTCACTGCGGGAAATTGCGAAAAAAGAATTGCTATTACAAAATGAGTTGAAAAATGTATTGCAATCTACTGTATCCATAAGTTCAACAGGAGATACAGATGCAACTGGAGATACAGATGCAACGTTAGGTGCCGTTGAAGCCGCCGAAGAGACCGAAGCAGCGGGAGCCTCTGAATTCACAGAAGAAACAGGATTCATTAGTGAAATTAAAGCCATCGGAGAGACTGGAGCCAAGGGAGAAACGGGAGCCAAGGGAGAAACCGGAGTCACGGGAGAAACGGGAGCCAAGGGAGAAACTGGAGCCAAGGGAGAAACTGGAGCCACTGGAGAAACCGGAGCCACGGGTGAAACTGGAGTAAAGGGAGAAACCGGAGCCACTGGAGAAACTGGAGCCACAGGTGAGACTGGAGCCAAGGGAGAAATCGGAGCCACGGGTGAAACTGGAGTAAAGGGAGAAACTGGAGCCAAGGGAGAAACGGGAGCCAAGGGAGAAACTGGAGCCAAGGGAGAAACTGGAGCCACCGGAGAGGCTGGAGCCAAGGGAGAAACGGGAGCCAAGGGAGAAACCGGAGCCAAGGGAGAGGCTGGAGCCAAGGGAGAGGCTGGAGTCACGGGAGAAACCGGAGTAAAGGGAGAAATAGGAGCCACTGGAGAGGTCGGAGCCAAGGGAGAAACCGGAGCAGAGGGAGAAACCGGAGCCACTGGAGAAACCGGAGCCACTGGAGAAACCGGAGCCACTGGAGAAACAGGAGCCACAGGTGAGACTGGAGCCA
>NZ_JCAJZT010000015.1:0-18002 GCF_059510395.1 Shimazuella sp. NTD248 | reverse complement strand
CAGTTTATATGGGGCTATAGCTCAGCTGGGAGAGCGCCTGCCTTGCAAGCAGGAGGTCAGCGGTTCGATCCCGCTTAGCTCCACCACACCAACCTTTCTATTCGAACAGAGTAGGAGGTTTTTTTGTGTTTGATAGACAGTTTGTAGGGAGAAGCTGTCAAGATCATTTCATTTTATTGAAAATGAAAAGTGTCTTGACAAAGAATGTTGATGAAAGTACTATAAGTTTATATTGATTGAGCAACTCACTCAATTTTAGATGTATATCTCTGAAGGCTCATACCTCATTATATTGATGAGGAAGCCATAAGATAGGCAAGAATGATATAGGCAAGAATGATATAGTGTTATTTGCCTCTGAAGAGGACAGTAGATTGTAATTAAGGTGAATACAGAGGATGATTTGTTAGTAAGTTGATATATTTTTTTGTTATGTTATTGAGTGAGTAACTCACTTTTAAATGTGGAGGATATAAAAATGATAACTACGACGAATACAACATTTACGAAAGAAAAAACTCAACGAGCAATTATAATTGGAGGCAGCATGGGTGGATTGTTAACAGCTAAAGTACTGTCTGAATATTTTTCGGAGATATTGATTGTTGAAAAGGATGAATTACCTCAGAAGCCTGTCGATCGAGCAGGAACACCGCAAGGATTTCATCCCCATCGATTTACACCACGCTTGAAGGTGATATTGAATCATTTATTTCCTGGATATAACGATGTCTTATTGGAGAATGGGGCTTCTTTATCATTTAATAAATATATTTATCAAGTAAATCACTATGGGAAGATAGTAGTTGGGCCTAGCCAAGAAAAAGAGGTTACTTGCAGTCGTGCGTTACTGGAGTGGACGATTCGAGAATATGTAAAGAAGATACCAAATGTTCGTTTTTTAGAGAAACATGATGTTCTAGGTTTACATGCTACTTCTGATGCTTCTACGATAACAGGTGTTTATTTGCGAGATCGAACTTCTAAGCAAGAAAAGACACTTTCAGCGGATATGATATTTGACATTAGTGGACGACGCTCCAAATTGAGATTATGGCTACAACAGCTTGGCTATGAAGTACCTGAAGCTGATCTCTTAAAGGTTTCCCTTTCCTACAGTACTCGACGTTTTCATATCCCTACTGAACTAGCAGAGGAATGGGATGTCATTCGGATTGCCGGACATCCTTCAACGGAAACATTTACTGGTGTTTTCTCTACCATTGAAAATGATGTTGCCGAAGTTTTGCTTTATGGTCTGGGAGGAAAGCATCCTACCATAAAACAAGATGAATATTTTGAAGCGACTGCTAAGCTTTCTGATCCATTGATTGCAGAGATAATGAAACAACTGGAACCAATCACTGCACCTCGTGGTTTCCAAGTACCAGAATTAATTCGCCAACGATTTGATAAAATGAAAAAATGGCCAGCAGGGCTATTGGTTTTAGGGGATGCACTTTGCCATGTCGACCCTATCTTTGGTCAAGGCATTACCATGGCTGCGATTGAAGTGGAAATGTTAGAGAAATGTATTCAGGAACAACAAAATGATCCTCGTTCTAACTTTGAACAGCATGTACTATCTCGGATTCAAGATGCTATTGAGCCAGGTTGGTGGTTAAATTGTGCGGCTGATTTATCATGGCAAGGGGTTGAGTATGTGGGTGAGTCCTTAAAAGGAATTGAATTTGCCAGCAAATACTTAGAGTTATATTTGAAACATGCAACCGTTAAAAAAAATCTTCAACTATATGGCATGTACTGGGCAGTGAACACACTGCTATTTTCGCCACGAGTATTGTTTAATGCGGAAATGATGGGAACTGTGATGTCTGATGCTTCGAATGAAGATAGACAATGGTATAATGAAGTGACACAAGGAACAGGTCAACTCACCAATGATCAAATCGACCGATTAATTCCGTCATTCTCTGGAGCTAACTTTGTAAATTTTTCTTGAGTTCCAGTCCTTTTGGAGGAGAAGGTAGGATGTCACCATTAAATACAGAACAATTAAAACAAATTCGTGATAAACGTAAAGAACAAATTATGAATGCAGCATTGAAAGTGTTTGCAAGACGAGGGTTTATTGGAGCGAAAACGAGTATGATTGCTAAAGAAGCAGGATTGAGTGAAGGATTATTATATAAATATTTTAAATCCAAGGATGAGATTTTCATTTCACTTGTGCAAATAGCAGTAGATGAATCAATGATTGTATTTAAAAATGTTCAGCTCGGATCACCTTTGGAACAATTAAGAGAATTAACTACACATATACTTGATAAAGAAAATCAAGATGGATTTTTGTTAATTCATCAAGCTCGTATTGGAGATGGTATTCCTGACCAAGCAAAACAGTTGATGAAACAACATTCTAATAAAAAATACACAGAACAATTGGTTCCTTTGTTTGAAAAAGGCCAGGAAATAGGTGAGTTCACAGATGGTGATACGAGTGAATTAGCTTCAAATTATCTAAAAGTGTTATCAGGATTGATGACATTAAAATTGAGTGAAGATGACGGATTATTGCCAGATGTGAATTGGTTATTGAGGTTAGTAATAAATCCTTTGGTTTTTTCTCCAGAATAGAAATAAAATAGATCGGTAGAATAGAAGCTGTCTCTTTTTTAAGAGCAGCTTTTTTGGTGATACTGGCTTCCATCATTATATGGATAACGTGGATTTCCCTTAAGTCTAGTAAAGAAAGATGTTTCATGATGGATATACATTTCTTTGGATACTCTATATACGAAGCAATACTTGGAGGGATCACGATGACTAATTCTATCTATGAAAGGGTGGAGACAGAAGATAATCTTCCGTTTTCGGTATCTTTGCATCATGTAAATTATGTTCCAAATCATTGGCACTATAGCATAGAAATCATTTTTGTTCTCAAAGGAAAACTACAAGTAATCGTAGATCAGAGACAATTTACGCTTGTGGCAGGAGATGTTTTGCTAATCAATCAATCTCATGTTCATGAAGTGATTGGAATCGAGAAGAATATTATTGTGACTTACCTTATACCTGTAGCCTATTTGAAAGAGTACATTACAGGAGTGGAGAAACTTCATTTTGGTTGTTATTCGCAAACGGTCGGCCGGGACAAGAAACCGTCTTTTGATACGATGAGACAATGGTTAGCGGAGATTGTTCAACTCAGACAGAAAAAGCGAACTGGCTATGAACTTGAGATGCAAGCAAGGATGTTACAAGTCTTTGCTATGTTAATGAAACAATTTCAAGAGCCGTTTTCGGGTAAAATGGTGAACCATAAGTTAATGGATCGAATGCTGCGAATCGTGACTTATATCGATCAACATTATCAAGAATCCATTACATTGCATGATATTGCCCAAAAAGAATATTTGTCTATTCCTTATCTTTCTAAGTTTTTTCGCGAAAATGTAGGACAAAATTTTCAGTCTTATCTTACGAGTATTCGGTTAAAGCATGCAGTGGAGGATATGTTGGTACATCCAGATAAATCAATCGCGGACCTCGCAATCATTCATGGTTTTCCAAATACCAAATCTTTTTATACCGCTTTTAAGAAACGATATCATACGACTCCATCTGATTACCGAAACCAGAACCGGCCAGTTGTTTCTCAGAAAGAAACCAAAAAGGAACTAGCTAATTATTTAATGTTCAATCAAGAAAGTGCTTTAGGTATTATCAATAAATATTTGCCGTTGCATCCTCCAGTTTCAAATCCCTTGTCATATGAGATAGAGAATGCATCCTATCGAATAAAAATGCCGGATAAACCAACAAAGATCAAACATACGTGGAAAAACCTCATCACGATTGGAAAGGCAAAAGAAGGATTACATAGAGATGTTCAACAGCAACTCACATATTTACAAAAAGTATGTAAGTTTCACTATTTACGATTCCATGGGATATTTGATGATGACATGATGATATATCAAGAAAATGATAGAGGGAATGCCATTTATCAGTTCCGATATGTGGATCAATTATTTGATTTCCTATTATCGATCGGCATAAAGCCTTTTGTAGAATTGGGCTTCATGCCCTCTGCAATGGCAAAAGACAGAGGAAAGTCGATTTTTTATAAGCCAAGTTATACAAGCCCCCCATATGCAGAAAATCGATGGATTGAATTAATTGATCGTTTTTTACGTCATTGTGTCAATCGTTATGGATTACATGAGGTACAGACTTGGAAATTTGAGTTCTGGAACGAGCCAGAAATATACGAATTTTGGTCAGGAAGTAAAGCGGAATATCTTAGTTTGTATCAAAAAACGTATGAAAAAATCAAATCGATATCCCCGCTTTTTCAAGTAGGTGCTCCTGGTCGCATTATTACTGTTGATTCAACCAAATGGATCGATGAATTTTTTCAGTATGCCAAAAAGCATCATTGCATACCTGATTTTATTCCGATTCATTTTTATCCACATGGCCTAACGTCTTTGCAGCACGATGATAACGGTGAATACCTTTCTTTTGATCTCGAAGATCCAAGTTTCATGCAAATATCTTTAAATCCAGATTATTTACGGGATTGTTTGATTCGAGAAAAAAGCTTATTAGCTAAACAGGCTTTAAAGGATAAGGAGCTGTATTTAACAGAGTGGAATGCGACTGCCTATCACCGGGATTTAATCAACGACACTCTTTATAAAGCGGCCTATATCGTGAAAAATATAGTCGAAAATCTCGATCGGATAGCAGGTTTTGGCTATTGGGTGCTCAGTGATAACATCGAAGAGCAGGCTGCTGACCCAGCTGTCTTTCATGGCGGATTAGGACTGGTCACACAGCGTGGCATTCCGAAAGCAGGAATGATGGCCTATTGGTTGTTGGCTAAACTAGGAGACCAGCTGATTCAACAAGAATCCAGTTATTTTGTTGCAAAGAGTAATAGATCGATACAAATTTTAGCCTATCATTATTGTCATATCGATGAGCAGTATGCGAAAGGAGATACATCTTTTGTCAGTATGACAAACCGTTATCAGTGCTTTACAGGGGAGAAAACAAAGAAATTTCACTTTCATCTCGAAAATGTGCCGGCAGGTAAGTATAAAAAAGTGACCTATTTGGTGAATAGAAGCCATGGGAGCAGCTATGATGAATGGGTGGCAATGGGAGCGCCACAGGAATTATCCGAAGAAGAAATTGATTACCTTCGATCTTCTGCTAGACCAAAGATCGAAGTGGAACCGATAGAAGTAGCGGATAGTCTTCACTTAACGATAACACTTGAACCACATGCAATCGGTTTGATTGAATTAATTCGTCTCTATTAAACTTGAGTCAATTTTTTATCTGTGATAGATCATCATCTCTTGTTTTCCAACTGCAAAAGCATAAAAAAGGCTATAAAGATGGATCATCTAAGCCCTGTCGAAAATGTAAACGCTTCCTTTACAATTGATATTGTAATCGCTTTCATCTATCGACAGTCATAAGGAGGTTCATCTCATGGTTCCAAATACCGTGCAAGGGCAAGTGAAAACACCTTTTGGACGTTTAACTTTTGGTATTTTGTTTGGATATGCTTGTATGATGCTGGCACTGATGACTCCAGCTACCATCCTGCTCACGTTTAAAATGATTCAAGTTGATCCAAGTGGATATACCTCTTCCTATGGGTGGGTAGCAGGTATTGGTGCTTTTTTTGCCTTGATTGGTAATCCGATTGGAGGGGCAATCAGTGACCGGACAAATATTGCTTTTGGACGTCGTCGTACGTGGATATTGATCGGTCCGCTGATCGGTTGTCTCAGTCTGCTCTGGATTGGGATAGCAACAGAAATATGGCAGATTACAGTAGCTTGGTGTATCGCGCAATTTTTCTTTAATTTTGGTATGGCAGCATATACTGCTCTTGTTCCAGATCAAGTTTCGGTGGAAAAACAAGGAACAATTTCTGGGCTGATGGGTTTGGCTGTACCAATTGGTATGGCAGTAGGAATGGTGCTGATGATGCTACTGCCTAATATATCGATGTTTAGCAAATGGCTGCTTGTCTCGATTATTGGAATTGTTGGTCCTGTCATCAGTTTGTTTGTGATTCGTGACGGAAAAGTCAAAATAATGAAAGTGGAAAAGAATCAAGTTTCCTTGGCTGAGAAGATGAGTACGATTTATCCAAGTCCGAAAAAATTCCCATCGTTTTCATGGGCTATTTTAGGAAAGTTTGCGCTGATGATGGGATACTCCAGTACGTTATATCTGACGGTGATGTTTGTCAATCGGATGGGATTTACCGAGACCCAAGCTACCAGCAGTGTCGGAACCATTCAAATCATCATTCTCATCGCAATGTCTTTGACTAGTTTTCTTGGAGGCGTTTTATCGGACAAGTTCCAAAAACAAAAACCATTCTTATATATTTCGGCTCTAATTATGTTGATCGGCTTGCTCTTGTTTGCTTTTATTCCTAACATGACAGTTTATATGGTTGCTGCAACTGTAATTGGTCTTGGATTTGGGTGTTTCTCCGCAGTGGATACAGCTTTGGTTTCACGGATTTTGCCCAATAAAGAAGATGCAGCCAAAGATTTTGGCTTGATGAATGTAGCCAATGCACTTCCTCAATCGATTGTACCAGCGATTGCACCACTTCTTTTATCGATCGGTGGATGGACATTTTTCTTTCTGTTCTTAGGGTTATTTGTTCTGATTGGTATGTTCTCGGTAAAACCAATTCCTGAAGTTGGCAAAAATCTATAAAAATATGGGGGAAATACAACATGAATACAGGGGAGAACATTCAATTTGTAAAAAACAAAAAAGGGCCAGCTCTTGGTGTTTCTGCAAAATCTAATGTTACTATTTTAGAGCAAGACGGTCATTTCTTTAAAGATTTAAATAAAGATGGGAAATTGGATAAATACGAAGATTGGCGGCTGTCTGTGGAAGAGAGAGCCCTCGATCTAGCTTCTAAAATGACAATCGAACAAATAGCTGGCTTGATGTTGTACAGCAGCCATCAAGCTGTTCCAGCAACGAGTGATAGTTGGTTTACGGCAAAATATAAAGGAAAAGCCTATGAAGAAAGCGATGCAAATCCGTGGGATCTTACGGATGAACAGCTTCATTTTTTAACAGAAGATCGTGTACGACATATTTTAGTGACCATGCTGGAAGATTCAGAAGTAGCAGCCCGTTGGAATAATAAGGTGCAAGAATTGGTTGAATCGCTGGATTTAGGAATTCCTGTGAACACAAGCTCTGATCCTCGTCATGGTTCTGATGCTAGTTCAGAGTTCAATATTGGATCACTGGGCAGCTTAGTTTCCTTGTGGCCGGAAATGTTAGGACTAGCGGCAACTTTTGATCCGAAAATCGTAGAAAAGTTTGGGGAAATAGCATCAAAAGAATATCGAGCTTTGGGAATTACGACTGCGCTTTCTCCACAAATTGATATTGCGACAGATCCTCGTTGGTTTCGATTTAATGGGACATTTGGTGAAAACGTCAAGCTATCCACCAATATGGCTCAGGCTTACATCGACGGATTTCAAACTTCAGTTGGCGAAGAAGAAATAGAAAATGGTTGGGGCTATGCCAGCGTAAACGCCATGGTAAAGCATTGGCCGGGTGGCGGATCAGGGGAAGGTGGTCGTGATGCTCACTATGGAGTTGGAAAGTTTGCAGTTTACCCGGGAAATAATTTTGCAGAACATCTACTGCCATTCACCAAAGGAGCGTTTCAATTAAAAGGAAAAACGAAAACGGCATCAGCGGTAATGCCTTATTACACGATTTCATTTAATCAAGATCAAGTAAATGGGGAGAACGTAGGAAACTCCTACAATCAATATTTGATTCAAAATCTCCTCCGGGAAAAATACGGCTATGATGGCGTCGTTTGTACGGATTGGATGATTACAGCAGATAGTTTGGAATCAACTATGATAGCTAGCGGCAAATCATGGGGTGTGGAACATTTATCTGTCGCAGAACGCCATTACAAGCTGCTGATGGCAGGTGTCGATCAGTTTGGCGGGAATAATGAGATGGGTCCTATTTTGGAAGCATATCAGATGGGAGTAGAGGAACATGGCGAAGCCTACATGCGCCATCGCATGGAACAATCTGCTGTTCGTCTGTTAAAAAATATTTTTCGCTTGGGATTATTTGAAAATCCTTACCTCGACGTGCAAGAGAGTGTGAATATAGTTGGTAATGCTCAGTTTAAGGAGGAAGGATACCAAGCACAGCTTCGCTCCGTTGTGATGTTAAAAAACAAAGAGCAAGTTTTACCATTGAGCAAAGCTTGCACCATATATATTCCTAAAAGATATACTCCTGCTGGGCAAGACTGGTTTGGTAATCCTACACCTGAAAAAGAAGAATATCCGATCGACATAGAAACAGCAAAAAAATATTTCTCCATAACCGATGATCCAGAGAAAGCAGATGCAGCTTTAGTCTTTATGCGTACGCCAAAATCAGGCATTGGATATAACAAAGAGGATGCTGAACAAGGTGGAAATGGATATGTTCCGATCAGCCTTCAATATAGACCATACACCGCAGTAAAAGCGAGAGAAGTCAGCATTGCTGGTGATGCTCGTCCAGAAGATGTGCTCAATCGATCTTATAGTGGGAAAACGATAACGACGCAAAATGAATGTGACTTGGATATTCTCCTCGACACGAAAGAAAAGATGAAAGGCAAGCCAGTTATTGTCTCCCTGCTTTTGTCCAATCCAATGGTAGTAAATGAATTTGAACAGGAAGTTGATGGTATGCTCGCTAATTTTGGAGTTCAAGATCACGTGATCTTGGAATTTTTAGTAGGAAACGAAGAGCCTTCTGGCTTACTTCCCATGCAAATGCCTGCAAATATGGAGACCGTAGAAGAGCAGTTAGAAGACGTTGCTCATGATATGAAATGCCATGTGGATACAGAGCAGCACGTTTACGATTTTGCTTATGGTCTGAATTGGAATGGTGTGATAGAGGATGAACGGACGAAGAAGTATAAAAGAGTGTGAGCCTTTTCGTGATACCTTTTTGGTAACTTAGTCTGTTAGAGACACTGAACAGATTTCTACTTTCCAATGGGAAGAGGGACTAGCAACCTATAGACAAATAATAAATTCTAACCTCTTTCTCTTCTAGGAAAGAGGTTAGAATTTATTTCATACCCTCAGTACACGGCTGGGTGAGACGACAAAAGATACGGGATGTATGAAGTCCCTTTCGATTTCGTATTAGGGGCGGCCAGTCAATATTCGGATCAGTATATCTGGGTCTGGTTTGATAAATTCTTCATCATTATTTAAATTTAAGGCCATCAACCCTGATTGTACGGTAAGAAAAGAAGTCACGATTTTGTTAGGGTCACCAGGTGCGAACTCACCAAGTTCTTGTCCTTCTTTAAATAAGGGTACTAATTTATCAAAAAGTTCAGTGCCAAGGAAGTGTTCTTTGGCAATTTTCTTTAGTTTATCAGGTACTTCTTCCGATAAAAGAACTTGGTGGATCAGCAGAAAATAGTACTGCTCTTCTTCTTTAACATTCAGCATATTTTTAAATTTTTCCAGTGGAGTTGCCGGAGTTTGATACATTGCCTGTATGCCGTTTTCTAATTCTTGTATTGCTTTATGAATGAGAGTTTCTAGAAATTCATCTTTTGATTTGTAGTAATGGTAAAGAAGACCTTTGCTGATACCTGCTTCTGAAGCAATCGTGGACAATTTCGTTCCGATGTATCCTTTACGGGCAAAGATTTTCAGTCCGACACCCAATATCTGCTCTATGCGATTGTCACGGATTTGTTTAAATTGTTCTTCACTCAGTGGGGACATAATATGCATTCCTTTTATTTAGATTTATCCATTTCATTATAGAGAAAGAAACGAATCAAGACAAAAATGGGTTATATCTTACTCTTTAAGGCATTCTTTGCAAGCAAATCTTCTATTGTTTCCTTAATGATTTGATCAAACTTCGTATATTGATAATCGTATACATCAGGATAGATGGATTCTCTTCTAATCATTTTTCCAGTTAATGGATAAGCAGAAGCGGCATTTTTATTGAAAAACTTGCCCATCCACATCATATATTTCGGCATTATTTTCGTTGGTGGAGTAAATCCGAGATGGGAAAAGTGACGGTGAATTGCTTTGGGTAAATCAACAAACTTCCCTCTTGCTGCTATACTGATATGTCGATTTCCATTCGTTTCTTCTTTGTCCATAATTGCAATATGCATACGAGCGCAGTCTCGAACATCTACTATATCTGCTGACATATCTGGCTGCATGGGCTGTTTTCCTTCGGCAATTTCTTTTATCATTTCTTGGGTGAAAGATACAGTTGGCAGACAAGACGGCCCAAAGATAAACACTGGATTGATCGTTGATAGTTTCACATTGTTAGGGTTCTGTTGTTTGTCTTGAGCCGTATCCCAAGCAAGTTTCTCTGCAAGAGTCTTACTGCGAAAGTATTCACTGATATTTTTTGGATTTGTCCAATCTTTTTCGGTAAAAAGAGTTTTGCTTGCAGGATGTCCAAAAATAATTGCTGATTCAGAACTAGTGACGACTACCTTTTTCACAGTGTTGGATTGAAAGGAAGCCTGTAAGGCATGCTTTGTTCCTTGAGTAGCACTTGCGATCAAATTTTTCTCCGTTTTTTTGGCTTGTGGACTCGCTACATGAAAAATCCATTTGCATCCTGTGACAGCCTCTTTCCAGCCTTCTTCTTTTTGTAAATCTGCTTCTACTAGTTCAATTCCAGGTAAGTTTTCTTTGATCATTTTTACTTTTTTTGCATCATTTATGTTTCGGATAGTACCTCTCACCCGAAATCCATCTTGCAATAAATATTTCCCGATCCAAGACGCTACATATCCAGTTATTCCAGTAACTAAGCACAAATCATTTTTTTTCATGTTTTTGTATTCCATTGTTGTTCACCCTTTGTATTTTTTTGACCGGTCAGACCGTTCAATAATAGAATAGGTGATGAGTAAAATTTAGTCAAGCATTCATTTATATTTTTTGAAAATTAATTCAGAATGAGTAATAAACTTATCTGAATTAAGGGTCTTCAAGGTAGAAAAGGTTATAAATAGTGTTTTGACATAATAGACAAACGTAAGCATCAAACAGATGAAATACTTTGATACATGTACTAAAATAAAAGAATAAGTGTCTACCGATCAGAACATCAAGGAGTTGGGATGACTTCGCAGGAACTGACAAACAAGATCATGAAGAAAAACCACGGCAAAATCCGCGATGACCTCCAGAAACAATTGAAAACGATTCGAGAGGCTTACGAGCAGAGGAATCGCCAAGAGTTGGAGAAAAAGGCTAGTGACGAGGGGAAAACACTGGCTGAGAATCTGCTCAGTGTGTACAACGATTTCCTCCAAAATCATGGACAGTCTTCCATTGACTTTGAAGAGGGAGGTCTGGAAATGCTCGCATTGGCGGCAATCTGTACGTGTTTTCTCGGAGCGGTTTCCAAGCTTCTCAAACTAAAAACGGGGAGTAGGATGGAACGGGGCTGGGTCCGGAGTGAAGTGCACAGTTGTGCAGCAAATACTTCGCAGGCGATTCATTTTGCCTTCGGTGAAATGGTAGCCCCGCGTTACATCGGTAATGGCGTATCGAGGGACGCTGTGATTAAAGTCGCGAAGGAGTTCTTCGGGGTAAACTCCAATGCTGTGAAGTTCGTTGGGGTTGGCTCGGATTCTTTGGTCAAGTTCTGATCGGGGCCGTTCGTTTCTCATCCGAGAACGAACGGCCCAAACTTTTATAAAGGGGTGTCTTCTACTATAGCCTCTGCTTCTATCTCTACTAATAAGTCTGGATCGATCAGCCCTTTCACTTCTATCATACTTGCCACAGGTTGAATTTCTCTAAAAAACTCCCCATGTGCCCTGCCGATCTCTTCCCATTTGGAAATATTTGTGACAAACATTCTCGTTCTTACGACATCTGACAGACTAGCACCTAATTCTTCTAATGCCCCTTCAATGGTTTGCAGAATAAATTTCGTTTGCTCATATGCATTTTCGACTCCCACTACTTTTCCGTCTTTCACAGCAGTAGTACCTGCTACCTCGATTCGATCACCTACGCGAACTGCTCGGCAATATCCAACAACGGATTCCCATGGAGCACCTGTCAACACTCTTTGTCTTTTCATCACTTTTTCTCCCCTCGTATTTATCTGCGTAAAAGTTTATTCGCAGGATTTACAATGCTTTCTAACCTTTTGTATTCTTCCAGTTTTGCCTTACTAGCACTTTCTTTGTGCAAATAAATATGTAAGTAGAGATAACGGAAATTGGTGTAATACTTCAAAAAGAAATTGATTTGCTCTTCCCAATCATCTTCTAATTCATTTTCGCAGAGATAACCAAACATAAATTTATGTAAAAACTCTTGCTTAAAAGAGCTTTGATCGTATTCAGATACATAATCTAGGGCATGATAAAGGGAAATGGCAATATCGTATGTATACCAGTGGTATTTGACATGATTCATATCAAAAATGATCAGTTCTCTACTTTTATTCAGTAGAATATTTCGATTGCTAAGTTCATTATGAATGAGACCATATGTCTTTTTATTTCGCACAAAACTACTTGCTTTTTCGCGCAATTCAATCCAGCGGTCTTGTACCAGTTTTGGGGCAGTGGATAAGTCACGGTGATAAATCTCGCCTTGATCCCAGTCATCAAAGGGCGCATCTACTTCTTCTAAGTGAAATTTTTTGGAGATCGCATGCATTTTACCCATCTCTTGACCCCATCGGGTAAACAAGTAATCGTTCCAGTGGTTATCAGCTATCTTTTCTCCTTCTGCTTTTTCATATGAAATAGCACAGCAAGGAATAGGGAGGGTGTGGATGACTTCGATGGTGTTTCCTCTCTTGGACAATACATTTTTCGGAATTTGAATGCCATTTTTTCGCAAGTACTGAATCCATTTCATCTCTGATAACAGCATGTTCCGATCTTTGTTGGCAGAAGGAATTAATTTAAGAATGAATTCCTCTCCATCGCGTTCATATTGAAATACATTTTGGTAGAAGCCACCGACCGAAGTGATAGAAGCTACTGTCCCACGGAATCGCTTGACAGCTTCTTCTACAATATCTTTTTTCCACATTTTTCATTCATCACCATACTTTCTGAAAGGCATATTTGTCTTTCTTATTATATCAAATACAAAATATTCTTTCGTGTCAGGAAAGAGTAGTCTATAAAAAACATTCAACCTATACCTTGACCTAAATGTTCGTATATGATTATATTTTTGTTAGAAATAATTCAAGTTATGTTCGTTTTTAATAGAATTGGAGGTCGTTATGAATCAACAAATGGAGCGCGTGGTAGTGTTGGATTTCGGAGGTCAATATAATCAACTCATCGCGAGAAGAATTCGCGATTTAGGCGTATTTAGTGAATTGCTTCCGCATACTACTACAGCGGAAGAGCTAAAACAACATAAACCAACAGGAATTATTTTTTCTGGCGGTCCCAATAGTGTCTATGAAGAAGGAGCACCAAAATGCGATCCTGCTATCTTTGACCTGCAAGTGCCTATTTTAGGTATTTGTTATGGCATGCAGATGATCGCTGCTCAGTACGGTGCAAAAGTAGACCGTGCGCATAAAAGAGAGTACGGTAAAGCAGAATTAGAGGTAGTTGGAAACAGCAAACTTTTTCAATCTTTTGGGACAAAAGAACAAGTATGGATGAGTCATAGTGACGTGCTTTTAGCTCCTCCAGCTGGTTTTGAAGTCATCGGAAGAACAGAATCTGCTCCGGTTGCTGCCATGATGGATGATGAAAAACAGCTGTATGCTGTGCAATTCCATCCAGAAGTGCAACATACCACTAATGGAAATGAAATGTTAAAGCAATTTTTATTTTCGATTTGTGGATGCAAAGGCGATTGGACAATGGAAACATTTATGGAAGATGCCGTTGCAGATATTCGAAACCGTGTTGGCGATAAACGTGTTCTCTGCGCTCTCAGTGGTGGGGTGGATTCTTCTGTTGTTGCGGTTTTGATCCATAAAGCGATCGGTGATCAACTTACCTGTATGTTTGTCGATCATGGTTTGCTCCGTAAAGGAGAAGCAGAGGGAGTAGTTGCGACCTTCCGTGATCATTTCCATATGAATTTTGTAAAAATCGATGCCAAAGATCGTTTCTTAGGAAAACTAGCTGGAATCTCCGATCCAGAGCAGAAACGAAAGATTATTGGAAATGAATTCATTTATGTATTTGAAGAGGAATCTGCCAAGTTAGGAAAACATGATTTCTTAGGACAAGGAACTCTGTACACCGATATTATCGAATCTGGTACAGCAACTGCCCATACCATCAAATCTCACCACAATGTAGGCGGGTTACCAGAGGAAATGAGTATGGAACTCATTGAACCGCTCAATACTTTATTTAAAGATGAAGTTCGTAAACTCGGTGAGGAGCTTGGCATTTCACGTGAAATTGTTTGGCGTCAACCTTTTCCTGGACCAGGTTTAGCCATTCGAGTAATCGGAGAAATAACCGAACAAAAACTACAAATCGTTCGTGATTCCGATGCAATTTTGCGTGAAGAAATTGCAAAAGCAGGATTGGATCGAGAGATTTGGCAGTATTTCACTGCACTTCCTGATTTCAAAAGTGTAGGTGTGATGGGGGATGTAAGAACCTATGCATACACGGTTGGAATTCGTGCTGTTACTTCCATCGATGGTATGACTGCGGATTGGGCGAGAATTCCTTATGACATTTTAGAAAAGATATCCACACGGATTGTAAACGAAGTCGATCATGTCAATCGAGTTGTGTATGATATCACCTCCAAGCCGCCTTCCACCATTGAATGGGAGTAAAATAAGTCATTAATATGGAAAAGTAGAGGGATTTCGGAATGACAGAAAAGAAGGCCTCAGGTATATCCAGCTTTTTTAAACTAGAAGAACATAAAACGAATATAAGAACCGAAATTTTGGCAGGCGTTACCACTTTTTTTGCAATGGCATATATCATTCTTGTAAACCCAAGTTTCCTGAGTAAAACAGGTATGGATTTTGGGGCAGTGTTTGTCGCTACCTGTTTGGCTTCGGCTCTTGGTTCTTTATTGATGGGAGTTATTGCAAATTATCCGATAGCACTTGCTCCTGGGATGGGGTTAAATGCTTATTTTACTTTTGTAGTTTGTCTTGGTATGGGAATACCCTGGCAGAAAGCATTAGGAGCTGTTTTTATTTCCGGCGTTATATTCTTACTGCTGACTGTAACAAAAGTACGAGAGATGATTATTAACTCTATCCCATCCTCTTTAAAATATGCAGTTTCTGCTGGTATCGGGATCTTCATTGCTTTTATTGGCATGAAAAATGCAGGTTTGATCATTGCGAATGAAGCAACATTTATCGCTTTGAATCCAAAACTTTCTTACGATCCAAATTTATTGCTGACGATTTTCGGACTTGTTCTTACGGTCATTTTAATGCTCCGTAAGGTGACAGGAGCCATCTTTATTGGTATGATTGTAACTGGAATTTTAGGAGTAATCACTGGTTTAATTGCTCCACCGGCCGGTATTTTTTCCATGCCCCCGAGCATAGCACCAACTTTCATGCAGATGGATATTATAGGAGCGCTTGATCTCGGACTATTTACGATCGTTTTCTCTTTCTTATTTGTCGATTTGTTTGATAACGCTGGTACATTAGTTGGAGTGGCTAATCAAGCTGGATTATTAAAAGACAACAAATTGCCAAAAGCAGGTAGAGCTCTTGTGACGGATTCTATTGCAACGATGGCTGGTGCCTCAATGGGAACAAGTACTGTCACTTCCTATATTGAATCTGCATCAGGAGTTGCTTCTGGTGGCCGCACTGGACTTACTGCTGTCGTGACGGCTATCTGCCTTGGTTTATCTGTCTTTTTCTTTCCGTTGGTGAAAGCTTTTGCGTCTGTAGCAGCAATCACTTCTCCAGCCTTGATTATTGTAGGAGTCTTAATGGCAGGTAGTTTGAAAAAGATTAGATGGGATGATTTTGTCGTAGCAGTACCAGCCTTCTTAACCATGATCATGATGCCTTTGACATATAGTATCGCTACAGGTATTGCAGTTGGATTTATACTTTATCCGATTTGCCAAATTGTCGTTGGAAATTGGAAAAAGGTTCATCCAATCATGTATATATTAGCTGTACTTTTTATCCTTCGCTTTATTTATCTTGGCGCAATATAAACAAAACTCCCTTGTTACTAAACAAGGGAGTTTTGTTGTATAAAACGAAGTTTTATCTAGTGGCAAATGTTCGATTTGTTCAAATTATTATAGAAAAAGCCTTGACCATATCTTAATAAACTATTAACATTAGCTTTACAAGTAGTTAAGCAACAATCTACTTGGTGAATACTTGACTCACTAGGAGGGTATCAGTATATGATCAAATCCATTGAAGTGAAGAAAGTAGATTCATTAGGGCCTTACCCATAGACATCGCATTAAAAAGTACTTAACTTGGAAATGGCAAAATGCTTCGTGACTTTCTGAGGGGGGATTCTATTGGAGTTCCAAAGCAGTAGTTATCGACAAGCGAAAGGTCCGTATCCTTAGTAATGGTAAGATATAAAAAAGCCACCGAATTCGGTGGCTTTTTCTTGTGCATAACGAAAAATGCAATGGAAAACCTACCAATAGGGAGGTTTTTTTATGCTTAGTATTCTGCTTGGTATTTGGATTAATCTTTTTCCTGCGAGTGATATAGACGAGATAAAAAATCTGTTTCGTGTACAGCAGCAAGCTGTAAATGCAAATAATTTGTCCAGCTATGTGTCTACTATATATGAAGACGAACATTACAGACAGGAACAAAAAAGATGGTTTAAAGACGCAGTTTTTTTCATTGATCCTAAGACATTTCAAATAAAAGTAAAAGATTATCATTTTATTTCTAAAAACCATTTTCATGTAGAGATCATTCAGTCATATCAAAAAAATCATAAGCTGTATTCGTTTATCCGTCCGGTTGAGATGAAAAAAACAAAGCAAGGCTGGAAAGATGCAGATTCACTTGCTTATGAGAGGAAAAAAAGTTCAATAACAGTAAAGTATAGTGATCGGAATTTACTCCCTGAGGCGCAAAATGCACTGATGATATTATCTCATGTATCTGAAAAAATGGCTCACAAATATTTGTGGCACCCATCCATATTAGAAGTAAAACTGTATCATGATCCAGAAGTTTTTCGTCAATCCGTTAAGTTATCTTTACCTTCATGGGCTGGAGGTTGGAACGAAGCAAGGCAATCCATAAAGTTAGTGGTAGGAAAATCAGATGTAGCGTCTCTTACACATGGACTTGCTCATGAGTATACTCATCAACTGCTCAGTGATATGACCAATGATAATGCAGCGTATTGGCTGCAAGAAGGGGCAGCGATGTATTATGAAGCGTGGTTTTCCAAAGAACAACCAGAAATAGAAATAAACTTTCACCCTTTCACTATCAGCCAGTTAGAACAGATGAATTTGGAACAGCTGCCAGATGAAAAAGCATCTCGATACTATATCTCTTGTTATATGAGATTTAAAGAAATAGTTCAACAGCATGGGGAAAAGCAAATCGCAAAGGCATTTTGGGAAATGCGTAACTATCCTTATATCGATGAGGATAGTGTCATAAAGCAACAAGAAACGAATAAACGAACCTACCGTATTCTTCAAAAAAATAAGTTGTTACCTAGTAGAACAATTGAATTGGAAGATGCGTATTTCAATAGGAGTGATAAGAAAGTGCTGTAGAAAAGCAAATTAATTGCTATGATTGTTTGAGATACTCATTGAATAAAATTATCCTAAAAAAGTGTTGACTTATAGATATTGGCCATGTTATAGTATTTCTTGTCGCCGCGACAGAGCGGACAGACAACAAAAGAGAAGTTGTTCCTTGAAAACTGAAGAGTGAGATCACAAACCTGTTAATTTTTAGATTTACAT
>NZ_JCAJZT010000014.1:0-28641 GCF_059510395.1 Shimazuella sp. NTD248 | reverse complement strand
AAAACCTACCGTTTATGGTGGGTTTTTTTCTTATGTGCCCAGCAAGCCGTTAAAAGGGCAAAAAAAGGGGAGTTTCTAGCACTCTCGAAGAAAAGCAGGTCTTAGTAAAGTAAAACAGATCTAGATGCAGGTTGGATGAAACGACCGAATAAACCGCAAGGCTTTCATTATTTAAGCCATACAAGTATAGATTGTGCAAACGGTATAATAATTGCTAGTTGGTGAAAGTCCAACCGAGGTAAGCGCCAAGTCGCCTCCGCAGCTGACAGTCAACTGGTGGGAAGATTTTAAATTCGTTTCGTAGGGAATTTTATGTCTTGGGATATTCCATGAGTTATTTATAAAAAGGTTTGTTGGCTATATCGTTTTTTTTTATAATTTATTGTGAATGGATTTTTATGTTTCTTAATCATTCTTTTTCTAATTGAAAGTTATTATACTTATAAAATCACAATATTTATACAATAGGAATCCAGTATATACTATACTAGTATTAGGTATCTAATCAAAATCGACTTTAGATGAGTATGACTATATAAATGTTTCATACTTTAATTCCATTAGGAATGATAATCTATAGATTATTAGGAAAATACTAGAAGAATTTATATGCTCCAATATGTATCTCATTTAGGTTAATTCAAATTGAATGACTTCATTTATTAAAGAGGGAGTAAATAAGTATATGATTTGGGACGAGTCGCTCCCTTTGTGATTTTACATATGGAGTAGTTTGGGAGGCTACTATGGTAAAAGTGCAGGGATTGTATAGAAACATCAATGATTTAGAGGGATTTGAAACATATTATACAAAGGTAATTATCCCAAAAATATTAAGTGTACCTGGTGTTATAAAAATTGATTTTACTATTCTCTATCATTCAACAGATAAACAACCAGAAGGGTTAAATGATATCCATGTTGTTACAGAGACTTATTTTGAATCAATAGAAGAGATGAAACGAATACTTAGTTCGGAAGAAGGAGTAGCAATCTTAAAGTTGGTTTCAGCTCTTGGTGAAGATGGTACTGAAATCGCAAGTTTCATGGCTCAAGAAAAAGTTGTTTATGCTCCTAATTGGATAGAGAAAAAAACGGAAGAAGGAGAAGTTATTGAGATAGTTGATCTTAATAATCTTGAAATTTTTTGAGATGGATATACCAAAAAGAGATGTGCCAAGTCAATGGCCATCTCTTTTTGGTTAAAGATTTGGAACTGCCCAATCGATTTCGTTTTTTCCTATGCTGCTCAAGAAATTGTTTGTTTTACTAAAAGGCCTGCTGCCAAAGAATCCGTTTTTAGCAGAGAGTGGGCTTGGATGTGCTGATTCAATGATATAGTGATGTTTGTTTGTGATGAAAGATTTTTTGGCTTGTGCGTGTCTCCCCCAAAGAATAAACACAACTGGTGTTTCTCTCTCATTCAATTTTTGTATGACTTGATCTGTGAAGTTTTCCCAACCCTGGCTTTTATGGGAGTTTGGTGTTTTTTCCCGTACGGTAAGAACTGCATTGAGGAGGAGTACACCCTGTTTAGCCCATGACTCTAAAAAACCATGGTTTGGGATAGCATGTCCCAAGTCAGCCTGAAGCTCTTTGAAGATATTTTTTAAGGAAGGCGGTTGTTTTACTCCTGGTTTTACAGAGAAACTTAACCCATGTGCTTGTCCAGCTCCATGATATGGGTCTTGCCCTAAAATAACTACTTTTGTTTCTTCATAAGGAGTAAGATGAAGTGCATTGTATATATCGTCTTTTATAGGATAAATAGTTTGTGAATTGTATTCATCCACTAAATATTGTCGTAGTTGTTGGTAGTATGGTTTTTCAAACTCACTTCCGACCACGTCGAGCCAGTCATTATGTAAAATGGACATATTTTCACCTCATTTAGTATATACGTTCTATTATGACATACTTTTTCTGTTAATTTGGTAGCAATCTTGTTAAAGTTATGAAATTGGACAAAAAAACTGGAACCAGTAATGTGGTTCCAGTTTAACTATGTTTTGTGTTTACGTTTTTTCACTACCTGATAACCGATAGCTAAAATAATAAACCAAATAGGTCCTACATATAGAGCGATTCTTGTTTCATCATTAAATGCAAGTAAGACGATAACTAGAGCTAAAAAGAGAATGACAATCCAGTTAGTAACAGGGGCACCTGGCATTTGAAAGTGACTTCGTTTAATTTTTCCAGCTTTCACTTGTTGGTGATACTTTAAATGGGCAAACATAATAATGATCCAAGTCCAAACAGCACCTACTGTCCCGATACTTGTGATATATGCAAATGCTTGCTTTGGAATAAAATAATTCAAGGCAACGCCGATAAGGAGGAAAAGGGTAGAGATAGTAATTGCTCTTCCAGGTACACTCCGATCGTTTACTTTTTGAAACGCTTTTGGAGCTTGTGCAAGGTTGGAAAGATTAAATAACATTCTCCCTGAGCTGAACACACCACTATTGCAGGAAGATAATGCAGCGGTTAAGACAACCATATTGATAATCATTGCGGCTCCTGGGATGCCTACTTTTTCAAAGGTTAATACAAAAGGGCTGACATTTTCATTTAAACCTACCCAAGGGTAGATGGCCATAATCACTGCTAAGGAGCCAACATAAAAAATTAAGATTCGCCAGATGACACTATCTACAGCTTTCGGTATGGTTTTATCTGGGTCTTTCGCTTCTCCAGCCGTTATCCCGATTAACTCCACCCCGATGAAAGCAAACATCACCATTTGAAGAGATAGAAAGAGTCCACTTATTCCATTGGGTACAAAACCACCATGGCTCCATAGGTTGGAAAAACCAGTAGCATGACCATGGTTTCCGATTCCAGTAAATATGATTAATAATCCTACAAGAATAAGAACAACAATAGTTACTACTTTGATCAATGCAAACCAGAATTCTACTTCTCCAAACACCTTTACAGCAATCATATTAATAATGTATATAACAACTAAAGAAATTAAGGCAGGTATCCAATTCGCTACCTTTGGAAACCATAGGTGGACATATTTTGCGATAGCTGTTATCTCTGCCATCCCGATCACAATCCACATAAACCAGTACGTCCATCCTGTAAAAAATCCAGCCCATTCTCCGATAAATTCTGTAGCATAAGTACTAAATGAACCAGACACAGGTTTGTACATGACTAGCTCACCCAGTGCACGCATGATGAGGAAAATGATCATTCCAGCTACAATATAATTAATCAGTATTGCAGGTCCAGCGGTTTTTATGGCTGTTGCTGATCCGAGGAAAAGCCCTACACCAATAGCTCCACCAATGGCAATAAGTTCAATATGCCGGCTCTGTAACTCACGTGATAAACCATGTTGTGAGTTTTGTTTTTTCGACAATCGCATCCACTCTTTCCTATGTAAAATACAGCATATCTATATTTTTCTTTGTTACATTCTGCATTCCCTTTTAGAATTTGTTGAATGAGAAAAAATATGTAGTGCAGGGTAGTTAAATGGAATAAAGGCTAACTTCACATTGAGTAATAATGAAATGTGGGTTTATCGATACAATAAAGAGAAATTGGATTTGACTAATCTGTTCATCTGACATATAATGATTTGGTCAAAATACGTATATTTCCTATGCTGGTGTAGCTCAGTTGGTAGAGCACTTCACTCGTAATGAAGGGGTCGCAGGTTCGAATCCTGTCTCCAGCACCACTCGAAACCCTTGTGTTTACAAGGGTTTTTGTTTTTTCTTGAAGAGCATAACCTTGATTAGAAATATATAATGGTGTCTATTGGTGTTCAAAGTTCAAGCGATTCACTTTAGAAATCAATAAAAATAACGAATTGAAAGTAAATTCCTGTATAGGAACTTACTTTAGATAAAACTCGCACTTTACACATTCTGTGAACCTCGATGCCCTCACTTGAAATAAAACCGTCCAGACGGTATAATATGGTGGGTGGTGATAAAAGTTGACTTCAAATAAAAAAAAGTTAAAAAGAGAACTGATTCTTAGAACTGTTTCACAGATTGTACATGAAGAAGGAGTAGAAAAACTAACATTAGAGGCTGTTGCAAAAAGAGCAGGCATAAGTAAGGGGGGATTACTGTATCATTTTTCCAATAAAAATGCCTTGATTCTGGGTATGATCGAACATCTATCCGATCACTTTGTAGGAGAGTTTAATAGGAGGGCAGAAGATGAGCATCATTCCAAAGGAAAGTGGACACGATCTTATATAGATACATCGTTTTACGGAGAAAGCTATAGGAATGATCTGTACACTGCCCTTTCAGCAGCGCATTTTACTAATCCTGAGATGCTGAAACTGTTACGGGATGAGTATGCTAAAATTCAGGATAAAATCGAAAATGATGAATTAAACCCTGTTCGTTCTACGATCGTCCGTTTAGCAATAGATGGTTTATGGTTTGCCGAAATGTTTGGGCTGGCTCCTCCAAAAGCAGAGCTCAAACAAGAGATTATTGAGGAGTTGAAGGCAAGTATTAAGGAGGATTCATAATGGCATATCTTTTTCTGGCAGTCTCTATTATTGGTGAACTGATTGGAACTTCTATGCTTAAGGCATCAGAAGGATTCACTAAGATATTTCCAACATTATTCACTATCATCGCGTTTCTTATCTCTTTCTTTTTTATTTCTTTAGCTCTCAAAACGCTTCCTTTAAACATGACTTATGCCATCTGGTCAGGGGTAGGAGCTGTTGCCACAGCACTGATATCGGTACTGATCTGGAAAGAAAAAATAAATACTGGAAGTATTATCGGGATTTCTTTAATCGTAATTGGGGTTGTGATTTTGAATTTATTCGGTGCAGCTCACGGTGAGACAGATAGTACAAAAGAAACGACAAACTCATCTATTCCAAATTAAGACTAATAGTTCCTAAGTTTAGACAGAGTACTAATAAAATGTTGGAGGGACTTCTTTATATGAATGAAAGAACTTTATAATTTAGACTCTACCTATTGTGGAATTATCTAGAATCTCGACTAGAGCAGTTACCGTCTCACTACCCCTAAATGAACATTTTCAGGGAATATGCAAAAAAAAACATTCGCTGTCTATTTAAAAACTTCTTTAAAGGTTAGATTTCTTCACTGACTACCTTTGTCAGGGTTGACGTTTTAAAATGAAAGGGACAAGAATTAAGGAGGCGACCAACGATGGTCATGACATTAGAGCAATTTCGCGAAATTTTGGATGGGAATCGTCGTTTAACCATTCGAACAATTGAGGCTTTCCCTGAAGACAAGTTATTCACCTTTGCACCGGTAGAACCGCTTCGGCCATTCTCAAAAATGATTTTAGAGATACTAGATATTGAACGTGCATATATTCGCGGTATCTCTCTCAATGAATGGGAATTTAGCCGACCTTTTGCTGGTGTTTCGACCAAAGCGGAACTTTTAGATGGTTGTCATGAAACAAAGGAGGATGTGCAAAAATGGTGGCCAAAAATCACCGAGGAACGGTTGCACACCGTAGAAAAAGACCCCTTTTTTGGTGGTGAAATGGGTCATTTCGAACGTCTTCATTATGCGTTGGAAAATGAAATCCATCATCGAGGCCAAGGTTTTATTTACTTACGGTTACTCGGGATTGAACCGCCAGCGTTTTGGGAGCGACAATAAAAAGGGACAACATTTTCATTTAACCCGGATTCGTTTCTGGTTTTTTTATACCAGTAGCCATAGGTTCGAGCCCTATCTCCAGCACCACCCGAAATCCTTGTGTTTACAGGGGTTTTTGTTTTTTCTTGAAGAGCATAACTTTGTTTTGAAATATATAATGGTGTTTATTTGGTGTTCAAAGCTCAAGTAATCCATTAAGTCTGAACGTACAATTTTCTTTTTTGGAACAATGACCTCCAAAAAACATTACACAAGAGAGTATAATAGTGATAATATTGGAAATATAGTCATTTAATACAAAAATGACTAATACATATACTGGAGTGGATGTTTGATTTGAAAAGATTATTTTCTTTTGTTGCCTTATTGCTTGCATTGCTCACATTGAGTTCGAATGTGTTTGCAGATCAATCCTCGACAACAATTTTTTTGCAACCTGGCACTGCAAGTAAAACTTCTGGAAAAATATATTTGCAATCTGGACAGAAGTTAAAAATCAATGTAAATAGCTATTCCGGTCATAAGGTTTACTACAAAGTATTTGCTGAATTAACTGGGAAAGTCGTTAAAAGTGGATATGTACCATCCGATAAATCCGTTGCTTATAATGTAGGTGCTCCTGTAGGATATTATAAAATCTCGCTCATATGTACACCCAAAGATTGTGATGTGGAAGGACGTATAGCTGCGCATTACTAGACTGCTACACAATATAGCTGTAAATATTTACAGGATAAGTTAGACTGGTTACAATGATGTTTTTTGATAAGATACAATCATATGCCTCCTATATTAGAGGTGAGTAAATTTATAATGAACATATGATTCGTAGAAGGTTGCCCAAGTGGTGACCTTTTTGTGTTGTAAGGGTGTCTGCTATTTATATACTACTATGCAAGGGGGAAATTCTTTAATAGTGGGTTCTCAAAAACATGGCATGTCTGCCAAATCTGTTCATACTCCCTTTCTCTGTTTGTTTTTCTACAAAACGTATGGATATCAGTACCCATTATTATCCTCTTAAAGTAACTGATGAAATCTTCATCCCATCTGTACCTGAAATGTCTAGTGCGGAAATTGTCCGCAAAAATGCCATTTGGCCACATTTTGACCATGCACTTTGGTAAAATAGGGTTACTAGGAGGACATTTGTGGTTCCAATAGAACCAATAAGCATGTTCTTTATTCCATTTTAAATAAAGATATATTTTAGATCATATTTTTCACACTTTAATTAGGAGTAGGTGTTTTTTTATTGAACGAAAGTCATACAGTAATTAAAAGAATTCATACCTATAATGCATTAAAAGAAGTAGCTGCCATACGACGTGAGCTTTGGCCAAATGATGGTGAAGTTGCTTTGGATCATATGAAGTTTATTTCTGATCATGGTGGAATTATTTTAGGGGCTTATCGGGATAATCAGATGGTTGGCTATGTCTATAGTTTCCCTGGTTATCAGCCAAAT
The DNA here is from genome assembly GCF_059510395.1 of Shimazuella sp. NTD248. Taxonomy (NCBI): domain Bacteria; kingdom Bacillati; phylum Bacillota; class Bacilli; order Caryophanales; family Thermoactinomycetaceae; genus Shimazuella; species Shimazuella sp. NTD248. The sequence continues at coordinate 21,528 of NZ_JCAJZT010000014.1, read as the reverse complement.
AAAGTGTACCTGATCTTACAAAATATTGGTGTTCTCCCTGCTTATCAGCATCAGAAGATAGGAGAATCTTTGATGCAATATTTAAAAGAGGAAGCCAAAAGATTAGGATATCAAGAGATAATATGGACATATGAACCGTTAGAAAGTGTGAATGCATATGTATACCTTCATAAGATGGGTGCGGTATCATCTGAATATCTAAAGAATTGTTATGAAGATGATGGAAATGGCTTATCGGTTGATCGTTTTCTGACCCGCCTAGATCTTACTCATCCCCATCAGGAGTCTTTGGAAATACCAGATACATTGATTGACCAATCATATAAGATTCAATACAACAAAGATAACCATAATCTAAAGTTAGATTTTTCAGATTTAGAAAAATATCCATATGTTCTTATACCTGTTCCTTCTCATTTACAGTCTATTCGTTCTCGTATGGAACTTCACAGTTGGAGGGCTTTCACACGCTCCCTATTTTTCCAGCTTTTCAAAAATGGATGGGAGGTTTTTAACCTGTTGAAAAATGAAGATTCTGATTCCCCTATTCATTATTATGCTGCAAGAAAAAAACATGAAAACGAGGAATTTTCATTATTGGGGAACAATTCAGGAAGGTATATATGAAAAAGAATCGAGTAGGTATAGTTATCTCTTCCTACTCGATTCTTTTCAGTTATTTGCTGAAACTTTATCAATCATAAACAGTAGCAGATGTACCATCAGATGAGGCATGGTAATAAAGTTCTGCTTTTTTATTAGTTCCATCTACAAACTTATCAACATTGAATGTCTGACATTCACCGTCACTTAAGTATGTAGTACCTACATAATCATCTGCATTATCTGGATCATACTCATACAGATTAAATTCAATTATACCGACGGGAACATGAGCACAAAATTTTATATATCCCCCACCAGAATAAAAGATCTGCGACTGTTTAAAAGTACCAAGTTTCTGCCAACCAGCAGAATCAGCAAATGCTGATGTAAACGGAATGGCAAGCGCAATACTAGCAAGAGCAATGGAAATACCAAGTTTCTTCAGTTTCAAACCCTATTCCCCCTAAATGAAATATTTTTCTAGAAGAAGACTCCTTGTGTTGAGATTGCCACGAATCATTTCAAAAAGATGATGTAATTCATGTAACAATCTTAGTATAATTTTAAACTATACAATAAAATCTATTTTACTAAATGAAAATATGCAAATCAATAATAATCTTATAAAGATCATAAATTATTTCATAGGATGGAGTTAATGGGTTAGACGATAAGAGAGGAAAGCGAAAAGGCTATCATTAAGGTAAAGCGCTTTTTAGACAGGCATTTTCCAATCGGAGATTTTGATATAAACAATAGTAAAAGCTCAATTTGCCTAAATAATAGAAGTCGAACCGATCTATATTTCAGAATCGGTCTTTTTTCATTTGAATTCATATTAAATTGTGGGGATATCTGAATTATCATTTTGGATCATCAAATCCATAAACGCTTTGCTTGCAGGTGTTACTTCTTCGAATGAATGAGCAATGATACCTATCTGACGAGAAATCTTAGGAATGATATTTTTTGTGATTAAACTATGTGATACGGAAGACAATGTGAAGTTGGAAATAATGCCTATGCCTAAATTATTTTTGACCATATTAATTAAAGTTTCAGCATTTTGAACGGTTAAGTTCTCTTCATATGCTATGTTGTTTTTTTGGAATATTTTGTTTAAGGCGAGTTCATGTCCTCCTTTACAAAAAATAATTGCATCTTGATAGTTTTCCAGATTAATTTCTTTCTCTTCCTTTAATTTATAACGATCAGGAATAATGGCAACCATATGATCGTCATATAAAACTTTATATTCAAATTGATCAAAAGGGGATGAGACAATCCCGAAATCAATAGTTCTTTCTCCCACCCATTTTTTTATCTGATTGGAAGTTCCTTCTACTAATTCAATATTTACATCTGGGTATTTGGATCGAAATATGGAGATAACTCTGGGTAGTATTTTTGTTGATACAGCTGGAAAAGAACCTATTTTCACTTTCCCTCTTAGCAATTGGTTTTCTCGATAAGCAACTTGATATATTTTATTTTCAATTAACTTCATTTCTCTTGCTAATATAAGAATTTCTTTGCCTATTTCAGTAAGTATTAATCCATTTTGTTTATCCCGAAAAAACAATTTAACCCCCAGCGATTCTTCTAAATTTTTTACTACTTTGCTCACCGCAGGTTGTGATATATATAACTCTTTAGCAGCCTCAGTGATGTTCATTTTTTCCGCTACCTTTAAAAATGTCTCTAGGTTATTCATCTTCATAACCAATTAGTTATCCCCTTTATAAAAAATAGCTATTTCAGTTATATAAAAATATATCATATGATGTATCCAACAACAATTGAGAAACAATAAAGAAGACATTGATGTTCAAAGTTTTTAATTCTTTTTTTATCAAAACTAAAATTAAAGGAGGTTTAAGATATGAATCAAACGAGTCATGAAGAAACTTTGACTCAGAGTCATGCTATGACCACCCAGACTCAAGAAACTGGAGTATCGAAACAGTTTGTTGTCTACAATCAACAATCTTGGCGGATATGGATAGCCTCTTGGATGGTAACAGCAGTATTTATACTCTCGAACTTACCGACTCCGCTTTATGTGTACTGGCAACGAGAAATGGGTTTTTCTAATGGTACTCTAACCCTCATTTTTGCAGCATACATTGTTGGGCTGCTTGTGACACTTCTGTTTGCAGGTCAGCTTTCTGATCGGTATGGACGAAAACCGATACTATATCCTGGTCTAGCAGCAGCTTTCCTTGCTTGTTTACTGTTTGCTACAGCTTCCTCCGTTCTTGCGCTTATTGGAGCTCGATTTCTGACTGGAATTGCTATTGGGGTGATTGTTTCGGCGGGAATGGCAGCAGTAATGGATGTAGGTGGACCAGCACAAAGGCAGGCTGCCTCTCTTGCAGCATCGGTTGCAATGGTGTTAGGAGCAGGTCTTGGGCCACTAGTATCTGGAATCTTAGCACAGACAATCACTCGACCTATAGTTCCGATTTTTACTATCGAACTTGTGATATTAATTAGTGCGTTTCTTGTAGTAGGTTTTCTGCTCAAAAGCAGCACCAACTCTGGTCAAAAGGATGAATGGCGCCTAAAAACACCTAGTGTCCCGTCAGCAAATCGCTTGCATCTGGCTTTTGGGATTGCCATGTTCGCACCTGGTATTACGGCGACATCCTTTGTCTTATCTCTAGGACCTTCGCTTTTATCAAAGCTTCTAGAGGTGAAAAGCCCTCTTATTTCAGGTGTTACTGCCTGTTTAATGTTTCTGGCGGCAACAGGAATACAGTTCATGCTCAAAAAATTACCTGTTCGAACCATTTTCTTGTTTAGTGCAACAGCAACTATCCTATCTATGGTAAGTATTGCATTAGCCGTCAATACCTCAGTTCTACTATTGTTCGTACTTGCTGCTATATTTGCTGGTATTGGTCAAGGTCTTGGACAACTAGGTGGATTAACACTTATTGGTGTTCATGTTCCGGATCATCGGAGGGCTGAGGCAAATGCGGTACTCAATCTTGGCGGCTACATTTCAGCTGCTCTCCTGCCAGTAGGCACTGGTTATCTTATCGATAAGACAAGTTTAGCAATCGGAGCCGCTATCTTTACAGCTGTACTTTCTATTATAGCCGCAGCTGCTATGATTTTCGTCCTAACACGTTTTCAGAAAGAATAGTAGATATTAAGTTCGGTCACATTAACAATTGAAAGGTACTTTTCTTAATGTGTTAATTTTCTGTTATTTGATAGGGGCTATATTGTATAATATAGGTATAAAATCAATTCTGTGAGGAGGACAATTATGGCGAAAAAACATAAGAAACATAAACATCGAACAACCTCCAGTACAATTTCTACCCTAAAAGCTATAACTTTTACCAACTACAATACCACTTCCAACTATAACACTAGTTCCAGCTCCAGCCACCATAACCATACCAATTCCAGCTCAAACTACACCTCTGGTTCTAACTCAGGTGGCTCCTAGTTCAAATGCAGGATATCATAACTTATACGAATAGCAAAAATACTCTTGGCAAGACGAGCCGAGAGTATTTTTATGTGAGTTTCGCAGTGACATACTAAAGTTTTTTGTCGCTTGCTTCTGTAGAGTGGGTAGCTTTCGTTTGATGGGAATCGTCCAGTACCATTTTAAATATTAATCATAAAAAGTGACTTTTGTTCCAGAAGGTATGTCTCCATATGTCCGAATATAAAGTTCTGCTTTTAAATTTGTACCATCAATATAGTCCGTAACATACCACCAAGTACATTGACCTGAACCTAAAAATTCATAACCGATGTAGTCATCTTTCCCACTGCCGGTAGTACCAGGGTCCTGTTCCCATAATTCATAGGATGAAGTTCCGGTAACACGGAATGGAGGTCCGAACCCACTGATGTTGAAAAATCAGGGAATGAGGTGTGGGTAGGAGTGAAATGCCAATCGAACTCGGAGATAGCTGGTTCACCCCGAAATAGCTTTAGGGCTAGCCTCGTGTTTTGAGCAGTGGGGGTAGAGCACTGATTGGACTAAGGGCCCTTCCTGGGTTACCGAATTCAGTCAAACTCCTTCGACCGAGTAAAACCTGATGTAGAGACAGCCCGTGGGTTCGTTCCCTTGGTGCTAAAACGTGCTGGGTACGCCAGTTACATTTAACGGTACCAATGATCTAGATCATGGTGTCGGTAGGGAGGCGTTCAACGTCGTTCGTGTTCAGATCGTCGACTTGATCATCCACATATTCCGACATCTATAGAAGCACTGTCCTTTCCGAATCTATTTTCAAGGAAATTTCTTATTCCGCCTTTTCGAAGCGTTGTGCAAAAACATCCAAAACCGGAATAAACGGAACACAAGTTTTCTTACTTCACTTGGTCCTACCCTTAATTTTAGTATTGTATTATAGTTCATTCTAAGTTATGTGCGAATGAAAAAATATCGTTCCTATCGTGGAAAGGTTGGAAAAATTGCGCCGAACCTTTTGGCACGTCAATTTCAAGCAACAAAACCCAATGAAAAATGGGTAACAGATGTCACCGAATTTCATTTACATGGCGAAAAGCTGTATTTATCGCCCATTCTTGACCTTTAAAAATAAAAATTCTAAAATATGGAAATAATTCTGTGAACTAGAGCAGCAACCCTGTCACTAGGACTAGTTCGTCAGATAAATTCAATTTATTAGTATGCTTGTGATTTACCGTTTGATTGTAGGATTATAACGAAAAACAGTCCTGTCAGAAACAGAGACTGTTTTCATAATTTATTTTAAATTAGTTTTATTCGAGTCCGGACATCCCAAATAATGGTCATCCGGTCTTTTCCCGTAATTTTTGTTATGGGAGTTGATGTTTCGCTCTGGGTTGGCTACCCAGCCACCAACACTCGGGGCGAGGTCGTACGCTGAGGATAAGAAATTGCCAATCTCTCTATCCCATAGTGTCGTAAACGTGGCCTTCGCTCACAACACCCCCTTTGATATCTTGATTCAAGAAACCAAAGGCAGTGTTGTGAGTAGAAAGAATAGAAACATCTAAAGTCATTATATTATAAATAATAAAACATTGTCAAAAGCCAAGGAGATCTATTAAACCATTTCGGGGAATATGCAAAAATTTGGTTACTTTGCAGTCTGTGGTAAAGCAATTCTGTCACCAGTATGAATGAAACATAAGAGCAATTATGTTTCATTCATAGAATCTGGCCGCACCTGTTTATACAATACTAAACTCCATAAGTGGCCACAGTGATATACTGGTGTGTATTTCAAATGGATACAAACCAATCTGATGCAAAAAATTGCTAAGCACCTTAATCAAAAATCAAAGAGCTAAAAACCCCCGTTAAACTCTTTTGTATCCGCATCGTTTACATTTTTTGGATAATCCGATTTGGAACTGGTGGGATAAACGCCCTAATAACAAAGGCGTGTCGAAAACGGAATTAGCAAAACGCCTAGGGGTAACCCATGCACAAGTGAACAAAGATGAACGTAATGAATACGCAGGAGCGAGTGAAGTAATGCCAGATCATTGTCATCTGTTTTTGAATAGTCATCTTATTCGCCATCAGATATCATGGCAAATTGGACAAAAGACTATAAAAGGTACCGTAACCCCCCTTATTACGCAAGTCGTATCCGCCTCTAATCAGGTTGGCGATGCATTAAATTGGGTACTCTCAAGTGAATAGTAGATTATAGGAGGGGCTAACACCAAGTGGTAAGCCCTTTTTATGTGTTCACAAACATTCGAATCCTCTATAAGTTCTGCTTTGCGGTCTACGGTAGGAACCCTGTCACTGGTCCTACATAAACCAACGGAACCAAAACAGTAGATGTACCAGCAAATGACTGAATGAAATATCAATTTTGCAAATTTGCTGCTGTTTCACTCAAAAGAAACACCAGAAAACTAAGATTTTTCGCAAAGTATGGTGTGGTTTCAACAATCAGGGTGCCTGATCTAGTCCGCAGGATTACTTCCATTTTTCGGTCAAATTAGGGTTTGTTGTTCGGATGCTGGTTCTGGGCATACTAGAAAAATACTTTCTCCTCGTTCTTAAATTAAATTATCGATATCCTCATCAAATATCGAGTTTGTACTTGAAGGTGATAACATAAAGTCACTTAATTCTTGTTTTTGACTTATAACATTATCAATCTTCTCCTCTATTGTATTTACTGTGATGAGTTTATGAACTTGTACAAAGTTTTCTTGGCCAATACGGTGTACCCGGTCAGTTGCTTGATTTTCTACTGCTGGATTCCACCAGCGATCAAAATGTATAACGTGGTTAGCAGCCGTAAGGTTTAAACCTGTTCCCCCAGCTTTCAAAGACAGAATAAAAATGGGTGCTTGCTTGCTTTGAAAATCTTCTACCATCTTTGCCCTTTCCTTTTGGGGGGTACTCCCATTAAAAAATGGAACGTTGACCTTAAACTTTTCAGTTAAATAGTGTTGTAGTACTTCTCCCATTTGTACATACTGAGTAAAAAGAATTACACTTTCACCTGCCTCAATTATATTACTGATGAGCTCATCAACTAGTGCTACTTTATTGGAACGTTCTGCGACATTTGTTATGTTATCTTCTTTTAAATATAATCCCGGATGATTACATAATTGTTTTAATTTTCCAATCATAGTCATCATATATGCTTTCCTTTTTTTCTTGGTTAAAGTTTTTACTTCGTTTTTTACTTCATGTACCAATCTTTTGTATAGTTCTTCTTGCTCATCAGTTAATGTACAGTATTGCTTCTGCTCTAACTTATCTGGTAAATCACCTTTTATTTTTTCTTCGGCTTTTGTTCTCCGTAGAATGAAAGGCTGGATTAGTTGCTGAAGTTGGTGTACCTTTGCCTTATTGTGCTCATGTTCGATTGGTTGAACATACTGTGTCTTAAATATCGCTTGTGTACCAAGAAATTTTGGATTTAAAAATTCAGTCAGTGACCATAACTCCATGAGACGATTTTCAATAGGTGTTCCGCTTAATGCCAATCGACCCTCGCTGTTCAAAGAGCGTATGACGTTCGCTCTTTTTGTCTGAGCGTTTTTTATATGTTGAGCTTCATCCAAACAAATAATATGCCAATTTATACTCTTAAAGAGGGTATGATCAATAATAAGCGTGCTGTAAGTTGTTAAGATAATATCGTATTCAGCTGCATACTTTTTAAAACTATTTTTTTTGCGTTCTTTTCCATAGTGGATGTGGACTTTAATATCTGGAGCGAATTTGCTGAATTCTTTTTCCCAATTGACTATTAGAGACGTAGGTACAACAATCAATGAAACTTTTCGTTTTTCACGTATTTCATTAAAGAATGCGATCGTTTGAATTGTTTTCCCAAGCCCCATATCATCTGCTAATAAAGCCCCCATTTTATGTTTATTTAGATGTATTAACCATTTAGCTCCATCTAATTGGTATGGCCGTAATGTACAATTAAGATCTACAATTTTCTTCAAGGAGGTTTTTCTTTTTTTAACTGCCTTCAATCGGTCACTATATAATGGGTTTTCCGAGTTATCTGCAGGTACACTTCTTTTTTCGACAGTCTCCCAATACTTGAATAATTCACTTGACTGTCCTGGTTTTTGCATACTTTCTGTATAAAATAACGTTGCAGTGATATGTTCACAAAACGAAGATACTGAACATGTACAAGTATATTTTGAATCCTGAATTTTCACTTCATAGTTTCCGCTTTTATCAGCAACCATTGCTAGAATTGAATTAACATCATGGTTATAATTATATACTGCTCCTGAACGACTTAATTGACGCCCCGTTTTAACAATTTCTTTGACGTAATCATTCGAACTGTTGTATAGACTGAATAGGTTTTTCCACAATAATATTAGATCCATATTGTAATCACTCTCCCGTAAACATTTTAAGGGGATAATAAAAAAATAGATAGACTTGTACTTTGTATTGGTTTATACCCTAAGATCCGGTTATAGATTTATAGATTTCATATAGAGTAGGTAAGCGATTTGAGGAATGAGGGGCACAATGGAAAATATATGAATCTGTCATCCTCGAATTATCTCGAATGATCTCCTATAAAAACTCATAATATTCTGCCTTTAGAAAACAAGAAAATGCTTAGAGAATAAGCATCATCTCATCTTACTGCTCCGGGTGGGAGTTCCATCACCGAACCTTGCTGGGTCATGCACGTGAAAGATCACAAAGACAGTTACAAGATCGAAGAACTCCCTGACGGAGCCATGATCCCGATATACCCTCTGTCGAGCTCGCTAGTCAGATACCACCCACCGCTCATTCTAAGAAAATGACTTTGTCTGCTTGGAACGAGTAGGTCTGGGTGTTTCACACGCCTAGACCGAAGAGAAAACAATTGAATTTCACATAGATTGAGCCTTTTACTGGGGCAATAATAAGCGAGTAATACAAACAACCGACTATCTACCTTAACAGGTAGGTAGTCGGTTTAATTGTGTCTAAAGTATGTCTTAATATGTATTTTACTTCTTTGGATACGGTGACCCGATAGTATTGTAAAATCGTAACATTATTGTAGGTTATATTTATTTTTTTGTATATAATTATACTTAATTTATATGAAATTATATAATTATGTTAATTGGGAATTGGATGGTTTAATTGGAAATTTGAATAGATACCGTTTATATTCAAAAAGTGCCAAGAAACAAATTGTCCTTAGTTATTGTAAGTGTAGTTGATCATTATTTCTTTAAAATTGGTTTTTTTTGTTTTTGAAATACGGATTTGAAGTGTATTTTGAGTATAATTTGCTTCACTGCCGTCTACATCACCGTTACATGGTAAATTTATCGATATAGGTTCATGATTTAAACCGGTAACCTTCAATTTATTTGTATCCAAAAAAATTCGCATGTCTTCTGCTTTTCTCTGTTCAGGAACTTGAATTTGAACGACCATATAATCATCTGTTTCTTTTATGTTTGGTGGAATGTTAAAAGGTGGTTTTTCTATGTCATATTTGTTGGAGAAAACTTGGTCAATGGATTTATTAATAATTCCTTCAAGCCAATTCAAATCCATAGAGAAAAAGGGAAAAGTATTTTTTCCATTAGAGGAATAATCAATACTCATGAATGAATCCCAATCAAAACTTGAAAATGGATTTTTCATCTTTCCTGGACTCCTTCTATATGCCTTAAAGTTGAGTTCCTACATAATTACTTCCTTCAAAACTTGCATTATCTAGATAATCAGGGTCGATGTTTATAAATTTGTTTGTTTTTACATTACCTAATCCTTCAAAAATAATATAATTACCTACATTTTGTTTTGTCGTATTTCTATTTTGAATGATGTTGGCTCCAAAGTTAATGGATCCAGCTTGTGCAACAGCATTAGACTTAACATAGCCAAGTTGAATAAATGTTGCCATAGATAATGCCTCCTACAATTGAGGTCCACCGAAGTTTTGACCTTCGATATTTGCTTGGTCGATGTTGTCTGGATCAACATTTTGATGAAACAAGACAGGAACATTATTCAACCCTACTCCTACGTTTGTAGAAGCATTGTTATTTTTTGTTCCATTTCTATTCTGGATAATGTTTTGCCCAATCCCAATTGATCCACTGGATGTAATGCTATTATTTTGGATGAATCCAAAATTAAAAAATACAGGCATGGAAAATATCCTTTCTAATTAAGTCGATTTCATCGCCCAATTATCCCCGCTCCATACACAGTGATCGAAAGTATCTATATCTATTGCAAATTTTTCATCTTCCTCTATGTGAAGTTGGCCGCTGCCAATAAATGCAAGACCTTGGTTCTGTTTTTGTGTATTTCGTTGTGTAATGGAGTTTGTTCCATTTGCTATTGCCGCATCTTGACTGCAACGATCAATAGAAAAGCCGTCTATTTTGATTCGCAAATCCAAAGTTAATTACTCCTTTATGAGTCGTTTACGTTATAGTATATCGTTCTATGTACAAATGTGCAGGAACATTTACCCAACTCTTACATACGATAACAAGACTAATCCAATGGGGCAGATCCCCATATATAAAGGCAGGTTGGCGTCTTGGATACCAAAAATATAAATATCAATATTAACATTGGGACAGTCAAGATTATTTCCATGGCAACTGCTAGTACTTTTGCTATTGGAAACAGTGGTGTTGCCAACCGAAATACCAGCAAAACAAACTCTGGACCATCGATCATTGCTGACGGGACGGTAACGGTGCCGATAAAAAAGCAGATCACCTATGATCCAGATCAATTAGATACACCCGAATGGAGTGGGCATCATGTGGTCAACACTCCAACCTCATAATCGATATATTTCGTACATAAGTAGATAACAATATTTTAATAAGGAAAAGTAGACTCTTTGATCTAATCCAAGAGAATATTCTTGATTGTTTTTTAGATCTGCAAATGAGAAAAGCTTATGGTTGAAAATGGAAGGATATGAGCTGGATGAGGGGATTTTATCTCTCTTTAGTTGTAATATTCAAATGGAATTATTCTATATTTTTTATTTTCACTGGGTGGGAACTGGAATCTCTTTGTTCTAAATAGAATAGAATGGAATAAATAGTTTGATAAGTAGGTGAAGATGTTGGCAACAAAAAAAGAGATATTTATAAGTAGTATCTTTCTTACTGGCAGTGCTCTTTTCTTCATCGCTTCTTTATTTTCATTTATCGTATTATTTCAACGAAATTAGACGTTCTTTAGTCAAATAAATATGTTACCTATCTTTATTTGAGTAATTTTATAGAAACCAAAATACCCTAAGTCATTTCCTTAGGGTATTTTGGTTTTGCTCGTTAGTCTAGGTGAAGTAATTCATAATCTCTCCCCAATTGTTCGATGTCACACTGTTTGATAATAGTTCTGTTCCCTAGTATGTTGTAATGCTATACATTTATAAAAATTACTACTATAATAATGTAGGTGTTAAATAAATTTAATAATTTAAGCTTAGGAAGAGGCTTATTATGGGAACAGAAAATAACAGGGGTATTTGGTATGCTGTTTCGGCATTTTCGATGTGGGGGATTTTGCCACTTTATTGGCATTATATGAATAAGGTCTCTGCTTTAGAAATTTTAGCCCATCGTATTTTTTGGTCCTTTTTGTTTGTAGTTCTTCTTATAATAGTACAAAAAAAGTGGATGGATGTTATAAAAGTTTTTCAGACTTGGAAAGTAATCCTCGCTATTTTTGGGTGTTCTTTATTTATCAGTGCAAATTGGTATATCTATATTTGGGCAGTAAATAATGGTCATGTTATAGAGGCGAGTCTTGGGTACTATACGAACCCTCTTATCAGCATTGTATTTGGAATGCTTTTTTTACGAGAACGATTAAATTCATGGCAATGGGTTGCGTTGTCTTTTGCATTAATCGGAGTTTTGATCCAAACTGTCGAGTTTGGACAGTTCCCATGGATTGCATTATCTTTGTCTATTACTTTTGCATTTTATGGGTTATCAAAAAAATTAATTCAAGTGGAAGCGATGATTTCACTTGTACTCGAAACTATGATGTTAGTTCCGTTTGCTTTGGGCTATATCCTATACGTAGAAGCAAAGGGGACAGGTTCGATAGTTCAACTCCCTGTTTCGAATGTGCTCTTATTAATCGGTACAGGTGTAATAACTGCTCTTCCACTGCTTTGGTTTGCACAAGGGGCAAAACGTGTTTCTTTATCGACTCTAGGATTTATTCAATACTTAGCTCCTACCATTTCCTTGGTTTTAGGCATATTCTTTTTTCATGAGCATTTTACCAAAGTGAATTTCGTTAGCTTTGGATTTATCTGGATAGCCATTCTTATTTATTCGCTATCGCAAATAGGACTGTTAAATAGATGGTTTTCCAGAAAAGCGTTCGTAAAAGAAAGAATATAATATATAGATGTGGTGATAAACTGTATTGTTGTCCTATAGTCTTAAATTTGTGCAAAAAATAAATGCCATGTGGTATCATAATTTTAACAACATATATATTCGCTTTTTCGGAGGAGCCTGTCATCATGGGGCTCCTCTCTCTATTTTTGGATAACCTAAAAAGAGGAAGAGAATGAAAGGGGTTATTTATGCAGCTTTATATGGAACTATCAATTTTACTTCTTGCTATTGCGACAGGTGTAACAGCGATTGCGAAGAAGTTTGGTATTGCATATCCAATTGCATTAGTTGTAGTAGGGACGATTGTTGGTTTACTTCCTATTCCTGGATTAGAAGAGTTAAAGTCGTTTGTTGTAGAGGATGAAGTATTCCATTTTATTATTATTTCTATTTTTCTCCCTGCTTTACTTGGGGAAGCTACGTTGAAATTATCTATACAACAATTAAAAGAAAATCAGCGCAGTATTATTTCGTTAGCAATAATTGGTACATTGCTTTCATTTGTTACGGTTGGTTTTTTATCGATGAAATTTTTGTCTTTGCCAATCGTCGTAGCCTTTACCTTTGCCTCTTTGATGGCTGCAACAGATCCAGTGAGCGTTTTATCTATCTTTAAAAAAGTAGGAGTGAATGACAGGCTTGCCATCATTTTAGAAGGAGAGAGTTTGGCGAATGATGGTGTAGCAGTTGTTTTGTTTCAAATTTCAAGTACAAGTTTATTATTGTATGTAAATGAAGGATGGAAAGGTTTTGGACTCGGAATAATAGATTTTTTACTCGTAAGTATTGGTGGAATTACAGTAGGAGCTATTTTAGGTTATTTATTCTCCAACGTCTCTCGTTATTTTGATGACTTCGCATTGGAAATCCTCATGTCACTTGTACTTTTCTACAGTGCATATTTAGCAGCCGAATTTTTACATGTATCAGGTGTGATTGCAGTAGTGGTAGCTGGACTTGTCCTTGGAAATTATGGCGCAAAACAAATGACACCTACTACTAAGTTAAATATCCGCAACTTTTGGGATACGCTCGCGCTCATTGCTAATTCGGTTGTATTTTTGATGATAGGAATAGAGATTAATCGAATAAACTTTGCAGACCGGTGGGTTCCTATTTTGATTGCTATCGTGATTGTACTTATCGCAAGAGCGATTTCCGTTTATTTATCGTTATGGGGAAACAAAAATGTTCCTATGAAATGGAGACATACAATGAATTGGGGTGGTTTGCGGGGAGCTCTCTCTATTGCCTTAGCATTAAGCCTCCCTCTTCCATTTTCAGGAAGAGAAGATATTATTGTTTTAGCATTTAGTGTTGTTTTATTTTCATTGCTTGTACAAGGACTTACGATGAAAAAATTTGCAATTTGGATGGATACGCTTGTATCGAAAAAGGGTGTAGATCAATATGAGGAGTACTTGAGTTATATGCAGCGATATCGTACAGGACAAAAAGAATTGGCTGTAATGAGAGATCAGGCAGCTTTATCCCCAGTTTTGTATGATCTTTTGCAACAAGAATATGCATTTAAAATAGACCAAGTCCAAAGGAAAATGGAAGAGTTGTATCAAGAAAATCCATCTTTACAGATAGAACAACAAATAAAAGCGAAGCGTAGAAGTTTATATGCAGAATACGATGTTGTATCTAGATTAGAACAAAACTCTTTAATTAGTAGCGAAGTAGCTGATCATCAACATCAAGAGATAGTGGATGCTTTAGTAAATGCACAGGAACTTAGCGATGAAGAAGTAGCAAAGATAAAGAAACATGCCGATCAATACAAACAAGAACCATCAAAATCGATTTGGATTATTAGTGATCAACATACCCAGCTTGGGGACGCGCTATTAAAGGAAATGGGAAAGGGTGTTACCTATCTTCATGGAGAAGGAGCATATACAGGAGAAGGGAAAAAGGTAATATTTTGTGTAATTCAACATTCCGAAGAACCAAAATTAAACGAAATTGTTCAACGTGTTGACCCAAAAGCATTTTTGGCAATGGGTAATCTTCACAATGTACAAGGCGGGAAATAATATGGTCAGATCTCGATAAAGGATCATGCTAATATTTTTAAGTAGATAAGTTTATGGAAATTATATGAAATTAATGGGATGATACAAAGATTCTTTGGTCTAATTACACAGAAATATAGCAAAACATCTGTTAATGGCTTATCATGTTCATTAGGAATATACATAAGGAGTGACAGCATGAGTTATTTTGATGGAAAGAATGAATTTGCCATTGCAGTAACAGATAATGGTCGGCATAAAGTAAAAGGAGCACTTATTCAAGGAAAGCATGTGCACACGGATGATTTTTTTAGTTATATCGGTGAATATGTAGACTTGGATTTTCATGCGAATTCAGATGATGATATGATTGTTCAAATTGGGAGAAATGGGGAAAAAGGCACTTATTTTGTAGGCGATTTAGCTCGCAGAGCCGGTAATCATGCAAAAAAAGCAAAGCAAGATTCTAAGGCACATGAACAAAACATCATTTTTACTTTGACTATGTTACATCGCTTAGGTGTGGCAGGTAATGTAAAACTAGGTACTGTTGTACCAATTGAAAATCACCGTTCAGATGCAAAAAAATTAAAACAAATGCTTGTCGGAGAGCATTTTGTAACTGTTAATGGTGTAGAGAGAAGAATTCATGTTCTTGATGTTTTAGTTGGGGTAGAAGGTGGAGCTACTTACTATGTAACTCCTGAAGAAGACACAGAGGACAAAGTAGTTCATATTATGGCTATTGGTTCTGAGAAATCTAACTTTGCTACTTATGATCATAACGGTCGTTATGTGCATAATCAATCTGGTTCTTCTTCGAATATTTCTTGGGAAAAATTCCGTAATTTCTCCAAAGATAAACGTTCTGAAGCAATTGCAAAAGCTATTTTTTCAGAAGTTGGTGGATATCATTGGGATTTGCCATATGAAGATGAATACGGTGATGTGAGAGAAAAAATGTTTTATGTGTCTGGTGGAGCTGCTGAGCTATTATTGCCAGAGATTCGTAAGTTTTTCCCAAATGTACAAGTTGCTCCAAATCCTTTGTACAGTGATTGTTTAGGTATGCTTCACGCTTCTGCTCTCGAGTGGGTCCCAGAAGGGTGGTAAAATAAATGAGCGAACGAGATACAAGGGAGTTGCTTTCAACTCGTAAACGCAATGTGACGCTTACCTTTAATCTAAATGATCAAATGGAGCGTGAAGTTTATGAGTGGTGTAGTGAACATGATGATTCGTGTTCTGACTTTATCAAAAAAGTACTCTCCCAGTACAAGGAGTATCGAGAGTTTGTGCAAACGGTATCAAAGTTGCATGAGATGATGCCAATGATGCAACAAATGTTTCCGGCAATGGGTACAAACCCAGTACCAAATCCACTCCAGCAGATGAGTTCGCAAGTAAATCAGAAAATGAATCCACAAGTGATTCCACAAATGAGTCCGCATATACAACCATTTTCCAATGTCCCACCAAAAGCTCCTTCTTCTACTTCCGAACTGCCATCACGTTCTGTTCGTCATGGTGGTTCGAAAAGAAGAAGGACAAGTATGCCGATGGAATAGAAAAAGAAGACCTTATAAAAGGGTCTTCTTTTATATTTTAAGCAAGATAAGCTTCCGTTATTTGTTTATTTTCTAATAATGATTTTGCTTGATCTGCTAGGATGATTTTCCCTGTTTGGATTACATAACCCCTGTGTGCGATGGAAAGTGCTTGATACGCATTTTGTTCGACCAATAAAATGGTCATTCCTGTCTGATTTAATTCTTGGATGATCTCAAATATCTGCTCCACAATGATCGGTGCTAGTCCCATGGAAGGTTCATCTAGGAGCAAAATGCTAGGTTTACTCATGAGTGCCCTGCCGATTGCTAACATTTGCTGCTCTCCTCCACTCATGGTTCCTCCTTTTTGATGGAGCCTTTCTTTTACCCTTGGAAAATACTGAAAAACGATTTCCATCTGTTCTTCTATCTCTTTTTTGTTTTTTAGTTGAAAAGCACCCATTTCTAGATTTTCTTTGACTGTTAACCTAGGGAATATCCGGCGACCTTCTGGTACATGTGCGATGCCTAGTTTAGCAGTTTGATGAGGAGGGAGTTTCGTTATATCTTTTCCGAGAAATGAGATAGTTCCAGTTGTTTTTACCTGACCACAAATCGCTTTTAAGGTTGTGGATTTTCCAGCACCATTGGATCCTACCAAAGTAACGATTTCACCAACATTTACTTCGAGTGAAATAGCATCTAATGCTTGGATCTGATCATAGTAAGCTGATACTTGTTGCATTTGTAGAAGCAAGCGATCTGACATCAAGAAACAGCTCCTTTTCCTAGATAGGCTTCTATTACCCTTGGATTAGATCGTATTTCTTCTGGATTTCCAGATGCAATTTTTTGACCATAATCGAGCACGATTATTTCCTCGGAAATATTCATTACAAGCTTCATATCGTGCTCAATGAGAATAATCGTAAGGTTAAATTCCTCTCTGATGCGAGTGATAAGTTCAGTTAGTGTTTTTGTTTCCCTTGGATTCATCCCAGCTGCTGGTTCATCGAGAAATAGGATGTGTGGTCTAGTAGCAAGGGCTCGGGCAATTTCTAATCTCCTTTGTTCTCCATAAGATAGATTTTTAGCCTGTTCATTGCATTTTTCCGAAAGATGAACTATCTGCAATAATTTATAAGCATCTATTGCTGCTTTCTTTTCCTCAAAGCGAACATGTTTAAATTGAAATAAGGTGCCGAGTAAACCAGAAGTGAGGTGGGAATGCATACCGATCAATACATTCTCCAGTGCAGTCATTTCTTTAAATAGACGTATATTCTGAAAGGTTCGAGCAATTCCTAAGTTGGCTATTTGGTTGGGTTTTCGGTTTATAAGGGATGTTCCATTCATCGCAATACTTCCCGAATCTGGTTTATAGATACCAGTAATGAGGTTAAACAAAGTCGTTTTTCCAGCTCCATTTGGTCCGATAATGGCAGTAATGGAATTATCTTTGATAGACAAGTCTATTTTGTTTACAGCAGTTAATCCCCCAAATTGTTTGGTTACCCCTTTTAGCTCCAATGCGGTCATCCATATTCTCTCCCTTATTTGTCTGGAATGGTTTGATCTGCTAGCTCCTCTGGATCAAACTGCTTGGTTTTGGCAGTAATCAACCCTTTTGGGCGATAAACGGCTATTAAGACAAGGATAATCCCAAAGATAAGACGCTGCATTTTTGTCGGAGATAATGTTTCAGATATACTGATCGTCTGTGTTAAGAAATTGGTTACTTCTGTTAATATTTGCAGGTTTAGTACAGAAATAACAGCAGCTCCTAGAATGACGCCAGGTATACTTCCCATACCGCCGAGAATAACCATTACAAGAATAGTGATGGATTCGATGAGAGTGAAGCTGGAGGGATCGACAAACATATTTTTGGCAGAAAAAACCACCCCCATCATTCCTGAAAAGGATGCCCCTAACGCAAAAGCCCACAATTTTGTCTTAACCAAGGGGATGCCCATTGCTTGGGCAGCAATTTCATCTTCTCGGATAGCTTTCCAAGAGCGACCTAGCTTTGAATTCTCTAGTCTCTGAACTCCTACTATCACGATCAGTAATATTGCAATGACGATATAATAAAACTGACTGGCAAGACTAAAGGTAAATCCAAAAATTTCAGGTTGTTGAATCTGGGAAAGACCTTGTGCACCGTTAGTAATATTTATCGGTTTGTCCAAATTGTTAAAAACAATACGGATGATTTCTCCGAATCCTAGCGTAACAATAGCCAGATAGTCACCTTTTACTCGCAGGACAGGAATTCCTAATAATATGCCAAATAGAGCAGCTATTAACCCTCCTATAATAATAAACGGCCAAAACCAAACTCCACCTAAGGGGAAAATATCACTATGAAACAGTGCAGCTGCCTGTGGGGAGGCAAATATTCCATACGTATAGGAGCCAATAGCGAAGAATGCGACAAATCCAAGGTCTAAAAGACCTGCAAAGCCAACTACTATATTTAGTCCTAGTGCCATCGCGATATAAATCCCCGTTTGGACAGCTACTTCCATGTAGTCTTGTTGTGAAGTTCCACCAGAGGTTGCTAGTGGAATAATGACTACTAGTAGTATGAGAGCGATGCTCCATTTTATTGGTTTGGACAGATGAGTATAGTGAAGAAGTAATAAAGAGCCTAACAACAGGAGAAATGCAGTGACTGATCTTTCCAAGAAGTAAACACTGGCGCTACTTATTAGGATAAACAGTAACAATAAGATAAATTGTAGTCTTCGGTTATTTTGCAGCATATCTAAGCCTTTGTTCATCCTGATCACCTACACCTTCTCCTTGGCAGATTTTCCAAATAAGCCTTCTGGTTTAAAAATAAGGACCAAAATTAAAATAGCGAAAGCAAAAACATCTTTGTATTCCGAGCCAAATACGCCGCCAGTAAGTGTACTTAGATTGGCAGCAGCAAAAACTTCTAATACACCCAAAAGTAAGCCGCCAAACATTGCTCCACGAATGTTTCCAATTCCCCCAAGGACAGCTGCAGTAAATGCTTTAAGCCCAAGTATAAATCCGATGTAAGGATCAATCGTCGCATATTGTTGAGCAAATAAAAACCCAGTAGCGCCGCCAATTGCAGAACCGATAAAGAAGGTGAGACTGATTACTTTGTTCACGTTAATGGACATAAGCGATGCTGTTTCTTGATCTTGTGCTACAGCACGCATGGCTGTACCCCATTTGGTGCGGTTGACAAATATATCGAGCATAATCATGATAACAATGGTAATGCCTATGAGAATAAGCGTGTTTGTTTTAATCGTTGCATTTTGAAATGTTCCAACGATTGAGGAAAAGGGGATGGTTAATTTCCCTTCAAATAATGTAGTGCCTGTTATGATATAGTTACCAGTTTTCCATTCAGCTAGGAAACGAACTAAGTCTTGCAATATAAAGGAAATACCGATTGCGGAAATCAAAGGAATCAGTTTCGGTGCTTTTCTCAGTGGTCGATACGCCAGCTTTTCGATGCCCATTCCTAAGAGACCAGTGAGGAGAGCTGTTATGATTAAGATGAGTATAAGAGTGATCCAGGCAGGCAAAGCTGCACCAAATGCCCCCATAGATAACAAGAGACCTGTTCCGATAAATGCTCCTGTCATAAATACTTCGCCATGAGCGAAGTTAATGAGTTCCAATATGCCGTATACCATGGTATAACCTAATGCTACTACAGCATAGACAGCGCCGAGTGTTAGACCATCTACTAATACTTGGGGAAGAGCAGAGAAGATATGACTCATGAAGAAAACTCTTCCTTTCTTTATAG
Source organism: Shimazuella sp. NTD248 (assembly GCF_059510395.1). Lineage (NCBI taxonomy): Bacteria > Bacillati > Bacillota > Bacilli > Caryophanales > Thermoactinomycetaceae > Shimazuella > Shimazuella sp. NTD248. Next base: position 1,669 of record NZ_JCAJZT010000014.1, on the reverse strand, counting down.
TTTGGGAAAGAGGTGAAGCGTTTTCCTTCACCTCTTTGGAATATGCTGTTATTTTCCTTCTTCTCCAACTAGAGGACCTGGATATTGATTGTTTTCAAATTTATGAATAAAGATTTTAGCGAAATCATTATCGCCTTTTGCATCGAAAGATACTTTGGTAGCGATTCCTTGATAATCCTTGATCACGTGAACAGCGTCTAAAACTTGTTGACGTGTAGGCTTTTTGTTACCATTTTTCTTAATTGCATCTTCTAACCCTTGGAGTAGTACATTCATAGCGTCATATCCATAATAGGCATATGATTGAGGAGCTTTATTAAATTTTGCTTTGTATCGGTCTGCCCACTTTTTCCCTTCAGCTGTATTACTAACATCGGCAGCAGTTGTACTATAATAAACATCTTTAATGGCATCTCCTGCTATTTTATACATATCAGACGAATCTACTCCGTCTCCACCCATCATAGGAACAGTAATTCCTTTTTCTCGTGCTTGTTTGACGAGTATTCCGAATTCAGAATAAATACCACCATAGAAAATAAAGTCCGGTTTTGCCGCAGCAACTTGATTTAATACCCCGCTAAAGTCTTTTTCTCCAACAGTAATACCTTCATTGCCAGCAATTTTTGCTCCATTTTTCTCAGCTTGTTTTTGGAAGTTACTCGTAATTCCTTGTCCATATGCTGTTTTATCTTGGATGATAAAAATGGTTTTTGCATGTAATTTGTTCGTGGCATAGTTTGCATCTGCAGATCCTTGGACATCATCTCGTGCTACAATCCTATGAACTGATTTGTTACCGCTTTCAGTTAGCTCTACAGCAGTATTTGCAGGAGATACCATTGCTAATTGATTTTTTTGATAGGTAGTAGAGGAAGGGATGGCTACCCCTGAATTATAGTGACCGACTACTCCTAAAATCGATTGATCTGCACCGATTTGTTGTGCATTTGCAACGCCTTTTTTAGGATCGGCTTGATCATCGTAAGGTGCTAATTCTAAATCAAACCCTAATTTTTTTAATGCTTCTACATGATCGTCGATTGCTAACTGAGCACCGTTTTTAATTGCTTCGCCTACAGTGGCTTGGTTGCCGGAAAGAGGCGTCTGTGTTGCTATTTTTATTACATTTCCACTGGAATTATTGCTACAACCGATAACGCTAATAGAAAGAAGACTGAGTGATAACCCTAATGAGAAAACTCTTTTCATTTGCGTACCTCCTAATGTTGTTAACTTTCAAGTAAACAGATGGATATGTAACAATCGCCCCTTTCTGTATTTCGGAAATAAAATAGTTACGTGAAATTTTTGTTAACTATAATCGATATAATAATAAATAAAAACAAAAAAATCTATAACCAAAGAATGGGTTGTACCTATTTTTGAGGATAGAGATAGTTTGGAAAATAAAGATAAAAGTGACCCTTCCTAGTAAGAAGTACAATAAATAATTTTTAGGGTTGTTCCTATCAATTAGTATAAGACCTTAGGATAAATCACTTGGCTGCATTCCCAAAAGTGTTAGGTTCTCTCCACTATGAACATTTTATCAATAATAATAATTAATGAATACAAGATAATAATTTATATATAGAAGAAATCGTATTTGTTCTGCTTTAATTTATACATGTAATGCTAGGTTCTTTTGGCTTAGAGGAAAAAAGAT
>NZ_JCAJZT010000013.1:0-68030 GCF_059510395.1 Shimazuella sp. NTD248 | reverse complement strand
CACAAAAGCAAATAAAGCATTGAAAAAGCTCAAACTACCAATGGATGATCCGTATATTGCTGTTACCAGTTATTTAAAAGGAAAATACTATTACAAAAATCAAAATTGGCCCAAATCCCATATCAACTTTGTAAAAGCCATTCAGATTGTTGAAGATTATCCGGAAATCCAATCAACCAATATCAAAAGCGCAAGCTTCTATGAACTCGCTCGTATTGCCTATCGACAGAATAATCTTGACAATGCTTTGCTGTGTGTGGAAAATGGGTTAGACGCATTTAAACCGGACGGCGAGAGAAAACATTTCAAGTATCATTTGTCATTGAGTAAAGCCATCTATCTCGAAAGATTAGATCAAATCAGTGAAGCCATGGCGATTTTAGAGGAAATGTGGTCTCATCTTGATGAAATTGATACGGAGATCCAGTTAAATATGTACGACCTACAAGCCAAGCTATACAACAAGCAGCAGATGTATAAAAAGGCAATACGTTTCGCGTCAGAAGGGATCGAAATCGCCAGACGAGGGGAGAATTATGACCGCTGTTTTGAACTCTGGACAACCCTCGGAACCTCTTACAATCATCTAGGAGAATTCAACCTAGCAATGAAGTGCTTCCAAACTGCTGCCCACTTGGAAGGAAAAATCCAGCGAAAATTCCTATCAGCTACCAATCATTTTCAATTGGGATTGCTATATCTAGAAGAAGAAAACATCGAACGAGCAGAAGAGGAACTACAGAAGGCAATGAAAATTAGCAAAAAAGAAAATGATTTACTCAAACTTTGCGAATCCCAGTTTGGTTTTGCACGATGCAAATCGAAACAAAACTTGCAAAAAGAAGCGATTGACCACTTTATAGAAGCACTTCAACTAGCAGAAAAACACTCCTTCCGAACACAGCAACGAGATATTGCACTGGAGCTTACTAAGTTTTACGAAAACAAAGATCCAGAAAAACATTATAAATATATGACTATTTTTTATCAGAATAGTTTATTATTGAATGGAGGTGATCAAAAGATGACAACAAAAGAACTTCAATCTCAAACAGCAGGACGTATCTTTGAAGCTGATCCCCCCAACGGTTAACTATTATGGAATTTTGAAAGAGAAGGAGATAGTGGAATCTCCTTCTTTTATTTCCAAACCACCGCGCATTAATCTACTATAAATTTCCCTTAACTATATGACTATCTCATCTTCAATCCACTTTTGTTGCATAACTTAGTGATACTTGCTCTGGTTCAATGTCTAGATCAAGCCAAGCACCGGCTAAACTTGCAAATTTGCTCGTGTCACCAGTGGTAAAGAAGCGGTGCTTCTGATGTCTTGTAGCAAGCATATTACCATATTGCAAAATCGTACTCAGCTCTGACGCTGTTTCCTCAGCAGAACTGATCAACTTCACCTTATCTCCCATCACTTTTTGAACCGAAGAAGCAAGCAGTGGATAATGGGTACATCCTAAAATTAAAGTATCCATACTTAATCCGCGAAGCGGAGTCAATGCTTTCGCGACGATATCATCTGCCTCAGAAGAATGATGTAATCCGCTCTCTACCAAAGGTACCAGTGTGGGACATGCCAAAGAATGAGTAATAATATCGGGATGAATGCGTCTTAATGTACGCTCATATGCACCACTATCAATTGTGCGAACGGTTCCAATTATACCTACTTCACCATTTGTGGTGCTTTTTATCGCTGCTCTAGCACCAGGTTCAATAACACCTAAAACGGGAATAGATACATGCTTTCGAACATCATTTAAAGCTGCCGCTGTTGCAGTATTACAAGCGATAACAATTGCTTTTAACGGAAAATTTAACAAAAAATCAATAACTTCTAAGGTAAACTGTTTTACTTCATCTTTGCTACGTTCTCCATATGGACAGCGTAAGGTATCTCCAAAATAATAAATTGTCTCGTGTGGAAGCTGTCTCATTATTTCTTTGACAACCGTTATGCCACCTACTCCTGAATCAAAAACACCAATTGCGTGGTTATTCATGAATGTTTTTAGCTCCCTCCAGTTTACCACCTATACATGAGGATATTACTAATGTACAAAAAAGCAACCCCTTTGGTGACCAAAGGGGGAAATTACTAATCTGTAGTTAGCATTTGTTTATATATCAACCGCAAAACATCTTCTGTCTGCTGTGCTTCTTCTTGAGTAAATTTTTCAAGTATACGGCCCAAATAGGCACGTCTTGCAGATAAAACTTCTTGAATAATGCCTTTCCCGTAATCCAGCATTTGAATTCGTACTACTCTTCGATCTCGTTCATCTCGAATACGTGTTACTAACTTATTTTTCTCCATACGATCAATCAAATCTGTCATCGTACTACATGCAATATACATTTTTTGACTTAGCTCACCAATTGTCATATCCCCATCCTTATAAAGCCATATTAGTGCAGAGAACTGTGGAGGGGTGATCGGAAAATCTGCGAGAATATCGCGTCCTTTCCACTTCATGATCACGCTAATTTCCCGTAAAAAAAACTCGATCTCACTCACAGTATCTGGCAGAATGGGCTGGTTTTTGTCCATAATACTCCCCTTAAGAACTATTTATATACAAAACAGTAATAAGATTATAGAATAGAAAGCTCTCTAAAACAAATAGAAATGTCAACTTTTTAATAAAGATTGTTTACTATTTATAAAAGCTTAACTGTTAGTTTTTCTGTTAACCTTTGCATATCATCTGCCACAGGAATGGACCATCTAAACCACTCGTATCGACTTGGATGGAAAATCTCAATTTCCTTGGCATGTAAAGCTTGTCGCGAAATCCACTGGTGTCTTTCTTTTACCCCATACAAAGTATCTCCAATAATGGGATGTCCGATGGAAGCTAGATGAACACGTATTTGATGAGTTCTCCCTGTTTCCAATGATAACTTTACTATTGTTGCATCCTCTAGTCGTGTAAGAGTCTCATAATGGGTAATGGCTTCTTTTCCATTTTCTCGATCAATCACTCGTTCAATAATACTGGAAGAGGACAAGCCGATTGGTAAATCTATGGTACCTCTTGATGGAGTAATATAACCATGACAAATGGCCACATACGTTCTTTGATAGCGTTTTTTCTTCATTTGCTTTGATAACATAGCGTGAGCATGGGCATGTTTTGCTATCACCATGATTCCAGATGTATCTTTATCTAACCTTGTTACAGGGCGAAAAAGATAGGATTCACCACGTTCTCTAGCATGGTAAGCAATTCCATTAGCGAGTGTACCATCCTTATATCCCATCGTCGGATGAACGACTAATCCTGCTGGCTTATCTATAATTAAAATATCATCATCTTCAAACACGACCATGAAATCGACTTTTTGCGGCAGAATAAAGCAATCATCATTTGTTTCTTCCAATCGAACTTCGACAACATCGCCTTCTATCAGTCTAGATGTATAGTAAACAATCTTTTGGTTTACACATACTCTTTGCTCTTCTCGCAGACGACGAAACATTCGACGAGAAAAATGAAACCTATTTTGCAATATCTGCTTTAACATTTTCCCACTTTCTGTGGCATTTACTAAAAATTGCACATTGATCGCCTTCCCACTTCATATCCATCAAACCCTAACCTATCATACCAATTTTTGTGAAAAAAGAAAGCTTTGGGGCATGATAAAGAAACTTGCTCTCTCGAGGCGCAGACAGAGGCTTAGTTGCACTTATGCACCTCAGACAAGGAAATAAGCACACCAAGTGTACAGGTCGCTAAAGAGAAAAGTCACGCCTCTGTCTCGCTTTATAGATAAGATAAAATCATACTCTTATCTACAAAAAAATCCTCATTACTGAGGATTTGAATTTGAACTGGAATATAAGTGACACGCTACCCAATGATTCGGCTTTGCTTCTTGCCAAATCGGATCGACTTGTGCACAAACTGCCATCGCATGAGGACATCGAGTCCGAAAGCGACATCCACTTGGTGGATTTAGAGGAGATGGCAGTTCTCCTTTGATACGGATTTTTTCCCTCTGTCTCGCTTGAACTGGATCTGGAATAGGCGCAGTAGATAGTAACCCTTGTGTATACGGATGAAGAGGTTCCTCATATAGCTTTTCACTATCTGCTAATTCCGCCATTCTGCCTAAGTACATCACTCCAACACGATCACTAATATATTTGACCATCGAAAGATCGTGAGCGATGAAGAGATAGGTTAATCCATTTTCTTTTTGCAGTTTACGCATTAAGTTCACTACTTGCGCTTGAACCGATACGTCTAGTGCTGAGATAGGTTCATCCGCAATGATAAATTTCGGCTGCATCGCAATTGCTCGTGCAATCCCAATCCGCTGACGTTGTCCACCACTAAATTCGTGAGGATAACGACTCGCATGGCTTTTATTCAAGCCAACAGTCTCTAGAAGATCATAGACGATCTGTTCTCTCTTTTTCCCACTTGCTAACTCATGAATATCTAAACCTTCTGCGATAATCTCCATAATCGTTTTACGCTGATTTAGACTTGCATAGGGGTCTTGGAAAATCATTTGCATCTCACGACGGAAATTCTTTTGATTTTTACCTTTTAGTTTATGAACATTTTTTCCTTCGAACAATACTTCTCCATTTGTTGCATTATAGAGATCAATAATTGTTCTTCCCGCAGTAGATTTACCACAGCCAGATTCTCCTACCAAACCAAAAGTTTCTCCAGGAAAAACTTCAAAAGAAATGCCGTCTACTGCTTTTAAAACTTTGTTTCGATCTATTTGAAAGTGTTTCTCTAAATTTTTCACTTCTAAAATTGGTTTAGTCAATCTCCTCACCTCCCTTCCAACAGAGCTGGATTTTCTACTTTAGGTGCATCTGGATGCTGTAGCCAACAAGCAACTTGATGAGAATCAGATGCTTTTGTAGCCTCTGGCATTTGCTCTTGGCATATTTTCATCGCATACGGGCACCTAGCAGTAAACGGACAACCAACCGGCGGGTTTACCAGACTTGGTGGAGAGCCAGGAATGGATACAAGATCATTATCACGGTTCTGATCTATTCTTGGCATAGAGGCCAGCAAACCCCATGTATAAGGGTGTCTAGGATTATAAAAAATTTCATCTAAGGTTCCTGTTTCCACTACTTTCCCTGCATACATGACAGCAACACGATCCGCAATCTCTGCAACTACACCCAAGTCGTGCGTAATAAAGACAATAGAAGAACCAGTGTTAGTCTGTAGATCTTTTAACAAATCAATAATTTGCGCCTGAATGGTTACATCCAAGGCAGTCGTTGGTTCATCTGCTATCAATAATTTCGGCGAGCAGGCCAATGCCATTGCAATCATCGCTCTTTGACGCATCCCACCACTGAACTGATGAGGAAATTGGTTTACACGTTCGGAAGGACTAGGTATTCCAACCATTTTTAATAATTCTATTGCACGATCTTTCGCTTCTTTATAAGTTACTTTCTGGTGTTTCATCAAGCTTTCCGATATTTGTTTTCCAACTCGAATAGTAGGATTTAAAGAGGTCATCGGATCTTGGAAAATCATCGCGATCTCTTTTCCGCGAATTTTTTGCATCTCTGTTTCGGATAATTTGGTTATATCCCGACCATTATAAAGAATCGTACCTTTATCTATATTAGCAGGTGGTTGGGGAAGAAGACGCATAATGGATTGAAACGTAACACTTTTCCCACTACCGGATTCCCCAACAAATGCGACAACTTCACCTTCTTGAACGGTAAAGTCCACACCGCGTATCGCTTTTACCTCTTGATGTTCCGAGCGAAACGTGACATGTAGATCAGACACTTCCAATATCGGTTTCATCCTTGCTCCCTCCTTACTTTTTCATTTTTGGATCAAGTGCATCTCGCAATCCATCTCCGATCAGGTTAAAAGAAAGCATAATAATACATAGAACAAGAGCTGGCCAGAATAATTGATGAGGGAACAGTTGTAGAGTTCGATACCCATCACTCACCAGTATCCCTAAACTAGCCGATGGTGGACGCAGCCCTAGTCCAATAAAACTTAGAAAAGCTTCAAAGAAAATGGCGGATGGAATAGAAAAGGTTACAGCAATAATGATGGGCCCTATCACATTTGGAATCAAATGTTTAAACAAGATACGAAAGTGACTTGCCCCCATTGTACGAGCTGCTAAAACGTACTCTTGTGTTTTTAATTTTAAAATTTGTGCTCTAACTACTCGAGCCATCGGTACCCATCCAGTAAAAGCTAAAGCAACGGCGATAGGCAAGATTCCAGGTTCCAAGTACATCATGAGAAGGATGATAACGACGATATTTGGAATGGAGTACATAATCTCCAATATGCGTTGCATCACGTTGTCCACACGCCCGCCAAAGTAACCCGAAATTCCTCCAAATGTCACCCCGATTACTACATCTAAAAAAGCAGCGATAAAGGCGATTAATAAGGAGATTTTTGCACCATACCAAACACGTTGCCATAAATCTCGACCTAGGCTATCTGTCCCTAAGAAATGACCAGATAGGTGCTCTTGATTTGATATGGATAAGTTTTGCGTCTTATAGTCAAAACCATTAAATACGGGACCAATAAATGCAATCAAAAGTAAAAGAATGATTAACACAAGTCCGATAAGAGCACCCTTATTTGCTTTGAAGCGTCTCCAAGCATCCTTCCAGTAACCTGTCTGCGGAGCTAAGACCTCACTATTTTTTTCGGATGGGGCAAGGGGCTCAAACCAACTTTTTTGCACTTTTTTTGGTGTATTCATCGTTGCATCACTCCTTAGCACCTGAAATCCGAATACGTGGGTCAATAATCCCATATAAAACATCAACAATAAAAGTAACACCTAAAAACAAGATACTATAGAAAATCGTTGTTCCTAAAACAGTGGTATAGTCATTGACCATGATCGATTCTACAAAGAGATTTCCGATCCCTGGAATCCCAAAAATATTTTCCACGACAAGCGATCCAGTCAAAATATTAACAGTTAACGGACCTAATACCGTAACAGCAGGAATCATGGCATTGCGCAATGCATGATTCGTAATAATTTTTCTCCAAGCCAAGCCTTTTGCTTTCGCTGTTCGAATATAATCCTGGTCAAGTACTTCTACCATTTCAGTACGAATATACCGTGATACTTGTGCAATGACATAAACAGACAAAGCTAGCGAAGGTAAGATGGTATACTCATAACCACCCCATAAAGCAGGGGGCAGCCAACCAAACTTAACCCCTATCCAGTAAGATAACAATCCTGCCAAAACGAAGTTCGGTATGGAAACTCCAAATACTGCTGTAGCAGACGCTAAGCTATCCACCCATGTCCCGCGTTTTAAAGCAGCAGCAATCCCTAATAACAAACCGATAACAATACCGATGAGAATCCCTTGAAAGCCAATAGTCGCTGAAGGGCCTATACGATCACTTAACAATTCATTGACAGAACGCCCGCTTTGACTGAGTGACATGCCTAAATCACCTTGAACAAGGTGTCCCATAAACTTGAAATACTGAATATATAATGGGTCTTTTAACCCGTATTGTTGTAAGATTTGATCTCGAATCTCTGGTGGTAATTTTTCTTCATTTGCTAGTGGTGTCCCCGGAAGCATCCGAACAAGAAAAAAAGTTACAGTTACAATAATAAACAGCGTAAGAAGCATTAGACCAAATCTTTTTAATGTATATTTTACCAAGTTACCTCACTCCTCCCCACCAAAACAAAAATATAAGGTATATGCCCTAATGACATATACCTTATTAGGTCATTCTTACTTGCCGTCTAGATATGCGCCTTTTAAGTCAAAGAATCCCCATGTTGTGTTCCAAACTGCACCTTTTACGTAAGGTTTTAGAAGGCTTAATCGAGTACGGTAGTAGAGTGGAGCGATTCCTTGATCATCAATTAAAATCTTTTCAGCCTTAGCTAGATCTTGAATACGAGCTTCAAAGTCTGGATTATTTTTCGACTTTTTAATGAGAGCATCGTATTCTGTGTTACTCCATCTTCCACGGTTATAGCTTTGACCAGTCGTGAAAATGTCTAAGTAACTCATTGCATCGTTGTAATCTGCACCCCAACCAGATAATAGCAATTGGAAGTTACCATCTTTTCCTCGTTGGAGACGCTCTTTAAACGTTACAGGAGATGTAGTAACTTGGACGCCAAGATTTTTTTCCAATTGATCAGAAATGAATTCCATTTGGTCTTTTGCATTTGTAGTATCATCACCAAGAACATCGAGTTTCACAGGATTTTTAAGACCTTCTTCTTTTAATCCTTCATCCCATAGTTGCTTCGCTTTTTTAGGATCATAAGAAACTTGCTCTTTTGATATATCGCGGAATTTTTTGTCTCCAGTTGCATGAATATCTGGTGGTACTAAAGCCCCAGCTGGAGTGGAACCAGTTTTTAATACTGCATCCGTCAATGTTTTCTTATCAATTGCTAGTTCGATAGCTTGACGAAGTTTTTTGTTTTTCAAGAAGCCTTCTCTTTGGTTAAATTCAAGATACCATGCAGAAGATTCCTTTAATACGAATCTTTCGGGATTGGATTTGTATGCATCAGCAAAATCTTTGGTAATCTCGGTGAAATCGACTTTATTTGTCTTATATAAGTTCACACGAGTGGATTCCTCTTTTAGGAACTTAACCTCTGCATTTGCCAATTTTACATTTTTAGCATCCCAATAATTGCTGTTTTTGGTTAAGTGAACGCTTACACCGTGTTCCCATTTATCAATAGAAAATGGTCCATCATACACCATGTTCTTTGCTTCTAAAGCAAATTTGTCGCCATATTTCTTAACGATATCTTCACGTTGTGGCATGAAGGTAGAAAATGCTGTTAATTCCAAGAAATAGGGTGATGGCGCTTTTAATGTAACTTGAAGCGTTTTCGCATCAAGTGCTTTTACCCCTACATCTTCTGCTTTTGCTTTGCCTGCATTGTACTCCATAGCATTTTTTACAGGTTCGAGAATATAAGCATATTCAGAAGCAGTTTTTGGGTCTAGCGCACGTTTCCATGCATATTCAAAATCATTTGCTGTTACGGCTTTCCCATCGCTCCATTTTGCATCACGAAGGTGGAACGTATAGGTTAGTTTATCTGAACTTACATCATAACTTTTAGCAATACCTGGTGCTGGTTTTAGATCTTTATCCAGCCTCATTAATCCTTCCAGTGAGTTCGTCAAGATTTGAAAAGATACTTGGTCGGTCGATTTAGCACTATCTAAATTTGGCGGTTCCGATTTATCCGTCAATACTAACGTATTTTTGGAAGCATCATCTGCGCCACCTCCGCCACAAGCGGCTAATACCATACTAAGAACCAAGATAATGGCAGTGAATATAGACCATTTCTTCTTGCTCATTCCTTATCCTCCTCGAATTAGTACTGCTGGATTATATAGTCAAGACCAAATGGTCTTAAACTCGTAAATTTTCTGAATGAATGGTCATTCACAAATATAATAAAGCTCTATTTGTTATTTTAAAATAAAGATAAAGCATCTGTAAACTGTAATCTTTTGGGAAATGTATACAAATGTGCATTTATCCTTTAAATATCTAAAAAAATAAGTTGATCATTTTGGATTTTTCTCCCTTTTTTTCTTGTTTTATCAGATGTTAGCCTCTGCACTGATATTATAATATCAATACATCGAATAATTTTACAACGTATTCTTATTCGATTCTATTTATTTTTTTCTATGGACAACAGGGAAGACACTGGAACAATTTGAATGCCTGCTCGCTGAAATACAGACAGTGAAGACTCTATCGCACGAGAAGTATTGTCTCCTTGTATCCCAACATGACCAATAGCAATACTATCGCCTTTTTCCACTGTTCTCTTGATCAGATGATTTAACTGGCGATCAATATCATGTCTGCTGTTGATATTATCTAAGAAAATATCTCGTTTGGTAACAGGTACTCCCATTTCCCTTGCTACCCGAATAATCTTAGAATCTGTGCTTGTTCCACTATCCACAAAAAACAAATTCCTTTCCTTCACTACCTCCAATACTGCACGAACAACCCTCCCATCTGCTGTTGCTTTTGAACCCATATGATTATTGATCCCCTTAGCATACGGCACACTATCGAGATCAGCCCGTACTTGCTTTTTAATTTCTTCGGTAGACATGTCAGTAGTTATTGCACCTGGACCAAGCCAAGATTTTTTCCCGTGATAAAACTCCATTGGTAAGTGCAGTAGTACCTCAAAGCCTGCCTTCCTTGCTTGAATCGCATCTTCTTTTGAAGTTCGGAGTAATGGCATGATTGCTACCGTTAATGGAGCATTTATAGAAAAAATTTTATCTGTTCCTTTTAAGCCATTGCCCAAATCATCAATAATAATGGCAACTCGTTTTGTGGATGGAGGAGAGTTAGAGAAACCTATTAGCATGGAAACGCTAGCTAATAGAAATGCTGCAAACAAATGAAAACATCTCACCTTATACACTTTCCTTTACTTTAGGATAATAATTTCATGATGTGCATTTTTGCTTCCCTTTATCCTCTGTTTTCTTTTTCCACTTTCCATTATAAGTTAATAATTCTTTCCATTTAGTCTTAAAGTTTTTATAAACTTATCCAAATTACACTTGAAACAGTCTGTTATAATATATTTTAATATTGGTATAAAATCATTTTTAATATTGTTTAGAATCTTATAATATCGAATGAAGGAGGCATCAGAATGATCAGCTGGTGGGTTCTTGCTACTATATTTTTTATATTTTTACTGATTTCCATCGTGATATACAGTATTTCACTGTTTGGCTATCGAAACATAACCCAAAAGAAAAAATTCACACCAGAAGAATGTTTTAAAGTGGTGGAAAAAAGGGGACTTTATACAAAAACACAGTTTGAGAAACTATCCAAACAAGAAATTGTGATTGAAAATAAAGATGAATTAAAGCTTCATAGCTACTATATTGAAACAAACCCACTTTCTAAAAAAGTTATGATTTTACTACATGGTTATACAAGGGCATATCCAATGTCTATGCAATTTACTGATCTGTATATCAAACATGGATTTAATTTACTTGCGATTGATCATCGTGCTCATGGAGAGAGTGAAGGAACGCACACCAGCTATGGTTACTATGAAAAATATGACATTGACAGCTGGGTAAACTGGATTCGAGAGCATATCGGAGCTGATACTCTCATCGGACTGCATGGCATCTCCCTAGGCGGCGGAACAGCTCTCGAATACCTTCATATTAACCAACACGCCAAATTCATCATAGCAGACTGTCCCTACTCTGATCTCGCAGAACTCATCCGATATCAAATAAAACATATCTATAAAGCTCCTACTTTTATCTTTTATCATACGATTGGTCTGCTTGTGAAAATATTTGCCCGTTTCCGACTTTCAGACGTCCGCCCTATTTCAGCAGTTGCCAATAGCGATGTCCCTATTTTCTTTATTCATGGTAACCGCGATCACTACATCCCTACCTATATGAGCAAAAAATTATATGAGGCAAAACAAAGAGGATTGAAACGTTTATACATCGCGGAAGGAGCTGGACATGGTGATTCCTTCCTGCGAAATAAAAAACGATATGAAGAGGAGGTCAGTACTTTTCTTCAAGAAGTATTTGTAAATGATAGTGTGGAAGTGGTTTAGAAGAGCTGATGACATAAATTCAGCTCTTTTTTCTCTGAATGTTTATTTAGTAAAAACACTATTTTGAATTACGCAATAACCTTTTGTCCCTGTCATCTCCGTTATCTTGATTTTCTTCCTTCTCTTCTTTTTCTTCATGAAATTCCGTTGAGGTTTGGCCGGTTATATAATCAAATGGAGTGTAGACTGTTTCAATCGTTCTTCGTTGGATATAAAATTTATACAATACAACACCGATCAACGATGTAATAACAGCTAATGGTAATAACATCACGATCATCATAAACATTAAACTTTATCCTTTCAGTTGAAGGGTAAAGATAGGACTTCTGCTCTGATTCATTTGCCCCTCACTCCTAAGAAGTTAATTTCTTTCTTCTTGTTCCCTAAATCTTCAATCTACAAAAGAAAAAGTACCTATTTCGTGATACATGGGCTCTTTCCCCAATAACGTCTCATAAAGTACAACTCGATCCGCAATCCATTTGAAATTGCCAACATTTAACGAAGTTAATTGATTACGATCAAAATCACTGGAAGTATATTTTCGGGCTAGGGTAATATGGGGATTGTAAGGACGACTTTCTGGAGGAAATCCAATAGGAGCTAAGGCAGTTGTAACCCTTTTTTGTAATTGTCGAAGCTCATCTAATTGCCCCCCGACACCCGCCCAAAAAATACGAGGTTGATCCAACTTACCGAAAGTTCCCAAACCATCGATAAAAAGCTCAAAAGGAACCTGCTGCTGACATACTGTCCTTAGAGCCTGTATCGTCTCTTCTAATTGTTCTTGCGAAGTACTTCCCAAAAAATGAAGCGTAATATGTATATCTTGTGGGTGTATCCACTTGCGAAAAGACAACTCATTTTGTGTTTCTTTTATCCATTCTCCTAATTGCTCTCGGAGAGAAGCTGGCAATGGAAGTGCAACAAATATACGTCTTTCTTGTTTTTGTTCCATAAAGACCCGCCTTCTTTGCATTTCGTTCACATTAACTAGTTCAATGTTGTGAAACCCTTAATAATCAAGGAGTTCGGTGTTTTCAACGACCTACTAGGAAAATAGCTTAATTTATCGATATTATAAGTCAATTATACAACAACCTTTTTATACAGAAACAGAGTACGTCCAATACCTCATAATTCCTTTTTCCGGTTTCTCCATTTCATTTGGATAAATCCGATGGCTAGCATAAGACATATAGGCAAAAATGCCAAAAAGAAATCGAGGAAAGGTTTTAATCGATGTAAATTAGCAAGATAGATCGTATCTGTTGATACAATGGCTGTAAAAGTGACCAGTAAGATACCAAACGGAATAATGAAAGGCCGCGAATCCTTTATACGGAACAAATGTGTCAACCCAATCAAAGAGCAATAGAAACACAATGATATACGTGCATACATGGAAAAAAAAGACATCAAATTAATGGCTACTTCAATTTTTTGGAAATACTCACCAAGACTCACTTTTCTAGCTATCTTCCATCCAGGATAAAGTTGGTCGGCAGTAATATTTACTCCTAGTGTCATTATGCACATAATTGCAAACATAACAAGACAAGCTCCTCCTAGTAAAGCACCGAGCAGCCAAGATTTTTTTACTTTTTCCTGCGGTTTCACATAGGGTACCAGCATAAGAAAAAAAATTAATTCAATGAAGGGTAAGCTCACAAAAGTAATAGATCCCTGTACAATTGGTTTCCATCCCCCCTCGAAAAGCGGTAATAGATTTTTGATTTCTACTACTGGAATCAATGCTACACCTAACAAGGTAATTGCTCCGAACAACGGAATATATAAGATTTCAATACTGCGTGCAATCGTTTCCATTCCCTCCAGCAGCCCCATCACAACAATGATGGCAAATAAAATATAGATAACTACTTTTGGTGTTTTCGGCAAAATTTGCGAAGTAGAGAAGTCTCCTATATACCGCAAGGTGAGACAAGCATAGTAAAAAGAATATAAAACAAAAAAGAATGTAAACAGTTTTCCAAACATAGATCCCAATAATTTTTCACTGTATTCCACAAGGTTTTTTTCCGGATAAAACTTGCTTACAGGATAGTAAATAAACAAAAGGATAAGCAACCCGATTACCAAACTGAGCAATCCCACAAACCAAACATTTTGCTTTGCATCTGCCGCTTGAATGGGGGGTAAAAGCGCAATCTCATCACCAACCATAAAAGCCAACAGAAATGTGATAAGTTGATGAGGAGTTATCTGAATTTTATTTCCCACCAAATCTACTCCTTTTTAATCCAATAAATCGTAGATATAATCTTTCAGCGGTTGCATCGTATAGACAACAATATTTGATGGATTGGGAACAGTTATATGCAAAGATAGAGATATACTTAATCCGAATCCGATTAAAATGAGGAAAAGATATAATCCAACTATCCTTTTTTGCTTTTTTTTCCACAGAATGGGTACTTCTTTTGAAACGATATAGAAAAAAAATATACAGAGCATTATCACTCCCACTTTTGCGATACTCCTTTATCGCTGTGTCATGGACCCTTGGGTTGTTCCAGTAAAAGTAATGTTGACTTCACTTTGAATACTTACAGGCAGCCCTACAAAAATACGATCCCATTTTGTTTTATTTTTCGCCCAATATTCTGCATCTGAGCGATGGATAGCATGTCCAAATTCTAAAATATCGGTTCGATATTTTTTTTGTGCTGCAAAAATGGCAGTGGTAATAATTCGTTTTATTTCTTGTTTTGAAAGCTTATTTAACGTATTTATATCTTCTAAATCTCTACATTGGGATTCATTTATATTTAACTCTGATTCTACTTTTAGTAAGATTTTAGGATGATTATTATTTACCAATCCTTTCACTTTTGTTTTGGTGTGAATAACTTCCATCGCTAATCGCCTTTTTGAATTTTTTGGACATGGAACATTTATATCTGTCGATTTCATTTTATTTAAGATCATCACCAGCCCTTTGCTAGCATCATCTGAAAGCCAGCCGACCAATTTATCATTATGGAAAGCCGAGATCGTATTGGTTTTCAATAATTTTTTAGGAACTATTTTCTTTGTATTTTCATCGGACCCATCTTCTTTATCTCCTATTACTTCGATACCAGTTATTTTGGCTTCTTCTCCTTCATTCATGATATTTGCTAATAGATCATCTGTAGTAGTCGCAAGCACAGTTCCTTTTGTCCTGACTAGTGTTTGAATGGAAGAATAAATCATATCTGAAGGACTTTTTGCTACCGGAGTCATCGTATTCAATATTTGTGCTGCTGTTGCTTTTTTAGCAATAACGATATAAAACGTCGGTTCTAAATCAGAACTTCTTGACAGATAATCTGTAAACTCATTGATTCCTTCTCTTGCTAAATTTTCACCTAATACGAGGATTTTCACTTGAGAAGTGTAGTTTTCTCGAGAACCTAATGTCATTCTCTTATGTAGTGCTTCCGTCAATGTCTTTCCTTTCGTTCGATACATAAAAACAGGAGACTGGTTGCTTCCTCCACCTTGTTGGGATGCAACAGCAGTAGGATTTACGACTTGAGTCGTCAGCAAATACTCTCCATTCTCCTTGTCAATTCCCATTGCAGTAATAAGTGCTAAATCATCTATTTCTCTAGTATCCCAACATCCTGTACACATCATACTTATCATCAGAAGGGCAATCCAAATGATCCGGATCATCCTTTCTCACTCTCCTTATTTGTCGGAGTTAGCGGCAGACGAACCAAAGCATCTTTTTGAGCCCCCATCACAAATGGCGCTAATGGGCTCATATAGGGTACTCCAAATGAACGTATGCTGCACAAATGAATAGCCAGAGCCGCAATTCCAATAATCACTCCAACTAATCCAAATAATCCTGCGATGAGCATAAATACTACTCGTAAGATACGAACGGCGATTTCCATATTATTTGCTGGCAGTACAAAACTTGCTATCGCAGTAATAGATATCACAATAACAACAGCTGCCGAAACAATACCTGCGGACACAGCTGCTTGACCAATAACTACTGCTCCGACAATGGATACCGTTTGACCGACAACTCTCGGCATCCTTACTCCTGCTTCTCTTAAAATCTCAAACATTAACAGCATCAAAAGAGATTCAGCAAAGGTAGGAAGAGGTACTCCTTCATGTTGAGCAGCTATGCTGAGGAGAAGAGGATAAGGTATCATTTCTTGATGAAAGGTAGTGACTGAAATATAAATTGCTGGCCCGAATAGTGCCAGTAAAAGTCCAATATAACGAACAATCCGAACGATTGTCCCAATATCTGTCCGTTGATAGTAATCTTCCGGTGATTGAAGAAATTGCACAAATATGGCAGGTACTAAGAGAACAAAAGGTGTTCCATCTACTAATATTGCTATTCTCCCTTCCAGCAATCCTGCTGCAATAACATCTGGACGTTCTGTATTGAAAATAGTCGGAAAGGGAGTAAATTTCTTATCTTGAATGGACTCTTCGATCATCCCTCCTTCTAACACACTATCCAGATCCACTTTTTTTAAGCGTGTACGAACTTCTTGCACTAAATTTTCATCCACTAGTCCATTTATATACATAATTGCTACACTGGTTTGTGTTACTTTACCAGCAGACATATTTTCAAACTTTAATTTTGGATCTTTAATTTTTCTTCGAATTAAAGCAATATTTGTTCCTAATGTTTCTGAAAATCCTTCCTTAGGACCTCTAACAACCGTTTGCGTCGTGGGTTCTGTTACTCCACGTTCTTTTGATTCATTTAAACCGATCGCTAAACAAATGCTGCTTCCATCAAGTAAAAAAATAGCATATCCAGCTAACAAATCTGCATACACTGTTTCAAAATCATAAACTTCCTGAATATCCCCTGCTGTCAATACAGATTCTTCCAATAAAATAAGAGGTTGATCACTGAGCATCACTAACTCTTCTAACTCAGTTCCTTTCATTTCTAATAAAAGTGGTTCTAATATATGTTGTTGGACAGACTTTTTATCTACTAGTCCTTCTGTGTAAACAATACAAGCCTGTAAGCTTCTTTCTTTTCCAAATTGAATTTTACGGAAAATAATATCCTTACTTTCCCCCATTTCTTCTTTTATCTGTTTTACATTATCCTCTAAAGTTTTCCATAATTTCTCTTTCTTTATTTCTTTTCTTTCTTTCGGAACTTCTAATGTTCCTTGCTCCATTCGCTTGAAAAAACTCATCTTGTATTCCATCCTGTTTAAAATGTTATGATTGTATTCTTTACTTCTTTTTCCATTGTTAACAGAAATTTTTTGTACACGTTAATGGGGCCTGATAATTGAAGTCAAGGGGTTAAAACATCCTGTCATGATGGCGTTTTGGAGGTAAGGATACCAAAAGTATAGATAACGAAGCTGATTCTGATAATCGGGAATCAGCTTTTTGCATTTTTTATCTCATTACTACTTTTGTTTTTTGGAGGAAAAAACTCAAAAGGAGCATAATCATAAGTGAATGACAAAAACCTCTAGTATCGTAGGCTAGAGGTTTTTTATACATGCTAAAAAATTTTATTTAAACGAACACTATTATACATTCCCCCGCACCGCGGGTTGTACTGTAGCAGCACAACCGCGGACGGGGAGAACCCTTGCTCAGAGGAAGTGGCGGTTACCGCAGCGGATGCAGCGACCCGACGAATCCGTCGGGAACCAGCGGAAGAACGTCAGCTGGAACACCAGCAGATCGCTGGGCGCCGCGGGCGGCTCCTCGACGGACTGCTGCTCCTCGACGAACTCCCTGTGGGCGCTGGCGACGATGCCGTCGACGAAGTGCTTGTCGTCCATGGCACTGGCGAGCGCGCCGTCGATGAGTTCGTTGAAGCGAGAATGGATCATCCCTTCCGGGTTGTCGAGATCCTTCTCGATCCGTTCGGCGATCTTGCCGGCCAGCCAGTCGGAGTCCAACTCCGCCGTCAGAGCCATCTGGGCCGACGAATTGAGCTTGTTCGTGGGACGCATGTCCCCTCCTTAAGGGTTCGGAACCTGTAAACTCATTTTAACAATATATTAAGAAAGTATCAATGTTTTCGATAATCGAACTCATTCTATTGGGCAGTTACAATATCTCACCTCATCGCTCTATATTTGGATTTTTCTTATACATTACTGAATAAACACCTATCAAAAATGAAAGCAAGCCCATCAATCCCCCTACCCATGCATTCATTGTTACAGGATAGTGGTTTACAATGTATCCACCGAAAGCAGAGCCGATAGCTACTCCTAAATGCATAAAAGAAGTAAACAAACTTATTTGAATGTCGGCTGTTTCTGGAGAGGTCTGGATGAGATAATTTTGTATTGGTGCAGCTGGGGCCCAAGCTAAAATACCCCAAATCACGATAACTGGTATTAATGTATAATACGAAGCAGCAGCAAACGGTAAGACAAAAAGAGACAAACTAAATAATATCAATATAATTAAAAATGTTTTCGCACCACCGAACTTATCAGTTGACCAACCACCGATCCAACCTCCTAATACCCCTGAGATACCAAAGACTAACAGAATAATACTAATCATTCCGATAGATAATCCCATTGTCCGCTGAAGAAATGGACTAAAATAAGTATAAATAGTGAAATGCCCGATCAACATCAAAGCAACCATGGTCTGAGCAGAAATAATTTTTGCATTCTTCAATGCTGATAACTGCACTCGGATTGGGACAGTTGGCTGAGGAGGAATATGGGGTAGAAATTTGAATATTCCTAATGTCGAGACAGCACTCAATGCAGCAACTAAAAGAAAAGTCATGCGCCAACCCCATTGTTCAGCGATAAATGTACCTAAGGGTATCCCTAAAACAAGAGAAGCACTTATTCCCATAAAAACTAGTCCCATCGCACGTCCAACTATTTCTGGTTTTACGATTTTTGAGGCTATCGTCAGCGCATTTACAACGATAACGGAACAACTTACAGCTATAATCACTCTAGCAATCATAAGAACAGCAAAATTTGGACTAAAGACTGAAAAGATATTACCTAGAATAAAAATAAGCATAGACCCAACTAATAACCTTTTTCTCTCTATTTTTGCCGTTAAAACATTAAAAATAGGTGTCCCAAATGCGATAACAAGAGAATACACAGAGACCAACAAACCTACTGTACCTAATGAAACGTGTAATTCTGTTGAAACCATGTCTAAGATCCCTGCGATAACCAATTCCACTGTACCTGTAACAAATGTTGCAAGTGTTAAAATATATATCCCTCTGTTCACACAACACCCTCCTAAAACCTAAAATTCTCTGAAAACATATTTATTTTTGATACATTTGGCTCGTTTAAACCTTTTTATATAGTTTATTAATCAAATGAAACGGAACAGTTCTGTTCTGTAATGGGTAAAAATTATTGCATAAACCCCGATTAGGAGGTTTATGCAACTTATGATTTCTGCTTTTTTTGTAGATGTCTATCAATCAATTCCGTAGCAATATTTCTTAACTGCGTACCGGAAACCTCCGATCCCATTACGGGCACAGATGACATTGCACCATTGATCACCAGTAAAAGTTGATTGTTTAATTCCTCATCTTTTATACCTGCTTGTTCACTTAAACGAGAGATTCTTAATCGCAGAGCACGATTGTACTCAATTGCAAGCTGATGAGCAGGATGATTTTCTTCTGAAAATTCCGCAAGTGCATTTAAGAACGCGCATCCTCTAT
Source organism: Shimazuella sp. NTD248 (assembly GCF_059510395.1). Lineage (NCBI taxonomy): Bacteria > Bacillati > Bacillota > Bacilli > Caryophanales > Thermoactinomycetaceae > Shimazuella > Shimazuella sp. NTD248. The sequence continues at coordinate 48,652 of NZ_JCAJZT010000013.1, read as the reverse complement.
ATCCGGGTTCCATTAGAAAATCAATCGTTGCTTCAACTAACCCTAACAACTGGTCTCTTGGTGAATCTCCTCGTTGTGCAATCGCTTCATCGAAGTGTTTCCAATTTAAATGATCTTGTTCCACTAAGTAAGCAGCGATTAAATCATCTTTAGTTGGAAAGTGACGATAAAGTGTCGCCTTCCCAACACCTGATTGTTCCACAATTTTATCTACACCAACGGAACGAATTCCTTCTTTATAAAATAAATTGGATGCCACTTCTAAAATACGTTGACGTGCCGGAGTACGTGTTGTTACCATGATTTCCACCTCAACAAAGATTGGTTTCCTATTCTTTCCTTACGAGACAGAACAGTTCTGTAGATGATTGTATCGTGAACCTCTCACGACTGAAGTCGCAAGCTTCGTCTACGAAGGTTGACAGCTAGGCTATCCTTATTCGTACAGGCGTGTCCACTTCGCCTCTAGCGTATAAGCCCGTAAGGGCTACAACGTTACTTTTTCGCAAGATATTTAATGCTCCATGGATATCCGCGTTGAGCAAACTGCCCGAAGACGTACGATACAAACCACGTTTTACACGTGTCCCACTAAAGGTGTACGTTTTCGGGTCGGATTCCTTGTAGACTGGCAGTTCATCTCGATCCCAAAAACTCGCTTTGGATGTGTAGCTTTCTTCTTGTTGCACCAATGTCATCCCATATCGCTGACACAAGTATTCCAGTTTCTTTTTGATCCGTCCAAATGGGATATTCACGAAATTTTGGTTATTCCGTTTGCCTAAGTTGCTTCCTCTTTGCAGATTCTCGTTATATCCGATGACCAGTGTCCCAATGCGATTTTTCAAACAGTAGTTGATCATCTTACGACAGCTCTTGTTCAGGTAATCGTTCACCCGACGATTTCGTTTGGCAACCAGAGCAACTTGTTGTTTCGAACATCTTTTCTGCTTCTGTTTGTCTTTGATTCGCTGCAAACGGGCATTTCGTTTGTTATACCATTGGTTGATTGCCTTTAGTTGTTTTCCATCTATCAGAAAACTTTTTCCCTCGGAGGTGACACATGCCGCGAGATTGCTGATTCCCAAATCGATTGCAAGTGTATGGTTTTTATCGGTATCCCTTTGAACTGCTTGCTCTTCATACGTGTAATGCACTTCAAAGAACCTTGCTCGGTGTTTGGGAAGAATGCGAATCTCTTTGATTTTTTTGTCCGCCAACAAGGGAGGAATGCGAATCACCAGTGGTGGATGTTTCTTCTGATCCAAACGAGAAAAGGGCAGCACAAACTGATTTCCGTTTAAACGAATGAAGCCAACTACTAACGGATAAAATCCATCTTTCGGTAGATATCGTGGCATCTGAATGGCTGGAAAGTCATACTTCCCCTGTTTGGCATGTCGGATCAATGCAAAAAAGGATTTCCAAACCCCATCGACTTCTTTTAGAATTTGTTGTGCCATATTACTATTCAACCGCTCATAATTTTCGCTACCTTTTAAGAGATGATAGTTTTTCTGGTAATTCAGATATTTTTTCTCCTGAAAATAATGCTGGCGAACTTGGTATAGACCTTGGTTGTACAGGTTTTTAGCAGTATGGCACAATTCTTTCAAAAGCAGATATTCTTCTTTCGAAAGATGTTTAAGTTGTTGTTTGATGGTGAAATACATGAATTTCTCACCTCTTTTCTAGACTGGAATGAATCCTAACATACAAAATATGGATGGATTTGTCAAAAAAGAAAATCAAAAAACCTGGCGATTCATCCCTCGATTGAATTCACAGGTGTTTTCGCCACAAAAATAAAAATAAAGCCTAACTTACCATCTACGAAACGGAAACTACCTATTTGAGAGGATCGAAATATGTTATTCTCCATCGAACTCGGTATGAAGGGATAGTTCCTCCCATTCTTCTATTTCTTTTATCCGGTTTGATAGTGTTTCACGAATGCCATAAAAAGCATCTGCTCCTACAGGGAAATGAACAGGAGGATTAGGACTCTTTGCCATTTGGATGATTGCTTTTACTGCCTTAGCTGGATCACCAGCTTTTAGTTCACTAAAACTTTTTTGTGTTGCTTCATGTATAGGTGCATATTCCTCTAATCTCTGTGCAATTTGCATTGATCTACCACTAAAGTCCGTGGCAAACACACCTGGTTCAACAACTGTCGTTTTAATACCAAAATGAGCTAACTCCAAACTCATCGCATCCGATATGCCTTCAATCGCAAACTTAGAAGCAGAGTAAAGACTCAAAGTTGGCATAGTCATTACACCTAAAATGGAAGAAAAGTTGAGATAATGCCCAGACCCCTGTTTCTTAAACACAGGAAGCGTAGCTCGAATAACATTTAAAACGCCAAAAAAATTGACATCAAACTGTTCTCTCATTTCACCATCGGTATATTCTTCGAGCATTCCACCAAGCCCATAGCCGGCATTATTTACAACAATATCAATCTTACCAAATGCTTTTACTCCTTCTTCAACAGCTTGCTTGATCTGTTCCTTATTTTTCACGTCTAAAGCAGCAATATGGACATTATCGGGTGATTTTTCTTTAAAATGTATAATCGAATCCACATTACGTGCTGTAACAATAACTTTGTCCTCTGTCTCCAGCAATTGTTCTACAAACTCTCTACCAAAACCTGTAGAAGTTCCTGTAATAAACCAGACTTTGCTCATTATCGAATCCCCTTTGATGTATAATAGGAACAGAACTGTTCTGTCTACTAATAATACAGAACAGTTCTGTCTCGTGTCAAGATATAATGTCATTACTATTTGAGGTTATTTGCATATCCCCCAAAAATGTTCATTAGGGATCAGTGGAACAGAAATCCAGAGTAAGTGTTACTGGCAATAAAAAAACACTTGATCCGTGAAGCATATAGAATCAAGCGTTATCTATTGTATTAAAGCCCTAACACCTGTCCAAGAGGCACCCATCCGGCCACCGCAACCGCACAACAAAACATGGATAACAAAACGAGATTTCTTTTCATTAAAACAACTCCATTTTAATATTTTGTCAATTCTATCTCTTCTATTATCTCTTTAAATATGAGAATTGTCTAATCATGGATTTGCCAATTGCTGGACAAGCTCAGGCACCTAAATAGATGGTAAGCTCCACTAAAAGATAGAAAAGCTCAGACTTTTAAACAAAATCTGAGCATGTAGACTTCTTAACTTATGGATGTTGTTAGACCAATCTCCAACTCTATCGGACAGTGATCCGAACCCATGACTTGATTACAGATTCTCGCCTCTTTGATCTTATCTTTGAGTCTTTCTGAGACAACAAAATAATCAAGACGCCATCCACTATTTTTTGCTCGTGCATTGGAAAAATGTGACCACCATGTATAGGCACCCTCTTGATCTGGATAGAGGTGTCGATAGGTATCGATAAATCCTTCCCTCAATAAAATACTGAATTTCTCTCTTTCTTGATCAGAGAAACCTGCACTTTTGCGATGGTTTTTTGGGTTTTTGATATCAATTTCCTGATGGGCTACATTAAGATCACCACAAAATATAACAGGTTTATGTTTGTCTAACCGCTTGATGTAATCCAAAAATACTTCTTCCCACTTCATCCGATAATCCAGCCGAAGTAATTCACGTTTGGAGTTTGGTGTATATACAGTGAGCAAATAAAAATCTTCAAAGACCACGGTGATGACTCTGCCTTCTTGGTCATACTCTTCTAGGTCTAGTCCATAGGTAACAGCGAGTGGTTCTTGTTTAGTGAAAATAGCAGTACCCGAGTATCCTTTTTTCTCCGCATAATTCCAATATGTATGATAGCCCTTTAAATCAAGCTCTACTTGTCCTGCTTGTATTTTGGTTTCCTGCAAACAAACAATATCTGGATCTGTCTCTTCTAAATAATGTTGAAAATCCTCTTTTTTCATAACGGAACGCAGGCCATTTACATTCCAGGATACCAGTTTCATCATATGTGCTCCTCTATTAAACAAATGAATAAATACTAGTTTTATTTTATCAAACGATCAACTATATGCGAATATATATTCTCAAATGTGTAACAAAATTAATATCAAGTATTACCTTGTCATCTAAGTTGCAATCTTAATAAAATATATACATGAAAAACTACATTGCAACTATTAATGATCTCACTTGGACTGAAATTCAAGACCGATTGGATAAAGGCTGCACAATTGCCGTCTTACCTTTTGGTCATACAGAACAACATGGACCGCACCTTCCCTATGGAACCGACACCTATTTAATTTCTGAACTTACCAAACGCGGGGTTGAGCTTGCCATGAAAGAAACGAGTAAACCTATTGCTCTTGTTTTTCCTACGCTGCCGTTTGGCAATGGAGGTAAATTTGCAAATGGAGAAATGAGGCTGCGGCCATCTACCTTTCATGCAGTTTTCACTGATCTTATCAAAGAATTAGAAGAGCAAGGATTTACGAAAGTAGTGATTGCCAGCGGACACGGATCAAATGGCTCTATAGTGGGAAATGTCTTAAATGAGGCTTATTGGAATGGATCTAAATTAGAAGGATATACTGTTTCACCGTTTGCATTTTTTGGTAAAGTAATAGACGAAATACTAGAGAGCAAAGATTATGGTCATGCATGTGAAGTAGAAACCTCTGCCATGTTATATCTATTTCCAGAGCTAGTACAAATGGATAAAATTTCAAATGAAAAAGAACAACCTGAATTTTGGCTACAAGATGAAATGGTAGATGCTGCCAAAAAACAAATTGTCAGTCACTATTGGCCAAATGCTCGTCAAGTTTCAATAGATAAAATGCCAGGATACGTTGGTCGACCTCGTTTTGCATCCAAAGAAAAAGGAGAAAAGCTAGTCACTGCTTGGGTTCGTGGATTTGCTGACTTTTTAATAGATCTCGACAAAAATTAGCTTCTCTACTGCAAGAAGCACAATAAATGTTTCTCTTTACTTATGCAAATCCTCTTTTGGTCAGTTGGAACACTGCCGCTAGAGGATTTGCTCTATGTGAAATTATACTTCCCTCCTCTTTATTCATTATTCTTCGGATAGTAAACATATGGCGGATATTTAACTACTGGGTATTTCTCTTCATGAAGAGCATTTATTACATCAGGACCAACATTCAAATTATCCGCTACTAATTGATGTGGAGTTAGTGCCATCCACTGATTTAATGAAACATCTTCAAATCGACTACTCTTAAACATTTCTAAAAACCATAAACTATCATTTCCGGTGTTTTGAATATAATGACCAAAAGCAAAAGGTACATACCCCACATCTCCTGCACGGTAATCAAAGGTTCTAGCCGCTCCATTCCCGGCAAAAACCGTCATTCGACCTTTCCCTGTCAAATAATACTGCCATTCATCATTAGTGGGATGCCAATGCAGTTCCCTCATCCCTCCAGGTTTAATTTCGACTAATGCCGCAGCTATTGTTTTCGAAATGGGAAAATTAGTAGAATCGACGATTCTTACTGTGCCACCTGAAGTAACGATTGGTTCTTGCGCCATTAATTCATGTTTAAAACTTAGGGGAACCGTTCCATAAGGTGAGTCCACTTTTTGACTTTCCAATGAACCTGGAATTTCATCTTGGAAAATATACACTTGGTGATTTGGAATACACTTAAATTCCTTTTTGGAGACACCAAAATTAGCTGACAGCACCTCTTTAGGAGTATGTGCAAACCAATCGGAAATCGATAATGTATTTAAATCTGAAAAATTCCCATCATCAAATACTAATAAAAACTCACAACCTTCTTCTAATCCCTGAATCGAATGTGGAATTCCAGGTGGAAAATACCACAGATCACCAGGACCTACATCCGCAATAAAATTTCGTCCATTTTGATCAACAGCAGTGATTCTTGCTTTTCCTAAAATCATATAAGACCACTCTGCTTGCTGATGCCAGTGCAGCTCCCTCACTCCACCTGGCGTCAAACTCATATTTACTCCTGCCAAAGTAGTCGCTATGGGTAAGTCTCTCTTCGTGATTTCTCTAGACCATCCCCCATGATTCAACTGCATATGGGTATCTGAAAACGAAAACTTTAGGTTTGGAATAAGTCCATTATCTGTCTTAGGGGGAACCAGCAAATCGGGATTTTCAATATCCCTCCACACATCTCTTGGCCCAAAATCAGGACCACCAGCTCCATCTCTTCTTATGGGCTGTGGTATTTCTTCATATGACATCTCCCTACCTGCCCTCCACGTTTTTATTATCAATATGATAAAAAGGGGGCAATGTGCCTATCTTGAACTATCGACAAAAAAGGAACATACGTTTGATTTATATTCATTAAATAGGTAGAATAAAACAAGAAAGTTTGTTCGTTGTACATCGAAAAAGCAACCATGTGATAGGGAGGAATATCTGTTGATAGAAAAAAGAATATGCCACAACTCGGAACGAAAATCATACGGTATGTTAGAAAAAGATAATGTAGTAGTTCTGAATGGAACTAATATTCCTTGTCGTGTTATTGGAAAAGGACCTTCACTTGTCGTACTCCATGGAAAATTTCGGAATACCTATGATTATGAAAATCTCTGTCGCAATCTCGCTTATTGGTTTACGGTATATGGCATAAATCACCAGGGACATGGGAGCAATGTAGTTCAAGGATGGATTACTGTCTGCAAAAAAACTGGATAACTGCTTGAATAAAAAACGCTCAATCCTAAAATTCAAGGATCGAGCGTTTTTTATGTTTCATGCTTTAAGTGAGCACTTACCCAAAAATCCATTTCTTTTCTAACTCTTTAAATTTTCCATGTAACTTCATTTCATCCATCCACAAGTTAATCCAATTTTGAAAATCTAAGTCGCCTCTTTGCATCAAGTATCCCTTTTCATCAAGGTTGAAAGGATTTTTTGTTAAGATTGCAAGTAGCCGCTTATCTTGACCAGCATAGTATCGAGCTTCAGTAGTATCGGTAATCATTACATCTGCTTGTCCTTCGGCTACCATCTTCGGAATTTCCAAATTATTTTGGACAGTAATAATTTGTGCATTTTTGATATTTTCTTTCACAAATTTTTCGTTCGTACCTCCAGGATTTACAGCAATCTTCACATCAGGTTTATCGATATCAGCTAATGTTTTGAATTTACCCTTATCACTGCTTCGAATCAATGGTGATTTCCCATCTTGAATGTAAGGCTCTGAAAGATTAGCAGTCTTTTGGCGCAGCAACGTTCTTGTAATTCCGCCCATCGCAATATCAAATTTATTGTTTTGCAAGTCTTGCATCATCGTTGACCAAGTCGTTTTGACGAATTCTACTTTTACCCCTAGATCATTTGCTAACATCTTAGCTGCATCGATATCATAGCCTTCGTATTGTTTGGTTGTTGGGTTCCAATACGTAAATGGCCTGTAGTCCCCTGTCGTTCCTACACGAATTTTACCTTTAGCGATGATTTGATCCAACCGAGATTTTTGGGTATTTTGATAAGTGCCTGCATCAGACCTTTGAAAGAAAAAAACACCAGACACAAATCCAGATACGAAGAGAATTAAACTAGTTAAAATAATCAGTAATCGCTTTTGCAAGTTACCTCTTCCTTTCATCGTTTTAACTTTTTCATATATCAATCTTAAAACGAAGAATCTTATACTTTTATAAAAACACACATGATTGAAAATGACTAATTTGAGTAAGGAATAGCTTTATTTGTCTCTGTCTAATATCATATGATAAAAAGTTAATATTTATTAGAATCAATTATAAAAACTACCTCTTTCAATTGCTATATAACTGAAAATTATGTAAAATATATAAAGTATCGTCCTCGACTATAATCAAAGGATTTTCCATGTACTGGTTGAGACTAGCACCTCTAACTCTCGGGCAAATGTTCGTCATTGTGACGATCACTAGCCTAATCAGTCAAGCATTGCATATTCTACTCGATCAGCAAGGGCTGTCCATCGGGTTGATTATGACCAGCTTCTCATTGACCGGATTGATTTGCGGACTCCTCTTTGGAGAGGTGGTTGATCGGTTTGGAGCGAAAAGGTTGGTACTCTTTTTCCTCCCTATCCTTCTGGGAACGATCTCCCTTTATCCTCTAGCTCACACGACGACAGAATATGTGATCATTCAAGTACTGGTCGCTATCGTATATTCTTTGCTGGGAAATGCTTTCGTCGTGTTGATGCGGAGGAGTACTCCTTCCGATCCCAAAGTTCAAGCACAAGTCAATGGCTACCGTCTAGCAAGTAACTATCTCGGTTCAGGACTTGCGATGTACCTGGGGCTTAAGCTCGTGAACTCCCCATCTCTCCTTTGGTTCACAGTAACAGGAACCATTGCAGGGGCGATGATCTTGGTTTACTGGGGAATTAAGCTTATTCACGAACCGGAGAGGACATGGAGGCAAAAAGCGAAAACGCTGATCAAAAGGGCGTTTTTTGCTTCTCTTCAAAATACAAAGAGATTGATCGAACGAGATGCCTTTTTTATCACCCTTCCTGGAATGGGCATCTCTGCTAGTTACTTTGCATTCCTGACTTACTTTGCTCTCTATGTAGGGACAGAAAAAGCAGGTGTAATCCTCCTCACATCGACTATTGCCAATGGGATCGTCTCCATCACTATCCTTCCCAAAGCAGTGGTGAGCAAAGGATATCCATTCATCATGGGGTCAAGTATCTTGATCCTAACGGTAAGCCTGATCTTGATCTGGACTAGTGGTCCATTCTGGCTTCTTTTGGTAGCTGGGGTCATGATGGGGATTGCAGTTGCAGGAAGTGCGCAGAGCATTTCAGAAGAAGTCCATCAACGAGTAAACCATAGACTACTCGGTGCTGGATTTGCAACCTCTAACTTTCTAAGGCAGCTCGGAGGAGTCGTTGGCACCAGTTACTCTGGGTGGATGTGGGGGATCTTGGGTCCTAATATGTGGATCTCCTTGATTCCCTTCCTGCTGACCTCAGGAACACTGCTCTATTGGATTCGATCAAGAGTACGCAAAGAAAAAACGAGTATTGCCATTCAACTGAAAAGTGACCTATTGAACACCATGTATAAGGCTGCTCAGGATGTCGCTGTCGGCAATACGAAGACTAGACTCCCTCCAAATTACAGGGAATCGCCAGATACCGGGTATGTCACTTCTGGTATCGAAGACAAATTGATGCATATCCAACACTACCTGACGGTAGCACGAATTCAGAAAAAGCGATATCTAGGCGATCCTGAAGTGCTGGTGCTAAAGACAAAAAATGTAGCATTAGCTCTTTGTTTCTTGGTAGTAGCAAGAAATACAGGAGAATGCAGTTATGATTTCCAAAAGGCTAATATAAAGCTGATCCGAATGCTTCGGAGGAAGCTGACACATCTTTTGAAGGAAATCGAACGAGCAAAGCTATGTGACAGCTCCCTTGTTTACTCCCATTTGGATTGGTGGAATCCTGAAGACACCGTTCAGGAGTTTCAGGCAGAACTCGAACAAACAAATCTGCTTCGCTGGAACGCCAAGATTCCACGCTCCGCTCTCGAAATAGAACGCCCATTGCCAGTGGGAGAACATGCTAAAAAGGTGCAGCAGTTTCTTGAAGCTGTGCAGATCTTGAGGGTGCTGGAACCTTCAGATCAAGAAATCATCGAAAGAGAAATAGAACAACTTGATGTAGCCTACAAGAATTGGTGTGCACTAAACCTGATCTCCTAGTAGGCCACCATGCGCCTCTTCCTTTTTAATTGGGAGAGGCGCAGTCGCCTCCAAAGAATAGTAGACATAATAGCAATTCAAATAATAAAATATAAGAGTCTCCTCCCAATGAAAGAACATGACAGAGAAACCAAAACTGTGAATTTACCATTCTGAAATTATTTCCTTACTATTTTCATACTGATGCTAATTTCGTTCTATATATTTAAAAAGTATGAAAGGATATCATTTATGGCGTTGCTCACATTTCTTTGGAATGCTTTATACGTAAGCATAGTGGAATTGATTTACTTGGTTGGTGTGTTAATTGTAATCGGCTTTATTTTAGGAATCTTGGAGAAGCAATCCCAAATCTATCTGACCAAAACGTTTGGAAGACGTGGGATTTTGCTCACTGCATGGATCGGAACTCCTATCCATGAAATAGGACACTGGATTCAGTGTGTCATTTGGTTACATAAAGTAAAGTCGGTCAAACTATTACAAACAAAAGATCCTAATGGAGTATTAGGATATGTCGAGCATCAGTACAATCCCAACAGCGTATATCAGAGAATTGGAAATTTTTTCATTGGCATAGGACCGATCATCAGTGGGATCGGCACCATTATATTAGCGATGTATCTGCTTGTACCTCAATCTTTTGCTGCTTTGCAAAGTCAAATTCAACATAACTCTATTGCCAATCAAACGCTAGATTTACAGATGTTCCAAACATTAGGTAAAGCTGTAGTTCTGATGGGTGAGAGTTTATTTACCACTGAGAATTTCACTCGACCGACGTTTTGGATATTTGTTATTTTGGCAGTTTGTATCTCTTCTCATATTGCATTAAGTAAACCAGACATTGAAAATTCATCTCAAGGTTTACTCAGCCTTTTATCTGTTCTCATCTTGATTAACTTGATTGCCCCGCTCTATCAAGTGGATACGTACAGCATGATCAGACAATTTACGGAATACAACGCATATCTGCTCGCTTTTTCCAGTATTGCTGTGTTATTTTCACTCCTTTCACTTGTGTTTAGTTTTTTATTTTATAAGATTAAAAGATCATAGTTCATCCCTATTCAAAAATAGGGGCTTTTTACATTATGCATTTTTATTTTTGCCAATTCTTGCTTTTTTGTTCTTATCTTACATAAATCTTCCTAACATTACTTCCTCACCCTTTTCTCACTAAAACAAATATGTTATATTTATGCTCCAGAACAGCAGTCTCAACCGTTTGAGACCAATGAGTTTGGGGTTTTTGTGTTTTCCTATCAAGTATTTGAAGGAAATATGATGGGGATTGTCATTGTGTTGTTCTACACAGTGACAAGAGCAATCCGAGATCGGATGAGCTCCCATCGAGCCAGTGAGTGGCTGGAAAAATCGAGCAACTTGGCTGGCACGCTTTTGCCAGAGCGAAAGGTTGTAATAATCGTCAGCAGCTATAAGAGTGTGCACCCATACTGTTTTGACTCCATCGCAAATCAACAAATCCCAGACAACATGTCTATGGAAGTGATTGTGGTGGACGATGGTTCCCCCAACCAAGAGGAGCTCAAGAAAGAAAGGTACAGTGAGTACGAAGATCAACTTGGTTGGACCTTCCTCTACAAGAAACGAGTTAAAGGAGACACTGGAAAAAAGAAAGCACAGCAGACAGCAATCGAAAGTCGCAAATGGAAAAAGAACGATCTTGTTCTGTTCTTTGATGCGGACTCTTACCTAGCCGATCGCGATGCGGTTGCAAGCCTAGTTGCTGCCCTCGAAGATCCAAAGATCGGAGGTGTAGGAGCCCGGCTTGGTGTCGCTAATCCTGACGATAGTTGGGTTACCAAGTTCATCATCGAGGAGTACAACGAAACCTACCAGACGAAGGTACTCGAAAGCTCGTATAAGACAGTGACCGTAGTCTCAGGTGCCTGTTCCATGTGGAAGTGGGAAGTGATCGTTGAGATCTTCGAATCCTATCTCAATGGACCGGCAACAGGCGATGAAAACACGCTCTCGTATCTGGCTCTCCAGGCGAACTATGGCACTTCGATCGTACCGACTATCGCTAAGACGGATGTGCCGGATTCGCCGAAGGATCTGATCGATCAACAAGTCCGGTGGCTTCGATCGGATTGCCTGTACATCGGGAAAAACTTTCGGCTCCTGTTCAACCGCAAGAAGGGCATTCTGCTGTTCAACATGGCGGTAGAACTCTTCTCCCCTCTGCTGCTTTTGTTCACGGCAGCAAGTTGTATGTGGTATGGAACAATCGAAGCTGTCACTCCCGCAATACAGGGGACACTCTTCCTCCTGTTGATGATGGCGTTTGACGCTGTCACAGCTTGGAGGAAAGCAACTTCAGAGGGCAAAGATCGGCTGCGCTTTTCCCTGCTCTACCCTGTGCATGTTCTGTTGTTTTCCATGATTCGGATTTGGGCTCTCCTCACTTGTAAGAAAGAAGTGTGGATCTCCCGCTGAATCAAGCGCCCCAGAGAATCATCATCTCTCTGGGGCGCGCGTTCTCTTCTTTACTTTGCATAGGCTTTTGCCTGATATAACTCCGGTGAGACTCTTTCTACAAGAGGAGACATCGACTCGCCATAAGTAAGAAAGAGTTGATGCAACGCACGTGAACAACCTACATATAATAATTTCGCATGCAGAGCATCATCGAGGTATTGTTCTTTATCCACATCTAATAAAATAACGGAGTCAAACTCCATTCCTTTCGTCAAATATACAGGAGCAATGGAAATGCCTCCCAAGTATACTTTTTGGTCAGCTGTTATCCGATTGACAGAAATCCCAATGTTTTGGAGCGATTCATGGATGATAGAGCAAGTCGCTTCATCTCTCGTAACCAAAGCAATCGTTTGTACTTGATCCCTTTCTAACTTCTCGACTGTCTCTTTGATCCAATCGATTCTCTTCTCTTTTTCCACTTGCATAAATTGAACCGCTTGACCACTTCGAAAAACGGGTTCTGCTTGTTTTACATCCCCCGAATACTGACCTAATACTCCATTTGCAAAATGAATGATCTCCATCGTGGAACGATAACTTCTCTCTAATTGATGAAAACGGAGTTTTTTACTGTCGAACAAAGTGGAAAAATCATCCCACTGCCCTATTCCTTGAAAAGAATATATATTTTGCATGATATCACCTAAGATGGTGAAAGAATTACTAGGGCAATGCTTTTGTAATACTGCTACTTGTACAGGAGAAAAATCTTGTGCTTCATCGATCACAATATGATCATACTTCTGGTCTCCTTCTATTCCATATAAGCGATCATGAATATAAACCAATGGTGCTAAGTCCTCATAAGCAACTTCCCGTTTTTTTCCTTTTTCTTGGTGCTTTCCTGTTAAAAAATTGGATTTTTGAATAAATAAACGGTACCATTCAAGCACCGAATGATTGGGCCATGTTTTTTTATAAGCTGCAAACAGTTTGTTTGCTTGTTTCTTCTTTAATCCTTTAGGATCACGCCCGCGAATTTCTTTGTGTTCCATTTCTATCCATCGTTTTATCCGTGCCATCACCCGCTCTTTTCTTTTTATCAACGGATAATGTTTATACTCCTCAAAAAACCAGTGGCCTATTTCCTCAGCAGAAAGATGTTTGTTTTCCCATGCAGTAAACCCCTTGTGAGGGAAAAAATTGGTCTCATAACTTATTAACTGGTCTTCTATCTCTTGCAAAAAGAAATAACTCCCTTTTGGGTTTTTGGTTTGATGATCCATATTAGGGTCAAACCACTCTACCAGCTCCAGATGACGATCTTTTAAAGTGATATTCTCCTTCAATACCGTCAAAGCCCAGTCTTCAAAAGTTGTTTGCTGGATTTCTCCAACACCCAATTCAGGAAGTACCTCTGATATGTAATCCAAAAACATGTGGTTAGGAGCAAAAATGATAATTTTTTGAGGATTGATTTTATTTTGATATTGATACAATAAATACGCTAATCGATGAAGTGCTACTGTCGTTTTCCCACTACCAGCAACTCCTTGAATGAGAAGGACTCGATCATAGTCAGCTCGAATGATCAAATCTTGTTCTTGTTGGATTGTGGAAACGATATCTCTCAATCTACTATCCTTGTTATCACTCAACCGATAGAGGAGGAATTCATCTGTTACACCCAAGTTCTCCACGCCTCGAACATAGCTGTCTACCACACGCTGTAACACTTGGTTGCGAATAGCGATATTTCGTTTGAGATGTATCTTACCCCACACTTCCCCATCTGGAGATTCAAATGAGATTGGGTCATCTGATCCAGTAAAAGAATAAAACATACTAGAAACAGGAGCACGCCAGTCTATAACAATAAGCTCATTCGTATCGTCATCTTGAATACCTGCCTTACCGATATAGAGCGGAGTAATCGGTTTATCTCCTGCTTCCTCAAAATCAAGCCGCCCAAAATAAGGCTCTGCTTGAGCGATTTCCATGTTTTTCAACTGTTGCTGCCGCTGATCATCCAGAAGTTGCTCCACAATATCTTGACCATAATAACGAGGTATTTTTTGCAGAGCGAATCGAATATCCTCCAATTTTTCTAATGTCTGCTTTAATCTTTTTTCTTCCCATTCAATCGAATCCATAAGATGCACCCCCGTTTCGTTTCCAAAAAAATAAACCATGATTACAGCTAGTTGCAGTAAGTTCATGGCTGGATATTTGTATAAGGAAATTCACTATATCATGTCATTACTACGCTGTCTATTGTCTTTCTCCTAGGAATTTTTCCTCAAATGTCGATGCATGGTCTTTCATGCTTAAAAAGCCTTATTTAGAATCAAGGCTTTTTCAACACTGATATTTTTTTCAACCTAACCAACTAAGGTAGACACTCCCAATTGCTGCTTTGCCAACTCATAATAATAACCTTGCTTATTCATCAGCTCTTCGTGCGAACCTGCTTCTTCTATCCGGCCTTTGTTGACCACCAAAATGCGATCCGCATTGCGAATAGTCGCCAAACGATGGGCTACTACAATAATCGTCTTATCTCTATACACTTCTTCCAAACACGCTTGCAGTAAAGATTCCGTTTTTGCATCTAATGCAGAAGTTGGTTCATCTAACAATAAAATGGATGGTTTACGCAATAATGTTCGAGCAATTGCCAACCGTTGCTTTTCCCCGCCAGACAAGCGCACACCACGGTCCCCGATTAATGTATCCCATCCTTCAGGTAAATTTTCAATCAAATTCATCATTTGTGCTTGTTCTGCTGCTTTTAACATTTCCTCTTCCGAAGCTGACGGATTGACATAGAGCAAGTTTTCTCGAATGGTTCGATTCCACAAAAAGATATCTTGAGGAACCAAACCTACATGCTTGCGATAATCTTCTAAACGATACGAAGATAAAGGAAGTCCATCTATAAGTATTTGACCAGAATGAGGCTTGCCAAATCGAAGCAGCAAATCGATAATGGTCGATTTCCCACCACCTGTTGCTCCTACAACCCCAATAAATTCACCAGGTTGGATGGAAAACGACACATCTTGTAAGATTTCCCTTTCATCCGAGTAACCAAAGGAAACATTTTGAAATTCAATTTTTCCATTCGTTTGCTCCAAAGTTATTGCCTTTGCATCATCTATATTCTCATCTGGAAACTCCATCATCTCTTCGTACCGATCAATTTCTGGTTTCAATTGATCTCGATCCATATAGAGCACAAACAGAGAATTGATTGCTCCATAAAATTTAGGCACATAAACCGCAAATGCTAATAACTGTCCAATAGTCATCTGTTGATGAAAAATAAAATATATACCGGCTGCATAAACGAGACTAGTGCTTAAAGAATCTTGTAATTCCCAAAATAAGCGTCCTTGAAAACTCCGCTGTTTTTGTAGTTGATTTTGCAAATCTCGATACTTTCGATTGAGCTCTTGACCATGAGCTATTTCATGATTTTCTTGTTGAAAGGTCTGAACCGTTTTTAACCCAGGTACAACTTCGGTAATAAAAACATCGTATTCTTTTTGGGCCACACTGATATCTTTGTAAGTGGTCCGCCAAAAACGGATTCGGCGATAATAAAAATAAACCATCAATGGTGCAAAAAACAGAACAATGGCCGATAATTTCCAGTTCATCATCAGCATAACTACACCAATAAATAAAAACGAGATCACACTATTAAATCCATTGAGCAGTTTTGTAACAAATCCTGAAATATCATCGCAAGTTCGAACCAACCTGCCTGTGATATCTCCTTGTTGATATTTACTCAACGTAATAGGAGAAAGTTTTAGCAACTTCTCTAATAGTTGAAACCGCAGTTTTACAGTTATTTGGGTTTGTACATTACTTTTATATACATTTTCTAAAGCAGAAATCAGCATATTTAATATGGGAATAACAGCAATTCCGGCAACACATAGAATCAATAAATTTGCATCTCGTTTTGGCAGTGCTTTATCTACCAAAAATGACATCAGCCAAGGCGTAACAACGCCTAATCCTGTCGTAATCAGCATGACTATCATACTGAGCATCATCATCCGCCTATGTTCTCCGAGAAATTTCATAAGGTTTAAGCGGTATTTTTTTTCTTCCGATCTTTCCATTGGTACACCTCTTTTAAAAAATACTTCATCTTGATCATACGACTTTTTTTCACATTCTTGGCTTTTATATTTCATGACCTGTTGCAGAATGAATATCTAATGTGCCACCTTTGGTGAAAATTTTTTCATTTTGTTATGCCATTAAGAATGAGATCTACGATTTTCTCCGTTGACACACCAACATCCCACCTTCTTGTCCCACTAATCGACATAACAATGGTGAGAATAAGGGTGGCGGCATCAGAAACAGAAAACCGTAAATTTTTCTGGTCTCCCTCTAATGAATTACATACAGCGGCATGGATTTTTAAATATCCTGAACTGCGTTCCTCTTTTAATCGTTGTCTTTCTTGTTCAGATATCGCCTTCAGATCTTTTGGCTTGGGTGAATGCGCCATTCGTATAGCTTGCATAACTGCAAGTGTTCGCTCACCATTTGCTCGTACTATTTCAATAAGGGAAGATAACCGCTTTGTCATTGCATCATCGCTGTCTATCGTTTCTAACTCATTCACAACATAATCCGGATTCATCGCTTCTTCTAAGCAAGCAGCTAGAACTTCTTTTTTATCTGCAAACACTCGATAAATAGCTGGTTCACTGATCCCAGCTGCTCGGGAAATTTGCGCAGTTGTCACATGAGGACCAATCTCCACCAATAAAGGCAATGCTGCTTGTACAATCATGGCTCTCCGTTTTTCTGTACTCATGCCCGGTGCCCGCTTGCGATTTTCATGATTCATAATATTTCACTCCTAATAAACGTAGTGAATATTCACTACGTTTATTGTAGGGTATCTCTTACAAAAAAACAATAACTCGTCTAAACTTTTTTCTGTTAATTGCATCAACATTAATACTGGAAACAAATTATTAAATAATACATTGAAAAAAATTGCTGAACAACAAGATAATAGACCAGAAACTCCATCTCAGGAATCAAATGACAATGAATCATCGGTATTGACTCCATTGAAAAACTTAGTAGAATCAAAATAAAGCAAAGAGTCTTCAAATGAAGACTCTTTAAACTTTAAATCATTTTTCGTGTTGTGTTTTTGTAGTAAGCAATAGGTAACTCGATGAGAATAAAATAAAAAATTATTTTAAACCTCTGGTCGAACCCATCTCAAATATGGATTACTTGGGGAGAACACTTTCCATTTCTCCTCCATCTCATATTGATCTATTTTAACTCCTGAGATTCTTGTATTTAGACGGTTGAAATGGAACGCCTCTTGCAACTTAGCCTTTTCTGTTTCCAAAGCCTGCGAAAAAAGGGATTCTGATTTCTTTGGAAAAGCTTTGCTCCACCAGCCAGTCATCAGTGAACGGTATTGGTTTGTATACGATACTTCTATTATAGAAGTACGCTCTTCTTCTGAAATTCGATAATCTACAATTTGCTCTCCGCCAGGAAAATACACTTCTAACTGAAAACGTTGAGGCCTTTTTAAAGCTAAAAACTTCCCTTTAATCGGCACAAATCTATGATCATTGATCTCCTCGTATGCGAGAAACCTGCCACCCTCATCTAATTCATCAAACTGGAAGGATTGGAGGTCTAATCCTGCGAGCAAGAAGTTGCCATGCAATAACCATTCAAAGACAAATTCAGCAGTAACATCTACCGTATAAGTTGCAGTTTGTCTCATATGTCCTATCCCTTCTATCAGTACTGTTCTATCCCTAGCCTCTCATATGTGTATCTTCTAATCAAGATATTGCTTATCAATCTGATAGAAGTTTGAATATACCAACTACTCTAGAAGTATAAAGTACACAGATTTTTATTTTCTAGGTTGCAAAATTCCAAGATACGCTTGCCACGGCCCTACTTCATCTTCATAGTATCTAGCTAGCACTCTGGAGATCTGACCGATATGATTGAAATCATGTACGGTCCAAGTAGCTAACAACTCTTGAAGTGACACAATTCCAAAGTCCGGATGCTTCCCTTTTCGATCCAAATCGCTTTTTGTTACTAATTCAGACACGAGTTTTATATTCTCTTGACGTATCGCTTCAAATTCATCTAATAACAGATCAAGTGATTTTTGTTGATTCTCTTTTAAATGTGCTTGTCGGTCAAAAGGTTCAAATTCCTTCGTATCTCCATAATCGAGTATCATTTGAATCCGATTCACCCAGTCCGTTTTTTCCCCATGAATCAGATGCCCTACAACATCAAAAGCTGACCAAGTATTTTCTCCTTCGTTGTGGTGTATCCAACTATTCGAAAGTCCTTCTAGCATGGAACGTAATACTTGTGGTGTTCTGGAAAGATTATCGATTACATCTTGCAATTGGAATTTTGGATCGGTCATCCTATGAACCCTCTTTTCTTTCCAAGATTTATTTGTCCTCGAATTGTTATGTCAGCATTAACCAACTTCGTCCATTTTTTTGCTCCACTGATAACGAGGTTTGAAAGAAGTCACTCAATTTTTGCTCTGTCAGTACATCCTTGGTTTGTCCTTTTTGTGCAACCTGTCCTTGTTTTAACAAAAGCGTATGGGTAAAACACGGAAGTATTTCTTCAATATGGTGTGTTACATAAATAAGAGTTGGTGCATTAGGGTTTTTAGCAATTTGATCAATCATCTGGAGTACTTGCTCCCTGGCAAAAATATCTAGTCCTGTACAAGGTTCATCTAAAATCAGTAACTCTGGAGAAGCCATCAATGCCCTTCCTATCAATACTTTTTGTTTTTCCCCTTGGGACAATGTTTGATAGATTCTTCCTAATAAATGACCACATTTCCATTCTTGGAGCAATGTGTTTACTTGTTCATAATCTTCTTCTGTTGGATTCTCATAAACTCCTACAGATGCAAACTTTCCACTTAGTACAACGTTTTCAATTGTTTCATAACCATGTAATCTTTGCTGCATAGAAGTACTTACCCAACCAATTTTCTTTCGCAACTCCCTAAGGTCTGTTTCTCCAAAACGTTGATCCAATACTGATATCTCTCCACTTGTTGGCCAATGGTAGCCGTTAATCAAATCAAGGATACTCGTTTTACCAGATCCATTTAGTCCTACTAGGCACCAATGCTCCCCTTTTTGTATCTCCCAACTAATCTGATCTAAAATCAAACGCTTATCGCGGCGCCATGAAACATTTCTCAACTCTACAATCATGAGCAATCCTCTCCTAATGTCTTCCTATTCCCATATGCTTCGATTACAATATAGCTTGTCAGGAGGTTTCCGATGAATATCTCACAAGCTCAACCTTATTTACAAAAATATTTTGGCTATTCTACCTTCCGCAACGGACAACAGCAAATTGTGGAAAGTGTATTAGCAGGTCTTGATACATTTGGCATTTTACCTACAGGTGGAGGTAAATCGATCTGTTATCAAATACCTGCTTTGTTACTTGATGGAATAACTGTGGTTGTTTCGCCTCTTATTTCATTGATGAAAGATCAAGTAGATTCACTCAAACAAACAGGGATTTCCGCTACTTATATTAACAGTTCATTGACCGCTGCAGAACTACGCGAAAGAATCAAGGAGATTCATCAACATACATATAAAATCATTTATGTAGCACCAGAACGACTGGAAACGGAGTACTTCTTATCGCTGTTTCGCCAATTACCAGTAGCATTACTTGCGATTGATGAAGCACATTGTATTTCTACATGGGGACATGATTTTCGTCCTAGTTATCAATTGATACCACAGGCGATCCGTACTCTCTCAAAAAAACCAATCATTTTAGCTTTGACTGCTACAGCTACGAAGCAAGTACAAGACGATATTCTCCATCTTTTGCAAATTCCTGTTGAGAACACTTACCGTACTACATTTCTGCGAGATAACTTGCATTTTACGGTGCAAAAAAATGTAAATAAAAAAGATTTCATCCTTCAATATTTGCGTACTCATCCCAATCTTTCGGGTATCATCTATGCCGGTACTCGAAAAGATGTCGATATGCTCTATCAATTTTTACTTAAGCAAAAATACAATGTGGGCAAATACCATGCTGGAATGAGCGAAGAAGAACGGAATATTGCCCAAGAAGCTTTTTCTTATGATCGTACACCTATCATTGTAGCGACAAATGCCTTTGGTATGGGGATTGATAAAAGTAATGTTCGGTTTGTTATTCATTATAATCTACCAAAAAATCTAGAAGCTTACTACCAAGAAGCTGGGCGAGCTGGCAGAGATGGTGAAAACAGCAATTGTATTCTACTCTATGAACCTAGTGATATATATTTGCAAAAGTATTTCATTGAACAATCCAATCCTGATCGACAGGCGTTAGACAACAAAAAATTACAGGCTATGATCTATTACTGCCGAACAAATCAATGCCGTTCTAAAACAATTGTACAATACTTTGGCGAATTAGATAGCGAGCCCTGCCAAATGTGTGATAACTGTGACCCAAATAAGGCCAAAAATACGGTGGATATCACTACAGAAGCACAAATGATTTTTTCCTGTATACGTAGAGTAAACGAAAAAGTAGGGCTAACTTTTCTCACCAAAATATTAAGAGGCTCGAGGAGTAAAAAAATTACAGACTTTCGTTATGATCGTCTATCTACATATGGCTTGATGAAAGAACAGAGTGAAAAAAGAGTCATGCAGATATGCAAATCGTTAGTAGATGAAGGATATATAAGGCTAGAACCATTATCGGAAGGAATGTATCCTGTAGCGAAATTGGATATATCCGCAGTTGCTGTGTTGAAGGGGGAAGAAAAAGTTGCATTACATCTAGCAGATGAACCAGTGCCTGCGGCAAATACGATCAACGAAGATAATCCTATTTTTGAAGCGTTACGACAATTGCGCAGACAAATCGCCGAAGAAGAAAATGTTCCACCATATGTCATCTGCAACGATGCTACCCTCCGCGAAATGACTACCTACATCCCGCAAGATGAAGCTGCGATGTTGCGGATAAAAGGCTGGGGTGAAAGTAGACAAAACCGTTTTGGCGATGCGTTTCTGGAATTATTACAACAATATAAACCAAAAACCACTTCCACATTAACAGAGATTCAAAAAACACATCCCAAAGCGTATACACCATGGACAAAAGAGGAAGAAGAACAGTTAGAAACCTTATTTAAACAAGGTCTAGATATTCCCCAGATCGCTCAGACACTAGGAAGACAAAATGGCGGCATCCGTTCTCGTCTAGAGAAACTCGGTCTTATTTCGAAAGAGTACCCTGACACTGAAACAGCAGCAACCAAAACCTAACACACCCATACCACTTGAGGCACACAAAAAAGCTTCACAAGAGAAGGTGTACGACATTACATCGAATCCAAATCGCAAGATCAGTCAAGTATTCTTTTATTAATTGGATCACAAGAAAACGATCATATCATAGGCGATATTCAATTACTCGATATCGATACAATCAATCGAAACTGTTCTATTCGTATCTCCATCGAAAATAATGCACACCAAGGGAAGGGCTATGGGACAGAAGCGATGAGACTCATGCTCGATTATGCATTTGGTATATTGAATTTACATCGAGTAGAACTAAATGTTTTTTCTTATAATCAAAAGGCGATACATGTATACGAAAAATTGGGATTCAAAAAAGAAGGTGTTCAACGGGAATCATTATTTTATGATCACCAGTATCACGACTCCATTATCATGAGCATACTGGATCACGAATACCGGCAGCAGTATATTGGCAAATGACGAAGCAATGCATATAATAAAAACCCTACCTTCCAAGCAAATTGGGGGGTAGGGATTTTTCCTTATATTTTGAGCTCTCCTAAACGGACTAATTCCACGACTGCTTGAGAACGACCTTTTACTGCCAACTTCTGCATGACATTTGCTATGCGTACCAATAGAAAAATAATACACACTCCAACAAGCTATTCCACATAATTTGAAATGGCATATCTTTCAACTTGTAGATAGACGAATATCAACTTCAAATTGATCTGTTTTTCACACACGTCATTTCTGTGGTGCCCTCTGGAGGTAGAGTTTCTCTATCTATCACCAGAGGGTTTGTTAGGGAATGACTACTGGTTCAGATCCCCGATCTCATCGAGAACCTCATCGAGTTCCGTCCGGTCTCCGGTAGCTGCAGCTTCTGTTGCGGCTGCATCCCCTTTCTCCCATAGCTCGGCCAATTTTTTATCATCAGGATTCTGAGGCATCCTTCACTCCTAGAGTCCAGTTGGATATTGCTAAAATATTATACCATAGTGGGTATTTTTGCCACAATACCTCGAAATGGTACATTAATAGATAGCTCACAATGCATTCCAAAAGAAAACAGATAAAGAATAAAAAAACTACTCAACATTAAATGTATAGTATATATCCATTTCCCCCTTGGGATGTATCACAACTCTTTCAAGTAACGTTCTAAACGCATGGTGTAAATTTTGACTATCGTTGCTCAACAATTCAAACGCCTGCTCTATGCTCTCGATTTTCTTCGTTGCATAACCCTGATTGGACAAATCAATTTGTTCATTTTCCAGATTTTTCATTTTCCAATCTAATTCATCACGTTTTTGTCTAAATTCTTCTTTGGTGATAATCTGCTCCAAATGCAGATCGATTAATTTCGTCCCTTTATTTTTGAGATCTTCGATTTCTTTTTTTATCACAGTGAGACGATCATGTTTTTGGCCTTGAAAGCTATCCTCAAATGAAAATTGGAGCATGTAGCTTTTTTCTAATAACTGTTTAATCAAAAATGCCTTTATATCCTCATATAATATCGGACTGTGATTTACACAACCAGCTTCTCCCATACGACGATATTTGCTGCATTTCATGTAACGATAGTCTTTTTTTTCTCCATTTGCAAGCAATCTCCACGATAACAAAGGAACTATACTTGACCCGCATTCGCTACATTTCAGAATCCCACGAAGATCATTCCAAACAGATATTTTCTTCTTCGTCTTGGTAAGATTGGAGTTCGCCTTCTCCCACCACTCACGACTAACAATAGGTTCATGATGTTCGTGAAAAATAATCCAGCGACTTTCCGGATTTTGTATTTGTTTCTTTTTTCCTTCTACTTTCATCGTGGTGTATCTATTTAGCACAAAATCCCCACAATATATACGATTCCGAATGATCGTTTGCACACTCGTTACTTGCCATTTCTGTATTTCTTTCGGTTTCAAGCTCAACTGATTTAACTTATGAGTGATCGCTTTAAATCCCAATCCTTCATTTACATACCAGTCAAAGATCATCCTCACAATTTCGGCTTCATCTTCCTTGATCTGCAATTTTCCGGCTTCACGAGTATAACCAAATGGTATCTTTCCGATATGTTCACCTCGTCTAACCTTAGCAGCCAGTGCAGATGATATACTCCCTGATAGCATTCTGCTGTAGTGATCTGCAAACATGGATGCCATTTCAAAGCTCATGTCGTTTTTTCCAGCAACATCGGAATCATAGCCTTCTTCAATCGATATAATTCGCACATTTCGAGATAAAAATATCTCTCTTATTTCCAAAGCATCCTTCAAATCCCTAGCAAGCCTGCTGATCGATTTGAACAACACCATATTGATTTCTTTTTTCTTTGCTTTCTCCAATAGTAATTGAATCGCTGGTCTGTCTTTGAAAATGGTTCCACTGATCCCTTCGTCCTTATACACGCTGTTTTCATTCCATATGTATCCCTGTCTCTCCAACCAATTGCGACATATATCAATTTGATTCTCAACAGAAGACACCTGTTCATCTCGATCAGTAGAAACACGAACATAACATGCATATTTTTCGTTCATTGTTCTATGCTCCCTTTACCTTACAACCTTAGAATTATAACTTGTTGCTTCATTTAAAAATCATGCTCCGTTTTCTTTGTTGGCAACTTTCAAACCTCTTCTTATCAGCTCTTGTATAACTTGTGATTGTATGGGAATCCCTTCTCTTTCTTGGTATTCCGCAATTTTCTTCAAAAAGCTCACAGGATAACACATGTTCACCATTTGAGATGGCTTTTCTATGTAAATAACTCTACTTGAGCAAAAATAAAAACAAATAATCCCAGCGAAGATATGCTTGGCTGTAGCGTCCTTTGTTGCTCTTTACAACAGACGCGGAAGACATGAATATCGAGCGGGTTTGGAATAAAATGTTAGTGAATTTCCTCAACTGGAGTAAATAATTATTTTCCGCTCTCTCCTTTTTGCTCAAGCCACACATTCAAAGCTTCTGTTACTGCTTTCTGTAGAGTAATCCCTTTTTTTGCACATTCCACCTTTAATTCTCTTATCATCTCTTCTTCAAGTCGAATACTAATTTGTTTCAACGACATGTCGTCACCTCTTAAATAGTATGGTAAATTATTATAATTCCAACTTATTGCATAGTTAGGTAGCATGTTATAATTATAGTATTATAACCCAATTTATGGAAATTCAAAAGTTTAGATCTAACTGGAGGTACACAACATGAAAAAACGAACAACACTGGACATTGTTGTCCTAGGGATCGTAGTAGTGATTGCATTAATCGTCGTCGCATTATCTTTTCAGAACACAACAAAGTTATCTAGAGGATTAGGGTTAAATCCATATCTAACAGCAGGACTTGTGGAGATACTCTTTGCGTCCTTGCTACTCATACGGGGAAGACAACGAGCTTTACAACGAAATGTCCCAATTTTTTTGGGAATTGGTTATTTCACCAGTTTAGGATTTGTGACAGCAGTAAATATGTATGGATTAGCACAGAAAAATTTAATAGTTGGCTCCGTTGTTGGGGTAGCCATAAGTGGAGCTATGTGGCTCATGGAGAATACGCTCGTATGGCTTTGGACAAGAAGCCACGAACCTCATGTGAAAAGTGTTAAAGAACGCTTAAAACAAGCTAAAAAAGATATCAACGAAGAGAAAATAATTCAGAAAATAGAGTGGATGAAATGGGAATCTCGTAAGCCGGACTTACGATTGATAAAAGAAGTTCGAAAATCAGAGGAGCAGCGTAAGGAGATAATAGAAGAAGGTCTTCCAGAGTATTTCAGAAGAGAACCAGAGTCATTACAAGAGATAGTTGTCACTCCCATAACGGATGATCAGAAGGAAGTACAAGAGACCCACGTCATACCGTTTAAGCGTCAAATCGGATTTTATCAAGAGAAGAAGAAACAAGATCATCTTTTTCAACCAAACACAGAGGCACGAAGCAAAGCTATACAAACAGCGAAAGAATTAACCGATGAGCTGGGAAGATTTCCAACATATAAAGAGATGAAAAATAAGGGAATAACAACGCATTATTCACGTATCGCACTCAAAACTATCAAAAACGGATAAACCCGCATAGACGTTGTGAGACGATGAAATACGAACAAGCAAAACGGTGATTTAATATGAGATACAACATAAACAAAGGCGGGAATCCCGCCTTTTTATTTATCTATCATGACCAGCAATCGAGTTCTTCCAGTTGATAATTTACAATTTTTAGGAGATAATACAAAAGGGTGAATTCCCAAAAAATTGTAATTGGAGATGTTTGAATGAAAAAGAGTATTTCCATTGTTTCCTCTGCTGTAGTGCTTGCTTGTTCGCTTATTCCAGCCGCTGCATTTGCTCACAACCATCACAAAAAACATCATTCTTGTGTAACGCTGTATGAGCATATTAATTTTAAAGGTCGATCCATCAAATTCTGCTCCGATGACAGTACACTAGTGGACAACAATTGGAATGACCTAGCGTCATCTGCAAAAGTTTCTGGTGGAGATGGAGTCGTATTATATGAGCACATCAATTACAAAGGTCAAAAATGGAAGCTGAAACCTGGAAATTACTCTGATTTCACCAAGAAAAAACTAGACAAGAATAGATCATGGAATGATGTTGTTTCCTCTCTCCATATTAGTAAATAGCAATAGAAAACACATGACCTCTGCACTTAGAGGTCATGTGTTTTTCATTTGTCTGATAAGTCCGTTCGTTCTCTAGTAGGGCCTCTTCTCAAATGGTTTCCCACTCGTCACTTGTTTTGCTAAGAGTAATACCAGTGCTTGATCTTTGGTTCCCAATTATTTGACAAAGAAATCAACTTTATTTGGTAAGACATTACTTAGATTATTTTGTTATTAAGACCCCCTATTTCGATTGTGACTTAGAAACCTTATCAACGATATAAATGATATAGCTTGAAGGTTCGTTGGCTTATTCGTCTCGATTTACTTTCCCAATAACTTTTCATGTATGATTTATGCTACTATCGTTTATATGATTAAACCATTAAAACAAAGGTGCTGAATATGGATAAACAAGAAGGTTTAAAAAGATTGCTCAATGAATTCAGCGAATGCCAAAAAGTACTAACTGCGGTTGGGGATGAAACACGTCAAGCCATTATAATTGCTCTAATTGAATGTGGTTGTGAACAAGGGATAAGGGTTGGTGAGATTACGAAAAAGACACACTTATCACGTCCAGCAGTATCACACCACTTAAAAGTGTTGAAAGATGCCAATATCATCGAAGTAGATCGAGTAGGTACAAAAAATTACTATTCCCTAAATGGAGCAAATAGTGCCATCTTTAAAGTGAAACGGCTTTTCGATAGCATTGAATTATTTATAACCGAAAGTTCAGGATAATTCTCCTGTTGATCAGGTATGAAAATCAAAATTCTTCTTATTAAAATAAAGTAAATAGAGAAGGGTGATATTGTGGTTGTACAGGAAACATCATTCAAGTTACGAAAGTTGGGGAATTCGGATTTAGAACTTTCCCCGCTCGGTCTCGGCTGTTGGCAATTTAGTAATGGAAATGGAATAGTAGGAAAGTTTTGGCCTGTGCTTCATCAGGAAGATGTGGTGCAAATTGTTCGGACAAGTTTACAAGGAGGTATTAATTGGTTCGATACTGCAGAAGTATACGGTAAAGGGCAATCGGAACAAATGCTTGCAAAAGCTTTAAAAGAAGTAGGAAGTTTAGCAGACAAAGCACATATTGCAACGAAATGGTGGCCTGTTTTTCGTACTGCTAAAAGTATTTCCAACACAATAGAAGAGCGGATGCAAATGCTTGATCATCGAACTATCCATCTTTATCAGATTCACCAGCCTTATTCTTTTTCTTCAGTAGCAAGCCAGATGAGAGAAATGGAAAAGCTGGTCAAACAAGGGAAGATAAAGAATGTAGGAGTGAGTAACTTTTCCGCAAAAAAAATGCGTGAAGCAGACCGTGTATTGCGAGAAAACGGATTACGACTAGTATCGAATCAAGTAAAATATAGTCTATTGGATCGGAGAATAGAACAAAATGATATATTGGATACAGCCAAAGAGCTTGGGGTCGCAATTATTGCTTGGTCACCGCTTGAGCAAGGCATTTTAAGTGGGAAGT
Source organism: Shimazuella sp. NTD248 (assembly GCF_059510395.1). Lineage (NCBI taxonomy): Bacteria > Bacillati > Bacillota > Bacilli > Caryophanales > Thermoactinomycetaceae > Shimazuella > Shimazuella sp. NTD248. The sequence continues at coordinate 20,994 of NZ_JCAJZT010000013.1, read as the reverse complement.
TTCATAAAAATCCTGCACTTGTGAAGTCGCTTACTGGTCCGCGTAAATGGGCACCAGCATTCCAGCCATCAGGTTTGCAAAAGTCAAAACCCCTTATAGATACACTCGAAAATTTGGCACAAAAATATAATGCATCTCCCACACAGATTGCACTAAATTGGATGATTTATGCAAATGGTGAAACTGTATTTGCTATTCCTGGTGCATCGAAAGTTCATCATGCTGAGGAAAATGTTCAAGCGATGAGTTTTACTTTGAAACCCGAAGAGATTGATATGATTAATACAATCTCACTGGAAGTAGTGAAATCAAGAAGATAGTCCTTATTAACAAAAGGAAGAATGGTGCAAGAGCTGGTCTCTTATCGGTAATGACAGGTGAAGTAAGGAGCCGAGCGCTGAAGGCGCATCAACTCCTCTGGGTAGAACGGCCGACCAATCGGGGGCCTAAACCCCACAGAACCCGGCGTGTGGATTTTCCGCACCGGGCTTTTTTAATCTCTCCTTCTCCGTTTGGGGTCCCGCCATAAAGTTACCTTCCCTTTTAGGAAGTTACAGAAATAAACATCCATGTATTCTCACAGTTCGTTTATTTGATAGGTGTGCTTCGAAAAGGACTTAAAAACGACTTAGGAATTTTAGTTTCAAAACGTAGCAGGAGACCAGTTGTGGGATGTACAAACGACAAGACCTGAGCATGGAGTCCAAGTCGACCAATTGGTTTCATATGTGACCCATATTTCTTATCGCCTACTATGGAATGCCCTATATCTTGCATATGTACACGAATTTGATTTTTTCGTCCAGTATCGAGATTCACTTTCAATAAGGAAAAGCTTTGATTGGATTTAATTACTTTGTAATGTGTCACAGCGAGTTTCCCATCATTTGGACGAGGACTTGAATACGTTTTGAATGTTTTCGTCTCTTTCAACCAAGATGAAATAGTACCCTCCGATTTCTTTACCGATCCTTCAACAAGGGCAATATAAAGACGCTCCTGTACAATGTCTTTCCATGAATTTTGCATGATTTGCTGTACATCTTTGCTTTTGGCAAACATCATCACCCCAGATGTGTCTCGATCCAAACGATGCACGACAAAAATCCGGTTTTCAGGATTCCCTCTACGAACATGATCCATGAGCTGTCGATAGGCTGTTAATTCGTTTTCTTTAGAAGAAGAAACCGATAACAATCCAGCTTCCTTCTCAATTACGATGATATCCTCATCTTCATGTAAAATAATAACTCCTGCCATGAGTGGTGTATTTACAGTTTTTATCTTACGAATGGACACCGTTTGTCCAGGCTGTAGCGGAAAGTTGTATTTCGTCACGGCTTGATCGTTTACCAATACTTGTCCATGGCTCAATAGGGATTTAACGGAGTTCCGGCCAATATTTGATAAAGTATTCAATAAAAAAACAAGCAACTCCGTTGGTTCTTTAACTGTGTATCGTTTGATTAGAGCCTGAGTTTGATTTGTGTTGCTCTTTCTTTTCCTTTTATGCATACTGTTAACCTCTTTCTGTACAATTGAATACGGCTTATTTTAGCAAAGTTGTCTACGAAGCGATAGTAATTTTGAATACCACGGTTCGTACTGCTGCATCGACACGTAGGCGACCCATTCGTCACGCACATAGATTTATTCAAAAAAAGTGAAAAGCAGCTAAAAAAGAAAGTATATCTTTCATCAAAACTTCTAATGTGATTGATCCTGAGCTTTTCAAATAACAAAGATTATGTAATTACTCTTTGTGGAAATGCCTGTTTTAACATCTTATCCTAATCTCTGACAATAAAAAAACCCTTGAAATACAAAGGGTTTGGGTGATGGAGAATAGCAGGATCGAACCACTGACCTCTACACTGCCAGTGTAACTTACCATATGATTCAAGGTTATCTTAGTGTACATAAGTCAATCACTGTGCAGTGTTTCAAGGACACCTATGTTGGTTCATGTCTATTCATTAACCCTATACTTATATATGATAATTTTATACAGGAGAGAGAAGGATAGCGTATTAGCAAAGGTCAAAGAACGCTTTTCAGTAGTTCATACAGTTAACACGCAGATTACCATTCCTATCATCTCTAACTGGCTGTCCCCCTTTAAGCCTTCTCTTTCCTCGGTAACATGATAATAAAACTAGTTCCTATCCCTAGCTTACTCTCGACACGTATTTCTCCCCCATGTTCTTGCACAATCCATTTAGCAATAGATAATCCAAGTCCCGTCCCTGCGAGTGTTCTAGTTCGGGCTTTATCCCCACGATAAAAACGATCAAATATATATGGAAGATCCTCTTGGGAAATCCCAATCCCCGTGTCGGAAATCGATAAATTAACATAAGAACCAACCTTCTTAACAACCACCGTAACTATCCCTTGTTCCTTTGTGTACTTTAACGCATTATCTAGTAGTATGACAATTAATTGATGAAGGCGTTCTTTATCCCCAATCATTTCAATCGAAGATTCAATCGATGTTACGATCTTAATATTTTTAATCATAGCCATATCTTGGAACTGAGGAATAACATGACTTAATATGTTATCCAATTTAACGATCTGAAAATCCAATTGGATTTCACTAGAATCAGAACGAGCCAAAAGCAGTAGATCAGAAACCATCTTACTAATTCGATTTGTTTCATGAATTACTTCAGAAATATGTTCACTCTCTTGTTCAATTGTTCGGTTGGGATGGCGAAACAATCGCTCTAGATGTAACCGAATAACAGCCAGCGGTGTTCGTAACTCGTGAGAAGCATCTGCTACAAATTGTTGTTGTTTGTTCCACGCCAACTGAATGGGGATAAGCGAACGATTAGCCAAATAAAAACCAGCGCTGAATGCAATAGCAACACTTAATAATGCCCCTACTTCCATGACAATTAGTAAATGTCCCAATACTTCTTTTTCTGGCTGCATCGAATAAACGATTTGACCAGCTTTTATTCGACTCGTTTGTCCTTCGTTCTGAAATTTATCAGTAGGAATCATCAAAGTTCGATAATAATGACCATTCAAAATGATTGTTTGTGGTAGCTTTACTATGGATTTAGAATGTAATTTTTGCACCATCTCACTATCAAAGGCATCATTAGGAATTTGTTTTGCTAATTTCCCTCTACTATCCCAAAAAAGATAAAAGATTTGACTGTCTACTTCCCGTTCCGAATCTTTCTCAAGCAGTACTTTCGTCAAATGTTCCTGTTCGAGATGAATCATAGCAGCCTTTAATTCCTCATCTACCGAATGATATAACCGTTGTTGTGTATAGAGATACATAACTGCTCCGAAACCATTTAAAATAACCAAGAGAACCAGAGAATTAAAGAGGACAAGCCGGATTTTCGTTCGTTTAAACATCTTAATTCTCCTTCAACATATAACCAGCTCCACGGATCGTACGAATAACCTGCTCACAATCATGTAAAGATAACTTCTTTCGTAAATAGTGAATGTAGAGATCTACCACCGAATCACCTGCATCTGAATCAACACCCCATATTCGATTGAAAATTTGTTCCCGTGTCAAAATTTGTTCACGATTTTGAACCAGATACAGCAATAACTCAAATTCCTTTGTCGTTAAATTTAATCGACTATCACCGATATATGCATCCCGCTCATGAATGAATAGGGTAATAAGACCATACCTGAATTGACCTTCTACTTCCAATTTACCAGCTCTACGCAATAGGGAGCGAACTCTAGCCAGTAGTTCCTCTACTGCAAAAGGTTTGACAAGATAATCATCTGCACCAGCATTTAAGCCTTGTACTTTTGACTCGATGCTATCTTTAGCTGTTAAAAATAGAGTTGGTGTGTTATTTGACTTAGCCTTCAACTTTTTTAGCATGGTAAGTCCACTCATTTGAGGCAGCATAATATCAAAAACAAATAGATCATGTATTCCTAATTCTGCCACCACTAATCCTTCATTCCCTGTTGTAGCTGTATCTACTTCAAAGGATTCATCTTCCAGTACTGTTCTGACGACCTTGAGTAATGGAAGATCGTCTTCTACTACCAATATTCGCATAATCACTACTCCTTTTAAGCTTCAAAAAGAACAGTCGGTCAAAGTGCCCGACTTTCCTTACCAATTAAATTCAGCACTAGTATTTGGTCTATTGGATACATCCTGATATTCCTTTGATGATGTTTTTCGAACAAGAGACCGCTTTTCTGATTGTTTTCTGGATTTTTTCCAAGCTGTCCACACATTCGCTACAAGTAATCCGATCAATGGAAAGGTTAATCCACCAAACTTAGCATAAATCGAAACGCTCACGATAGCAGCAATCATGCCGAACCACATCTGATCTACATCTTTTGCAGGTGACGTAGGTGGATCAGTTAGCATGAAAAATGCCAAGAACAGTGCTGTGTTGATATAAGGTACACGAAAAGCAGCACTTGCATTTTCTATGTGGAGTGAACCCATTAAAAATAGTAACAAGAAATAAACACCCAAGAAAACAAAAACCTGTATAAATTTGTGTACCCGTTTGGTTACCAAATAGCCCACTATGAGCAAAATAACCACAAAGATAACAGGCAATGTTGATAAACTACCCCACCAACTTTGTTCCGTTGAAAAAAACACAGAAGAGACTAATAATCCAAAGGCGGCTGGATTAAAGATAAGTCTTTTCTTTATCTTTACTAAATGTTTAGAAGCTAGAGCTACAATAGTTGTAAACGCGATCAAGTACCATGGAACCGTCGTACCTAACACAAGCGCAATGATAAGCCCCGTTATAGTAGCTCCATCTGGATAAATTCGTTTATGTTGTTGCCAAATCCCAAATATGATTTCTAAAATAATAGCTATTACAACCGCTAGCCCTGCATGGATAAAAGCACTAGTATTTTTGGTATAAATACCTGCTATCATCATCAGAATAGACAAAATAAGCAGCACATATCCCTTCGGTGTTTTGAAGACATTGGGCTGTCGTTTCTTTTGTTGTTGACGAATGCGGTCACTTCGTTTTCCTATTGTATTCATAGCAAATAAGCCTCCATCCCCTTCGTCATGTGTACATCTAACGATGGCGTGATTAGGACACCATCTAGCCCAACTTGTTCTAGTAGAGCTAGACCAATATTTGGTCCCAGTAAAAAAGCTGCAGTAGAAAAAGCATCTGCCATCATCGCAAATGGAGCTAAAACGGTACAACTTACAAGTGCCGACGAAGATTCTCCACTCTGTGGAAGAATCAAATGATGTATCTGTTTCTGCAACGGGCTAACCCGTTCATAACTTCCAGAGGTACAAATAGCAGCATCAGATAAGCAAAAGGAGCAGATCGTTTCCATTTTATTTAGCGGATGTTGAATACCAATCACCCAAGGTTTTACTCGCTCATTTTGCCCTCCTGCATATATATCTCCACCAGCATCAATTACAAATCCTTCAAATCGGCTTAGTTCTTTTGCCGCAAGATCAACTGCTAATCCTTTTGCTACTGCTCCTAGATCTAAGACAAGTGGCTTTTGGAGGCATACTGTTCGTGTCTCTTTATTTAGAATAATATCTTGGTAACAAACTGAATTTGCAAAAGAATTGCCAGAGTCTATTATTTCTCCTGTAAGATAATGGCGCTGAAATCCATATGTTTCTAGCTGACGGCCTATGGTAGGGTCAAAAACACCATGGGTGAGATCTGCCACTTCCCAGCTAAAACGTAACACCTCAAATAATAGGTCACTTACCTTTACTGGCGTTCCTACTTGACTGATTAGACACATCAATTCACTTTGATGATCAAATCGACTACATACATCTTCTACTAAACGAAATTTATCAAATGCACGAATCATGCTCTCATCCACTTCATCTTCTGACCGAGCAGTAGTCACCTTAAGAGATACAACCGTATCCATATACAGGGAGGATCTCATCCTTTTTTTGGTCATCGCTGATTCCTCCTTATGTGTTTTGAGCTTTTTGTAATGCTTCTTTTATTGCTGCATGAAAATCCTCTGAACTTAAAGTTGCGCCGGTGACAAAGTCAACATTAGAGCTTTGACGTTGAACTACTTGCTGAGGTAAACCATCAATATCACTTTGTGGATAAGAAGTAGTACTGTTGGTAATTTCAACTGATGAAATCTTGCTATTTTTAATCGTTACTGCTACTTCTACAGATCCGATAGAATTACTTCCTGACCCATTATAAGTACCATCTCGATATTTTCCTTGTTTTTTAGTAGTGGAACTAACTTGTGAACTATTATTTTGCTGATAGGGATTATTTATATTTTTATTTTGTTGGTGCATAACGTAAGATTGTGTTTCCAAAGAGTTCTGTTTTGCAGATGTCTCCGTTACTATATATCCAGCTGAATAGATAAGTCCAATCGCAGTCGAACACAAAAGGACAAGCTTATTTCCCATTTTAACTGCCATCATATCCGCCCCTTGTTTAGCTTGATTCAGAAATATGTTCAAGTATACAAGGCAAACATTTGAATTATCTTTGAGATACCTTTTACTTGAATTAGAAAGATGCGCCAGTGCGGGTATCAATCTGGCCCAAGTACCTGAAAGGTGGTCGAATTGAGAATACGGATTCGTGTAAAACATCTTGACATTTAAGTGGGATGGAACAAGATGGACTTAGTTCTGATTTGGGGATTATTTTGTTTTAGCTTGAAGGATATGGTAATACTTAAAAATGAATGAATCGCTGAGAAAAGGTGAATTTATGGATAACAAAACAACACATTCACATGAAGAAAAACATTTTATGGCTTCCGAAGTCGTTCGAGATGTTGTCATCGGTATGGCCGATGGTCTCACTGTACCATTTGCACTTGCAGCAGGTTTATCTGGTACTCTCTCAACCACATCTCTTGTTGTTGTAGCTGGATTAGCAGAAATTGCCGCTGGTTCTATCGCAATGGGACTCGGTGGATATTTGGCAGCCCGTACAGAAAGAGAACATTATTTTTCTGAATTGGAGAGGGAAAAAAGGGAAATTATCGATCTTCCGGATCAAGAAAAACAAGAAGTAGCTGATATTTTAAATGAATGGGGTTTGGAAGAAAAATCGGTTCAATCAGCTGTTGAAACTATCAGTAGCGATGAGAAACGTTGGGTTGATTTTATGATGAAATATGAATTGGGATTAGAAGAGCCAGACCCAAAACGAGCAAGCAAAAGTTCTTTTACTATTGGAATGTCTTATATTATTGGCGGAATTATTCCATTAGCTCCATATATGTTCCTTCGCAATAACTTGGTTGCGTTAACCGTTTCCGTGATCTTGACGTTGATTGCCCTTTTCGTCTTTGGTTTTATCAAAGGGAGATTGACTGGGGCAAGTGCGATAAAAAGTGCTTTTCAAACAACCTTAGTAGGTGGATTAGCAGCCGGTATCGCTTTCCTTGTAGCAAGGTTGATCGCCTAACTGGGGTGTCGGGTAGGTCAGGTTCCATTATATTGTTAAATCGTCCCTCAATCGCCGGTTACTAGTTCTGTTCCTACTATTGAACGAAAATGCACTCTCCGGAGATCCAATATTGATATTATTGTTATATTTAGTTTTTTTAAAAATAAGTAATGGTGAAGGAGAAAGTTGTAAAGGAGAAGAAATATGATTCTCTCTAAATTTGTAGATAGACTTCCCATTCTTCCTGTTTTAAAACCTGTCCGGAAAGATTGGTATCACTCCTATTACGAAGTAAATATGGCAGAATTTAAGCAATCCCTTCATAGTGAGTTACAAGATACAACCATTTGGGGATATGAAAACAGTTGTCCTGGACCAACCATTGAAGTGGAAAGTGGAGAAAAAGTATTTATTAAATGGATCAATAATCTTCCCAAGAAGCATCTTTTTCCAATAGACCATACGGTACATGGTGCCCAATTAGATGTACCAGATGTAAGAACAGTAGTACATGTCCATGGGGCAAGCGTTGAACCGGAAAGCGATGGTCATCCAGAAGCTTGGTTTACACAGGGATTTAAACAAGTTGGTGCATATTATACAAAGAAAGTATATCAATATGATAATTACATGAGAGCTTGTACCCTCTGGTATCATGATCATACACTTGGGATCACGCGACTCAATCTATATGCAGGGTTGGCAGGATATTACTTAGTAAGAGATCAAAATGAACGCTCCTTACATTTACCATGTGGAAAGTATGAAATTCCGCTTATGATACAAGACAAATCTTTTCATCAAGATGGTTCTCTTTATTACCCTAAGCAACCAAAAAAACCAGTTCCAGAATTAGAAACATCAATCGTTCCTGAATTTGTAGGAAAAACAAATCTTGTGAATGGAAAAGTATGGCCATATTTAGAAGTAGAACCTCGTAGATATCGATTTAGGTTGTTAAATGCATCGAACTCTCGCTTTTATCGACTTAAACTGGATTCGAAGCAACTTCTATATCAAATCGGGACGGATGGAGGATTGATGGAATACCCAATAGGAGTCCAAGAAATTATGTTGGCTCCTGCAGAACGAGCAGATGTCATCATAGATTTTGCCAATCAAGAGGGGAAAAATATTATCATGACAAATGATGCTCCCGCTCCTTTTCCTGGCGGCGATTTGCCAAATCCAGATACAGTAGGTACTGTGATGCAATTTCGAGTAACCCTCCCTCTTTCTAGTATTGATACAAGTGTAATACCGTCCCATCTGTCATCTTTTCACAAATTAAGAAAAAGATCAGTTTGCAAAATCAGATATTTGACATTAAATAATATTATGGATACGTACGGTCGTGAGTTTATGTTATTAGATCGTAAAAGATGGAATGATCCCATAACAGAAGATCCAAAATTAGAGTCAACTGAAATATGGTCTCTAGTCAACTTAACGAACGATTCACATCCTATTCATCTTCACTTAATTGATTTTCAAATAATAGACCGAAGAAGTTTTGATGTGGAAAAATATAAAAAGGAGAAAGTGATTCATTACACTGGTCCACCGATCACACCTGAACCACAAGAAAGAGGTTGGAAGGATACAGTTAGAGCGAATCCTAAACAGGTAACGCGAATAATCATGAAATTTGGTCCTTATACCGGTCTATATGTGTGGCATTGTCATATTCTTGAGCATGAGGATTATGAAATGATGCGACCGTATGTCGTTATCCAATAGAACTATACCTTCTGCCTACTAATTAGCCAAAAGGCTGCATTTCCCTACATTATAAATCAAAAAGATGTAACAGCAACAAATGCCATTACATCTTTTCTTGATAGAGAGAATTTAGGCGGGGTGACCTTCCCGCATCTCCTAACTCCTAACAGTGGACGACGGCTTCCATGTTAGCGAGTTTACATAAATCGAGTAATCATTATTTATAAGTTTGCATCATTTTATTTAAAATATCATAAACCAATGGAAAAGTAATGAAATTATCAACATCTCGAAAATGACCGCCCTTCTCAACAGGATGAAATGATGCATCCAATTGTTTTGATAACTTTTTAGTTAGTTCGAAAGGACACATATAATCATCTTTTGCGGCAATAACAGCACGTGAATTAGTTACAGAAATTATTTTTCTATAATCCACTTTTTTCGCTGTAAAAGGATCTAGTGTAGGAAAGGATGCTAATGGTTCAGAAAAGCCAGATACAAGAATAAAGCCTCCAAAGTTTGTTAATGGATCTAGTCCATCTAAATAGTTCAATAGTGTAATACACGCTAAACTATGTGTTACAAAATAAGTGTTGGTATCTAAGAACTTTATTTCATCAGCTAATGCCCTCACCCATTCTTCTTTCTTTGGGTCAGACGAGTTTGGCATATGAAGAACCGAAGCTTGATTACCATCTGCTACTAATTTTTCTTTTAACCATGGGAACCAATGTTTAGCTGGTGAAGCATAACCTCCATGTATAATATAAACTTGTTTTTTCATTACTACTCTCCTAATCGTCTATTTATATATAACTTCAAATGCGCAACTTCATAACATTGTTCAAATCCGCTTAATATTTAAAGGATTCAAGTAGGTACCTACAACAAGTGAAAGCATTGATTTTCTAATTTAAATATGGTTTTCAATATATTTATTTTCATGAACATCATATATTAAACAACAATTACTCAAAGAGCCTAATGTGAAAACAACTTATTACTAAACTGTGATGACAGTTGACGTATGTTGAAATATATTGAATACGAATCATCGCTTGATTTCCATTTTCATCAATAAAAACTATCCCTGGCTAATTGATCAGGGATAGTTTTTATTGAATTATTCGATTTTATATAGATTTCTTTACTTGCGGATATTATTTTGCAATCACTTCATATTCCAAAGTAAGGACTTCCAAACCAAATATCCAAAGCCGGTGGGTCATTTGTATTCTACCATATTCATCAATCCAGATGATGAGATTTTCATTATAAGGTATACGAATAGAAAAGTTTTTTGTCATGAGATAATGACCCTCATCGCCACCGCCGCCTCTTCTCGGTATAGAAGTTACTCGGAGAGATCCATTTATACCATGCTCCAGTTGATAGATTGTCGCACGATTGTATTTCGGTATTGGCATCGTGAAGTGCATATAACGTTGTCCATTATGTTTATGATCAGACCAAATACCCACAATGTAAGTCTCCAGTGTGTCCTTAAAGCTACAAATCCAAGCATTTAATTTCCTATTCCAATATTGCTCATGGTTAATAATACTAATAATTTTGCTGTTTAGCGATCTTACACCCTCATCATTAGATGGGATATTTGCTTGTTGTATTTTATTTGAATATAGTTTAAGACATTTTTCCAACAGCCAAGAACTTTTGGACCAGTTGGCTTGAATGGTAACATCATATAATGATGTATTTTCAGCAAAAGATATTACTTTTGGATGCAGTAGATCTATAATAAAATCATTTCTTTTGAACTTTTCTAGCTTAGTTACAATACCAGCATGAGAAGCGATACTATCTTGGTATCCATTTCGTTCTAAGAAATCGGAACCAATAAATGATCCTCCATTTATATTCGTTTGAGGAAGCTGATATAAGTTGATTTGCTCTATCGGTTTTTGGTAATACCACCCAAATGTTCCCAATGCAAATGCAAAAGCAATTGGAATGTCATGATACCATAGCCACTGTCCTGTATGTATCCATGTATGTCCTTGTAATTGGAATATACCTTCTATAATAGAAAAAATAGAGGTTGCTACTAATATAATTGCAGATAATTGAATACAAAGACTGGTAATCGAATTCTTTTTTTCCATACAGAAAACAAAAAAACTATAAGCAATGATGCATAAAGTATAAATCCATAATCCTGCGTTTTGGACCCAGGGATTGTTTATGATACCGATTCCAATAATGAGAGGGCTTATAATTGTACCATTAACAGCCCAGCGGAAAGCATTTCCAAGTTTTAGATCAATGGGAAGTACCCTTCCTGTCAATCCTACGAAGAATGTAGAAAAGAAAGCAGTAAAATAAAGATGGACAGTGGTGTTTAAATAATGATATGAGATGATAGGATCGGTAGAAAAGCAATAGATGCTGAGTGTAATTCCACCAATGAAAGCATATAGAAAACTTGCATCAACAGCATTCTCTTCAAGCTGATACCAGCCACGTTCCATAAAACGTCTAACTCCATAACCAAATAAAACAAATGTATAGATTGTCCAAATTAATGAAAATATTTCAGAGTAAACGCTTCCAGCAGGAAATAACAATGCAATTCCAATGGTTATTGCAAAATACGGATAACTTTTCAACAGTAAAGTATGATAACGTGAGCTATTTCCATTTCTTTTAACAGTGGGGACAAGTGAAATCGAAGTGGGTACCAAAAGAAAAATGTAAAATAACAGGATCATTTCCAAGCTTGACACCATTGTAATGCTTATTAACCAGAAAAGGGTAGAAATCAGTAAATTTCTAAATAAATAATTTTTCATTTTATACAGATTCCTTATCTTTTTTCCGAATAGTTTACCATAATTAACAAGAAGTTGATACATAATTAATAAATCAAGGTGCATTTCTACTTGTCTATTTTATTTCAGTTGTTTGAATTGAAAGCCTTCCTATCGATTCAAACAGCTTTGTCATGATGTTTCCTCCTTGATTATACCCATTACCTTTGCTAAAATAGGAATAATTTTCAATTTTTGTAATTTGCATTCTATGAGGTGAAACAATTGGATAACTTAAAACAAAATAAAACCAGACTACAACAATTGCTTGATCTTCCCGAAACTTTAGATAAAGAAGATATCAATCGAACTGCTTCAGAATCTAAAGATGATCCAACTGAGAACCAATCTATATTTGATTACTTAGACTTGTAGAACTACTTGATCTTGCCGAATGTTTTCGAAGAATATTAGTGGTAATGGAATTTTATGAATTCCGTGTCCCGCCAAATCTTCCTAGAGGATCAATCCGCCAATAAATCATTTAGAAAATTCTTGGCTTACTATTTCTGGATCATGCCATTTCATACATTATCCTTCCTCTGCTTGTCCAAATCTCTAACAAAAAAGGGGCTAACCACTCCCCACACGTTTTTTGGGCTCTTGTGTAATCCAACTTACAAACCTTGCAGGGTGCATATTGTTTTGTTCGAAATACGGAGCAAATGCTTCATAGAAAGCTTGTTTGATATCTTTTGTTCCGTATATTTCCTTGCCTACGCTTAGTTTGGACTTCTTCAAACTAATCACCCCTTCCATTCAATGTATGCAGACATTCAATGCATAAAAGCATGTCTTATTTAAAATTTGCATCGAATAGAGCAGAAAGAATATTCAGACTTTTAATAACTGGCTTTTCCTACAAAATGATTTAGGTTTAGCAAAAATCCAACAAAGATCATCGCAGATAGGAAAAAGAAAGACAGCTTAATTGAACACGGGGTGAAAGCAGTTCAGCTGGAAAATATCTCAATAGAAAAGTTCGGAAAAGATATCTGTATCTCTGGATATCCCATAAAAAAAGTAAATAAAACGATTTTAAACCAATGCAAAGGTTGTTTATCCTCAACATTGGTTTTTTACTACTCCAAAAGAAATTTATTGTACTTTATCACAATATTCCTGACAAAAAACAACAGGATATCCTTTATGAAATTGATTTTATCGAATTTACACATTATTCGTTTTATATTATGATATTGAAAATGGAATAAATAATAATAAGAGAGGTTATTGTAATGAAAAAATTTATGATGTCAGTTTTTTCACTAGTATTACTAGGTAGTATTCTATTTCCCTTTCCATCCTTTGCTGCGTCAAAATCTTGTATCACTCTGTATCAACATATCAACTTTAAAGGAAAGTCAAAAACATTTTGCAATAACGTGAAAGATTTAAGAACATATAATTTTGATAACATAACTTCTTCACTTAAAACTACTAAACACAAAGGAATAAAGCTATTTCAATACCCTAATTATAAAGGAGATTATATAATTTTAGAAAAAGCTTCTGGAAACTCAAAAGCCCCTAATCTAAAAGAATTCGGATGGAACGATAAAATCTCATCATTTTATTTCATTAAATAACTGTGATAAAAACAAACCATGGTTATTTTATGATACCTGTTTAGCCATAACTAAGAATATGCCCAAAAACACCATTTTTGATCAAGTGAAAGGTGAGGTAAGGGAGCCAAACGACGAAGGCAAATACCTGATGAAGCGGAATTGGAGCCTAGATGAGTTATTAGAACGTTTTGGATTAGATATTATCTGGTATAGGATACTGGGGAATATGAGAAAATAAAGAAGTGTTAAATACTCGTCCTTTTATATGGGGTGAATGATGTCTGATCTATTAGAAACTACTATAAGAACCATATTATCTGTATTCTTACTCATGATAAGCATTCATATAGTTGGAAAACAACTCATTTCTCGTATGACCTATTTACATTATATTACTAGTATCTCTTTAGGTTCAATTGCAGCTAACCTCGCTTTTGAAACAAATCTCAACTTTTTTAATCTAACCGTTTCTTTTGTCATCTTTGTAGTCATTTCTGTTCTGTTGTCTCATCTTTCCTTAAAGAGTCGTACTTTAAAAAAATGGATTATTGGAAAACCTATTATCCTTATCGATAAAGGAAAAATTCTTGAAAAAAATCTATCTAAAATCAATATGAGCTTAGAAGTTTTGACTGAAAATCTAAGAAAAAAAGATATTTTTGATATGAATGAGGTAGAATGCGCAGTGCTGGAAATGGATGGTGGACTATCCGTTTTAAAAAAATCCATGTATCTTCCAGTAACTAGAAAAGATCTAGCATTGCAAAAATCTGACCTTTCCTATCCAATAGAATTGATTGTAGATGGAGAAGTCATATTCGAAAATTTAACAGGAAAAAATCTGACAATGAAGTGGTTAGAAAAAGAGTTGGTTAAACGAAAATTGGTACACCAAGATGTCAATTACATGATACTTGGTACAAATAATCAACTGTATATTGATCTATATCAAGATCACTTAAATTAACCGGGATGAAATATACGTTGCGAATAATGGAGAAAATTCCGCTCATAACATTAGAATAGTCAAAGCAGATAAACTCACAAAGGAACATGAGACATTACTAAAGAAGGGATAGCTTAATGGCTATCCCTTAATTTTCTATCGACTCCCGATAAATAAATTTGTTGTCTGTTTTTAATGAGTGTATTCGTCGCTTTTGTACTCCAAAATATCACTTGGCTTACAATCCAGAGTCTTACATATCGCTCCTAATGTTGAAAAACGAACCGCTCTTGCTTTCCCATTTTTCAGAATAGAAAGATTCGTCATAGTAATCCCAACCCTCTCCGAAAGCTCCGTTACGCTCATTTTTCGTTTTGCTAACATCACATCAATATTAATAATAATAGTCATATCCTCCACCTCAGACCGTCAAATCATTTTCTGATTTTATGTTAATCGCTTCTTGTAGAAGCCGTTGAAGGATGGCAGCAAAAACGGCGACAACCAACGAAGCAAAAATGATGATGAATCCCAATAATCCAATAGGAGGGTCAACTTTCTTCGCTATATAATGAAAGAGCGGCAAGCCTAATACGTAAAAACCACTGATTGTAATCGCACAGCACTTTATGTTCTTCAACGCCTTTACAGATAATTCCGAGAACGCCGTGTTCTCGTCAATGTACCGTAAAAGATTGAAAGCCTGATAGAGAGCAAAGTAAAAAGGCACAGCCGCTCCATACATCACGATGAAAACGAGATATTTCATTGGGGCAATATTTGGATACAATTTTGCTGCGAAATTCGCCATATTGGGCACTAAAAATATACATAAAGTAAGAACCAGTAGTCCTATAATAAAAACAGCTATTTTTAAAAACAATGTAGTGACTTCTCTCAAAATAAACACCTCACTTATTTTTATGACAACATGATTTTAGCACGTAATTTATCGTTCTACAATAAATTAATATCGCTTTTTATTAAGTTATTATTGTTATTGAAATATACTTATAATTTAGACAAAAATAAAAAACGTGAATCCTTGTGTGAATTTACGTTAAAAATGTATTGTGAAATTGATTTACCCCAAAAGAGAACCCGCAAGAATTATATCCCCTATCTTTCTTCTATAATTTATTAAAGGTTTTTCCTTATACCCAAGGACAGGAAAGCAGAACATGAAATCGAGTGAAGACCAAGCTAAGGACTATGCCAGTGGTACACGCGAGCTTCTTGGGATCGTTTCCAACTTTCCTGGTTCCGAAAACCATCCCGCTGTCACCAAAGCGATGAATGTTCTCGACGAACACAAGGGGATCACTCTCGCAGAGGCACATGACAAGGGAGATCAGAGTCAAAATTGACCAATCTTCATCCCACAAGACGGATTCACTATCTCTTGGTATCCACCACTGAGACGGTGAAACAGTCGCCTATTTTTTGGCTCTTTTACCTTTTATCAGCTACAACCATAAACACAAACTCCAAATTGTTTGTATCATTTTGCAAAAGGTACATATGACATTACTGATGTGGTTGCGAACGGTTTTCTCACTGATAAACAATTGACCGGCGATGTCTTTGGTGGTCTTATCTACAACCATACATTTATCACTAACTAAGAAATCACAGGGAGATAAGTGTATAAAATGCGTATATTTAATTTCATCTTTGGTGCTCTGCTTTTCGCAGCAGCTATCTATTTGTCATATTGGCATACATATGACCTTCTGGAACGAGGATCATATTTAAGTTATTCCGCCCATGTGGGCACATTTTTAGGAGAGGGAATTTTTGCATTAGGCACCATTAATATTTTCCACTCCAAAATCAAACGGATCATAGTGAGATGGTATTCTGCTCCACGAATTGCATTGTATGCTGGTGTGGGCATTGTAGGATATTCGAACATATCATCTGGATTTGGAAAAGGTGGAGAAGCAATTGGAATTGGTGTAGCTATTCCGATTTTAATGCTAATAGCGGAAGCGGTTGTCAGTCATTCTTTACAAGCCGGATTAAACGAGAAACGGACACCTACAGACAGTTCAGACACTCATACACTTTCGGAAACGGACAGCAGCACAAACACTCGGACACTGTCCGACTCGAACATCATGGACTACCAAACAAGAAACTATTTCAGACACACAGACAATCCACTTCGGACAGTCCGGACAGTAAAAAAGAAAGTGTCCAGACGAACAACCAGACGCTATTATTTTAACGGACACTTTCTCGGACAAACCAGTCCGGACAGCACAGAAGATGCGGACGGACACCTCGGACACTCGGAAACGAACACTAATCATACAGCCAGCCAGATAGTAGAAAATATAAGCCTTCGGACACTCAGACAGACAAAAACAGACAGTTCGGACAAAAATAAATTCCAGACAGTTTCGGACACTCAAACACTGGAGCAAACAGAGAACAAAACGGACACTTTAAAAATTCCGGACACTCCGGACACCATCAACGGACAGACACTCCAGACAGAAAACAGGCACCGGACACCTCGGACAAGAATAGCAAATCGAATTAATTATTTACTTGATGAAGAAGACACCACAGAAGACTTCTTGGACATTGACGAACATACTTACCAAACAGCTATTCAATATATAAAAACAAAAGGCAAACGTCCTTCCATCCGAGGTCTAATGGATATTGCAGGCGTAAAAAAGAACCGAGCAGAAAAGGCAATCAAAAGAGTGAAGGCTGAACAAATGGTATGAGATACTATAAAGACCAACATACCTTAGTAGAGGAAGAAGAAATTGAGTTGGACACAGACTATGGGAATTATCTTGCAGTTGTAGCTGTAGAGACGATGGTATTTCCAAGTCGAATATCCCGAAAGAAATATATCACGATATATGAGACGGAAGATGAAAGTGAGGATGAAGAAGAGGAAAAATGCTTCTGGAGAAAATTGTGGAGCATATTGAAAACAAACCATCCCATTCTCCCACGCACTCTCGTTCCAGATGAGATACAAATGAATGATGCCATTCATGATTGGATTATTGCTTGGGAACTTCCCAAGCATCAGATCGAACAAGCAAAACAAGGCGGGAAAAAATTAAAGATTAATTATGACAAAGAACTCGAAAAAAGAACCGAGAAAGCGAAATTGAAGGTATTGCGGTATGAGCCACCAGATATAGATTCATGGAATCAACCACAACATAACGACATCGATTTAGATAGAACTTTCCCAGAGAAGAAATACAAAAGAGGGATGCATCCTAACTCCCAAGCTCATCTAAAACAAAATCAGAAAACAAGTTAACCCCTATTTTCTTTCTTTTCATTCTATTTTAATATAAAATAAAAATCGAATTTACGGAAAACAGGGAGAGAATGAAGTGAACGAAAAAACATCCGACAAACCTCAGACTGTATATGGTAACCACACTGAAATCAAAATGAATTTATATGATTTCCGTTTAGTGATTGCCGATCGTGAAGATAATAATATTGAGCATGGCGTCTCAGTGGTAATGAGTCCTCAACATTTTAAAGCAGTCGCTCAACTAATGCTAATCAAAGTAAAACAATATGAAGAAATCTTTGGTACAATCAGCTTAAATATCAATGAAGAAGCAGCTAAAAGAGCTAAAATCATTGAGGAAAACACAAATGAATGAAAAAGATGATATAATATTTATAACATCAGATCCATTCCAACGATCAGTGCAATTAAAATCTACAACGTGGAACATGCACGTGACCAATGGAGATCATAATCGGCTCGAACTTATCGAACAGGAAAACGTTGTGAAATCGCTTATTGAAGATCCATCATACATTCTAAAAAGCGCGAAACATGACAACCGAGAAGAATATATTGATATTGTACACAATCCACTTCTAGACAAACTTAAGTATTTAAAAGCAGTTGTTGAATATACTGAGGACATAGGAGATGTCTGTACAATCTTCGTTCAATCACAGTTCAAAGATATTGTAGATGGGAGGATTATCTATGAACGCCAGAGAAAATCAAAAAATGAATTATGATAAAGATCATGACGTTCTTTATGTTTTTCTTGGCGAACCTAGATTGGGATATGAGGATGAAATATATCCTGGTATTTATCTCCGAAAAGCCGATGATACAGATGAAGTAATTGGAGCTATCATTATGGACTACCAAAGAATAAACAAAAGATTTGTTCCAGATTTTGTTCCATTCGATATAAATTTTAACTAAGGCGGGAATGTCTCGCCTTTTTTCTTTTTATCCCCCTCCTCCCTTCTCTCTCGGAGGTATCGATTTACCGAAACGTTTCGGTATTTCGGCTTTCGGTAGTCGATGGGGGAGGGGGTAATATTAGCTAACCTCCCCTACCGATAAAAGTAAGCAAAAAGACTGGAACGTTTCGGAGTTCTGGTTCTTTCGATATTTCGGAATCCAACTGAGTTACTCCTTCAACTTCGCAACCATCAATCCATCTCCTATGGGCAATAAAATAGATTCCAATTCATTATGTGCTGCTACTTTTTGATTGAATAAACGAATTGCTTCTGTATTTTTTGATTGATCACTTGAGTCAAGAATTCGTTTACCCCAGAGTACATTATCCGCTAAAATCACTGCGCCAGGGGCAGATAATTCTAAAATCTTATCCAAATACTGTGGATAGTTTACTTTATCCGCATCAATAAAAAACAAATCGAACTGCACATTGTACTTCTTTAAATAATCCAACGTTTGCATGGCTTCCCCTGTCACATATTGAATCCTTTTCTCTAAATTAGCTTTCTGTGCATTCGACTTTGCCAATTCTACCAAAGATGAACGAATTTCAATCGAAGTAATCGTACCATCAGAATGTTGTAAACCTCGTGCGAGCCAGAGGGAGCTGTACCCAGCGAGAGATCCGATCTCCAAAACACGCTTAGCACCTGAAATTTTGACCAACATATACAACGTTTTGGCTACAATAGGCGAAACAAGATTAGCTGATACATCCATTTTCTGTAGTTCATCAACAATCTCTTTTCGCATCACTTCATCTTGCACAAAAAGGGTCTCAACATACTCTTCCACATCCATCACTAGGAAACTCCTCTCATCCACATCTTCTGTCTGCTCATCTCAACCCAATAAGCAGATTTTTCATACTGTCCTCGCTTATAGTAAGCAACAGCCAACATCTTTCTTACTTCTCGTAGCTTGTCGATTGATGTGCTATTTTCGTTTATTTGCTCTGCTTCTAACAATACTTGAATTGCATCTTCAGATTTTCCAGTCTGCAATAAAACGTATCCATATTTGGACAAAGCCTCTGCCAGTGATCCTCTATGAATTTGCTTACTTAGCTCTACTGCTTTTTGAAAAATGTCAACCGACTGCGACCAATCCTTTGTTAAACTATAGTACAGAGCTAGATTCTCAATAATCTGCATACTATAGCGTCCTACCATGCTTTCTTCAACATCAAGCCTATCAATTGAAACATTCGATACATTATCCCAAGCTTCATGTATGAGAACTCCAGCTGTTGATAAATCGCCATTTTTTAAAAAATGCAGTGCTTCCAAGTTCGCAATGAGTCCGTTAAGAAATAGGGTGTTGATGGGGTTGTTCGTTTTCTTACCGTATTCATTGGAGGCTTCTTTTACGCACTTTAATGACGACTCAATCATTGTTGTATTACTATCCAAACGCTTTATCTCAGCTACAGCAATCCGGAAATATGTCATAAACCAATGGTATACATCTTCCCACAAATCAATCGAACGACGATATAACTCACGACAACGTATATCACGTCGTTGCGCGAATAAATTTCCACACGTCGTTAGCAAAGATGCTGTTTGCTCTGTCTGTGGTAATTGATTCATGTGTTGGACCACTTGATCGGCAATTTGATCCGCATCTGACCAACTTCCCAACACATCTACGTAATACATCATAATTCGATGCAACAATGAAGGCTGTTGGATATGTTTCTTCACAAACCTACTAAAATCAAATGATTGATCATATGTTCCAACACCAAAGAACGTGAAAAGGTCATTCGTGATACAGTCTTGATTCTTGACAACTGAACGAATCTCATGGGGAGAACTCTTGAAAAATGTAATCGCATTTTCGATAAAAAAATGGCTAGGTTCTTCAATACGTCTCAATCCAAGATCGGAAATATAACTGGTATCCATCAAGTTAGGAAGCTTCTTTTTCCGTAACAATCTTTGAACAAACAACGGATGACATTCACTTTTCCTAATAGGTAAATTTTCGATTAAATATTTGGCTATCTGTAGTCCAGGTATTTCATGTCTTAAAAAAGATAAATCTTTCATCCAAATCAACTCCTTTAAAAACGAACCAGAAGATAAAGAAACTTATCTTCTGGTTCAATTACTTATTATTTGGGGGCATGCTCCCAGTCATGGTCGAGTTTTTTGGTGAAATTTACTACATCATCCATTTCAAGTTGAATTTGAGAGATGATATTTGCCAACTCCTCTTGACTCATGTGCCCTCA
>NZ_JCAJZT010000012.1:0-72305 GCF_059510395.1 Shimazuella sp. NTD248 | reverse complement strand
GGAGTCATTTATAAAAGCATTAATATTATTCCAATATCAAAGGAAAACGATTAGGAAAAGATGTCCTTTCTTCAATTCTTCTGAATGTTACACTCTTCTATCCGCTTACAACTGTTTCTACTACCGTCAATGTTCTATTGTATGTATTTAAGTTAACCATTGCCCCGATCGGTATAGTCGTTTTATATGTTCCATGAGCTGTCCGTAGATTGGTCATTAACGGCTTCCCAAGTGGAACAAGTAAAGTCTCTATCAACTCATCATAAGAATCTCCATAAGAAATCGGACAGTCTGTACACTGTCCCACCACAATACCAAGGCAATCCTGAAATTTTCCAGCTAGGATCATTCTTGTTAAGTCTCGGTAGATTTTATCCGTTGCCTCATGTATCTCTTCCAGTACGATAATTTTCCCTGTTGTATCAATCTCATAGGGAGTTCCAAGTGTATCTACAAATGATGTTATATTTCCCCCAATAATTGGTCCTGTAACATTTCCTTGTACAAGACTCACTAAAGGGATACCAGGAGGGTTTTCGATTACTTTTTGTTCGTTGATAGCGGAAACAGTAGAAAAGAATTGTTCATAGTTAAAGGTAGGAGTAGTTGGTCTAAAATCGATGAGTAGAAGGCTTTGGAATGAGATCATATTTGAAAATTGATATAAAATATTGAGGAGTATTGTGATATCACTATATCCCGTTACGATCTTGGGGTTTCTTTGAATCACATTATAATCTAAGTATGGGAGAATATCTTTAACTCCTGTACCTCCTCGGCTAGGCAAAATCATCTTCACTGTGCGATTTTCAAACATCTGCATCAAATCGCTTGCTCTTTCTGTAGCAGAAGCTGCGACAATTCCTTCGTAATCATACACATGTTGTCCAACTAGTACTTGAAAGCCCATGCTTCTAAGTACGTTTATTCGTGCATCTATAGTACTCCTTGCAAGGGGACTTCCCAATGTGACAATCCCAATAGTGTCTCCTGTTTGTAAATAAGGGGGTTTAATTGGCATATTTATACCTCCTGCCAACTTACTCCCTGTAATCATATTTATGGAATAATCGGTTTATGCAATACAAGGACAGGATGTAGCGATATAATTATGTATTTTTAAATATGAGAATAAGGTGATTTTTACTTCAGGTTATTGCGAATATACTTATTTTTCTATACTATGAATATATTGTTACTTTGCAAGAGGAGATGAAGCATTTGTCAAAAAACAAAGGACTATATCTTATTATTTCGTTTATCTTTACACTTGTTTTCTTTGCCTCTATTAACATTTCATCTGTGTATGCGGCTACAAAAGTAGTCAAAAGCGGAGACTTTAAAATGACGATCACGTACGATGATGATCAACTTAACGATGTGGTCAATCGATATGAAATAACGTTTAAACGTACATACTCTCCGATGGCAGATGTATATAATCCTAAGAAGGCTCGAAAGGAATTTTTCGTTAAATTCGAAAAAAATAAAAATTACCCCATTGCCTATACCTCTGGTAATACGATTTATATTCATCCTGACTATGCGAAAAACAATCCCGACGATCAAGGAATGCTGGTGCATGAGATGTGTCATATATTGCAAGCTTATCCAAATGGGGTGAAAGTTCCTAGTTGGTTTGTAGAAGGTTTTGCAGATTATGCTCGATATCGGTATTCAAATCTGGATAGTTGGCGATTTCCAAAGGTGGAGGAAAGTCAAAAATACACAGATAGTTATCGGGTAACTGCTCGATTTTTCATGTGGATCAATCACATTAAGTCCCCTGGCAGTATTCTGAAAATCCACCAACGAGTGCAAAATAATGATTACTCGGATAACTTATTCAAAGAATACACAGGGAAAACATTGGATCAGCTTTGGAAAGAGTATCAACAGAAGCCTGGTCCAGTAGAGAGTTTGGATTGGAAAGTGGCAGATAACAAAGCGAGGTACAATGGAGAGACAGGCGTTGGTACATGGGTGAAATATATGGAGTTTAACTACACTCCAGGAAAGCAAAATTATATTCACACACGCAGTAACAATGCCACAGAAGGAGCTATAAGCTACAAAATTGTGGATTCAAGTACTGAAAAAGAAGTTCACACGTATACTACACCGACCTTAAAACAAGATTCCATTAGTTCGATTGAACCATCCGGCAAAGATTCAGGGGAACCAGATAAGGGGAAATATATCTTATATGTTCAAATCCCAAAAGGGATGAATATCGATTTTGAATTTAACTATGGGAATAAATACTATTGATTTAAAAAGCGTATTGCTCTAACAGCAATGCGCTTTTTAAACACTAGGATTCAAAAGAAAATTATTTTTTTGCCTATAGGGATTGCAAATTTTGCTACAATATAATGTGTAATCCACGTAATCGTGGTGACCGAGATGGAGGAAAATCATGGCTGATGACCGTGACGCTAGGTTGGTTGAAGAGGCTATTGTCAAGCAAGAGTCAGTTGCCGGCCACGCGGAACTGCTCGCGAACAAAGCGAGCTTAGCTGAGGGTGATGGTGACGGTTCTTCGTCCGAGGAGGAGACCTCCTAAGATCCGTCATCAGACTCTGGATCTTGCATCTCAGGTGGTTCAGTTTTACATGTGAAGACTGAATCACCCTCCGAATATATAGTTTTTTACATAAAAGAATCAATCGACTAACTTACTAGAACTTTTCTCCATTAAAAAAGCCCCCAATTTAGGCAAACAGATTTTATTATTTCATCTGTCTGCTTTTTTGGGAGCATATCAAAAAGGGATACGCTTTTTCTAAGATTAATGCTTATTTTTGTGTTTCATTGGAGGGCAGATTTTATCCATCCATGCAAAAAGCTCATCTAAGTCATAATCGCCGCTATGTGGTCGATCCCAAGCATATGCGAAGTTAACATGATAACCATTGTTATGCAGTTTGGATGCTAGGATGGCGGAGACAGCCAAGGAGGTATCGCTGTCTTTTGTGCCATGACGAATCCGCCAGTATTTTGAAGTAGTTGTTCCCGGTGCTCCAATGTACCTCGTAGGGTTCATCATTTTCACCATTATTGGGGAAGCAAGCGAACCTTTCACGATACTATGTTTCTTTGAAAACTCGGTAAAGTGTTTTGCATTGATGGTTGCAGTACCAAATAATTCATTCTCAGCATTGCTTAAATTTAATGCATCAAATGCGGGTGGAGTCTTCATTCGACTCATATATGCCACTTGTTTTTCAAAGTCAATATCCGTGACTTTTCCGTTTTTGATCGTTATCCACTTTTTATTAGACAAATCAGTACCACTATCAAGTGCTTTTTGTGCTGATTGGATCAAATAAGACTTGATGTAATCTTTAAAATTACCATTTCCATTTGTGTCCAATCGTAACGGAGTTCCATCATTCTTTCTGAGTTTCAGTGAATTCAAATATGGCGGGAACATCATTTTCTCCCTGTCAGAGATTTTAATCTGACTTGCCGTTAGCGAACCCTTGACCTCAGATCTCTTGATCTGTCCGTTTGCTGTTGACATTGCCATCTTTTTGTATGTGTGTATACCGTTGAACTGCCACTCATATGTCATATCTGCATGTTCTAAATTTGTAATGGGACAGTAGGCAGATACAGCATAAATATCATCACGTTCATTAGCTGCACCGATCGCTTTTAAATAAGGTTCATAATCGAAGTTGTTACTTGAAGCGCCTAGCAGAGAAGAAAGGGCACCTCCAGCGCTGGTTCCATTAGAAATAATTTTTTCCGCATCTCCAGGTAAGTATTTATCATTATGCCTCAAATAGCGAACAGCGGCCTTTAGGTCTACGATAGCAGCAGGAGCTTTTCCGGTATACTTCCCGTTTTTGTCTTGTAAGGTTCTTCCGCGTGCTCCGGGTGCTGCTACCACATAGCCCTTTGATAAGGCGACAAATGCTGCATTTACACTACCTTCCATGCCTTTGCCAGGGCTTCCAGGCGGTCCGGGCATATAACCGCCTACGGAATTAGGTAAGAAGATGGGAGCAGTTTCTGCCGTGTATTTGCCAATAGACTTACCTTGATAGTAAGCTTTGGGAATAAAGATATTCATACTCTGATATTTTGTATCTACTGGATTTTTGACATAAACGATGTTGGTGTAGGCACGATAGGAGATCGTCTTACCATTTAAGGTCAGAATCTTGTCTGTGAATCTTCTGGGATTAATCCTTAAGGAGTCTTGTTTTTTTTTTGTGATCTTTGTGTTATCGAATGCTCTGGTTCTCTCATATTTTAAGTTGGTATTTTCTCTTGATGTTCTACTCAGATTGTTTTTTGGTGTTTCCACAGACATTTGATTGCATCCATACATAGCAAAAGAAAAGAGAAACAGACATGTGAAGAAAAGAGAAATAATCATTTTGCGATTCTGATTCAATACGTTCACACCTTTTTTTATAGTTTTAGATGTGAATAGTATTGTTTATTTATAGAAAATAATTTATTTGTTTGGTGTGCTTTTTGATTTCCAAATTTTGTATCGCGAATAAAGAAACTACATATTTTCATAGATTGATTTGCCGGCTATATTTTTTCCTTTAAGAATAAGGTATTAGATCAATCTGATGAAAAATCAGAACATAATTTGATACAATATAGTAAATCCACGCCAGACGTGGTAATCGAGATCAAGGAAAATCACGATGCCAAATCGGGATGTCTTCGGTGAAACAGCAGATGCAGCGCAAGTGCCTGTCTATTACGCAGAGACAATAGTCCACGTCGCAGAGGGCGAGCTTGATGAGAATCCTGAAGAGGAGACGCCTTCTCAGGACTAAAGTCTTCCGACTCAAGTAACTTGGTCTCGGGTGTTCCAGTTCTTCAAATGGCTGGAACACCCCCCAATTTTATGTTTTTCTTGAAAGTTATAGATTCTAATAAATCAAAGCTCTAATCCATATGGATCAGAGCTTTTTTGAGTGAATGGTTAATATTTATTTGTTAGAAAAACTATGCTTCTATGGTGTTAAATCTTAGGGAAGAAATACCTAATTTCAGATCGTAAAATGAATCGTGAGGTTTCCCTTCGCCGTAATAATTTTTATAATTTTTGCCGAAATAAAGATACACTGTTATATCTTCCACTTTTATTGATCTGGTTTTTTTATCCCACCCTATTTCGCTCAAATCTTTTCTATTCCCGCATACCCGTTTATGTATTCCTTTAAAGTGTGCCATTGAATATAAAGTTACACAGTTGGAACCGCCGTTAGCAAAAGTAGGACTTGGTGCTACCAACACATACACAAGAGAAAATGCCATTAGCATCAAAAAGATTTTCCTCATAGAAAACGCTCCTTTGTTGATTATTACTTTTCTCCTTAAAAATACCATAGGCAGAACAGAAGTAAGGGAATTAGTTATAAGAATACAAGAAATATTCAACGTTCATAGCTCGAATGGGGAAAAGGAAAAAAATACTTCTTTTTTTCATCATTATGTATTATCAATTTCTGTTAAAATTAATATAAAAAAATAAATGTTTAAAGGAGGTAGTATCTATTGGCTAATATATCGCTTATCTGGAGAAATATAAGACAAAATTTCAAGCCACATCTCCTCTTTTTTAGTATACATACCTTCTTTGGAATGGTTTATTTATGGAGTGAGATGCTTACTTTTCATCCTTGGTTTGGAAAATTTCTCAACTTACAAGAAATCGACATTTTAGATATCAATCAGCTTCGTTTTCTGTTTTTTGGTTCTTTACTCTTATCCACTATTTATCAAATAGCAAGCAGAAGAAGTACAATTACACCAGATATGTTAGATGACGTCTCTTGGAAACAGATGCGCATCGTAATTGTTGGAGAAAATCTTTTGCTCGGCTTGGTATCATGGTTGATGAGTATCATCATGGGAATGTTACTCAGTTTATTGATTTTTCCGTTATTTGGAATTTTGATGGAGACTCCTACTTTTCCGTTTGTATTTCAGGCTTTAGCCATCGGAAAATCAGCATTGCTTTTTATTCCTGCTTTTGTAGTTAGTGCACTACTTATTTATTTTTTTCTATATCCAAAGAAAAAAGCATGGAATACTTATGGAAGATGGCAATCCTATGCATGGGTAATCGTGTCTGCGGTTTTGTTGTCAGGCTTGAATCTATATGTGTCTTTTTTTGCAAGTCAGCGTTTAAGACTAAGTGAGTGGTTCTATCTATTTCTTGGTGTATTTTTTGTTGGAGCCATTATTTTATTGGTGATCCTAGATAGAAAAATCGGTTATATTTCCATTTTTTCCAATCAGCGATTTTTTGGAGGTTTAACAGGGAAGGTTTTAGTTGTTTTTTTGGCTGTTCTTTCCTTCGTTTCCTCGATACAAGACATGAAAGTATTGTTTACGAGTTATCAAACTCAGCAAGATTATTATCAAGAAAATGCTTTTACTTTTTATTTAGAAGCACTGTATCAAGATAAATCAAAATTGCCTCTTTATGAACAGGAATTGGAACAGGAATTAAAACAAAAGAAGGTAACTTATCACAAGCAGCAAGTAGATTTTTTGGTTCTTGAAGAAGCTAATGGAGTACGATCTCCCTTGACGCTGTCGTATTCCCAGTATGAAAAAGTAGCAAAACAGTTGGGACAACCTAAACCAACAAAATTAAAAGAAAATGAAGCCATTTATTTTTTTACTTCTGTTAACTCACCTTACCAGCAAAAGAGTGAAATAGATGAAAAATCAATTGCTTTTATCGGATATCCAACTGCTTTTCATCTGAAGTCAAAAATAGGAAGTTTTATCCCAGGGTATGATGTCATGGTTGTAGCGGATGAAGTATATGCGGAAATTCGCAACGTGGAAAGTGCAAATGTTAATTACGCTGTTCCAGATCGGTATGTATTGTACATGGTGCCAGCTTGGATGAAAACAAATCCTACTTATGCATCACCGGAACTGCAAGTAGGAACGAAGTTGATCAATCAAATCGAAAAGTCACCAAAGTTTATCTCCAATCAAGATCATATATTAAATGGATATGTTGGTGAAAATAAAAATTATGAGCTAACCGTACGCTCTCCGTATGGAATGGGTGTAAATGATATACATTTTCTCTTCTTGACTCTGTTCAAAGGTTTGATCAGCTTGATACTGATATTGTTTTTATATGACAGACGCAGTAAACAATGGTGGATTTCTTTTTACTATCCTTTGAGTCTGGCTATTGTAGCTAGTTTTCTTTTTAGTATCGATAGAGTCAGTATTACAGCTATTGCTGTCATCGTTCAGGTCGTTTGGATTCATCTATTTTTCTGTTTGGTTTCAAAGAAAAGATTTCATTTTTATCGTTAAAATCGTTCTTTTTCGCGGTTTTCGTAGCAAAAGCGACATAGTTGTGGTACGATCTCCTTTGTGAATAGATAAGCGTATAAGGAAGGAATAACAGAATAATGAATGCAGAGCAAATAAGAAATATCGCCATCATCGCTCACGTTGATCATGGGAAAACAACACTAGTAGATGCGATGTTAAAGCAGAGCCACATTTTCCGCCAAAATCAACAGGTGGAAGATCGTGTGATGGATTCCAATGAACTCGAGAGAGAAAGAGGAATCACGATTCTAGCGAAAAATACGGCGATTGAATATAAAGGAATTAAAATCAATATTGTTGACACCCCTGGGCACGCTGATTTTGGTGGAGAAGTAGAGAGGGTTATGAACATGGTTGATGGAGTGCTTTTATTAGTGGATTCGGTAGAGGGACCGATGCCGCAAACCAAATTTGTCCTCCGTCAAGCTATCGAGCGCGGTCATAAAGCAATTGTAGTGGTGAATAAAATTGACCGGGATAACCGTCGTCCAGAAGAAGTAATCAATGAGACATTTGATTTATTTGTAGATCTCGGAGCGACAGATGAGCAGTGTGATTTTCCCGTTGTTTATGCTAGTGCACTCAGCGGAGTTTCTGGAATGGACTATGAAAATCTAACGGATACACTGGAGCCTTTGTTTGAAGAAATCATCACCCAGCTTCCTTCTCCACAAGTTGACGTAGATGGTCCTACTCAAATGCAAGCTACTTTACTAGGTTTTGATGAGTACAAAGGACAGATAGTAATCGGTAGATTGGAACGCGGATCGATTCGTAAAAATCAGCAACTTGTCCTATTAGCTGCTGATGGAACTAGCCGCAATGTCAAAGTTGGGCAAGTTTACATTCACCGCGGGCTCGCACGTGTAGAAGTGGAAGAAGCTACGGCGGGAGATATTATTGCGCTCACTGGTGTGGAAAATGTCGGTATCGGGGATACGCTTGCTGATCCCGAGCATCCAGAGGCATTGCCTCCTATTACTGTAGAAGAGCCGACTCTTCGGATGACGATCGGAATCAATACAAGTCCATTTGCAGGCCAAGATGGTACATTTGTTACTTCCCGGAAATTGAGAGAGCGTCTTTATCGGGAAGCAGAAGCAGATGTTGCACTGCGTGTAGAAGATTCCGATTCCTCGGATCAATTTATTGTTTCTGGTCGTGGGGAGCTGCATCTTGGGATTTTAATCGAAAACATGCGCCGAGAGGGTTACGAATTTCAAGTGAGCAAACCGGAAGTGATCTTAAAAGAGATCGATGGGCGCAAGATGGAACCAATGGAAACAGTAGATATCGAAGTCAGTAGTGAATATCAAGGGGCAGTAGTTGAACTGCTTGGTATTCGCAAAGGACAATTACAAGATATGGCAGTACTCGAAAACGGAAATATTCAGTTCAAATATTTAGCTCCTTCGCGTGGTCTGCTCGGTTTTCGTCAACAATTGCTGACTGCTACACGTGGGGAAGCACAGATGCATACATTACTTGCTGGATATGAACCTTATGCAGGCGAAATTCAGACGAATGATTTTGGTTCACTCATTGCTTGGGAAACGGGTACATCGACAACATATGCTTTGCATGCATCACAAGATCGAGGTCAAATGTTTATCACTCCTGGGACAGAAGTGTATGAAGGGATGATCGTTGGACAACATATCCGCGATACGGATTTAGAAGTAAATGTATGTAAAAAGAAACACCTGACTTCCATACGCAGTGCTACAAAGGAAGAAACGCTCAAGCTAGATGCACCGCGTCAAATGACGATTGACGATGCGATTGAGTATTTGAAAGAAGATGAATTACTAGAAGTAACACCAAAAACATTCCGACTGCGTAAAAAATACTTGAACAAAAACGAACGTGCAAAACACAATCGCCAAAAGAGATAATATATTTGTTTTTGGAAAAGGGAAGGTTAAGAAAAGGGCACTCCAAAAAGTACTATTTCTGGAGTCGTTCATAACCTTTCCTTTTCGTATGTTTTCTCTTAAGATTAGGAGTAGAGCACGAGTGTAGGAGTGAATGAGATGGCGAAAAAAATCTTAGTAGTAGAAGATGAACCTTCCATTGTAAAATTGATTGAATTTAATTTAACAAAAGAAGGATTTAGTGTGGATAGTGCTCTTGATGGGGATATCGCACTACAAAAAATAAAAGTGGATATGCCTGATCTGATCGTGCTGGATTTGATGCTCCCACGATTTGATGGATTAGAAGTCTGCCGTCGTATTCGTGCGGAAAAAGAACATATCCCTATCTTGATGTTAACTGCAAAATCAGATGAATTTAATAAAGTACTCGGTTTGGAACTGGGTGCAGATGATTATATGACGAAACCATTTAGTATTCGAGAATTAACTGCAAGAGTGAAAGCAATTTTTCGTCGCATGGAAGCAGTCAGAAGAAGTGATGAAGACACCAAGCCTCCAGAAAGAAGTATTCAGATCGGCGATATTTTGATCGATACAGATGGGTATGAAGTGATGAGAAATGGAGTACCGATCGAGCTGACGCCAAAAGAGTTTGAGTTATTGATTTATCTTGCTAACCATCGTGGAAAAGTATTATCGAGAGATCAATTGCTCAATGCAGTTTGGAACTACGATTTTGTAGGGGATTCACGTATCGTAGATGTTCATGTCAGCCATCTAAGAGATAAGATTGAGTTGGATTCAAAAAAGCCGCTTTACATCAAGACAGTACGTGGTGTGGGATATAAGCTGGAGAGCAAAGAAGAAAAATAGGCGAGAGAAAAAGCAAATGCAATTTGGGGGGTGGGTGTTTGGAAGCATTAGTAAAGAAAATACTTGACTTGCAAGAGAGCACCAATCGGATGAACAGTGTGATTGAGTCCCTGGATACTGGTTTGATGATGGTAGATGCTCATGGATATATCAAATTAGTAAACCGTGCTTTTGGAAGTATCTTTGATTTACCAGTTGAACAGATGATGGGGAAACATTACGATGTATACTTATCTGCTTATAACTTTCGTCCGTTGTTGAACGAATGCATAGAGACAAATATTCCCGTCCGATTGGAAATCCCCCTGTTTTATCCGCAAGAGAGAATAATAGAGGCGAGTCTCACTCCCATTGAAGAAAATTCGCAGCAGTTTGGTATTGTGGCGATTTTTCGTGATTTGACGGCAATTCGCCGCTTGGAAGAATTGCGCCGAGACTTTGTAGCCAATGTATCACATGAGTTAAAAACACCACTTACCTCCATTGTAGGTTTTACAGAAACATTGTTAGATGGTGCGCGAAAAGACCCAGATACTTGCAAAGAATTTTTGCAGATTATATACAAAGAAGGGTTACGGTTGCAGCGTTTAGTGTCTGATCTCTTGGATTTATCCAAAATCGAATCAAAACAAGTTTCGATCAAGATGGAAATCATTTCTGTACAATTGGTTGTTCATGATGTAGTGGAAACGTTGATAGAACAGATGCAAGCAAAAAATTTACGCTTATTGACAGACATTGAACCACTGATGGTCAAGATGGATACGGATTGCGTAAGGCAAATATTAGTGAATTTACTAGCGAATGCAATGAATTATACACCAGTTGGCGGGAAAGTGACAGTCAATGTAAAACAAGATGAGAGACACTGGATGCTGCAAGTGATGGATACGGGAATCGGAATTCCAGAACAGGATCAACCGCGAATTTTTGAACGGTTTTATCGAGTGGATAAAGCACGGTCTCGTAATTCAGGAGGTACAGGGCTTGGATTAGCTATTGTGAAACATTTGGTAGAACTGCATCATGGCGAGATAGAAGTGGAAAGTACTGTCGGCAAAGGGAGTATTTTTACAGTGCGTTTTCCTTTGAAATATAGTGTTACCTGACAAACCCGAATAAAGGATTGGGTTTGTTTTTTTATTATGGTAAAAGACATATTAAAAGCCAGCAGACTCGCTGGCTTTTTTGCTGTTCAACCAAATTGTCCTGAAAGATAACGTTTTGTACGTTGATCACTAGGAGATTGAAATAAAATATCTGTCTCATTTGCTTCCACAATTTCTCCATGTAAAAAGAAAGCAGTCTGATCTGAAATACGTTTGGCTTGTTGCATATTGTGTGTAACCACGATAATGCTATAGTTTTCTTTTAAGGAAAGAATCAGTTGCTCGATGTATTCTGTAGAAATGGGATCGAGTGCAGAAGCTGGTTCATCTAAAAGGAGTATTTCTGGTTCTACAGCAAGAACACGAGCGATAACTAATCGTTGTTGCTGACCGCCTGAAAGCCCCAATGCAGAAGTGTGCAATCGATCTTTTACTTCATCCCATAAGTGTGCTTGGTGTAATGTTTTTTCTACAATAGCATCCAATTGCTTTTTTTGTTTGATCCCATGTATACGTGGCCCATAGGCGATATTGTCATAGATTGATAAAGGAAAGGGGATGGGTTGTTGGAATACCATCCCCATTCTTTTGCGAAGGGAGACAACATCGGTTTTGGTGTCGTAGATCTCTGTTTCTCCTAAACGGACAGAGCCATCTGCCCGAAACATAGGGATATAGTCATTCATCCGGTTTAAACTTCGCAGCAAGGTAGATTTTCCACAGCCGGATGGTCCAATCAGTGCGGTTACTGTATTTGGTGAAAAGGTTATCGATATGTTATTTAAAGCATGTTTTTCACCATAGTACACATGAAACTGATCTACTACAAGCATCGATGATCCCCCCTTTTAGCCGAATTTCCCACTTAAATAATCGTGTGTTTTTGATTGTTGTGGTGCTGTAAATATTTGTTCGGTATGCCCTATTTCTACCATGTTCCCAAGATGGAAATAGGCAGTGTAATCCGAGATGCGAGCAGCTTGGTGCATATTGTGAGTGACAATCACAATCGTAAAATCGCGTTTTAGCTCTTGTAACAATTGTTCGATTTTTTCTGTTGAGATCGGATCAAGTGCAGAAGTAGGCTCATCCAATAAGATAATGCTAGGATTCATCGCGATTGTTCTTGCGATACAAAGTCGTTGCTGCTGGCCGCCGGATAGTTGTAAGGCAGAATCCTGCAAGCGATCTTTTACTTCATCCCAAAGTCCTACTCGCTTCAAACTTTCTTCTACAATCGCTTCGATATCTTTTTTGGGAACTCCATGTATTCGCAGAGCAAAGGCTATGTTATCAAATATCGATTTATAGAAAGGATTTGGTTTTTGAAAGACCATCCCTACATGTTTACGCAAGGCTGTTGCTTGGATGGATTCCGTTTGAATGTTAACTCCATCAATAAAAATATCTCCTGTTATCTTTGCCCCTGGAATCGTATCATTCATTCGATTGACACTGCGCAGTAAAGTTGATTTTCCACAGCCGGAAGGTCCGATGAACGCTGTAATTGTTTTATCATAGAGGGTAATATTGATGTCTTTTAATGCATGAGAACTGCCATAGTAAACATTTAGCTTGTTTGTTTTTACCGTGATGTTGGTCGATAGATCCGCGTCTCGTTTTTTTACATAAGGGAAATCTAGCATTTTATCTTCCCTCCAATCATGATGATGTCAATCGACGATAAATATATTTGCCGAGCAGGCGGGCAAATATAGTGAATAAAAGAACAGCACAAATTAAAATAAATGCCGAACCGCCAGACACGATAGCTGCTGTTTGCGTAGATAAACTATCGGAATTGACTTTCCAGATATAAACCGACAAGGTAGCAGCTGGTCGGAATGGATTGAGCGGAGAGCTGACAGAAGTTGGGTCCCAGTTCGTAAAATCAAGATTTGGAGAGCTCATTCCAGCAGTAAAGAGGAGAGCCGCTGCTTCCCCAAAAATACGTCCAGCTGCTAAGATGGCTCCAGTGACAATACCTGGTAAAGCTACTGGAAGCATAATTTTGGTGATCGTTTGCCAATGGGTAATCCCAAGTGCCAATGAAGCTTCTTTTTGGTCTTTTGGTACTGCGGTAATCGCTTGTTCTACTACTCGAACCATCAATGGCAGATTAAAGATAGTAAGTGCAAGTGCACCACCAGCTAAGGTGTATCCCCAACCGGTATATTGAACAAAAAGCAAGAGGCCAAATAGTCCGATGATAATCGATGGCAAGGAAGACATCACTTCCATACATAACCGCAGAAACTTGGTAAAACGAGTTGGCTTAGCGTATTCTGCCATATAAATTCCGCCGCCGATTCCAATTGGCAACGTAATAATCATCGTGAGAATGAGCAAATAAAAAGAGTTAAAAAGCATCGGTGCAATTCCGCCAACTTCTCCTAAAATATAAGAACCTGGAGCCTCCGTTAAGAAATCCCAAGATATATATGAAATGCCTCGAACGAGAATGAAGCCTAATAATCCGATCAAAGTACAGACAATAAAAATAGCTACAATATAAAAGAAAAGGGTTGCCAAACGATCCATTTGTTTTGCGTTCATGAGACATCCCTCCGTCGTGTAATCAAGCGAATAACAAGGATAAATGCGAGTGTCATTAGAAGAAGGACTAGTCCCATCAACCAAAGGACTTGGTTAAATGTTTCGCTTGGTACGGTATTTCCCATGTTTTGCGTGATCATACTGGTTAATGTGTGGATCGAGATAAAGAAATGAAAAGGGGCATTTGGTACATTACCAATGACCATTTGCACAGCAAGAGCTTCCCCGAAAGCGCGTGCCATCCCTAAGACAACAGCAGTCATCAATCCAGGTAGTGCGGTTTTTAAGACGATTTTCCAGATGGTCTGCCAACGTGTAGCCCCAAGGGCATAGGAGCCTTCTCGGTATTTTTGCGGTACAGCTTCAATGGCATCAACACTGATGCTGATGATTGTTGGGAGGATCATAATGGACAGAACCAAAATCCCTGCTAGAAGCCCAAAACCAATTCCTCCGATGAGCTTACCGATAAAAGGAACCAACAGCGTTAGTCCCATAAATCCATAGACAACAGAGGGAATCCCGACTAATATCTCCGTTGCCGGCTGTAAAATCTTTTTTCCCCACTTAGGTGCGATTTCGGTCATAAAGATAGCAGCACTGATTCCAAGTGGTGCACTGATAATAGTTGCACCGATGGTGACCATAAAGGACCCCAGTATGATATAGAGTGAGCCGAATTTATTATCTTGCGGACTCCAATCGGTAGAAAAAAACTGGCTGAGTGTTATTTCTCCATTTAGAAAGGGTTGTAATCCTTTGGAGGTGATAAACCAAAGCAAGGATAACAAGATAAGGATTACAATCCAAACGCTGACATACGTAACCGAACGACCTCTCCATTCTGTCCAGAAGATGCGCTTGGCAGGTGTCTGTAGCTTTTCCGCTAAAGAAGTATTGCCTTTTTCTTTCATAATGAACTCCTCTCCAAGAAAAACTCAAAAGGGAATAAGGAGCCTATTCCCTGAAAAAGGGCTCCTTATTCCTAGTTGTGTAGCAATTATTTCACGTTGCCATCGGAATCTCTTTCTACTTTCATATCTGAAATAGGGATATAATTTAATTTGGTAACTAGTCCTTTTTGTACTTCATCGGAAAGAATATATTTGATAAATGCTTCTTCGAGTTGTTTGTTTTTTCCGTTGGTATTGGTGTAGATGTGTTCATAAGCCCATACTTTCCATTTATTTGTGGTGACATTCTCATTGGTAGGTTGGACACCATCCAATGTCAGTGCTTTCACCGTATTATCGACATAGGAGAAGGCGAGATAACCGATAGCTCCTTGTGTTTGACCGATAATTTTGCGTACTGTACCAGATGAATCTTCTACGATGCCGCCTTTACCGCGAAATTCTTTGTTATCTTGGAGAGCGAATTTAGCAAATGCAGCACGTGTTCCAGAGCTTTCTGAACGGTTAACGAGTACAATCGCTTGGTCTTTTCCGCCGACTTCTTTCCAGTTTTTAATTTTACCTGTAAAGATATCGATTAATTGTTGTTGGGTAAGATTGGTAACTCCTACGTTTGGATTGACAACTGGTGCAATTCCAACGACAAATGTTTTGTGATCTACTAGTTTTGAAGCATCGATCTTTTCTTTTTCTTCTGCAAATATATCGGAATTGCCTAAGTCGGCAGTATCATTCATGGCTGCGGTTAGTCCTTGTCCACTTCCTCCGCCCTGTACATTGATCTGTACACCTGGGTTCTTGGACATGAAGGTTTTACTCGCTTCTTCGACAAATGGCTGCATAGCGGTAGATCCAACAGATGTTAGATTTCCAGACAATTGATTGTTATTTTGATTATTTATATTGCCGCTACATGCTGCGAGCAAGCTGCTGAATGCAAGCCCGATGACTCCACTTACCAAGATACTTCTTTTTAACTTCACGAAAGATTCCTCCTAAATTTGCTGATCAAATCTTTGTTCTCTTTCACTATACGTGTGAACTATTGTTGATAAATGAAGGAAATGTAAACCTAGTGTAAATAAATGTTACGATTTGGTTAATTTTTTGTGTTTTAAAAATATTATTTTTAGTTTATAATTATTAAAAATAGCTATTTATTTTAGGAGGTTAATAACAATGAAAGAAAGAACATTTATATTATAAGTATCGAAAGTATGTAAAAAATATGAAGGGGAATATTTATGATTAAACGGAAAATTTACGCTTGGCTTTTTCAGTCCCTTGTCGTTTTTCTGTTTTTGTCAATCTATTTGGGTGGAAGTCTTTTTACTTCTTTCCTAGGACTATTTTCAGGTTTTCTACTCTCTATTGCGGGAATCATACTATTACCTTTTTCCATCCTAATTGATTTTTTTATTAAAGGATTATCATCAGGCTTTCAGCTAATCGTCTCTTTTCTGCTTCATATAGGTGTCAGTATCGCATTTTTTCTAGCTGCCCAAGGCTGGATGTTAGCATTGCTCTATGGTTTTCTTTATTGGTTGTTTGATTTGGTCTTAAAGTGGAAACAGAACAAGAAGAAAGACCAAATCGTTTGATTTGGTCTTTTTGTCCCATTTATATGTTCGTTCATTTTTTACTGGCCGCCCTGCACACGATGTTGCTTGTGTGAGGGCGTGGCCTGGAAAGAGTCACTGGGACTCAAACGGAAGGGAACAGCTCTCCAGCTTGCTTCTTAACAGCTTGGAGTGCCTTTACACCATCCTTGAAATAGTTGCATCCCGTCTGAATGTCGTCGAGGCAACCTTTCTGGATGATTTCAGGCTTGACCGGTCCGGTCTTGTTGGGAGACATGGCGAGGTTGAAGAGTTCCCTCATGGCAGGGGCGATCTTCTTTTGTGCTTTGGAGAAGAACCTCGCTACCTTCCAGATGTACTCCTTGAGATCCTCATCCTCTATTTCCTTCAACTGATCCTTGACAGCGATGATTACAGGTTCGGCTTTGGAGATGAACTCCAGTGGATTTTCCTTCTTTTGAAGGACCTGCTCTGCCTCGGGCAGAAGGTTGACCAGTGCGATGATCATGTTCCGAAGTTCCGGAGTCATACCAGTACCTTTCCATGCCGGTGAATGACTTTATCCTATCGCCAAACGAGAAGAATGTAAATGGATGGAGAAATTCACCTAATTATATATATTTTCTTACCTTTTATATCGGTGGGCGGTATGCCGTGTGGCACACCGCCTTTTCACTAGCTATCCGTCCACTCGATCATTGGATCGCTTGGAAGAGAGCTGGTCTTCAAGCTCCTTGACCCGCGTTTCAAGTCCTGACACTTTCTTTTGCATCAATGCCAGAACACGAAGCAAGTCAAACACAATCCTCAACAGGCTTGCGACACCTCGTGTTTTTTCCTTTTGAGGAGAGTTGAGTGCTTCTGCCCTTACTCTTGCTTCGCGGAGGATGTCAGCAATGGATTGCGCCACAGTTTTTCCTCTCTTGTGGGAACAGAGAATGTATATTTATACATTCTTTTGGATTGTAATTCATTATGAATGTGATGGCAATAAAAAAGATCTAGAATATTACTCTAGATCTATCTGTTTAGCCATTGACTTTACCTGATATCTCATATTCAATGTTCAATAATTTGAGGCCAAATAACCACATACGATGAGTAGCTTGCAATCTGCCGTACTCATCCACCCAAATTAAAAAGTGCTCATTAAGAGGAAGGCGGAAGGAGTAGTTTTTTATCATCAGATAAATTCCTTCGTCTCCTTTGCGTCCTCTTCTTGGCAAACTTGTGATCTGTAAGGAAAGGTCAGCACCATGTTCCAGACGTAGGATTCCTGTCAGATTTCGTTTTGGGATAGGAAGTGTAATGTGCAAGTACTGTTCGTTGTCGTGATAATGATCAGAATAGATGGCGACGAACATCGTTTGATCGGTGCCCTTATAGGTACGAACCCAAGCGCGAAGATTTTTATTCCAATATTGTTTTTCGTTGCAAACACCAATGATTTGACTATCTATTTGGATAATTTCTTCCTGATTTGTAGGTAAATTGATTTGTTGGGTTTTCTTTGACCAAGCTCTATGTATTTTTGCTAGAAGCCGAAATCCACGATGCCAAGTGATCTGAGCAGCGAGCTCATAAAGCATCGTATTCTCATAAAAAGAGCGGATTTTTGGATGGACTTGTGATGGGAAAAAATCGCTCCGGGCAAATTTTTCTAAGTTGTCAACCAAACCAGCATATTGTTGCGTTGGATCGGTGAGTTTTTTTCGATCTAAAAAATTTTTGCCTATTTTGTTTTCACCATTGATATTCGTATGCGGCAGTCCATATAGTACGGTATTTTCCATCGGTTTTAGGTAGACCCAACCGAACAATCCAAATAAAATAAAACCAATGGCATTGACAGCTCCGTGATAAACTTTCATTTGATCCATCGTCAGCCAATGGTGTCCGAATAGAGTGGAGATACTGAAAGCGACAGATAATAAAATGGTTAGAACGACAATAACAGCAGAAGCTTGCAGGGCAAACCGTACAATGAGGCGGGTTGCTTTCTTGCTGATATGCACCAAAACAAAATAGCTATAGACAAACAAACATACGGCGTACAGAAATACAGCTATTGTTTCCAGGATATGATTGGTATAGATACCGATAGCAACGAAAAGCGGACTTGCCATTAAGCCAATGGTTGTCCAGCGAAAAAGGCGTCCGAGTTTTGAACCAGGACAGAGTTCTCTTCCTACTAGTCCAATAAACAAAGGGGAAAAGATAGCTGCAAAGTGAAAATGAGAAGCAGTTAAAAGCAGCATCTCACCACGGTAACCAAGTAAGCTGCCGCCAAAGCAATATACACTCAAGGCTGCTCCACCGATAAAAGAATAGATCAACCCAATGTCGATAGCATTCTCTTCTAATACATGTGAGCCGCGTTCTAATAATCTTCTGACTCCATATCCTGCTAAAGCAAGAAGGTAGATGGCCCATGGAATCGATAAAATTCCCGAAATCAAACTGCCTGCTGGAAATACAAATGCCAATCCTATTGTACAAGCCACGTATGGATGATATCCCATTAAAAAATCATGATAATGTGAGTCGCTTCCATCACGTTTTATTGTGGGGACAAGAAATAAGAGTAACGGGATCGCAAGAAATATTGAAATCAGTAATAGTCGTTCCAAACCATCTGCGAGCACGACAAATATGATCCAGAGAATGGTAGAAATCAGAAAATTTCTTGCGAAAGTATTGTTCATACAAAATAAATTCCTTTTCTGTTTTTTAATTAGTCTACCATAAAAGTACTTTCTGAGTATTTGGATTAAAATATTTCAAGCCAAATGTAACTTACTGGGAATTTACTGGAAACGCATGTGCGGATAGTGATACAATGAGTTGGAGTTTATTTTGATCGGGTAAGGTTGTGAAAGTTATGAAAAAATTAATGTTAATTGACGGAAACAGTATTTTATATCGAGCATTTTTTGCTCTTCCTCTCCTTTCTAATTCTTCAGGTATTCATACCAATGCAGCCTACGGATTTGCGATGATGCTAGTGAAAATGTTAGAAGAAGAAAAACCAACTCATGTTTTAGTTGCTTTTGATGCGGGTAAAATGACATTTCGTCATAAAGACTATGAAGCATACAAAGGAAAAAGAGATAAAACTCCAGGGGAACTGTCCGAGCAAGTGCCATTGGTACAAGAGATATTAGATGCTTTTGCTATTCAATCCTATCAACTAAATGGGTTTGAAGCCGATGATATTATTGGTACATTGGCTGTTCAAGCGGAGCAAGAAAAAATAACTACGCTGATTGTCAGTGGAGATAAAGACTTATTTCAACTCATTGATGATCATGTAACGGTTCTACATACGATAAAAGGCGTTACCGAGGTCGATCGATATGATGAAGCAAGGCTTCATGAGCGTTATGGACTCCGCCCTGATCAAATTGTAGATTTAAAGGGATTGATGGGAGATCCTTCCGATAACATTCCGGGAATTCCTGGGGTAGGGGAAAAGACTGCCCTAAAACTGTTAGCCAAGTACCCAACTGTTGAAGAAATTATTGCCCATCCAGAGGAATATTCCGGAAAAAAACTTCAGGAGAAATTGCGGGAGTTTGCAGATGATGCAGTATTGAGTAAAAAATTAGCTACGATTCATACGGAAGTGCCGCTACCGTTCTCATTTGCGGAAATAAAGTTGCAAGATTTTCAGCGGGACAAGGTTAGGGATGTCTTTTCGCGTCTTGAGTTTCGTACTCTTATGGATCGAGTGGATAAATCTCCTCTTTTTATTTCAGATGAAGAAGGCCGGATGGAGATTCCAACTGCTGCTCATGATTATGTGCAGATAGAAGAAGCAAATAAAGAGGAGTGGGCACATTTGTTTCAGCAGTCTCCTCTTGCAATTCATCTGGAAACAGATGTAGACAATCCTCATCATGCCACCATTACTGGAATAGGTTTATCGAGTCCTGATGAAAATGTGTTTCTGTCATTTGAAGTTGCCAAGGATTGGGATGCTTTTCGTATATGGGTGGAGGACAAAGAAAAACAAAAAGTCGTGTATGATTTAAAACGAAGTAAGATTTTATTGGAAAGAGAACAAATCCCTATTCATGGATTTGTTTTTGATGTATTGCTTTCAGCCTATGTGCTCAATCCATCGGAAACAAAGTTGGAGATAAGTGATTTAGCTTTGCAGCAAAGCGTAGGTTACCTGCCTTCTGATGAGGAAGCTTATGGGAAAGGAGCAAAGCGAAGACCGCTGACAGGAGATGCTTTAGCAAGCCATGTTACCAAAAAAACGGCAAAACTATTTGCTTTATACGATACATTTGAAAAACAATTAGAAGAAAATGATCTGACCAAATTACTATGTGAATTGGAAATGCCATTAGCGGCTGTCCTTGCTAATATGGAAGAAACCGGGGTCAAGGTAGATAAAACCCAATTAGAAGAGCTTGGTGTTACTTTTAAAGAGAAGATCGACCAATTGGAAAAAGAGATCATTGAGCTGGCCGGTACAGCCTTTAATATTAATTCACCGAAACAATTATCAGAGATATTATTTGAAAAACTGGGCCTTCCAGTGATCAAAAAAACGAAGACAGGATACTCGACTGGAGCAGATGTTTTAGAAAAACTTGCTCCACAACACGAGATTGTTGAAAAAATTTTACACTATCGTCAGGTTGGAAAGTTATACTCCACTTATATAGAAGGATTAAAAAAGGAAATTGCGTCGGATGAAAAGATTCATACGCGATTTAATCAAACGATCGCAGCGACAGGAAGACTGAGCAGCACGGAACCAAACTTGCAAAATATCCCCATACGTTTAGAAGAGGGACGACAAATTCGTCAAGTATTCGTTCCTTCAGAAGAAAACTGGGTGATTTTAGCTGCGGACTATTCACAAGTAGAACTGAGAATATTAGCCCATTTATCCGAAGATCCAATTTTGCAGAGAGCTTTTCAAGAAGATAGAGATATTCATACACAAACTGCAATGGATGTATTTGGTGTAGATACAACAGAAGTTTCTTCATTGATGAGAAGTAAAGCAAAAGCGGTGAATTTTGGGATTGTATATGGAATCAGTGCATTTGGTCTGTCGCAAAACATTAATATCCCACAAAAGGAAGCGAAAGAATTTATTGAGCGTTACTTTGCCACTTATCCAAACGTCCGAAAATTTATGGATGAAGTGGTGGTTGAAGCACGAAAAACAGGATATGTAACTACTTTGCTAAATCGTCGACGTTATCTCCCAGACATCAATGCTTCACAGTTTAACGCGAGAAGTTTTGCGGAACGGACTGCGATGAATACACCTATCCAAGGCAGTGCAGCAGATATTATCAAAAATGCCATGGTGCATCTATATCGAGCTATGCAAGAACGTCAGTTAAAAAGTAGAATGTTACTGCAAGTACATGACGAACTTATCTTTGAAGTTCCACCAGAGGAGCTGGAGGAACTGAAAAAATTAGTTCGTGAAAAGATGGAACATGCAGTTCCGCTTAGCGTACCGCTCAAAGTAGATGTCAATATAGGCAAGAGTTGGTATGAAGCTAAATAAAAACAGATGAAAATAGAGAAAGAGGATGGAGAAATGCCAGAATTACCAGAAGTAGAGACAGTAAGACGGACTTTGTCTTCTCTTGTTGTGGGGAAAACCATTTGTGAAGTTACTGTCTCTCTGCCGCGTATTATTCGCAAACCAGATGATAGTAAGGAATTCGCTGAGAAATTAGCAGGTACCACGATTACTGCTGTTGAGCGAAGAGGCAAATTTTTAAAGCTATTTGCTGATCCATACGTATTAGTCTCTCATTTGAGGATGGAGGGCAAGTATCGGATGGCAAAGAGCACAGATCCAGTTGAAAAACATGACCATGTTGTTTTTCATTTTACAGATGGTTCA
The DNA here is from genome assembly GCF_059510395.1 of Shimazuella sp. NTD248. NCBI lineage: Bacteria > Bacillati > Bacillota > Bacilli > Caryophanales > Thermoactinomycetaceae > Shimazuella > Shimazuella sp. NTD248. The sequence continues at coordinate 50,162 of NZ_JCAJZT010000012.1, read as the reverse complement.
GAGTTACGTTATAAGGATGTACGCCAGTTTGGAACGATGGATTTGTTTTTACGCGGTGAAGAGGACAATGATGCACCTCTTGCCAAATTGGGTCCTGAACCGCTCGGTGATGAGTTTACAAAGCAGTGGTTTCAATCTCAACTGAGTAAAAAAACGACAAAAATAAAAGCCTTACTGCTCAATCAACATTTTGTTGTTGGACTAGGTAATATATATGTCGATGAAGCTTTGCATCGAGCAAAAATTCATCCAGAGCGTGTAGCTAAAAGTTTAACAAAAAAAGAGGTATCCGAACTATTTCAGGCTATCCGCGAAACTCTCCAAACGGCGATCGATGCAGGCGGTTCATCTGTGAGATCCTATGTGAATGGCCAAGGAGAAATGGGATATTTTCAATTACAGATAAAAGTATACGGAAGAAAAAATGAGCCATGTTATACATGTGGGAATCCGATCAGTAGATTAATTGTTGCTGGACGAGGGACACACATTTGTAATACATGCCAGCATTAAAAGCTTTGTTTTTCAATGAAGAAAGTATATGGTGATGATATGATATATGGATTGACAGGCGGGATTGCTACAGGTAAAAGTACAGTAGCTGAAATGCTTCGGGAACTTGGGGCATATATCATAGATGCAGATCAGATTTCGCGACAAATAGTAGAGCCGGATCAGTTAGGTGCAAATAGGATAAAAGAACACTTTGGAAAAGAACTTTTTACAGCAGATGGTCATTTGAAAAGGGACAAGCTTGCTCAGATTATATTTCAAAATCCCTCAGCGAGAAAACAACTGAACAATTTGTTACATCCACTTATCATGAAAGAAATGCAGAGGCAAACCGACGAGATCTTAAAGCAAATGAAAGACGCTGTGGTGATTTGGGATATTCCTTTGTTGTATGAAGAAAATTTGACCAATTTTGTCCAAAAGGTTATTGTGATATATGTGCCTGAAGAGGTACAACGCAGGCGTTTGCAGTTACGTAACAACTTTAACCAGAAAGAGGTAGAGTTTCGTATTCAATCGCAACTGTCGATAGAAGAGAAAAAAAGTTTGGCGAACTACTTGATTGATAATAGTGGGACAGTTCAACAAACAAAGAGACAGGTAGTGGCATTATGGAATCATCTAACCTAAAGAAATGGATTGAGCCAGCCCTTCAGGCTCTTCCAAGAAAAAGGTTTATCGCCATTGGAATTATTTTCATTATTCTATCCCTTGTAATCGCATTTCCTTTGTTTAATCGTTGGATTTATCCGTTAGATTATGAGAGCAATATTTTAAAAAGCGCAAAACAGACAAACACAGACCCATTTCTAATTATGGCTATCATTCGTGTAGAGACCAAGTTTGATCCGGAAAAACAGTCTCATGTTGGTGCACAAGGATTGATGCAATTGATGATTCCAACAGTAGACTATGCGATTAAAAAAGGAAATTTTTCACCTTCCATGCGACAGTACATCAAAGTACCAGCAGTGAACATACAAGTCGGAAGTTGGTATTTAAGTGATCTAACCCGACAATTTAAAGGCAACAAAGTCGCAGTAATCGCAGCATATAACGCAGGACCATCACGAGTACAGAAATGGTTAAAAGATGGAACATGGGATGGAACAAGGCAGAATGTACAAAAGATTCCCTATGGGGAAACTAGACATTATGTACAACGGGTAACCTTTTTCTATGAAAAATACAAATCGCTGTATATGGATTTAGTGAAAGATTAAGCGGACAGCTTTTATGTCCGTTTTTTCTTGTGGAAATATTCCTTATGTTCTATCGAAATGAAAAATAGGCATGTTTTATTAGATGTTCTATATTGCAAAATGTGACATACTGATTATAATGAAATAGAGGATTAGTGTGTTATAAAAGCGTCGGAAGGGGAAGCAATTATATGAAACTACGCATTGCCATAAATGGTTTTGGGCGAATTGGAAGAATGGTTTTTAGAAAAGCGATCACGGACCCCACTATTGAGGTAGTTGCAATTAATGCGAGCTATCCAGCAGAAACATTGGCACATCTTATTAAGTTTGATACCATACATGGTTTTTTTGATGAAGAAGTTATTGCAGAAGAAGGGATGCTCTACGTCAATCGTCAAGCTGTGCGCTTGGTTTCCAATCGAAATCCTTTGGAACTGCCTTGGGAAGAGTTGGGTGTAGATGTTGTAATAGAGGCTACTGGTAAGTTCTGTGATCGCGAGGGAGCTTCTCTTCATTTACAAGCAGGTGCCAAAAAAGTAGTAATTACAGCACCAGGTAAAAATGAGGATGCTACGATCGTTATGGGAGTGAATCATGAAATTTATGATCCTGAAAACCATCACATTATTTCCAACGCATCATGTACCACAAATGGTCTTGCACCAGTTGTAAAAGTTTTACATGATCGTTTTGGAATCGAACATGGATTGATGACAACTGTTCATTCCTTTACAAATGACCAAAATAATCTCGATAATCCACATAAAGATTTGCGCCGTGCCCGCGCATGTTCTCAATCGATTATTCCTACTAAGACAGGGGCAGCAAAAGCATTAGGACTAGTTATTCCTGAATTACAGGGGAAGTTGAACGGTTTTTCGCTGAGAGTTCCAACTCCAAATGTTTCTGTAGTGGATTTGGTAGTGAATTTACAGACAAATGTAACAGCAGAAATGGTAAATGAGGCTTTTCGTAATGCTTCTGCACAAGAAATGAAAGGAATTTTGCAATATTGTGAACTTCCACTTGTATCTACTGACTTTACTGGGAATGAAAATTCTTCAATAGTTGATGCACTTTCGACAATGGTAATGGGAGAAAGACAAGTAAAAGTACTCGCATGGTATGATAATGAATGGGGTTATTCTTGCCGAGTGGCAGATCTGGCAAAATATGTAGGGGAAACACTTCATCAAAAAAAATTAGTACATGTTACTGCTTAACCAACTATGATCTGGGGATCACGTCTTAAGTTGTATGCAGAATAAATAAAAAACCGTTCCATTGGAGGAACGGTTTTTATCTTGTAGCAGACATACCACCATCTACGTTGTAGACGCTTCCTGTTGTATATTTCGCTTCCTCTGAAGCTAAAAATAAGATAGTATTTGCTACTTCTGTAGTAGTTCCATATCTCTTCATCGGTATGTAACGGCAGAAATCTTGACGTACTTGTTTCTCCATTCCTGGATTTAATTTGCTTTCGAGGCGGTCCATCAAACTAGATTCAATAGGAGCAGAAATAACAGCGTTGACACGGATATTTGATTGGCTATTTTCCAATGCTACTGTTTTGACTAATCCTAACAAGGCATGTTGTAACATAACATGTGATGAAAGCATAGGAAGTCCCATGAGTCCAGCAACTGTACCATAAGTTACAATAGAGCCTCCTCCGTTTCTTTGCATGATGGGGATCACTTGTTTAATGAGAAAAACAATGTCTTTTACGTGGTGATACAATTTATCTAATTCATTTTCTTCCACTTCTTCAATAGGGCCAACCATACAATCATTTGGTGATGCATATACGAAAATATCGATGGTGCCGAAATATTGTACAATGTCATCAATACAGACTGTTATTTCAGAGTCTTTGCCTCCTTCCATCGAGATCAACAGTGATCGATCAGAAATAAAATGGTCTTTTGAGGACAATTGCATTGCACTAATATTTTGATAGTTATCAATAAGTGCAAGTTTTGCTCCTTCTTGAGCAAATTGCTTTGCCGCTTGATAGCCTACTCCATCTGTAGCACCAGTAATGAGAACTACTTTATCTTGAAAACGTTTCACTATTCTTTTACGCTCCCTGATTTTCAATATCTTTTTAGTATACTTCAAAAAAGAAACCAATAGAGTATTGTCATATTTTAGACGAATAATTTTCAAAACTATAGGTTGCTATTTTTTGAATTTGCCTTCTTTTTTCAATAAAATAGATCTCATAAGTTCAGGTGAAAAAACAGGATTGAGCATCTGATCATTTAACTGTATCTTTAAATGATAGTAGACTGGATACGGGAGGAAAGTTAATGAAATGTCCGATTTGTAATCATAATGGGAGCCGAGTGCTTGATTCGCGACCTGTACATGAAGGAAAAGCGATTAGAAGGAGGCGAGAGTGCGAAGCTTGTAATGAGCGATTTACAACTTTTGAAATGATAGAAGAAAAACCATTGATGGTAATAAAAAAAGACGGGAGCCGAGAAGAATTTAGTCGAGAAAAATTATTACGTGGGTTGATTCGAGCATGTGAGAAAAGACCAGTTCCGACGAGTAGTTTAGAAGGTCTCGTTCTCGATATGGAACGAAAACTTCGTGAGGTAGGTATTTTGGAAGTTCCAACTACTGAAATAGGAGAAATGGTATTGGAACGGTTGGTGAAAATCGATGAAGTTGCCTATGTTCGTTTTGCGTCTGTCTATCGACAATTTCAAGACATTCACCTTTTTGTAAGAGAATTGGAAGATTTACGAAAAAGGTCAAATGAAGGAGATATAGAACATTTTTTGGATGAAAACGACATAGATCGAGAATAAATTTTGGTTGGCTTTGAGTACCCATTTGCGATAGAATGAACAAACCCGCTATTCATTCGGGAGAAAAAATTAGGGGAGGTCACATTCTATGTTTTGGCAAGAAATCCAATTTCGTAGTCGACAAGAAAAAGCATTGGATGATACAGATCTTTTTACTATGACACATCTCTATCAACCAATTGTCGGAGTTATGGGAGTTGGATTATATGTGACGCTTCACTCGCAGGCTTCCCAACAAGAAACTTCCACTCTGCTTACACATACATATCTCTTCAAATTACTCTCTATTTCACATAATCAATTGTTAGAAGCGAGATATCAGTTAGAGGGAGTTGGCTTACTGCGAACATTTGAAAAAAGTAATCAAAGAGAGGGCAACTACTTGGAATACCAAGTTATATCGCCCTTGGCACCCCTTACTTTTTTTCAAACCATGCCATTGGCAATTCAATTGCAACACCGTCTGGGGAAAGATGAGTATCAAATGGTGAAAAATCGAGTGTGGCCAGAAGATAAAGAGATTCAGAGCGTCAATTTGACGAAAAGTTTCCAAGAAGTATATGGACAAAAAGAAGTTGCTGCTTCTACTCAAACAATACCAGCTACGAAAAAGCGAAAATCGAATATCGATTTTGGGTTTATTCGTTCACGATTGGCATCGATTATTAAACCTGCTAATTGGACTTCTCAACTTGAATCAGAGTTGAAACAAGCTTGTTATCTATTTAAGTTGGATGAGTCTATGTTGATAAAAGCTATTCAAAATCCAGAAGTTTCATACAGTGGACATGTTAATTTAGAAAAACTTTTCCATTATTTAAATACGGCACCTTATTCCGATAATTCTGTTGTTTCACCTTCAGACAAGGAAAAGCCAACTATACCAGAGCCAGCAATGTCTCCTAAAGAAAAACATTTCCAGTTGTTAGAGACTATTTCTCCATTCGAACTTTTAGCTCACTATCAAGGAGGAGCAGCTGTACCAAAGAGTGAGATGAATCTGATTCAATCATTGCTCACACATTATCAGTTACCTGCACCTGTTGTGAATGTGCTGTTAGATTTTGTCATGCTAAAGTGTGATCGTAAATTACCAAAGGCATATGTAGAAAAAATAGCTTCTCACTGGAAACGTTTAAATATTCAAACATCTGAGCAAGCAAGAGTACAAGCGCTCAAAGAACATACCAAACAATCAAACCAAAACTCCAGCACAACAAAAGCTAGAAGAAAATCTAGTGTGAAAAAATTGCCTAAAACCATCGCTCGGGAAGTTATCGAGCCTAGTTTTACAGATGAAGAACTTCAAGGGACTTATGATGATATTCAAGCAACAATGAAATTTTTACGTTCAACAGAAAAACAAGTGTTGCACAATAAAGAGTAGCGTGCTATAATAACTTTTGTCAGTTTGAAAGGACTTGAAAATGTTTGAAAATTGTTTGATGGCTCGATAGCTCAGTCGGTAGAGCAGAGGACTGAAAATCCTCGTGTCGGCGGTTCGATTCCGTCTCGAGCCACCAGTTGCGGAAGTGGCTCAGTGGTAGAGCATCGCCTTGCCAAGGCGAGGGTCGCGGGTTCGAATCCCGTCTTCCGCTCCAAATTACTGCCTTGCCGGGGTGGCGGAATAGGCAGACGCACAGGACTTAAAATCCTGCGGTAGGTGACTATCGTGCCGGTTCAAGTCCGGCCCTCGGCACCATATTCTAGCGTTTTGGGGATTTTGAAGCCAGGAAAGTTTAAGGTGAAGATCACAGGTTGCAAACGAAGTACAAACTTTCATCTTACGAAAATGTTTTCCTTGCAATTGCATCTCCAGAGAGGAAGTCGTCCAATTTTTGGGCGGCTTTTTTTGTATGATAATCGCCTAAACTCACATAAATTTTGAGGGATCAAAAAATGAAAAAATCTTTACATAGGGTAAGGGGGTATGCTATGATCATAACAGCATAAATCAATCAATGGAGGAGATTATAAGGAAGAAAGAAGTACTTACAGGTGCAAGGGATGGGTTCCAAGCATTGTGCCGTGATCGTAAAAGGAGCGTTAAAACCGTTTAATGCGAAAGTAGAAGCAGATTTAGCGAAAACCGTGACGGTGGAATATAATGAAGGACAAGTAAGTTTAGACACCTTGAAAGAAGTGATGGAAGATCAAGGTTACGATGTTGTTTAAGGCTATATACCCAGTAGGGGTAAAAAATTTTTACGCCCTAAATACCCCCATAGGGTATATGGAGAGAAGGGAGTTTGATCTATGGTCACGCAACAAAGGTTGAAAATTAGTGGAATGACTTGTGCAGCCTGTTCCAATCGAATAGAGAAAGGTTTAAAAAAAGTTTCTGGTGTTTCCGATGCTAATGTGAACTTCGCTCTCGAAACGGCTACAGTTTCCTTTGATACAGAACAAACGGATGTAGCGGAGTTAAAAGCAAAAATTTCTTCACTTGGTTATGGAACGATGAAAGAAGCAGTAGAGTTGAAACTGATTGGAATGACTTGTGCGGCTTGTGCAAATCGGATTGAAAAAGGGTTAAATAAACTACCAGGGGTATCAAAAGCAACGGTAAACTTCGCCTTGGAGACAGCACGAGTGGAATATTATCCGGATGAAGTCACGAGCAAAGAGATGATTCAAAAAGTAGAAAAACTGGGATATAAAGCAGAGTCAAAACAAGAAGCAGAAAACGATATCGATCACCGTCAAAAAGAAATCAAAAAACAACAAACGAAATTTTTCTTTTCTGCCTTATTATCTTTGCCTCTCTTATGGGCAATGGTAAGTCACTTTTCGTTTACCTCGTTTATCTGGGTTCCAGAAATTTTTATGAATCCTTGGTTTCAGTTTGCATTAGCAACACCTGTTCAATTTATTATCGGCGGACACTTCTATGTTGGAGCATATAAAGCGTTGCGAAATAAAAGTGCCAATATGGATGTCTTGGTAGCTTTGGGTACATCCGCAGCTTATTTTTACAGCTTATATCTTAGTATTCTAAGTATTGGTCAACAAGGACATCATCAAGTAGAGCTATATTTTGAAACGAGTGCTGTTCTTATCACCTTAATTATTCTTGGGAAATTATTTGAAGTTCGGGCAAAAGGTCGTTCTTCCGAAGCGATTAAGAAACTAATGGGATTACAAGCAAAAACAGCTTTAGTCGTTCGTGATGGACAAGAAGTACAGATTTCGATTGAGGAAGTACAAACTGGCGATATATTGATTGTCAAACCAGGAGAAAAGATTCCAGTAGATGGAATAGTCATGGAGGGAACCTCCGCAGTTGATGAATCCATGTTAACTGGGGAAAGTATCCCGATTGAAAAACGCAATGGTGATTTCGTGATTGGAGTTGCCATTAATAAAAATGGCCGTCTCTTGGTCAAAGCAACAAAAGTAGGAAAAGATACTGCTCTTGCTCAAATTGTCAAAGTAGTAGAAGAAGCACAAGGTTCCAAAGCTCCTATTCAACGGGTAGCAGATAAAATCTCAGGAGTGTTTGTACCGATTGTTGTAGGAATCGCTCTATTTACCTTTCTTATCTGGTATTTTGCAGTGAACCCAGGACAATTTGCCAGTGCATTAGAAAAAGGAATTGCAGTATTGGTTATTGCCTGCCCTTGTGCTTTGGGATTAGCCACTCCAACCTCGATTATGGCTGGATCGGGACGAGCAGCGGAATGGGGTGTCTTATTCAAAGGTGGAGAGCATTTGGAATCTACACACCAAGTTAACACTGTTGTATTGGATAAAACCGGAACAATTACTAATGGGAAACCTGTGTTAACTGATGTCCTTGCTGCGGAAGGTATCGAGGAGACAATCTTCTTGACTTTGGTAGGAGCAGCAGAGAAAAACTCGGAACACCCCTTGGCGGAAGCGATTGTGGAAGGGATCAAAGAAAAAGGAATATTAGTACCTAATGCTGAGAAATTTGAGGCGATTCCAGGTTATGGAGTTCGTGCTATTGTCCAGAACAAAGAAATGTTTATTGGTACTCGAAGACTTATGGCTAAACACAACATTGATGTAGAAGCATTTCAAACTGTCATGGAGGACTTAGAGAAATCTGGAAAGACAGCTATGCTAGTAGCTGTCGATGGTCAGTTTGCAGGTTTAGTAGCGGTTGCCGATACGGTCAAAGATACTTCACAGGAAGCCATTGCCCGTCTTAAAAACTTTGGACTAGAAGTGATCATGATCACTGGAGACAACGAGCGTACTGCTGAGGCGATTGGTCAAGAAGTGGGAGTGGATCGAGTTCTTGCAGAAGTATTGCCAGAGGGAAAAGCAAAAGAAGTGAAAAAGCTGCAAGCAGAAGGCAAGAAAGTTGCGATGGTTGGAGATGGGATCAATGATGCACCAGCTCTAGCAACTGCAGATATTGGGATGGCAATAGGTACCGGAACCGATGTTGCAATGGAAGCAGCAGATGTCACGCTCATGCGAGGCGACTTAAAAAGTATTGCCGATGCGATCTTCATGAGCCGAAAAACGATGCGCAACATCAAACAAAATCTTTTTTGGGCATTGGCCTATAACGTCATTGGAATTCCGATTGCTGCTTTTGGTTTCCTAGCACCATGGTTAGCAGGAGCAGCAATGGCACTTAGTTCTGTGTCTGTTGTGCTAAATGCTCTACGCCTGCAACGAGTGAAACATTAATTGGTTTTTCAAATAACTATGACGCTATTCATCAGCTATCCAACGAGAAGCTCTGAGAGAAAGTAAAGTAAGATGAAAAATCAAAATACAAAGGAGAGTTAACCAATGTCACAAGTAAAGTTAAAAGTAGAAGGTATGAGTTGTAATCATTGTGTTGTTGCCATCGAAGGAGCACTACAAGCAATCGGTTCAAAAGGAAAAGTGGATTTGGCTAGTGACACGGTGATGGTAGCATATGACGAAAAGAAATTGTCTTTGGACCAAATCAAAGAAGCAATCGAAGATCAAGGATATGAAGTCGTTTCCTAAATATAGAATAGGGGAGTATATTATAAAAAAATATATTGCAAATGAAAATGAACTAGAAAGAATTGAATTTTATGAGAGATCAGCTACTTGAAAATCAAATGAGCTTTTGACAACGATGCACAAGTTAATGAAATGATTGCTTGCAAGAAAAAGGAACAATGAGCTGTTTTCAGTGGTTGTTCCTTTTTTTGACTTCATTATTTGGTTTCATACACAAGAAGGGATTCGCTTAAATTGTTATTTGAAATAAATTATCCTCATACGATCCTCACAATCTCTCATTAAAATAATGAAGAGAGGAACATCATGAGTAAATCAGTAAAAAGGGTAATTATTTCTTCCATTGTTTTAATAAATAGAGCTCAAATGGATGAAACTTCTGATAAGGAAGGTGGCCAAATACCCAGTCCAAAAATTTCTAAGTATAGCGACAGATGAGAATGCGATTTCTAATCCGCCTGTAATCAAAAATCTGCTTGTATCGATTGGGGTTTCGGAAAGATCTGATTTAACTTTTGTGGCAGGTGAAAAAGAGTTTGACTATTGATCTTCATGATGGAACTAGTACAAGAAATCATTGGTTACAGCATTCAGCTCTTTTTGTATAAAAGTAGGTGATGAAATGAATAAAGTAGTACTAATCGTGGATGATGAAGAAAAAATACGTGATGTCTTGACTTCTTATCTTCAAAAAGAAGGATTTACAACCATAGAAGCTGCCAATGGTACAGAAGCATTAAAAACCATCGAACGAGAAGCAATAGATTTTGTTATCCTCGATTTGATGTTACCCGATATATCCGGAGAAACGGTTTGTCACCGGATACGTGAGTATTTGCCCATACCTATCCTTATGTTAACCGCAAAAGTTTCCGAAAGGGATAGACTCCGAGGATTATCCATAGGAGCAGATGATTATGTGATCAAGCCATTTAGTCCGAGGGAAGTGGTCGCACGAGTGAAAGTAATTCTCCGTAGAACCGATCATGATCTCGTCACATCAAGAGTAACGATTCAAAATGGGGATTTGGAGATTGATCGAGATAATCAAATGGTATTAAAAAAAGGAGAAGAGATACATCTCACTCCAGCAGAATTTAAATTGCTGCTTGTGTTGGCACGCCACCCTGAGCGGACGTTTTCACGAGAAGAATTAATAGAAAAAGTGATTGGTTTTCACTATATGGGGGATGATCGTACGATCGATCAACATGTGAAAAATCTACGTCAAAAAATAGAGACCGATCCTAAAAAACCTACCTACTTACTTACTGTTTATGGATTTGGGTATCGATTTGCAGGAGGAAAATCTCAAACACGATGAAAAAACGATTAACGATAATGTTTGTTGCAGTTGCTTCTGGGATGGTAGGTTTAGCGAGTATTATTTTTCTCGTAGAAATGCATTATCATATTTCCCTTTATCAAAAAAAATTTCCATTACCAGATTCTCAGATGGTTTATTATGATTATCATTTTGAGCAGGCACTGATCCAATCTACTTTATGGACGGTAGTAGGAACTGTTTTACTTGCTATTTTCATCAGCCTTTCTATCGCAAAACGAATTACTTCTCCGCTTATTGAGATGAGAAAAATCACCGAGCAAGTAACGAAAGGAAATTTGGACTCTCGTGTAAAAGTGGCGGGAACAGATGAAGTAGCTCATTTAGGTCAAGCATTCAACCATTTAACAATCAAGCTACAGGAGCAGGAAATACTCAGAAAAAATCTTACGTCAGATATAGCTCATGAGCTTCGCACACCTTTGGCAACATTGAAAAGTCACATGGAAGCTTTTGAAGATGGAATTTGGGAACCAACCCCTGAACGAATTCGATCTTGTCAAGAAGAACTGGAACGACTCATTCATCTAGTGGGGGATCTAGAGCAATTAACCAATGTAGAATCCCCTAGTTTTATCCTTCAAAAACAAAAAGTGGATTTAGTTGAGATCGTAGAACAGAGTACTCGAGCGATGGAAACGAATTTTAAAGTAGAAGGAGTAAAACTAGTCGTGAACACTCCAGAACGTGTTTCTGTGTTTGTGGATCGAAATCGAATCGCGCAAATTTTAATCAATCTGCTATCAAATGCGCTTAAGTTTACCCTTTCTGGTGGACGAGTTACGGTGGAAGTAACAGACGAAGACAGAGATGCAAAAATCACAGTGAAAGATACAGGAATTGGGATTCCAGCTGCGGAGTTGCCTAAAGTATTTGAAAGGTTTTATCGTGTAGAAAAATCGAGAAGTAGAGAGTTAGGTGGAAGTGGAATTGGGTTAACGATTGTCAAAAAATTGGTGGAAGCACATGATGGTTCTATTAACATGGAAAGTAAGGAAGGAATAGGGACAACAGTATGTATTTCCATTCCGAAATAAGTAATGGAACACTTAGCGTAGTTCAGTGATATCAAGCATTATTTGTGAATAATAAAAAGAATCAGAGGTGTCAATGGGAAAATGAAAAAACTACTTATCTTTCTTTCTCTTGTTGTAATTGTGGCTCTAAGTGGATGCGGAAATGCAACAAAAGACAACAAAAACATGGACTCTCAAATGTCAGGAATGGATCATTCCGAAATGCATCATTCGAGTTCGGCTCAATTACCTCAGGGGTTAAAGAAAGCAATCAATCCAAAATATAAAATTGGAAGTCAAGTGATGATACAATCAGACCACATGTCAGGGATGAAAGGCGCGACTGCTACCATTGTAGGGGCTTATGATACAACAGCTTATGTCGTTTCCTATACTCCCACAACAGGGGGAGAAAGAATAAAAAATCATAAGTGGGTTATTAAAGAAGAAATGAAAAATGCAAAAAATCAACCTTTAAAACCAGGAACTGAAGTTATGCTAGAAGCAGACCATATGCCCGGAATGAAGGGTGCAACTGCGACTATTGAATCAAGTGAAAAAACGACCGTGTATATGGTCGATTACACTCCAACAACAGGAGGAGCGAAAGTGAAAAATCATGAATGGGTGACAGAAAGTGAGCTATCCCCGAAGTAGCGCAATCAAAAAAAATTATGTCATGGAATTGAAAAAAGCAGGTGTCTACTTGATGTAGTTGACCTGCTTTTTTTGGCAAACAAAACTGCAAACGAACAATATTTCTTTGCTATTTATCTGAGTATATTCAATTTAAACCTGCATTTTTCCTAAGTCTATTAGTGTCAGATGCAAATGAACAACGCTTACTCTCTTTGTTTGTCTTTCATTATTTGATCATACTGTGCTTCCAGCCAAATATCTTCTAGTTCATGTTTAGCTTTTACCGCGAGAACTTTCACTTGTTTGATAGAATCCTGTAATGTTTCCCTACCCTGAGTAGTAATCGGTTTGATTGTTTTACGGTAGATGGGAAGAAGTGCCGGTATAGAAAATAGTAGCGCTGATCCCACAATCCATTTTTGTACTGGAGAACCCATGGTTATTCATTCCTCCTAAGCCGTTTTTAAATGGATCAACCCATTATTATTGGTTTGCATAGATGTGGTTCTTTTGAATCGAGATACAAAGGAACAGATAGGTTTAGAAATTGTTGTAATGGACCCGGCCACTAAGAATGCTTGTATCCAATGTCCGGTGTTTAATGGCACAGTATGGAAGAAAGTCCTTAAACCAGGGATATAGATAGTAGCTGCCAAGGTCAAGAAGGAAAATCCAAGTGCACCAATCAAGAAGCGATCTTTCATCCAATCAAAAGCCTTTTCTTCTAAACCTTCCTGTCTCCATGAGAATGTTTGAATTAGTTGTCCTATTACAAGAGTGGCGAAAGTTAATGTTTGCGCAATAGGTAAACTAACCCCTTTCATAAGACTGAAAGCAAATAGACCTAAGGAACCTAATCCTAACAATGTTCCACGTATCACGACTTTTTGGTAAAGATCTTCATCTGCAATTTGAATACGTTTGCTCTGATTATTTTTATTCCCTGGACTAGTGGCTAAAATCATGGCTGGCAGTGCATCCGTTAGCATATTCATTAATAGAATCTGAATAGGGATGAGTGGAAGAGGCATTCCGATTAATACTGCCACACCTGTGACAAGTACCTCTGCTAGGTTGCCTGTTAACAGACAACCTAGTGCTTTACGGATGTTTGTCATAATGGTACGTCCTTCTTTGACAGCATGAATGATGGATGAAAATTGATCGGTTTTCAACACCATATCGGAAGTTTCTTTGGTTACTTCTGTCCCCGTCTGCCCCATTGAGATCCCAACATTGGCTTGTTTAATAGCAAGAGTGTCGTTTACACCATCTCCAGTCATGGCTACCTGTATACCTTGATTTTGATAAGCTTGTACGATTCGAACCTTTTGTTCGGGTGTTACACGAGCAAAAACATGAATTTGATTTACTCGTTTGCTTAATGCTGCATCACTTAACTTATCCAATTCTTTCCCTGTCATGACAACAGGTGTAGAATGAATACCTATCTTTTTAGCAATCGATATAGCCGTTAAGGGATGATCACCAGTAATCATTACAGGTCGAACACCTAAACGATAGGTTTCTGCTATACTCTCTGCAATATCATCTTTGGGAGGATCTATCATTCCAGCTAAACCGACTAAGATAAAATCATTTTGATCTATTTTTTCATCCTTCGCTTCCCATTCAATGGGACGATAAGCGAAAGCTAATACACGCATAGATTGATCAGAATAGGATGTATGAATATCTTCGAGATAACGGCGATGTTCGTGCGATAATGGGACTACTTTCCCATCTATTTGGGCAAAAGAACAAATTTCCAGGATCGATTCCATCGACCCTTTTGTGAATACAAAGCAGTTGTTTTCTTTTTTACAAGCAACACTCATTTTTCCTTTGGCTGAATCAAATGGAAGCTCATGCACCCGTTTCCATTCCGTTTGTTTTGGCAGATAGTCTGTTTTATGAGCAAAGGCAAGAAGTGCACCTTCTGTTGGATTGCCTTTTATGGTCCACAGCTCACCATCTTGTAGAAGCTTCGTATTATTACAGAGTGTTACAATGGACACAAGGCGCTCTAAATCAAGCTTATGCTCTTCTTTTATCGGATTGCTGGCTATTATCTTTCCTTTTGGTTCATACCCAATTCCTGTAACTTGCCATTGGTTTGATAAGGTAGCTACTGCTTCAACTGTCATTTCATTTTTGGTTAATGTTCCTGTTTTATCTGTACAAATCACATTCACTCTTCCAAGTGTTTCTAATGTAGATAATCTGCGAATCATGACACTTTTCTTTGCCATGCGGAAAATACCTGCACTCAGGGCGATTGTAACGGTGACAGGAAGCCCTTCTGGTATTGCCGAGGTTGCAAGTGCTACAGATGTAGAGATCATTTGAGAAAAAGTATTTCCGCGAAATAGCCCCACAGCAAAAATGACACTAGCAATGATAAGTGCACCTTTTACAAATCGCTTACTGATGTGTGTAACCTCTTGTTGCAATGGAGTCATTTCTTGTTTCTTTTCTACTAAAAGAGAGAGGAGACGACCAATCTCGGTGTGCATTCCTGTGGAGACAACAATACCAGTTGCTTTTCCTCGTGACACATTTGTACCCATGTATACCATATTGCTGCGTTCTGGCAGAGGAGTATCTTCTGGGATAGCTTGATCTGTTTTCAGTACAGGTAATGACTCTCCTGTTAACATGGACTCATCGACTTCAAAATTCCATGTTTGTAATAAACGAATATCAGCGGGAACGCGGTCTCCAGCTTCAAGATGTATCAAGTCTCCTGGAACAAGTTCATTTCCATCCAGAACTTGTTCGTTTTCATGGCGAATGACTTTACATACAGGAGCTTTGTACTGATTTAGTGCTTCCACTACTTTTTCCGCTTTTCGCTCCTGAATTGTACCCACAACTGCATTTGCCATGAGAACGGAGCCGATAGCAACACCATGAAACACATCACCTGTCAATATGGAAAGTGCTGTAGTTCCAAGTAATAATAGAGAAGTAAACTCTTTGAATTGCCCTAAGTATGCAAGAAGCCAGTTATGTTTTTTTTCTTTTATGATCTCATTGGGACCGAATTCCTTTTTTAAGTACTCTACCTGAGCAGGAGTTAATCCCAATCCATGTTCGACACAGAAATAAGATAAGATTTCTTTTGATGTTAAGGCATACCAAATTGGTGGTGTTGAAGTTTCTTTTTCCGCACAAGTCGTTGCAATTTCTGAAATAGGAGAAGAATTGTCTAGCTTTGGACTCATCTCACTTAAGTGTGATAATTGGATCAAAGAGAGAGCATCTGTAGCTAAATTTATCATCATTGCACTCATTCGAAATGGAATCGCCATAAACACGCCGATGATATTAAAAATTTTACTTATTCGTAACTGTCGATCTGTCCTTTGTTTAATGGAATGGGCAAAATCTATCATACTAGGGAGTTGACGAATTTGTTGATCTGTAATAGATGGCACTAAGGTTTGTAATCTGGAACTAGGCAATTCGGTTAGAAGTAAGTATTCATAACCTTTCTTTCTTTCTCGCTTGATTTGGGAAATGATTGCTTCTTCATTCAAACATAAAAAATCGGTGTCTATCGAAAATCGCTCTAATAGTTGGGGTTCAATTTGCAAACTATTTTTTATTACTTTTATATTCCATCCTTTTTCAAGTAAATGGTGTCGTAAACTCAAATAAGGACGGATTGGTGATTCATTATTTGTGTGGAAAATGCCAAGGCATTCCACTTCATCATTCTGCACACAAACCAGAGCCTGTACATCTTGACCCAGCCGTTTTAGCCGCTTATAAGGGATAAGGTAAGGATCAATCGTACAATGATGACGTTTCAAGTAATCTAATTCACCAAAATAATACATAGACTGCTTAATCTTTCCTTGTATTCCCTGTGCTTCTTCTTTGCAGTTAAAAGCAGTATGTAAGGTGAGAGGGAGTTTTTCTGCTTTTGCTAAAATCGTTTGTTTCCAAGGATGATTTGTTTTTTGTAATAAAGAGGCTAGAATACACCAAACTTTTTCTTCTTGTTGCTCAGTTTGAACCGTTAAATCTTTTTTAGAAGGAGTGAATATTTGTGATGTATCTTCGACTAACAATGTTTTTGTTTGCGCCAATTGTGCCAAACTTCCATTCTTAGGGATCCATCCACCTTCTTGAACTGCCTGAACCTCGGATTTTTTCCAAGCGGCAATGGTTGGAACTACAGCAATACGAGGATTTAATGCTAAAAGTACTGCTAATCCTTTTAGTGGGTCACGAGTCAAAGCAAAGGTAGTTGCTGCGGCTGGAAAAGCAAGCTTTCCCATGCGATTGCTATATTTTTTTATGGATGGACTTAAATAACGGTCTTCCATTTCGTCTATTGATGTTTCTGATCGTTCTAATTGTCCACGTTGCCATTCAATGAATTGCAAGATACTAACTCCTGCAAGAGCGAGTAGGTTTTCACCAATAAAAGCCAAGGAAAGAGCAGAAGCACCTAAAATAAGATCACTGTTCCATTTTTGTTTTTGACTTAGTTGACGAATACCTCGTTTTAAAAAGGGGTAACCCGTAACGACTGATAAAGCGCTTGAGGCAACAAATAACCATGGATTTCCAGCTAGTGCTGTACGTCCGTATACAAGGTGTTTTGTTCCTAAAAAAGCTAATCCACCTAAACTTAAAGTTAAACCTAGAGGAATTTTGCTTTTGACTGGGTTCATCTGTTCATCTTTTGTATGCAAGGCTTCATCATTTTGATGGGGTAACTGGCTGAAAGAGTCAGATTCCTTGGTAACTGCTATTTCTTGATTTACGATGGAAGAAACGGTGCCTTCATTTATAAATGTATCCGCAGATTTCGTTTCTTGATAGAGCAATTTACGTTGAATCATTTTTTCTATAAGGTTGCATTTTTCACAGATCACTTCAGCAGAAAGGATATGAGGTTCAAAGTGAATTTGAACTCTTCCTGTGAGTATACAAATCTGCACATTAGTAATCCCTTTTAACGAGTTCAATTTTTGTTCAATGAGTGCTGAACCCCATGGATTGTCTTGTAATCCCAGGATTTCGATGCGGATGAATCCAGGAAATATCCGAAGATAACGTTCTTGTTTACTCACTAATTATCACCCCTTCCATAAACATACTTAATATGGATTGAAATGGATGTAATTATGCTTTAATTTTTTTACATAAAAACGGGAAGATGATACAGACTGAGATTAAAGTATTGAAAGGGAGCGTTAATAATGAGAATAAAAAATATACCAATTCAAAATCCGTTAGGATGGGGTATTGCAGCAGGTGCAATACTGCTCGCTTCTCCTAAGGCAAGAAAAAAAATAAGAGAGTTAGTGGTAAAAGGTGTATCTACAACAATTGGATTAACTCGCAGGTTCAATGAAAAATGGGACTTAGAGAGTGAGGCTAATGGTTCATGTGGCTTTTCAAAAACATCAACAAAAGCTGAGGAAAAAATGGCATCAATGCAAGAAGTAGAAGATAAAGTAGAGGAAAAAGCAGCACCAATACATGAAGCAGAGGATAAAGCAGGCGAAAAAGTGACACCAGCACATGAAACGAAAGAAAAGTCAGTTGACAATGTTCGAGAATCTATCTTCATAAAAGAAGATAGTCAACGGGGTGATTTGGAGTGAACAAAATCCATCAAAATACAGTTTTGGCAGGTGTTTTTATAGGTGCACTTTCGCAAATTTCCGATACCATTAAATATATAAATGGAAAAACAGATAAACGGGAATATACCGTTAACACGCTAGGAAATGTGGTGAGTTCACTTGGCCTGATAGCGGGTATTGAGTATGGAGCACTTGTTGGCAGCGCCATTTTCCCAGGTGCTGGAACAGTGGCCGGTTCGATTTTAGGTGGTTTTCTTGGTGATTATGTCGGTCGTCATGCTGGTCATCATACTGGGAATATGATACACAAAGAGCAGATTGTAAAAGTAAGTGGTGAAAATGTTACGGTTACCAATAACTATGGTGAATGAATCTCCTTCCATCTGAGATAGCGTTGAAGAGGTATGGGTTCTAATGTATCAACCATTCGGACAATTAACTGGAGTTGACACACGGACGGCGTACTGAGGAGCCCCTCTATCTCATTGGTTTCTACGATAAGTCATTTATTACCTGGGGCAGGTTGGTCCACTCCCAGAATGTGATGTCTGTGACCATCATCCTCAGTTGTATAAAAATCATAATAATGGACATGCATCCCATCTCCAACTGGGATTGCCGGTCCCGAGTGGGCTTGATAGTAATGAGTGTGACCATTTTCGAATAATACATATCCCTCTGTATAGTGGATGTGTTCTCCATCTTTTGTTGGAATCGGTGGAGATGTGATATCTAGGCACTGATGTACATGTCCTGCTGCAACAGATGTGTAATCAACAGATCCATGGTTATGATGCGGCACAAATCCGGAAACAAAATCATCCTTCTTCACTCTTTTCATCCTCATCACTCCCTGAAATAGAACTCTAGACATTTATATGCAAAATCAATAAGTACATTCAATTCAACTCTGTGTATTTTTACTGGTTTTTCTATTATGAAGGAGATATGTATAAGGAAAATCTGTTCATAAAAAAAGATGAAAAAATCTTTGAAATTAATGTTATGGAAAAGGTGAGGAAAGATAAACAAATACTATGAAGAGTTTTTTGATGAGTGAGAAGACAAATTACAATAAATAATTTTCGATAAAATAACTTACTCCATCTTCATCATTGGAAGGTACGTGTATATCTGTATACAGCTTGACGAGAGGATGAGCATTTGCTACAGATGCAGACAAACCTGCAACTTTCAACATAGAGATGTCATTGCAGTGGTTTCCAATAGCAGCGGTTTGCCAAGTCGGAATATGAAGGATTTGATTGAGATAGAGTAGAGCATTGCCCTTTGAAATTCCTTTTGGTACAACATCATAGTAATTTTCATGTGATTGGATAAAGTCACATTCTGCTCTTAATGAATGGCTCTCAGATATCATGTGAAGAATTTGCATGTTAGCTGGAGACCCAATCAATTGTAATTTAATAATTTCTTCCTCAATTTGATCTAAGGAATGAATAGGAAAAGCGGTAACGCCTAGTTTTGATAATTCGATTGCCTTTTCGGGACTTAGCCGAAAAGAATAAATACTGGTAGTGCTAAATAACAACAAATCGACAACAGGGTCTATGTGTTCAATAGCTGAAAGAATCATTTCCACGATATGTTTGGAAAAGTATTTGAGTACCTGTAATTCTTCATCGTGGGGATAATAGATCATTGCTCCATTGCACAGGATAACAGGCAAACCAATTTTAAGTTCATTTACAATGGAATAACTCTCTATGAGGCTTCTTCCTGTAGCAATTGTAAACATGCCTCCGTTTTTTTGATATCGATCTATTGATTGTAGAGTACGTGTGGAAATTTGGCTGTCACTTGTTAATAGGGTACCATCAAGGTCTGAAACGAAAAGTGCATAATGATCTTCCATTTTATCCAACTCCCATCTATCGGTTTGCTAGTTCAGTATAATTTCTATTTGTAAATGGAAAGTGGTCGATTTAATATGTTTACTTTAAGTTTTTATAAACAAACCGTTTAGTTTTGCTCATAGAAAGGATAGAGTTACCAGAGCATGCTGCCGAGGAACGCAGGGATTATGAAAATGATAAAGCGAGAAGAATAGAGTTTAAAAGAGACGTTGCCTACTTTTTAAGAATGGAGATACACGTTTCGTTCTTGGCTATTTTAATTATATTCAGTGGGCTCGGAAAATTTGAACTCGATTGTTACATGGAGTAGGGATAATAAATACGGTGCCCCCATGTCATTTGATCATCCTTCACAGGATATATCTTATGACACGGGGGCACTATATTTTTGTGAATTCGTTTTTCTGATATTTTATTCCTTCATCAAGTATTGCTAACTACCATCATCAAGTTTCATTCTGGTTTTGGTGTTATTGTTTTGTTATTTTGTTCTCCAGTACATGATAAAGCTTGACAACCTTCGTGTTGGAAATCAACTGTCTCAATTTGAATGGTAGTATGCTGGATATGAAATCGTTCTTTTAAACGCCGGATGGCTTCTTTTAAGATGGCTTGGCTTTCGATTTCTTCTTTTATCAGAATGTGACAGGATAAAGAATCGAAACCCGATGTGATCGTCCAAATATGCAAATCATGTACATTTAAAACACCAGAAATCTCTAAAAGTACTTCTTTTACCAACTTTTGATCGATGGTTACTGGTGTCCCTTCCATCAAGATGTGAAAAGAATGAGAAACGACTCCCCACGCACTTTTTAATATCAAGACAGAAACCAGAATACTGATGATTGGATCAGCGATATACCAAGCAAATGCTTGCATGAGGATTCCGGCGATAATGGCACCGACGGAACCTAAGGCATCTCCAATTATGTGAAGATAGGCACTGCGTATATTTATATTTTCTTTTGTGTCTCCTTGTCGGATCAAAACCCAAGCACTTAATAGATTGGCTATTAACCCGATGATGGAGATCAACATCATGGAACCACTTGCAACTTTTGGAGGGTCCAACAATCTTAAATAGGCTTCCCATCCAATAATTCCTGCTATTACAAATAAAGCAACACCATTAAACAAAGCAGCTAAAATTTCGAAGCGATAATATCCATATGTTTTTCGAGGAGAAGGAGGGCGAACAGCAAACCACATTGCAATTAAACTTAAAGCTAAAGAACTCACATCACTGAGCATATGGCCAGAGTCAGATAAGAGTGCCAAGCTATTTGTAAACAAACCCCCAAAAAACTCCAGAATCATAATTCCAGCAGTTATTATTAAAGCAATGAATAGCCCTTTTTTATTGCTCTCTCGTATATGATGGTGAGTGTGTCCATGTGTATGAGAATGACTGTGGTTATGCATTTGGCTTCACCTCTTTTGATTAGGAATGAGAAATATGTTTGAGTCCAATTTCCATCAAATTCAATATATGTTCGTCATCGATACTGTAGTAAACCATTCTTCCCACTTTTCTATGCTTTACAAGACGAAGGTTTCGCAAGTTTTTTAGTTGGTGAGAAATAGAAGACTGTGTCATCTCCAAGATCGCTGCTAAATCACAGACGCAAACTTCACGCTGGATGAGTGTATGTATAATTCGAATTCGTGTAGGATCGCTGAGTGCTTGAAATAATAAGGCGAGATCTTTCCCTTTTTCCTGTGATAATTGTTTGGATCGAACATCAGCCACCACGTCATCATGAATGATCGTAACGTCACAGCAGTCATTTGTTATAGATGGATTGAATTCGTTCAAATGAAACATCCTTTCATAAATATATGAACATATATTCATATATTTAATATAGATGTAGTGTGGAGGAGTGTCAATAGGGAAGTGAAACAAAAAGCCGATTTGTTTAAATAATCGACTTTTTGGGATTTAAGTATCAAATGATAGCTGTTAGGAGAGGGATTCTTGTTGTAAGAAGGGATTCGATTCAAGCTTTGTTCGTTTAATTTTTGCTCCTAATGATTTTAAATTACCTACTAAATCGATATAACCTCGATCAATATGTCGAAGCTCTCTTACTTCGGTTGTGCCTTCTGCAATTAGCCCTGCTAATACTAGTGCAGCTCCAGCTCGTAAGTCAGTTGCCATTACTTGCGTACCAGAAAGAGGATGTTTTCCTTCAATCAAGGCGGTTTGCCCGTTGATCTTGATATTTGCGCCCATCCGACGAAATTCTTCCACATGCATAAAACGATCTTCAAAAACGGTTTCCGTTAACATACTAGTACCATTTGCTGCTAATTGTAATACCATGATGGGGGATTGGAGATCAGTTGGAAATCCTGGGTAAGGCAGTGTTTTGATATCAATTGGTTTAATTTCATCTGGGCCACTCACATGAATGCCGTTTTCACATTCTAATACGGTGACACCCATCTCTCGCATTTTTACGATTAAAGAAGTAAGATGCTTGGATTTTGCTTGTTCGATGAATACATCTCCTCCTGTGATCGCAGCTGCAATCATATATGTCCCAACTTCAATACGATCAGGTATAACAGAATAATCAGTACCTCTTAAGAAATCTACTCCTTCAATCGTGATAAACGGCGTCCCTGCACCTTCAATTCTTGCACCCATCTGATTTAAAAAATTAGCCAAGTCTTGGATTTCCGGTTCACAGGCTGCATTTACAATTGTAGTGATACCTTTTGCAAGCGTTGCAGCCATTAAGATATTTTGTGTAGCGCCAACACTTGGAATATCTAGATATACATTGTTACCTCTCAATTGATTAGGAACAAACCCTTCCACATAACCATGACCAATTTTAAACTCTGCACCGAGTGCTTCTAATCCTTTTAAGTGTTGGTCGATAGGACGGCTTCCGATCGCACAACCTCCTGGCAGAGGCACTCTAGCATATTTTTTTCGTGCCAACAGGGGACCGAGTACAGTAACAGAAGCCCGCATTTTACAAACCAACTCATATGGTGCTTCTGTGGAATCAAATTTTTCTGCATGAATCGTGACCATATCATCTGACATATCTACATGGATGCCAAGTGATTGTAATAACTGTGTAATGGTAGTTACATCTTCTAGACCTGTGGGAACATTTCGAATGATCACTTTGTTACGCGATGCTAAGATGGATGCTGAAATTAAAGGCAGGATTGCGTTTTTAGAGCCATGAGCTTTTACGGTTCCCTGTAGTTTAGAACCACCTGTTACCATGATTTTTTCCAATGAAAAACCCTCCATCAAAAAGAAATAATAGGTAGAACAGTATTTGAAGAAAGGAAAGGATAAGTTCGTAATTAGTTATATGCCATGGTACTTAGTAGTGTGAGTGATATCATTATTTATATAATTGTGCGTTTTCCTATCTATTACCAGTAAGAACTGGCACATTTCCTATCATATCATGAAAAAATCCTAGTAGCAGAAGTTCATTTTCCATTTGAATACAAAAAGGAAAAAGGAGTATTCCTTAACCGATTAGGATGTCTTCTTTTGGATAATTCATAGTCCTATCTTCTATTCGAGATAAAGAAAACAAGATTGCAAGAGGCCCGATCTTACCAAAAAACATCATTATGCCAATGATGAATGTTCCCCATGCTGTAAGATCAAAGGTTAGATTTGCAGATAACCCTACTGTACCAAAAGCAGACATCACTTCAAACAGACAGACGAGAAACGATTCCTCCTGAACCATGGAAAGAAAAAATACACCCACTGCTACAAAGGTAAGAGAAATGGCAAATATCGCTAAGCATTTCATGATGGAAGAAGCATCGATTGATCGATGGAAGAGATGAATTTGCTTTTTTCCTTTGATAAAGGCGATAACAGCAAATAAAATCACGACAAAGGTCGTAACTTTTATTCCTCCTCCTGTAGAAGTACTGCCAGCACCAACAAACATGAGCAAACACATAAAGAATAGCGTAGACTCTTGTAAGGAACCAATATCAATGGTATTAAAACCAGCAGACCGTAAGGAAACAGATTGAAAATAGGATGCCCACCATTTATCAGAGAGTGTGAATGCATGTAAGGCTTTGCCATGATTATGTTCTAGCAAAAATATAACGATCATGCCGAAAATGACCAGAGCAAAGGAAGCAGTGATCATAATTTTCGAGTGCAATGTCAATTGTTTGAAGTTTCGTTTTTTCCATATATCAAATATGACTGTGAATCCAAGTCCTCCGATCAAGACGAGTACTGTTGTGACAACATTTAGAACAGGATTGTCGTAATGTGACATCATATTGTCTGGCCAAAGTGCAAAACCACCATTGTTAAAGGAAGAAATACTGTGAAAGATGGATAAATAAACAGCTTCTCCTAACGGAAGTTGAGGTTGCCAATAAAGAAAGAGAACGATAGCCCCAATGAGTTCGACTGCCAGTACATAAAAGAGTAAATTTTTTAATAATGCAGTCATATTTCCAAATGTTATGTTATTAAGTGAAAAGTTTAAAACCAATTTATCTTTTAAGGAAAGTTTTTTTCCTAGCAAAATAAAAAACAGAGATGCAAAAGCCATGATCCCAAGACCACCGATTTGTACCAAAAAGAGCAAAACGATTTGTCCAAATGTAGTGAAGGTAGTCCCAACATCTAATGTGATTAAGCCTGTACAAGTAAGGGCAGAGGTTGCCATAAACCACGCATCGAGCCAACTGATCGGTTTCGTTGTCGAGATAGGAATTTTGAGCATGAAAGTGCCCAAAAACAAAATAACTCCTGATACCAAGATCAATATCTGAGAAGTACTGAGACGTTTGTAGTTCACCTTAAATTCCTTCTTCTTCTTCAAAACGTTTAATAGCAATTTTCCGTCCTATTACTACTAAGACATCGTCTTTTAAAATCAGTTCATTGGACACAAGCGATATTTTTACCACACCACCGCGTTTGATGGCAATAATATTACATCCATATTTATTTCGGATATCTAAATCCTGCAATGTTTTGTTGTGTATTTTGGGTGATGCGATGATCTCTACGATACTATGTTCACCCGACAACTCGATATAATCAATGATGCTTTTAGAGCTTATATAATTGGCGATTTTTATTGCCATATCTCTTTCAGGATGAATAACTTGATCTGCTCCGATTTTTGTCAATACTCGATGATGGTTATCATTCGAAGCTTTAGCCCAAACTTTTTTGACACCCATTTCTTTGAGCATCAATGTGAGTAATACACTTCCTTCTATGTTGTCGCCAAATGACACAAATACATGATCAAAACTTGTGATATCAAGCATTTCTAAAGTTGTCTCATCAAGATTGGAGACTTGGACAGTTTGGACAGCGTATTTGGCGTACTCGTTTACTTTTTCTTGGTCGATATCGACAGCGAGTACATCGATTCCATTTTTATGTAGTTCTTTTACTAAACTTCCACCAAATCTTCCTAATCCAAAGACAGCAAATTGCTTATTCTTCAAAACGAAGAGCTCCTTTAAGTTATAATGTAAGTTTTTTTAGCGGTTCAAATTATATGTATTATATGGAATTTTACCCGATAAGCAAAGGCTTTATTTTAAATTTGTGTCGCTCCCATGACACTTGGTAATACAAAGGCTGCGAAACAACGTTTTGTATTGTACGATAAGCATATATTCTTGTTACGGCCAACAACTATGAAACTTCTAATATACGAACTACATGATGCTAAGAATTGCATAGAGCGAAAAAGAATGATAGAAGGTTGACATATTTGCTGATGTTTTGGAATTAGTTACATAAGAAGCATTTTGGATAGTGGAATAGTAGCCCTAGCGTGAAAAAGGAAAAAGTCTTAAATTTTCTTCCGTTTTTCTTAAAATAAGGTTCTGATTTACCAAACATACTGAGATTAGTAGAAAGATAAGAATAAAGAGGTGCAGGATATGAATTTATGGGATGTTATTGTCGGGTTTATTTTGGGGATGGTAGAAGGTCTTACAGAGTTTGCACCGGTTTCTTCTACAGGACATATGATTATCGTCGATGATTTGCTGCTAAAATCAAAAGAATTGTTCTCACCAGAAGTAGCAAATACGTTTAAAGTAGTGATACAGTTAGGTTCGATTTTGGCTGTTATTATTGTTTTTAAAGATCGATTTATCAACCTATTAGGATTGACTAAGGCGGCACGCGAGTCGCTTGATAGTCGCAATCGATTGGAATTGAAACAAGTTATCGTTGGATTATTGCCAGCAGGTGTACTTGGATTTTTATTAGAAGATTACATAGATGAACACTTATTTTCTATTAACACAGTCGTAGTTGGTTTGGTGATTGGGGCTGTTTTAATGTTATTGGCTGATTTTTTACGTCCTGCAACACCAAAAGCAGAAACCGTTGATCAAATCACTTATAAGCAAGCGCTTTCGATTGGTTTTTTCCAGTGTTTATCCTTATGGCCCGGTTTTTCTCGTTCAGGATCAACTATTTCCGGTGGGGTTCTTTTAGGTTTAAGTCACCGTGCTGCGTCTGATTTTACCTTTATTATGGCAGTACCGATCATGCTTGGTGCAAGTTCTATTTCATTGTTGAAACACTGGCAATATTTCACTTTGAACGATCTGCCGTTTTTTATTGCCGGATTTATTACAGCTTTTGTATTTGCCTTAATCTCCATTCGATTTTTTCTGAAGTTGATCAATAAGATTAAACTAGTACCCTTTGCAATTTACCGAATTGTATTGGCTGCAATTATCTACTTTGTATTTTTGTAAAATGAAACCCCGACGGGCATAACCCGTCGGGGTTTTTTTAGTCTTCTTTCGAACGATAGGATTGAGTCATCTGCTGCCAAACCGTGCCACTCGCTTCTTCTCCTTCGGTAATGCGCTGCAATGCTATTTGTGCTTGCATTTTCACTTCGAATTCTGGATCACTAATGGCCAACTGTAAGGCAGGTATAGCCGTTTCGTCACCAACTTCAAATAAGAAACGAGCTGCGCGCCAGCGGACGAGCTTATTTTTGTCTTTTAGTGCTTCGCACATCACTAGGGTTGCATCAGGATCACCAATATCCGATATAGTGTCACCTGCGGTGCGACGAACGATGGCAGATGAATCTTTCATCGCTCTATAGAGATAGGGAAGTACGATCTTTCCTTCGATATAACCTAAGAAAACGACAGCTTGTCTGCGTATAGTCACTGACGAATCATCGAGTGCCATTGCTAGTATGTCGATTTCCTCTGTTGCCGGCTCCCAGAGCATCAATGCAGCATAACGAGTTTCCCAATTGTTTTGCTGAAAGGCAGTTCGTACTTCTGCTGCTGATTTTTTTTGTTCTTGCAAAGTAGGTTCGGCTCTTGGTGATAGTGCTTGTTTGATTAAACGTTGTAAACGTCCATCTGGATACATAGCCTCATATTCGGCAGTAAGCTGCTTCCCGATTTCATCGGGTTCTCCGTAACGAACCCCTTGATCCATCCACTTTCTTTCTAAGATTACATTGGATGTTACCCCTTGTATTTGCAGTACAGTTTGTTGAAAGCGATCAGGTAAGGCAAAGCGGTTTTCTGTATTATGGTGAACCAATTTGATCTGATAAGGAATCCCCCTGAGCGTTTGGATCAGCACTTGTACTTCTCCAAAGGAATCTAATTCAGCTGTTAATGAGGAGTTCTTATCTACTTGCTCTTCGCCAAAAATTTCTCGAACTTGGGAAAGCAGCTTTTCCCAATCCGCTTTTGGATGCCGTTCGATAGAGAGGAAATCAAGTACTTGAAAGACGCTAGTGATCCCATCTATATTCAAAATCTTTTGGAGGTAGTCGGGGGCATAATCTTTTGTAGCTTTCGTATATTCGTGTCGAGTCCCAGTCGGAAGAACTTGATCTAGGTTACACTTCATCACATTTGGGCTCGGAGTGGGTTCAATGGAAACGATCTTCATGATAACACTTCCTTGTTGGATACTTTTCAGTAGTATTGTATCCTTTGCTAGATAAAAAGCCAAACGCAATGAGTAGTGATGAAAAATATCATTTATTTTATTTTGATAATTAAACCAATATTGTATAATATAGATCGAAATCCAATGTTCGCAATCCGAAAGGACTTTCTGATGAACGACTTTCAACTCGTACGCGGTTCTGATGTCGAAGAAACCGAGGAAGAAATCCGACAGTCCCACCTCTTCCTGCAATGGTTGAGGAAGATTGCAAGCAGCCGAGAGATCGAACTTCAAAGGGTGAAGGTTGTAGCGGTCTACAAGTGGGGCAGCCCCAAAGAGATCAAGATGATCCAGCTGAAGGCAGAAGCCTGCGACTCCGAGGGGAGGAAGCTCGGTGGTATCGCAATCCTGCGAGGCGATACGGTAGATGTATTGTTGATTCTCAAATGTGAGGGACATGAATACGTCGTTCACGTTTCCCAGCTTCGAGTTCCAGCAGGACAGCGAGTCATCTCCAATCCGTCTGGAATGATCGATCGCGGTGAGACAGCGGAATCAGCAGGCGACCGTGAACGGAAAGAAGAGACCGGTGTCGAGTTGCCGCCTGGGAAAATGATTCATCTTGGTGAGGCTGTCGGTCATAAGCATTCGTACCTCACAAGTTCAGGTACTTCCGACGAACGCGTAGAGATGAAGGCTCTCATTTATGAGGTAACTCCTAGTACCTTGGAGAAATTTCAGGGTGCGTACGGTGGGCTTCAAGAAGAAAATGAGCAGACCAAATCGAGCGTTACTCCAATCGAAAAATCCTTCGGAGTGCTGGAATCATATGGATCAGCATCCATGAAATCGGTACTCAGCCTGCTGCTCTACCAGCAGTATCGACAGCAGATGTCCGCCAATTCACGGTGGAAGTTCTTCACACGGTACTGGCGGAAGCTATCCGCCTGGTGTAGGCAGAGGTAGCTCCGGTTTTGTGGTTGGACCCTTGGCAAATGCAACAACTTCCAAGGGTCCGCTACTTTTATATAGGAATCGCTTTGGAGACCTGTTTTTCAATTCTAAAATGTATTATGACAATCCATACACTACAAATCTAGGGGAGGAGGTTACCTAGTCGGCTTCTGCTTAAATTTACCTGTATCGGTTTAACATAGAAAAGTATATAAAAAATAAATAAATGAATTCTATAGAGCGTTATTTCGTATTTTCGACACAAAAAAAATAATATTCACTGGAATAAATAATTCATATGGTGTAATATTTTTATGGTAAAGATTTTATCAAGCTTAAATATTTGGAGGTGAATATATTGGTTGAAAATCATCGTTCATTTATTTTAGAAATGAATGAGGTTTTCATGCTATTCGGAAAGCAATTTAGTAAAATATCGCTTCAAACGGATCTTTCTCCGGGGAAATATTGGTTTCTGATGTATCTTTATCGCAAAGATAAAGCAACAGTCAATGATTTATCCTATGAAACCAGTACCACATCAGGAGCTACTTCACTTGCTGTCAAGAGTTTGGAGAAAAGCGGTCATGTAGAGCGAATACGTGATAAAGAGGATAGACGAGTAGTATGGGTTAGTTTGACAAAAAAGGGTAGAGAGACCGTTGAGCAAATAAGCCAAAAACGGGCTAAAATATGCCAACAGTTATTGGAAAATTTAACGGACACAGAAAAAGAGATTTTTTTGTTGATCATGAAAAAAATGTTAACTTCACAAATTACGCTACATGAAGGAGAAAAGAACAGATGAAAAATTCCATCATTGCAAGCGTGCTTGTTGCACTCATTGTAATAGCTGCGGGAGCAGGGATTTTATTTTATACCAATGAATCCATGAATTACATTTCTACAGAAGACGCGAAAGTTCAAGGAGATATTAGCACCGTTATTTCAACCGCAACGGGTACTGTTACACAATGGAATATCAAAGATAATCAAGATGTAAAAAAAGGCGATGTAATTGCAGTAATCCAATCAGCAGATCCAGCGGGAGCTAATGTGCAAATCGTAGCCCCAGCAGATGGCACCGTATTGCAAAGTAAAGGGGCTGTTGGGCAAGTAGTTTCAGCAGGTACGCCTTTAGCAATGACGGCACCACTCAATCAATTGTATATTACCGCAAATATTGAAGAGACAGACATACAAGATGTAAAAGTAGGTTCTGATGTAAAAGTGACAGTAGATGCTTTCCCTGGAACAGAGTATTCCGGAAAAGTGGAAGAAATTAGTGAAGCAACTTCTTCTACCTTCTCTATGCTTCCAAGTAGTAATTCTAGCGGAAACTACACAAAAGTAGTACAAAAGATACCTGTTAAGATTTCTTTGGACAGTGAAGATAAATTGGTTCCTGGATTAAATGCAACAGTAAAAATCAGCAAATAAGGCAGCAATAAAAGAAGGAAGGAGGAGGGGCGATGCCAGAAGGTCAGAGCAGGCGCTTAGTTCTCGCAGTATCTATTATCGCCGTATTTATGGCGATTCTGGATACAAGTATCGTTAATGTTGCAATACCTAAGATGATGGCTGTATTCAGTGTAGATACGAAAGAGATTCAATGGGTTATTACTGCCTATACACTCGTTGTGGGCACGATTATTCCCGTCACAGGATATGTAACAGAACGCTTTGGCTTTAAGAAAATTTTTATATTCTCCCTTACTGTATTTACACTTGGGTCTTTACTTTGTGGATTGGCATGGAGCAATGAGTCGATGATCATCTTCCGAATTATTCAGGCTTTAGGCGGAGGAGCTCTTATGCCAGTATCACAAGCGATGCTATTCCGTTTGTTCCCTCGAGAAAAAAGAGGGCAGGTAATGGGATTGTTTGGAATTTCCATCATGTTTGCACCAGCAATCGGTCCAACATTAAGTGGATATATCATTGAATACCTAGATTGGCGCTTGATCTTTTTTATCAATGTACCAATTGGGGTAGTAGCCATCTTGATTGCTATCATTAGTTTTAAAGAATTGGAACACCATACAGAGCAAAAGTTTGATGTGACTGGTTTTATCACTTCTACCATCGGTTTTTCCACTCTGTTGTATGGTATTGGTTTGGTTCCGGAAAAAGGTTGGTCCAATGATGAAGTGTTCTTCTTTGTTGGAATTGGAACAGTTTCCTTACTTATTTTTATCGTAATAGAATGGGTAAAGAAAGATCCGATGTTGAATTTAAAACTATTAAAAATTCCTGTGTTTACCATTTCGCAGATCATTACAAGTCTCACAAGTGTTATCTTGTTTGTACCTTTGTTTATAATTCCGATCTTTCTACAGAATATTGCTGGTTTAACAGCATTACAGACGGGACTTTTGCTTCTGCCTCAAGCATTAATTACAGGTTTGATGATGCCAGTTGCCGGTATGTTGTTTGATAAAATTGGAGCACGGTGGTTAGCGATAATCGGAATGGGAATTACTGCCTATTCCTTACATTTGACCACCCAATTGGATGCAAACACATCCTTTTCCACACTTACCGTTTGGCTGATTTTACGTGGTATTGGCATTTCATTAGTGATGATGCCTATTTCCACAGCAGGTATGAATGCAGTTCCTAATCACATGGTGGCTCAAGCTACTGCGCTCAGTAATGCAGTACGACAAATTGCCTCTTCATTTGGAATTGCATGGGCTACCTTGTTATTGTCCAATCAACAATTGATTCATGCAGCAACCTATACTGACCAATATAATATTTTTTCTGGGATTTCCCAAGGAATCGTAGGGCAGGTTCAAAATATATATATGGGCTTAGGACAGAGTGTCGCACAAGCAAAGGCATCTGCACTTGCATATATATCCGGTCAAATCCAGGTCCATTCTATGGTTCAAGCTATGGATGATGTGTTTTATGTTTCGATGTGGCTAGCTTTATTCGCCCTCGTCATCTCTATCTTTATCGGGAAAAAAGAGGAAGTAAAAAAAGAAGGAACAGTAACGAAATAAAAAAGTGGTGGGAATTTTCCCACCACTTTTTTTTCATGACTTTGTGTAGGTTGTTGAAAACGCAAAGGACGCTTTACCCACTCGCATCTGCGCTTTTGAGACGAATAATGCAGCAGGGTCTACTAGGATAGTGGAGCAGATCCGAAGTTTACATGAAACCTTTTACACCAAATAGTAACAGTATGATACTTACTCACATCCACATTTGCAGGAATATCATAGTTTTGATTCCCCATATTTCCCTTAATAGACCCTAGATCAACTGCTTTATCAATCATTACATCACTATCTTTCATTACATTACGATTTGGCACGAGTAGGACATGAACATCCGGTCCGTTAGAAGTACTAAAATTACTTAACCGTAGAACTTTTTTGCCATTTTCTAACTCGTAAATAGTTGCCATACCAGACGTATCATGAGCCCCGTTTTGAAACATACCTTTGGAAAGTGAATTTTCCATTTTCCTATTTGCCATGTCTTTCTCACTACTCATATTTTGCATCATTTCGTTTTTATTCATCATCTGTTGCTGTGGTGCTGGTTCATTTACCTTTTTATCTACTAATGCTGTTTCAGGTCTAAACACCGCCCATGCAATAACAAGTAAAACAACAACTCCAACACCAATAAATATAGATTTTTGTTTCATGATAGGTCCCTCCTTGTTTCTTGACCTTGCCATCGTACAAAGAAGCCCTATCAAAACGATAAAAAAATGATTACAAAACTATTTCATTTTCTTCCTCATTATTTAAGGGATGCAAAGGAAAGGTAAACCAAAATTCACTCCCAGTTTTTTGATCCAAACGATTCCGAACACCTATTGTCCCCTTATGCAATTCAATCAATGATTTAGCAATAGCCAAACCTAAACCAGCCCCTCCTGATTCTTTATTCCGAGAATGATCTACACGGAAAAAACGCTCAAAAATTCGCAGTTGATCTTTGGGATCAATTCCTTTTCCTTCGTCACGGAGTATTACCCTCAATTGATTTCCTTCATTCTTTGCGATCAGTTCAATCATTCCACATACAGGAGAATGACGGACGGCATTTTGTAAAAGATTGCTAACCACTCTCGCAATTTTTGTTGGCATTACCCATACAGGAGGTAAATCATCCGGTAATGTTATTTGTAAGTTTATCTTCTTATCTTTTAAATGAATCGAATGTGCTTCTAGAACTTCAAGCAAGATAGAATCAAAATGGGTTAGTTGAGGTTGATAACGAGTATGATTTGCTTCTAACTTAGATAATTCAAATAAGTCTTGAACTAAACTATTCAATTGGTTTATTTCGTGTAGACTCGTTTTAATGTATCTTTTTTGAGTCTCATTGTCTTCGATTACATCATCTTGTAATGCTTCTAACATAGATTGGATTGCCGTAATAGGGGTTCTTAAATCATGAGAGACATTAGCGATTAATTCTTTTCGAGCGAGTTCTCCATCTTCTAATTTTTTGAAATTGGCTGCCAGCTCAATCCCCATTTGATGTACAGCTACCCCTAATTCTTTGAATTCTTTCGGCCCATTAATGACAGACTGGTTCACTTGGAAATTCTTTTGTCCGATCTGTTTGGTTACTAACATGACATTCTGAATAGATTGGATAATTGGCAAAGTCATGAGCCAGTACACCAGCATGGATAAAATCGCTGCTCCGAGACAGATAATCGTTAAAATCTGAGTTTGTTGAAAGGTTAACAACATTTGATGATAACTGATTAACAAAGCAGCGACCAAAATAACATGACTAGATAAATTGATTAAAAGTAATTGATCACGTAACTTCATGAATCATCTCCTCCATTAGGGGCAAATCGATAACCAATTCCCCATACGGTTTGAATCCATTTCGATTTGATTTTTTTTCCTTCAAGTTTTTCTCTGAGACGACTTACGAGTACAGTGACAACATTGGCATCAGATTCATGATGATATCCCCAAATCAAATCCAATAATTGCATTCGAGAAAAAACTTGTTTGGGGTGTCGTGCCATTAAATGAAGGACTTCAAACTCTTTAACGGTCAATTCTACAGATTCTTCATTGGTATAAACACTTCTGGTAATAGGATTAATTTTTAAATCTCCAAATTCCAGTAAACCGTTTTCATTAGGACTTGTTACCGTATTTGTATTTCGCATACGTCGTAAAATGATTTGTACGCGCAAGACTAGTTCTCTGGGGGAAAATGGTTTGGTTATATAATCATCCGCTCCAAGGGTTAAACCTAAAATTCGATCTCGTTCTGCACCGAGTGCTGTTAACATAATAATCGGGATATCGGAATTTTGACGAATTTCTTCACATATTTTCCAACCGTCTTTTTGTGGTAGCATCAGATCAAGAATTACCAAATCGGGTTGATCTTCTTCAAATAAATGGTAGCCTTCGATTCCATTTTCAGCAGTTCGAACGATGTAACCATCTCGCTCTAAGTACCGCTTGCATACTTCTGAAATACTAGCTTCATCTTCTATCAGTAATATCTTTTCTTGCATTTAGAATAACCCCTTCACAAGTTTAAAAAATGTTATAAAAAAAGCGGCAAGATAAACTTCGCCACTTTTTATATTTTCTCATATGGAATACAAGTTGGTAATCCAGTATGAGGTTCTATGATGATATTTGCTTTTACTTGGAAGACATCTTTTAACATTTCGTGTGTAAGTACATCAGAAGGATTGCCTTCCGTATAAATTTTTCCTTTCTGTACTGCGACGATGTGGTCAGCATAGCGTGCTGCATGATTGAGATCATGTACTACCATGATGATCGTTCGTTTTTCTTCTCTATTTAATTGTTGAATTAAGGAGAGTACTTCTAATTGGTGAGCGATATCCAGATAAGTGGTTGGCTCATCTAGTAAGAGATAAGGTGTTTCTTGGGTGATAGCCATTGCGATCCAAGCGCGTTGTCTCTGGCCTCCAGATAATTGATGTATGGGTTTATCTTTAAAATCGATCAAATGTGTTTTGTGCAGTGTGTCTTCTATTATTTGTTGATCGTGTTTACTCAGATATCCAAATCCTTTACGGTGGGGAAATCTGCCAAATGAAACCAATTCTTTGACGGTGGTGCCCTCTGGAGCCTCTGGAAGCTGAGGAAGAATGGCTAATTGTTTGGCTATTTGTTTTGTAGGTTCTTTGTGAATTTGTTTTCCGTCTAAAAAAACTGCACCAGTAGTAGGTTCTAAAATACGAGCCAAAGTTTTCAATATGGTAGATTTGCCACATCCATTTGCCCCGATGATAGCAGTGATTTTTTCTATCGGAATGTGTAAATTTAATTGATCGACTACTAAATTGCTTTGGTATTGGACAGAGATGTTTTCGGTATAAAGCGGAATCGTGGTCGCCTCCCTACATGATGTTCCAATAAAAACCTATCAATAATGAGAATCATTGTCAATTATTTTATGGTTCCTTATGCTAAAATGAAAAAGAATCACTTACAAAGAAAGGCTTGGGAGTGTTTATGTTGAGCATTGACAATATACTAAACCGTGTACGAAATGGCGAACGACTCAGTCTAGAAGATGGAATTGCCTTATGGGAAAGTGATGAAGTAGAAAAAATAGGGGCAGCTGCAAATGAAGTAATGGAAAAGCTGCATCCTGAACCAATAACTACATTTGTAGTGGGTAGAAATATAAACTATACCAATGTGTGCGACACTTACTGTCGTTTTTGTGCTTTTTATCGTTCTCCGGACTCGGATGAGGGTTATGTGCTTCCAGATGAAACGATTTTACAAAAAATAAAAGAGACACAAGACGTCGGTGGGACAGAAATCTTAATGCAAGGTGGAACAAATCCAAATCTGCCTTTTTCTTACTATACGGATTTACTCAAGAAAATTAAGCAACACTTTCCTGATATCACCATGCACTCTTTCTCGCCTGCTGAGATCATGAAGATGCAAGAAGTATCTGGATTGCCATTGGAAGAAGTCATTCGAGAACTTCACGCCGCAGGATTGGATTCTTTGCCAGGTGGTGGAGCAGAAATATTAGATGACAGGACACGTCGCAAAATCAGCAGATTAAAAGGCTCGTGGCGCGATTGGATGGATGTGATGCAGACCGCTCATCGAGTGGGAATGAAGACTACCGCAACGATGGTAATTGGTTTTGGAGAAAGTATCGAAGAGCGTGTGCTTCACCTCTTGCGGATTCGAGAAGCACAAGATGAAACCAAAGGATTTCTTGCGTTTATCGTCTGGACATTCCAACCAGATAACACCAATATGAAGCGAGAAAAACTCTCTCCGAGAGAATACTTAAAAGCAGTCGCTATTGCGCGTCTGATGCTTGATAATGTACCTAATTTCCAATCTTCTTGGGTAACGATGGGTCCTGAGATCGGAAAGCTCTCTTTGCAGTATGGATGTAACGATTTTGGAAGTACGATGATGGAAGAAAATGTTGTGTCCGCTGCGGGTACTACCTATAAAGTAAATATAAACCTCTGTTTGCAACTGATTCGAGAAGCTGGAAAAATTCCAGCACAGCGCAATACACGCTACGAGACTTTGCATGTATTTGATGGCACAGAGCAAGTGGATAAAGATTTTGTTATGCAAAATTAAATCTATATCTTACCTCTTGGATAGCTACTCTCCAAGAGGTCTTTTTTAGTTTGAAATTACTATATATCGTCTTCGGAAAAGATAGAACAGGCGACGGCAGCCAGCCGTCGCCTCCCGAATGTATTTCACAGATGTGAATAGTATAAAGAAGAGGTGATGGGAAACCATCACCTCTATTTCTATTTTTCATGGCATTTACTTGGAGATGAGCACCAAGTTTACTTATGGAAAACTTGTAATCTCATTGATCAATTCTATGTTAAAATTCGTTCGCGAGATAACTTGTCACGAGCCAAATATATCTACCTTTTTCTAATTGATCTTCTTCTGACCAATCCCATTTTTAAAGCCGATAGTTTATTCATAATACTTGAGCTTTTATCTTTAAGAAAAGTGTACTATCATAAGAATAGTTCATAAATTATACATAAAAGGAATGGCATCATGCAGGGGAAAACACATCTTAGAGTTGGCTTAGCAACTGGAGTAGCAGTTGGATTTGTCACCAGTAATAACTTTTTGAATTTAACCTTAACCGTAGCAATCGCAACGATGGCATCGATGTTACCGGATATCGATGAAGATGGAAGCAAGATTAACAAATGGCTATTTTCTTCGCTTAATCGCAAATGGAGGTCATTAGCACTAGCGAGTGTGGGCGTATTGATCTGTCTATTTTGGTATTTTGCACACTTGCCTTTGTGGGTACTATTGTCTGGAATTTATTGCGCAGGGGTTGCGTATGTTCCGCATCGAAGCGTAACGCACTCTTTTGTTGGGATGGCATATGTCTTATGGGTTATTCATCTAGCATTGCCGGATTATCTGTACGCTGTAGCCGCTGGATACTTTTCGCATTTGCTCGCAGATGCATTTACAGTAGCAGGAGTGCCATTTTTATGGCCATATCCCAAAAAAATTGGCATGAAACAGATTGGATTAAAAGTACGTACTGGAAGGGAAACGGATAAAGTACTAGGCCGTGCCACTTTAGTTATTGCATGTGTTGGTTATGTTTATTTACTAGGTAAAATGTATCTGGTTGGTTGATTTGCATCTTAGTGCTTGTAGATAAAGAAGTATAATTTTATCTTTTCTGCAAAGCGAGACTAGGAGCATAGCGACGTAGTGAGACTTGTGCTCTAGTCTGAGGTACATAAGTGCAACTAAGCTCTGTCTGCGCCTTGAAAGGCTTGCCAACCGGCAAGTTTTCTTAACCGATGTATACCTGCTAAATGTTTCCCATATACTAAAGCAGGATACACCAGACAGAAAGGGGTGCGAAGATGGATTTTACCATCAGCATACCTCAAGCAAATGCTTATCAAACGACTGGTTTGTTTCATCATCTCATGCAGTTACCTCAAAGAATGGAAAAATTAGATGTGCTTTGTGAAATACAAGAAGTTAGTATTTCAGACCGTTATTTTTACACCATTCAATGTAAGTTAAAACGGAGATCACAAGAGAGAGAAATAAGACGGGCGATCAGTGAAGAAATAGCACGGTACATCTGTACATATTTTGAAGAAAATTTAATCGAAGATGCAATCCAAAAACATTATCCGCAATACTACGACCGAGAAATAGAGCAAATTAAAGTACATACCAATCGACTATTTCAAAAAAACACACATACTTATTTCCGGACTCCTTATAACAAACGCTCGGACCGTTTAGGGAAGCCGATTTTCCATTTTCTTCGCGAATCAAAATTGCTGGCTATCGATGGATATGTTCACTTTCGACTTGAGCACTATCGTAAAGCTTTAGCCAAGTGTGTCCATGACGCAGTAGACCAATTTTTATTGGATCAAGAATATCAAGATTTTATTTCCCTCTTGAAATATTTTGTCTCGGTTCAAGGTTCCAAGATCGATCTGGTGCATCTCATGCATCGGGGTGTGAAACAATTTGAGCTACTTGATGAGCAGGGCAAACCTTTGCAATTAAACGATGGTGGAACTTTGCAAGAGATTGTAGAACATTCTTTCTCACATGAGGATTTAATTGTCAGTACACTGCTCACAATTGCACCAGAAAAGATTATTTTGCATACCAAATTTCCTGAGGAAAACATTATTCATACCTTATCGCAAATTTTTGAGTCTCGAATAGTGAAATGTAATGGTTGTACTTCCTGTGGTACAGTGGAAACGCTTGACTTGTGATTAAAACATTCGGTATAATGCAAACAACTTTTTGATTTTGCGTTGATAAGGATATGCTTTTTGTCAATGGTGATAAGAGAGAGGGGCCGTCGGCTGAAAACCCCTTCACCCACTTGATAAAACAGTACCACCTTGGAGCTGGGATAGGGAAAATAGAGTATCTATCTCCGGTTACACACCGTTACATGTGTCTTATGAGGACTTATTTTTGGATAAGTTGAATTAGGGTGGAACCACGAGATCAAACGCTCGTCCCTTTTGGGATGCGGCGTTTTTTTATGTTGAAGAGGAGTGAAATGCAGATGTTGGTTAAATTGCCTGACGGATCAGAAAAAACGTATGAAGAAAAAGTTACGGTAAATGACGTTGCTGTTTCTATTAGTAAAGGTCTACAAAAAAAAGCGATCGCTGGTATGATCGATGGTCAAGTAGTAGATTTAAGCAGAGAAGTACCAGATGGAGCAGATGTGAAAATATTAACTTTGGACGATAAAGAAGGATTGGACGTATATCGTCATAGTACCGTTCATTTGATGGCACAAGCGTTAAGGCGTTTGTATCCAGATGTAAAATTGGGAATTGGACCAGTCATTGAAGATGGATTTTACTATGATATTGATCTGTCTCAGAATTTAACTCCTGAAGACTTACCCAAAATAGAAGCAGAAATGAAAAAGATTGTAAAAGAAAACTTTCCATTTGTGCGGAAAGTAGTATCAAGGGAAGAAGCAAATCGCAAGTATGAGGAGATTCATGATCATCTCAAGCTAGAGTTGATTCGCGATTTACCAGAAGATGCGGAGATTACCATCTATGAACAAGGGGAGTTTTTTGACCTCTGTCGTGGACCGCATGTTCCTTCTACAGGACGGCTGAAAGCATTTAAATTGCTCAGTATTGCGGGTGCTTACTGGAGAGGAAGCTCCGATAATCAAATGCTGCAACGAATTTATGGAACCGCATGGGAGAAACAATCCGAATTAGATGCCTATCTCGAACGTTTGGAAGATGCAAAACGACGGGATCACCGCAAATTAAATAGTCAACTTGGCATTTTTTCACTTGTTCCAGAAGTCGGCCAAGGCTTGCCGCTTTGGTTGCCAAATGGAGCGAAAATCCGCCGGGAGATCGAGCGGTATATCGTTGACTTAGAAGAAAGTCTTGGATATGACCATGTGTACACCCCTCATTTAGCGAATGTAGAACTATATAAAATTTCCGGGCACTGGGATCATTATCAAGAAGATATGTATCCAGCGATGAAAATTGATAACGAAGAATTGGTATTGCGTCCGATGAACTGTCCACACCATATGATGGTCTATAAAAGCGAAATGCGAAGCTATCGCAACCTGCCGCTTCGTGTCGCAGAACTGGGTACCATGCACCGCTATGAAATGTCAGGAGCTCTTTCAGGATTGCAACGTGTGCGCTCGATGACCTTAAATGATGCACATATTTTCTGCTTACCAGAACAGATCAAATCCGAGTTCAAACGAGTAGTGGAATTGATCCTTGAAGTATATCGTGTGTTTGGGATCAAAGACTACTTCTTCCGTCTGTCTTATCGTGATCCAAAAAATAAAGAAAAATATATCGATAACGATGAGATGTGGAATGTATCCCAATCGATGTTAAAAGAAACGATGGATGAAATGGGCTTGCCATATGTGGAGGCAGAGGGAGAAGCGGCATTTTATGGGCCAAAACTCGATGTCCAAGTCCAAACAGCATTAGGGAAAGATGAGACGCTATCTACTGTACAATTGGACTTCCACCTCCCAAATAAATTTGAATTGGAATACATCGGAAAAGACGGACAAGCACATCGCCCAGTTGTCATTCACCGTGGTGTAGTTGGTACAATGGAACGTTTTGTCGCATTTTTGACGGAGTATCACATGGGAGACTTCCCACTCTGGCTATCTCCTGTACAAGCGAAAGTACTTCCTGTATCTGCAAATTACATCGATTACGCAGAAGAAGTGACAAAACAGCTAAAAGATGCAGGTATTCGTGTGAATTTGGATGATCGAGATGAAAAACTCGGATACAAAATCCGCCAAGCGGAAATGGAGAAAGTTCCTTACATGTTTGTAGTAGGGGAGAAAGAACGAGAAGCAGGTTTGGTAAATGTGAGACGTCGTCACTCCAAAGAGCAAAGTGTAGAAGGATTAGAAGAATTGAAGAATCGGTTGAAACAAGAAATCAAGGAAAGAGTATAATGGGAAAGCAACAGGTGATATAAGCCTGTTGCTTTTTTTGTTGGAAGTAACGTATTTATGTAAATTTAACTTTTATACATTAATCAAATTCATAGGAATTATGTTAGTTCAATAGATATAGTATTTGAAGAAATAAGGGGTTATTTTTCAGCCAATTAATTGGCTGAAATGGATTTTTGGCTTTGCTTCCTACCGATTATGCTTTTTAGTTGGTGAAGCAAAGCCATATGGATAGAGGTCTAACTGACATTGTCACCGTGCCGGTTCATATTTACGATTCTGTTATGTACATAGTGTATATGGGTTCCAGACTGTAATATTTCCTCCACCGTTACATCTTCGTTTTTCAAATAAACAAACCATTCAGATTGAACATTTCCCATTTTTATATAAACACTAAATGTATAACTTCTACCAGTGGCGAGAGAAAATTGAAATTTGAAAAAACCTTCCTCTCGATTGTTTTCTCCTATCATGCGTTTTAAGTAATTCAGGGGGACTTGTGTCATACACACATCTCCATAGACTACTCTTTTTGGCGCTTCTGTCTCTATTATTTCGTAGGAATGTGGCTCAATTTCTGGTATTTGATTCACATTGATAAAGACAAAATCATCAATATACGCAGGAGTCGGTTTTATATTTACTAGGGTACAATGAACAATTTTTTTTCCATTATCATTCTCCTTAATAGAAATTCTAGGATATAAATCTACTTCTAATGCCTCTCTTTCTCTTCGTCTTATGTCTTTTTCTTGTTGTTTTGCTTCACGTACCAGCTTCAAAGCTATTCGAGCAGTCAAAAAGGTTGCGAGCGCACCAATCATTTGACCGACAGCCATCCACATGTTCCAGTCTGTCCAATCTCTTTTTGTTAACCAATTTAACATTGGATGTGCTTTATCTACAATTGGATATATCTTATCTAAAATTGTTTGTATCCAATTTAAAAATGTTTGTACCATAAAAACAACCCTCCTAATAAAAATTCCAACATTCATGATATCAAATATTATCTTTTCTTACTGATTAAAATAGTAATTATTTAATATTTGAGCAGATGTAGGAGGTTTGTTGTATTCAAAGATAGAACAGGCCGCGAAGACGGTCTGCTTTATATAAATTTAAATTATGGGTGTTATTCCTGATGGAGCATTCATCTCCTTTGTTACCCCAACTTTCGAGTAGTTTGCTCCATCACGCTTTGAACAAAAGACTTTAATTCCTCAATAAACAATTTTGCTGCTTGTCCCATAAACTTATCTTTCCGATAGATGATGCAGATATCTTGACTAGGTGTAGGATGGATCAACGTTATCGCTGAGATACTATCTCGGTCCAGATAATCAAGCAGCATCCGTGGAAGAATGGAGGCGCCTACCCCTTGTTCGATTAAGGTCAGAAGTGTTGATAACGTAGAGGTTACGATTGGGTTGTCTATCGTAATGCCTTTTTCTTGGCAGCAAGAATGAATGACTTTTGTAATCTGGTGTTCAGAACCAAACATCACCATCTTAAGTTGCTGTAATTGTTCGAAAGGGAGAGCCTTTGATTTCGCGATGGGGTGATCCGATTGAATGGCCAACGCAAACTCCTCATGGAACAAAGGGATGACAGCGATTCGGTCATCCGGGTTTATAGGTGCAGTAGTAACTCCAAGATCTCTTGTCCCGTCGACAACTTGTTCATAAACATCCATCGTTTCTGTAACACTTATGGAGAGCTTGGGATATGCATGGTGGAAGTCGACCAATAGTGCATCAAATAGTAAGTCTCCATCACCAGGAAGAATTCCAATGTCCAATTTGCCGCCTTCCATTTGTTTAAGATCTGTTACTGCCCTTTTCATATAGTCAACGCGTTCAAAGATGATTTGACACTGCTCTAACACAATCTTACCCGCATCTGTTAGCGCGATTCGCCTGCCAATACGATCAAATAGAGGAAGACCCAGTTCGTTCTCCAAAAACTTGATCTGTTGACTCAGATTCGATTGTGTCGTGCAGAGGTTCTCGGCTGCTCTTGAGAAATGCATCTCCTTACATACTGCAGCGAAATATTCTAGTTGTCTAAGTTCCATCCTTCAATGTCCCTTCTTATTAGCAATCATTCTTTTCATTATAACCTGAAATGAAACAATTTTTTTATCATTACTAAAACTGATCAATTGCATCGGAATCTCGTGATGGTTGCTTTGTGGCGAGCAATGTACACTTTAGATAGGTAAACGAAACACAAAAACAACTTATCAGGAGGCGTTTCATGATGGCACAATCAATCATAAATACAGGAAAAGTTTTGCGTCAGATTCTTATAGGACAACTACAGGGTATTTCAGAAACTCAGTTAGATATTCAACCAGAAGGTTTCAATAATACTATCCGCTGGAATGTAGGTCACATTATTTTTTGGATGGATAAATACTCCACTCTATCCTTCGGATCATCTTCTGTTATTCCAGATAAATATGAGACACTATTTAACTCTGGGACGAAGCCAGCAGATTGGGTGATAGATGCACCGTCGAAAGAAGAACTGACCCAGTTATTGGTGGATCAGCTTTCCCGTCTCTCAGAGCTGACACCCGAATTGCTAGATAAAAATCTGCAATCGCCGTTTGAAATGGGACCATTCCAATTTAATACCTCAGGTGAGCTGTTCAACTTCGCTCTGATGCACGAATCCATTCACCTTGGAACCATTTCAAGCCAGATGAAATTGATTTAATAATATGTCTGCTATCTCAAAAACGACAAGGGTATGGGTTCCTTGTCGCTTTTGTTATGGTTCAATGATCTATCTTGCTTTTTAATTCAACCACTTATAGAGAAGAAAATAATAAGATACAAGTGTTGGACAGTTTCTAATAAAGTATAACAGTCAAGCATGAGGTGAATGATGGGAATAGCCTAAGAGTATAAAAATTGTAGATTGGGAATGTTAAATTGCTCTAAAAAAGTGTCCTGAGGGAGAAAAATAATATATGTCGGAACTTAAATTCGTTTATGTGACTTATATTGCAACTACAGAAGAAAAACTGTGGGAATCATTGACAAGCAGTGATATTACTGAAAAATACTTTTTCGGCACGAAAGTTGAATCAAATTGGCAAGAAGGTTCTGTTATTCATTATTTGAGAAATGGACAAGTTACCGATCATGGCATAATACGAAAATATGAACCGCATCACATCCTGTCCTATACATGGATTAATACTAGTGACAAAACGAACCGTGAAAAGCCATCTCAAGTTACATTTAAATTGCAGCTAATGGATTCCATTGTAAAATTGACACTCAACCATGAGAATCTATTACCGACTGATTTCGTTGAGGAAGAAGATACTTTTGAGGGATTTAACAATGGATGGCCTGCTATTCTTAGCAATTTGAAAAGCCTGCTGGAAACAGGAAAAACATTGCCCCTGATTTCCACGTAGATTGTTGATAAGGGAACGCTTAAACCATCGAGTTTTATGTCTTTTTTCATTTGGGATTTTATTTTAAAATTTAACCAAAAAGTAACGCAGAAGACTAATTCTACGTCACTAGGTGTACTAGTTAAGATGGTTAACAAACTTACGGATCTTTGCAGCAGCATTTCTAATAATTGGTTTACCATGCCC
Source organism: Shimazuella sp. NTD248 (assembly GCF_059510395.1). Classification (NCBI taxonomy): domain Bacteria; kingdom Bacillati; phylum Bacillota; class Bacilli; order Caryophanales; family Thermoactinomycetaceae; genus Shimazuella; species Shimazuella sp. NTD248. The sequence continues at coordinate 5,641 of NZ_JCAJZT010000012.1, read as the reverse complement.
CAGACAAAGTGTTTCTACATTCATATTATCTATTTTGCGAACGGATTGTTTAGCTGCTGCTACATCTGGAGTAGCTGCGATTAAGGGTAATGTTAGACGATTGGAGGGTAAGTTCATAAGAATATCTCCGCCGAACAATATTCGCTGCTCCTCTAACCAAAAACCGCATTGTCCTGGACTGTGCCCAGGTAAATCAATCACTTCTAAACCAGGAAGTACTTCATCTAAACGATCCCCTTCTGTAAGTTCAACATGTACGGGTACAGGATCGAAAAGCATAGGTTTAAGCCAATACTTATATACGAATCGATCAAATCCTCTCAGTTGAGAATAAGAGGGGTAGAGAGGCATTTTCTCTCCCCGAATCACCTCGCTCTCATAGCGATGATGAGCATACACTTTCGCATTTGTAATTGTTTGTAATTCTGCGAGACTGCCAATATGATCCCAATGAGCATGTGTAATAAGAATCCGTTTAATGTCACTTAATTGATAGCCGCTGCGTTGAAGACTCTTTTTGATTTGAGCTACCGAATTGGGTTTGCTTGTATCAACAAGCGTGAGACCATCAGAAGCCTCAATGACATAAACATTTCCCATAACTAATCCTGTGATGCGATAAATATGATTTTGAATTTTTTCCATGCAGAGCCCTCCAAATAGTTAACAAAAATTTTTAGTACTGAACAGTACTAGTCGAAGTCAAAAAAAAGATCATAACAATTAAGATGCAGTTGGCTGCAACATTTTCAATAATGTATCGCGCTCTTTTTGAAATGAATAGGTATTTCTTTTGATGCTGATAAGCATTAACATTCCTTCCAGCCATGAACTAAAGATGGAAGCGAGCATATTTGCTGGAAGGTCGCTGCGTATTTCTCCTTGTTCCACTCCTTGTTGAATGAGTTGAGAAAAATGATCAACTTGCTGTTCAAAAAACATCTCAAGTCGTACCTGAACTTGATTATTCGTTCTGCCAGCTTCCACCATGAGCGAAATGAGCGGACATCCTCCAATACAGCTCCGATCCGCTAGTTCTTCTATCAGCACATCTGTGTAATGCTTTATTTTTTCGATCAACGATCTGCTGCTTTCGACGAATTGTTTTTGGAAAGATGCTTCCAAGTTGGAGATGTATGCTTCTAAAACAGAAAGTGTCAGCTCATCTTTGCTCTTAAAATGATAATAAATATTGGATTTTGATACACCGCTTTGTTTGACCACGTCATCCATCGATGTAGATGAGAGACCATGGTTACGAAACAATTCAGCCGCCACTTGAATCACATGATCATGATTAGTTAGTTTATTCATGATTAGAACTATACAGTACTAAAAAATAATTGTCAATCTGCGACAAGGGGACGTTTCATTAACTTATAAGGAAATACAATCTTTTTTCTGTATAGAATGTACCTACTGCAAGTATTTTAGGAGAAAATATATCTACATTGCCTAGAACCGCAACCGAACGAAGAAGTGTATTTTGCTAGAGGGATAGATATAATCATGATAATAAGCAAATGATTTTATTTAAGAATAATAAGGAGATATTACCTTGTGCATATGGAGAAAAGCTAAAAAGGTAGAAATGAAAGAAATATTTCAAATGGGTTATGATGTGTGGGGAGATAACTTGTCTGAAGATCAGTATTTATATAACTGTTTCCACTCCAAAAAATATAAAAAAGGCATATGGTATGTACTTGAGAATAAAGAAAATAAGCTGATAAGTTCTTTAATTATATACAATGTGGTTGATAGAAATGTTTTTGGGATCGGATCAATAGCAACACCCATGAGTGATAGAAGAAAGGGGTATGCTTCGTTATTAGTTAAAAAAGCAGTGAATGAATTACAGAAACAGGAGAATAAGCCTATTATTCTTTACAGTGATATTGATACACTCTTTTACAAGAGATTAGGTTTTGTAGAGTTACCAGAGTCGAAACAAAGGTATAAAGATAGCGTGTGTATGGTTTATTTATCAGACAACTTAAATCTAGATATCATAAATCCTCCTTCTTATTTTTAATCAAACGTAAAACCAGTAACCATTGCTGATTCTCCCCTTGACTTTTCTTATTTACATCATAAAATGCGACAAGGGTATGGTTCTCTTGTTGCATAGCTGCTTGTACTTTTAGTCTTGCCCAGCTAAAATAATTTTTTCTGCTAGTTCTTTTGGTATGGTGAACATAGCTTCATGACTGCCGTCATATTGAATAAAACGATGAAGACCAAGTCTTCCAGCCATTTTTTCATATGCACGAAAATTAACTACGGTATCTATAGAACCATGTAAGTAAGTTTTGGGTATATCTAATGAATAAAATTTTGAAAGATCTAGTTCTTCGATGAAAAGAGTGGTCGGGTTGGATGTTAATGTTTCATATGCTTTTTTTGCAGTGTCTAAATCTCCATCATTGATAAAAACATCTCGCCAAATTGGAAATTGTATTTCAACCGGTTCTCCAAGCACGGCATCAGGGAGTAATGCTCCAAGATCGACTACACCATCAAGACTTTCCGCAACAGATTTTTCATGAAGGGATACTACTCCCCCTAAAAAGATCAGACGTTTTATTCGATCAGGAATTTTTTGTGCTATTTGTTGAATATGTGTTCCGCCCAAACTGTGTCCCAATAAAATGATATTATGTAAATTTCGTTTTTTAATATAAGAAACAACATACTCTATTGCTTCATCATACGTAATATACTTATTTCCATGAGGTTCATTGCCTCCAACCGTTGGTGCGTAAGCATCATGTCCCTGCTGTTCAAGATGATGAATGACTTGATTCCAACATTCTCCTGTGTGACTAGTGCCATGAACCAATACATAGGTACTCATAGGTGACAGCATCTCCTTATATTAAAAAAATAATATCTAGTATTATCTTAATATTAACATAATAAAAATGCCGACATATAGTTCTTATCGAATATATTTTATAATAATGTAGATGAGTTATGTATTTATTTTCCGAGTTCAATTTATGTAATAAAAGAGTAGTAGAAAATGAGTATATAGAGGTTGTTGCATAAATAAAATTGAACGCTGGATAAAGTAGCTTGATGTGTGTGTTTTCCGCGTCTGTTGTTGTTGAAAAACACAAAGGACGCTCCACTCACCCACATCTGCGATTTTACGTTGATAATGCAACAGGCTCTATATAAACAATCATAGATAATAAAGAGGATAACAACAAAATCTACTTTATTATTTCATGAAATCCAAACCTTTGATTAACCGTTAACATTGGATAATTTTCCTCATGAACACAAGTAATCATTTTTTGGATTCCCTGTTTTTTTGCATAGTCTATTGTTTTTTTCTTTAACATAGAAGCAATTCCGTTTCCTCTGAATGCTTCCTTTACAACAGTGAGCCCGCAGTCTGCGAGTTTTTTATCTCTGTCTAAAGTAATACTGCTAAGACGGATCCAATTATTGTCTATTGCTGCGATGAATTGACTTTCTCTTTGATCCCAGTAACAACGGTAATAGATTTTGTTTATGAATTGATCAAATGACTCAAATTCCTCATTTTGCCCTGGGTCTCCTACAACGCCTTCCTTAACTAATTCGTAGAGCTTAAATTGGTTTTCTGGGGTGTTAGGTACATCCGATAATAGAAAAAAAGCAACAGCTTTGCAATTAGATTTGTAGTTGATTGAACTACTATAATTGTCTAGGTCTAGGGTTAGTTTTTTCATTGCTACTCTCCAATCTTTTAAAAGAGAGATTAAGATTCCAAGTACAAACTGTACAATTAGTTAGGTCATGTGGTGAAAAAAATAAATATTAAGGTCAGAGAGTATTCGTTTGATCCCCGTAATCAAATTACTAATATCTTTTTATATGATTCAATTTCATTTGATTCTTTAACAGGTGTTCCATTCACTTCTACCCATGCATGAGAACGAAACGGTGACAGTTTAACGCCTATACACCAACCTACTCTTTTCTTTTGACTTGAAGCAAGAAGGACAAAAGCTAATGACTCTTCTAAACAAGCGATTCGAATTAAGAAAAATCGTTTTGTTCTTTGGAATAAGTTGCCAAATTTGCTCAGCTTCATCCTTTGTCATTTCAGGATATCCTTTTTCTTTAATTTGGGAGATTTTTTCTTGAATAAATTCTAAATTCCTTAAGCGAGTCAATATCCAAGCAATAAGAATATACATCCATGCCTTTATTTTATCCATCCCATTTCCCTCATTTCTTGCAACCAAATGGACGTATCTTGTATTAATTGATCTTGATCTATTTCATATTTCTCTGCTAAGAGGTTACACGTTTCATCCCATGTTTTCTTATTTTCAAGTAAATCTACTATTTCTTTTGCAGTCTCATTTAGTGCAAAGAACTGATTTTCCTTTGTGTCTAGTAAAATGGTTGTACCCTCAACTTCGTTCACTTTAATGTGTGAGTGAAACATCATCTTCCTCCTCTAATCGTTGTAACCACATTTCCACGGCAATAGTGAAATCAAATTCCCAAAGTGGAACATAAAGACCCATTTTCATTTTTTCCATTGCTATGTGAAATCGTTCCAAATGAATAATTCCAAGATCAGCGAGGTTCATCCGATGAAATCGTTCTCTTAATTGGATATAGTTTTTCTTGAACCCTTGGTATACATCAGTCGTGTAGTCTCCTTTTGTATTTCTATTAATAAGGATAGTAGGTAGATTAGGAAAAGCTTGTTTTATTAGAGGTTTTAAACAATTAGGATTCATACGCTCATATTCAAAAATGGAAAAACATGACTGAATTACTGGATCATGAAGAAAAGGAAAATGTATTGTTTTTCCTAGGGATTTTCCTATTTGATAGGTAATTCGGCAAGTTTTAGCTGTATCCCATAGGTCAAACCAACTTCCTAGATTGGTTAGTTCCGATTCAATATCAAGTGATACAACGGAACCATTTGATCCTACCAAATACAAGAGAAGTGCTGTACTAAATCCTGAACCTGTTCCGACTTCTAGTACAAGGTGTCCTTCTTGAATATCTAGCAATTCTAAACCTCTTTTAATGGCTATATTTGCTGTACTTTGAATAACGATACTCCCATCTGCTCTTCGTACAAATGAGTCACGATCTACCATTTGAAAAGCTTCGTCTACACTTCTCATTTCATTCTCCTATCGAAAAATGGATTTCCAGAAACTTCATTTCTTTCAAGTATTTTAGCTTATTTATAAGATGGAAACAATAAATATTCAGTAAGTTATAAAAATTATATTTATTTATTTTATTTTCATAAAATATAGTGATTTTGATGAGGAGAATCCAATTTTGTGGTAAATTATGAAAATGATATTTTATTATTTTCATAAGAGATATTTTCAGGTATAAGTAACTCCTAAATTAAAAAATAAACGCTTCCTACGATTTAATTAAGGTAGAAAGCGATTTTGTGTTGAAGGGCTTGGGAGTACGAGATATAATCATTACCTTTTCAATCTGCTGGATCACCAGACAACATCTTTATCCCCCCTTTGTATAAATAATTGATGTAGTTTTTTTGTATATTGGTGATATATCTCATGACTTCCCGTTTTAGAAAAACAAGTGCTTAAATCTGCGATTATTGCTAATAATTCATCTCTAAATTCGTAATGAGTAG
>NZ_JCAJZT010000011.1:0-73423 GCF_059510395.1 Shimazuella sp. NTD248 | reverse complement strand
TTCACTGACTTAAAGGATGGTTTTAAGTGGATGCTCCTCGTTAGTCATAACTTTTCCCTTTTAGGTTGTCATTTTAATGTAAAATTAGAATGTTTCTTATCCTTTGAACCATAATTTATACAAAAAAAGCCCTATGAAGAACATAAGAAGGTTATTCAGAGCTGTCATAGACAAAGACTGGGCACTCTTTCGAATTCGCCCAGTCCACATATATGGCACTATTGTCTTTTTGTCCATAAAGTTCCGATCTCTATAATAGATTTTGGATTCTCTATTGAAGATAAATCTCCTAAAGCCTCATTTAGATACGCAGTACGGATAACCCTTCTTAGAATCTTCCCATTTCTTGTTCGGGGCAGCTCATTTACAAAATGAATAGCTTTTGGTTTTAATGGCTTACCTAATTTCTCCATTATTACTGTTTTCAATTCTTCTTCCAATTCTTTTTTCGCCTGAACATTTTTTTGCAATGTAACAAAACAAACAGCAACCATTCCTTTTACTTCGTCAGGTATACCTATCGCAGCAGCTTCTACTACTGCTTCATGAGAAACAAGTGCTGACTCATATTCAATCGGCCCAACTCTTTTTCCCGCAACTTTCAGCGTATCATCGCTGCGTCCCTCAATAAACCAATAGCCTTCTTCATTGGTTCTTGCCCAATCCCCATGCACCCATGTATCAGGAAAACGAGACCAGTATGATTTTTCATAGCGATCGGCATTCTGCCAGAAACCTCTTGTCATTCCCGGCCAAGCCTGCCGAATCACCAGCTCCCCGACTTCATTTTTTACTGATGAACCTTTCTGATCAACCACATCTACGATCATTCCGGGTATCGGTCCATGAAAAGAACAAGGCTGCAAGGGAAGGCCGGGAAAACTAGACAATATACCACCTGAAATCTCTGTACCGCCAGAGTAATTGACAATCGAGCAGCGACTTTTACCTACTTTTTCAAATAACCAAATCCATGGCTCCTTGTTCCATGGCTCGCCGGAAGAACCAAACACTTTTAAGGAAGTCAGATCATGTCCTTCTATCCAATTATCACCTTGACTCATCAACATTCTTATTGCTGTTGGGGAAACACCGAGATGAGTGATCCGATGTTTGGCTGCTAAACTCCAAAGTCGACCGCAATTTGGATAGTCGGCTGTTCCTTCGTATAAAACAATGCTTCCACCAAGCAGCAATGCTCCAAAAACCATCCACGGCCCCATCATCCATCCCATATCAGTCACCCAGCAGAGTGTATCTTCCTGCTGAAAATGAAATGCATACTTCAAATCTTGTGCAGCTTTGAAAGGGAAGCCAACATGAACATGAACAGTTCCTTTTGGCTTTCCTGTCGTTCCAGAAGTATACAGCAACATACAAGGTGTTTCTGACTCCAGCCACACGAGCGGGCTAGTGTTCGGCGTTCCTGCCAGTAAAGATCGATAGGTTAACCATTTGTTGCTGGAACTAAGTGTATCGGAATCCCTTTGCACTACTACAACATGGGAAAGAGAAGGACATTTGTCGACTACTTTCACTGCTTCTTTACCCATAGGAACCTGTTTCCCACGCCGGTAGAAATAATCAGCAGTAATCAATACTTTCGCTCCACTATCTTCTACCCTTGCAGCAACTGCATCTGCTCCATAGCCAGAAAATACAGGGATAACAATAGCACCAATCTTTGCAGCCCCCAGCATGGCCACAACTGTTTCGGGAACCATAGGGAGATAGAGCACAATTCGATCTCCTTTTTTCACTCCCAACCTTAGCAAACCATGAGCAAACTGATCCGTTTCGATGGACAATTGATTATAAGTGAGCTTTCTTGTTTTGCCGTCATCTGCTTCCCAAATGATCGCGTTTTTGAATGCTAGAGGTCCTTTAGCATGCTTGTCTACCGCATCATATGCTACATTTGTTTGTCCATCCACATACCATCGTGTCCAAGCTATTCCTCTCAAATCATCCATTACTTTCGTATAGGCTTTGCGCCATGTCAAACCAATAGCCTTCTCCATCTCTCCCCAAAACCATGCTGGATTTTTCTCTACCGCTCGATGAAGTTGATCGATCGAAGAAAAACCTTGCTCTGCCAACAATTGATACAAATTGGAGTCTTCCCATTTTACAGAGGTCGGTAAATAAGTATGTTTTGTTTCACCCATAGTCTGCAACTCCCCTTTGAAAATAGGTAGTACAGATACACCAGTCAAATGTCTAATTTGCTCACATAAAAATAAAGCGCTTACATATAGAAGTGTAAGAAACCTTTTGCATTTTTCATTTTATCATATTTCAATGAGGATATTTTCTCTACAAAGTTGGTTTGCATTGGAAGCAGAAGAAGTATAACACAAAAACTATATGTAATTCCCTTTTAAATGCGGACGCCCTGCTCCATCGTGATCTGCATTCAGCAGTCAGATAGAACAGGGCGCGTGGCGCCTCAAGCTTCACAGCTTTCAGCGTCACAGTCGGATCACCGCACGATCAGACTCCGTACGCCAGCTTGGCGATTTCCTCGATCACCCACCAGACCTTCAGCTCGGCCGCGTACTTGGTGCAGACTCGCTGGATGTCCGGCAGGGTGGCGGGGACGATCACGAGCGTGGTGAACGCGTCGCTTTCGCGACTCACGAAGCGCATCCGAACCCACTTCATCGATTCGCGGAAAGCGATCCGGGGGATCGCGTGGTACATGTCGCCTTCCTTGGCCAGGAAGGCCAGATCGTACCGACGCGTTGCACTCATCGGGAATCCGCCTTCGTTCCACAGCCGGTCCTCGGAGTTGGCGAAGAGAGGATTGTTCGCCGCGACGATGTCGTCCGAGAGCATCCCGCCAGTGGCAATGCTCATGAACTGACCGGTCTTGTGGATCCCCAGCAGGACGTTGTGCTCGGTCGGGTTGTTCACATCCCCTTCGTAGCGGATGTCGGGAACTCCTTCGAGAACTCGCCCGATGTTCTTCGGATTCTCGAAGAAAATCTCCAAGAACTGCGGGCTGTTCACGCGGGGGACGAGTCCCTCAACGAGTTTCTCGGGGAACAGGGCCGGGAACATGTCGACCTTGAGCAGCGAACCGTCGAGGTCGACATGACTCCCCCAGATCGTGCCGACGGTGGAGAGCTTCTTTCCCTGACGCACGTCGGCTGCGATCTTCTCGCCCCAGGCAGCGAACACCGGTCGCTGCTCTGTCGACAAGTCGATGCCGAACAGTTCGCTTCGGTCATTGAAGGCAGGAGCCTCCAACCCCCGACGCACATTCTCCTCGACGAGCTTGCCCCACTGAACGAGTACCGCTCGCTGAGCGTCCGTCCACCGCAGGGTGTTGTCCCTGGTGTAGTAGGGGCGCACTTTGTCCGGCAGGGCGATGACCGTCTTGTCGTCCATGAACTGCATGTTCTTGTTGTCCCATCTGTGTCGGTGATCCTTAGGTCATACGACCTCTTCCTTATGAGTATATACAAAAACCTCCTATCATCCAAGGCGATTCGCATAAAAGTTACCAAAATTAGCATTATTCGAGTGCTAGATACTCTCCTCGAACCATCAGCTTCCCAGTCCCGCCTTCTTAGCCATATATAAACAATCCCCTTTAAAATGCGGACGCCCTGCTCCATCGTGATCTGCATCAGCAGTCAGATAGAACAGGGCGTGTGGCGCCTTACAGCGTCACAGTCGGATCACCGCACGATCAGACTCCATACGCCAGCTTGGCGATCTCCTCGATCACCCACCAGACCTTGAGCTTGTCCGCGTACTTGGCGCAGACTCGCTGGATGTCCGGCAGGGTGGCGGGGACGATCACGAGCGTGGTGAACGCATCGCTCTCACGGCCCACGAAGTGCTCCCGGACCCACTCCACCGGTTCGATGAAGGAAACCCGGGGCATGGCGTGGTACATGTCGCCGTCCTTGGCCAGGAATGCCAGATCGTGCTCACGCGCCGCACTGATCGGGAATCCGCCCTCCTTGAACAGCCGTTCCACGGCGTTGGTGTACAGCGGGTCGCTCGTCGCGGCGATGTCGTCCGTGATCATCCCGCCGATGGCGATGGTCATGAGCTGACCGGTCTTGTGCACGCCGAGCAAGATGTTGTGCTCGGTCGGGTCCCCCTCGTAGCGGATGTTGGGCACTCCTCCGAGGACTCGCCCGATGTTCTCCGGGTCCTCGAAGTAGACCTCCGAGAACTGCGGGCTGTTCATGCGGGGGACGAGTCCCTCGATGAGCTTCTCGGGGAACAGACGAGGGGACATGTTGACCCTCAGCTCCGTGCCGATGAGGTCGACGTCACTCCCCCAGATCGTGCCGACGGTGGAAGGCGTCTTGCCCTCGCGCACCTGCTTCTCGATGTGGGCACCCCAGACGGCGAACACCTCTTGCTGCTTGATGGTCAGGTCGAGGCCCTTGAGGCCAGCCCATTCGCCGAAGTTGATAACCGGGATCCCCCGGCGCACGTCTTCCGCGACGTGCTCACCCCAGGTGACGAGCAGCTCTCGCTGGCCGTCCGTCCACTGCTGGATGGCGTACTTGGTGTAGATGGGACGCACGCCTTCGGGCATGGTGATGACCGTCTTATCGTCCATGTACATGTGCTTGGCCAATCTCGTGTCGGTGATCCTCAGGTCATATGACCTCTTTCTTATGAGTATATACAAAAGCCTTCTATTATCCAAGATGATTTGCATAAAAGCCCCAACATTTGGATTGGTTACTGGAATTTCAACACTAAACTAAAACATTTTTTAAGGTGAAACAGTTTGTATTCTTCCGGGATTAAATATCCAAGCGTTTCATGAATACGAAATTTGTTGAACCAGTATACATAGTCACAAAATTCGATTGTCAGTTGTTCCAAGCTTTCCAACGTCATTTGATACACAAATACTGTTTTTATGCTTATAAAAGTAGCTTCTGCCACAGCGTTGTCATAAGGGAATGCTTTCTCGCTAATCGACCTGCTTAGAAGGCTACGCTTATTTGAACCAATAAAACCACCCGTGTTTGTTGCAAAACCCCTCAATTGCTTGCATTTGCTGGTCATTTAAACCAGATGAATCACAAAATACCGCTGCTGGATTTCCAATACCATGTTTCCCTGTAAAACTATTGATTACTAAAAATGGTTTGCCCAACTAATCCCCCTCCATCGATTTACTATAACAAAATTAATAAATAGTATAAGATAGTGTTATTGTCACAGGAGGTTGGAATGTACGTCCCTTTTTGGTACTTCCTCACAGTGCTCGGTCTTCTCACATCTGCCCTCTGTATTCCCCTGTACTTTGTCGACAAGAACAAGAGGCAGCTTCGGGAAGAAAAGCAGAAGCTGGAGGAAGAAAAAGGGAAGCTGGCTACGCAGGTTTCCCAACTCACCCACAGGAATTCCGAACTCCAGAATGGAGATGCCTATCGGCAAAATCGCGAACTAGCAACCCGAGTTGCTGGGCTGCGAAGGAAACTGATACAAGTCGAATCGCAGAAACTCAGCTGCAAAAGGAAGCTCAACAGCGTCAGAAAGCCCACGCTGAGAAGGTTTCTCGTCTGCGAGCAACGATGAGCAGGGCTCTTCAGATGCAGCGAGCAGCATGTGAAGAAGAACTCACACAGCTCAATTCCTCTTATAACGAAGAGACTGCAAAGCTGCGTAAAACCATCTCCGAGCTGGAACACGCTCTCGACGCAGGAGTGGTCGAGTTCGACGAACTGAGAGAGTTCTGGACAAAAGCCCTACGTGCAACAAACACTTCCTTGCACCGTAGGATCAGAGTCTTGGAAATCCAAGTTTTCGAAAACTCCGAGTTCATCGATCTGAAGCGAAAGGTCAGAACCCAGCGGCAGTACATGAACACTGCTGCACGAGCCGTCGAGATTCTGACCGCTGAGCTACTGAGGCTGGAAGGAGATCCTTCCGCACTTATGCTGGAGGTAAAGGAACTGTTAAGGGCAGCACGTCCTTAAGCTCCACCTGTGACAAACACCCGGTACAATAGCTGTCAGCTATTGTCTCCGGGTGCCACATAAATGTTTATCCATGTAAAACTACTTAAGAATTGCTTCTTTAACCTCTTCGATCGTCATTGTTCGAATTTCCTTGACGGAAGATAATCTTTGATCATTAGTGATAAATAAATCCGCATTTGAAGTAATAGCTGTTGCTAAAATTAGTGCATCCGGTGTCTTTAAATTATACTTTCCACGTAGATAGGCAGCTTGTTCTGATATTTCTACACTTACAGGTTCAACAAACAAGTTAGGAAAATGAGAAAAGAGGATGCGATAACGTTTTTCGAGTGCTTCATCACCTTCTCGAATGGGTTTAGTTAAGATTTCAGTAAATGTAATAACAGAAGCAATCGCTTCTACTCGGCCTTCTTCTACTACCTCTAAAACGGCTTTTACTGTTTCTCCATAACTAGGATGCTGTTCAAAAGCATAAATAAATAGATTTGTATCCACAGCTATTCGCTGAATATCAGCAAAAAATCGGCTTACTCCCACCCTTCTCTCTCCTTTTTCACATACTCATCAGCAGTTTCTTTTTTCCATAGTTCTTTGCCTAGTCCCCAAAATGCATCCGTGAATTTAGTTGGCTTTCGGATAATAATGATTTCATCACGTAACTCATCATATTTCCAAATCAACTCATCACCAATATCTAATTTTGCTTGTTCTCGTATATCTTTCGGGATGGTAGTTTGATATCTTTGTTTGATTTCACTCTCAAGACGTAAGGCACGATCCATCATCTAAACCTCCATTTTATTTCTGATATATTTTCATTTTATCACACATGTACCCTATTTATTCTGACAACCTATTTTTTCTTTCCAATACAAAAAAACCCTGTCTAAATTTAGTGTTTAGACAGGGTTTTTTCATGTGTATGGTTTAGCTCAATACTTTCATCACATTGCGGACAGAATCAGCGGATTTATCGAGGGCAGCTTTCTCTGATTCGGTAAGTTCGAGTTCAAGTACTTTCTCAATCCCATTACCACCGAGAACAACTGGTACCCCAAGGTATATGTTTTGGTAGCCGTATTCCCCTTCCAAATAAGCAATCGCTGGAAGGATACGTCTTTTATCTTTTAAGATTGCTTCTGCCATCTGTACCAAAGAGGCAGCTGGTGCGTAGTAAGCACTGCCATTGCCTAACAGATTGACGATTTCGCCGCCGCCTGTACGAGCACGTGAGACAATTGCTTCCAAGCGGTCTTTGGAGATCAACTTTTCCAGTGGAATACCACCAGCGTAAGAATAGCGTACAAGTGGAACCATGTCATCTCCATGACCACCAAGTACAAAACCGGTAATGTCTTCAACGGAAATGTTTAGCTCTTGTGCCACAAAGGTGCGGAAACGAGCGGTATCCAGTACTCCAGATTGTCCGATAACACGATGTTTTGGGAACCCAGATGTACGATATACTTCATAAGTCATTGCATCTACTGGGTTGGTAAGTACGAGAATGATACACTCAGGAGAATATTTTACTACTTGTTCTGTAACGGCACGCATAACTTTCGCATTGGTATTTACTAGATCGTCACGACTCATTCCAGGTTTGCGGGCAATCCCAGCAGTGATGATGACAATATCGGAATCTGCTGTCTCTTCATAGCTGCTAGTACCAGTAATATTTGCATCAAATCCTTGTACAGGACTAGCTTCCAACATATCTAAGGCTTTCCCTTTTGTTGGATTTTCAGCTTGTGGAATATCTACTAACACGATATCTCCAAGTTCTTTTTGCGCAAGCATCAATGCCGTAGTGGCTCCGGTAAATCCTGCACCAACTACAGATATTTTACGACGTTTAATAGCTGCCATGCTATTTCCTCCTACAAATTTTGAATAAGATGATTGGCAAACTCTGAACATTTTACTTCTGTTGCATCATCCATCAAACGAGCGAAATCGTATGTAACCGTTTTGTCCAAAATGGTTTTCCCTAGAGACTGATGGATCAGATCTGCTGCTTCTTGCCATCCAAGATGCTCCAACATGAGAACTCCAGAAAGAATAACCGAACCAGGGTTCACTTTATCAAGTCCAGCATATTTAGGAGCTGTTCCATGGGTTGCTTCAAAAATGGCATGTCCTGTCACATAGTTAATATTTGCTCCTGGAGCAATACCGATGCCACCTACCTGAGCTGCTAATGCGTCCGAAATATAGTCTCCGTTTAGGTTCAACGTAGCAATTACATCATATTCTTTTGGACGGGTCAAAACCTGTTGAAGGAAAGCATCTGCGATTACGTCCTTTACAATCACTTTTCCAGCTTCTGTTGCTGCTTGCTGTTCTTGATCTGCAACTTGTTTTCCTTGTTCTTTTGCAATGCGGTCATACTGTGCCCAAGTAAATACTTTATCTCCAAATTCACGCTCAGCTAACTCGTAACCCCACTGTTTGAAAGCACCTTCGGTAAATTTCATTATGTTGCCTTTGTGCACAAGTGTTACACTTGGGCGTTTATGCAGAAGAGCATATTCAATAGCAGCGCGAACTAAACGATCAGTACCTTCTTTGGAAACTGGTTTTACCCCGATACCAGATGTTTCAGGGAAGCGGATTTTTTTGACACCCATCTCTTGCTGTAAAAACTGAATCACTTTTTGTGCGTCAGCAGATTCTGCTTCCCATTCGATACCTGCATAAATATCTTCTGAGTTTTCACGGAAGATCACCATATCTACATCTTCTGGACGTTTTACTGGACTTGGAACTCCATCTACATAGCGAACAGGACGCAAACAGACATATAAATCTAACTCTTGGCGCAAAGCAACGTTAAGGGAGCGAATTCCTCCACCGACAGGTGTCGTCAATGGTCCTTTAATGGCAACTAAATAATCTTTAATAACATCTAATGTTTCTTCAGGAAGCCACTCGCCGGATTGATTAAAAGCTTTTTCTCCAGCAAAAACTTCTTTCCAAACAATCTTCTTTTCCCCCTTATAGGCTTTATCTACAGCAGCATCCAATACTCTTTTCGAGGCTGCCCAAATGTCAGGGCCTGTCCCATCTCCTTCAATAAAAGGAATGATAGGGTGATTAGGAACATTCAATTTGCCATTTTGTACCGTAATTTTTTCACCAGTCATATTATGTACCTCCTCTTATTTGAAACCATCCCATATGTTTAACCATTTACCCTTTTCATAAAAAGATAAAGGGAAAAGGGGATGCAAATATCCCCTTGAAGTTATCTTTTTTCGATAGGTATATATTTTTGATCCGTTTTGCCAACATAATCTGCGCGTGGGCGGATGAGACGATTATCGTGGTATTGCTCCATAATATGTGCAGTCCAACCTGTAATTCGACTCATTGCAAACAATGGAGTGAACAAGTCTTCGGTTAAATCTAAGTAATGGTAAACGGTCGCAGAGTAAAAATCTACGTTTGGTTTTAACCCTTTGTTTGTTGTAACCAATTGCTCTACCGTCTCCGAGATATCATACCATTTGGTATCTCCATGTTGTTGACCTAGTTTTTTGGACATTACACGGAGATGCTTGGCACGCGGATCACCATTTTTATATACGCGATGTCCAAATCCCATGATTTTCACTTTATTGTTCAATTTATCTAAGATATATGGCTCTGTATTTTCAGGAGACCCAATTTCACGCAGCATCACCATTACTTGTTCATTTGCACCACCATGTAATGGTCCTTTGAGAGCACCGAGAGCCGCTGTTACAGACGAATACATATCTGCTAAAGTAGCAGCTGTAACACGTGCGGCAAAGGTAGATGCGTTTAATTCATGATCTGCCTGCAAGATCAATACTTTATCTAATGCTTGAACAGCAACTTCTGACTGTTCCTTACCATGTAGCATATATAGAAAGTTAGCCACTAATCCCAAATCAGTACGTGGTGCGATTGGTTCTAAACCATCACGTATCCGAGCGATAGCAGCGATAATTGTCGGTATTTTTGCAGTTAAGCGAATAGCTTTTCGTTGATTTGCTTCTGGTGTATTTACTTCTGCTTCTTCATCAAACATACATAGAGCTGAAACTGCGGTGCGAAGTGTAGTCATTGGATGTGAATTTTTAGGGTATAAGCGGATTTGATTGATTAGTTGATCAGAGATTGCAGCGTTTTCTTGAAATGCTTTCCTTTGTTCAGCTAGTTCCTCTTGGTTAGGCAAATGATTGCGCCAGAGTAGGAATGCTACTTCTTCAAAAGTAGATTGCTCGGCTAAATCATCGATATTGTAACCACGATACGTTAATACTCCATCGATAATGGAGCAAATTTCTGAGGAGAGAGCTGTAATACCTTCCAAGCCTTTAACTACCATGTGTTATCGCTCCTTATCCATCGTTAACAAAAATGACAGGCACCTAAAAAAATCAGGTAAGTAAACGTTTTCATACCTGTGTCATTAAGAAATTTTTTCGATTATCAAAACACGATACATATTATATCCGAGAAAAGATAGTAAATCTACATGTTAAATCGAATTTCGGGCCCAAAACTAGTGTACCACATTATTATTAAATTTCCCATCATAGGGCTTTTGTATGAATCATCCATTTTTGATCCCTATAATGATATAATCTCCTAGTAAGGAGGCAAGGGTAAAACGTGAGTAAACATCAAATTTTAGGGATTATCTCCCGTTCTTTTCTCGTTATCATCATTGTTGTAGCAGCTTATTTTTTGTTGGATTTTTCCATTCCCCTTCTCTATCCTTTTTTGATTGGATGGGTAATCGCTATGCTCATGGAGCCCGTCATCCGTTGGTTAGAGAGAAAATGTAAAATCCCAAGATTACTCGGTTCTTTTCTAGTGTTATTTTTGCTCTTATCCATTTTACTTACAGCCATCGTATTCTTAATTGCCGGAATCGTTGTGGAACTCACGAATCTAGCACAAAAATTACCTTCTTTCTTAAACGACTTAGGGCAGTTATTATTTGAAAAGTTTGTGGAGCAAAACACTCTTTTAAACCACATCATCGATACGATACAGAGCTACTTACAAAAGAATCCTAGTCAACAGGCGAGTATTCAGGCAAGCATCCAAGAAAATATTTCTGCATTAACCAAACAAGGAACGATGTTTATAACCGATATTATTAGTGGAATCGGGAGCTTTTTAGGAAATCTCCCTTACCTTATTACCGTACTTGTCTTTATCACCTTAGCCACTTTTTTCATCAGTTTAAAATGGCCAAGGTTACATGAAAATATCGATCATATCATTCCTGAAGTTATCCGCAAAACGAGTGGAGCGGTAATGACTGACCTAAAAAAAGCATTAGTTGGGTTTATCGGAGCTCAAGTAACATTAATTACAATATCTTCTGTAATCATGTATATCGGGTTGCTTATCTTGCGGGTTCCTTATGCGATTTCCATAGCGCTCATAATCGGAGTTGTAGATTTACTGCCGTACTTAGGAGTAGGAGCTGTGCTCGTACCTTGGATCATTTACTTATTTTTTGTTGGAAATATCCATCTAACTATTGGTATTAGTATTGTCTATTTGATCATTCTTATCACAAGACAATCCATCGAACCCAAATTAGTTGCTACTAGCATCGGCCTAGATCCTTTGTTCACGCTAATCGCTCTCTTTATTGGATTAAATCTACTCGGAGTACTCGGTTTTATTGTCGGACCAACTGTTGCTGTTATTATTATCGCCCTGCACAAAGCACATATCTTCCAAGATATTTGGTATTACATTACCAAGGGGAAAAAACAGCAAACTTAACGAAAACGACGCATGGCTCGATCTTTCAGCCACAGAAAAACCATTTGTTGGATCATTTTCCGGGTAAAAGGAATCATAAGCAAAATACCGATGATATCGCTGATAAAACCGGGAAAAATAAACAGGATTGATCCCAATGACAGCAGTACACCCTTTAGGATAGTATGCCCTGGGGGTTGTCCGGATGACCATTGTTGCTGTGCTTTTTGAAATGTTTTATAACCAAACTTTTGTATGAGTAAAAGCCCAATCACCGCAGATAGCAAAACGAGCAGAATGGTTTTCCATGCACCAATTAAGGTTCCTACCCATATCATGACTACCAACTCCAATAAAAAGAAAACGATGACGGCTTGTAACATTTTTTTTAAGATCATGACAGCAGCCAATCCTTTCTAAGTTGAGCACACAATCTCCCTAAGCTTCATCAGCTAAGCGTAATTGTACAAGTTGATCATAAAGTTCAGGAGAGTAATCAGGAAGACGAACACGTTTCATCTCTTTCGATACCCAGAGGTGCTTTGTATGACCAGTAGCCAATAATTGTTCATCCGA
This sequence comes from Shimazuella sp. NTD248, assembly GCF_059510395.1. Lineage (NCBI taxonomy): Bacteria > Bacillati > Bacillota > Bacilli > Caryophanales > Thermoactinomycetaceae > Shimazuella > Shimazuella sp. NTD248. The sequence goes on along the minus strand of NZ_JCAJZT010000011.1, from coordinate 61,124 downwards.
TTTTCGACGAATATTATATTGGAACACAATTTTACTAGGGCCCAATTCTTTTATCGATGTTTCAACAATCACAACATCATCATATTTGGCTGAATGGCGAAATTGAGCACCTACATCGATGACTGGTAATAAAAGTCCTTTTTCTTCTAGCCCAGTATAAGAATACCCTAATTCTCGAATTAAACTTGTCCTGCCAACTTCAAACCAAACTAAATAATTAGCATGGTAAACAACACCCATTTGATCCGTTTCTTGATAACGAACTCTAATTTCTATACTCAATTTGACTCCTCCAAGCGGTAGTTCTCCTGTAAGTATATCAAAAATAAGTAACATATTTCTCGAACTGCGGGCACATAATAAGGACAAGGGATGCACTATTGTCGTCTGAATATGTTAGAATAAGAAGGTTGATTTTTATGGAGATCGGCTATTCCTCATATTGCCTATAAATTTGTATTTCTTTTCCTACATCTAGCGAATAGCCAAAATGTACATGACCCAAATCTACAGGAAAGGAGATTTATAACTATGCTTCGCCGAAAAACAAAACGTCGCAATCGTCTGCGCTGGTGGATTTTCCCACAACTTGGACTGATGTAGACCTAAAAGCAATAACACCTTCTAACAAGGTATAGCTATCTTGTAGAAGGTGTTATTGTTTACATTACATTTGCTTTTCCAGAATAAATTTGACCTGAATTCGTATCTACAGTAATCATTTTTTCTAAACGAAGTGTTTCTACTGCGCCTCTTACCCCAACTACTACAGGAATACCAAGACTCACACATACAACAGCTGCATGTGAGGTCAAGCCTCCTTCTTCCGTTATGACAACAGAAGCCCGCTCAATAAGATCGATGATTTCCTTATCTGTCCCGCACGTAACAAGTGCTGCTCCATCAACCATTTTTTCTCGCAATTCATCTGGAGTTGTTCCTGCAACAACAGGAGCCGTTACCACCTGCTTGCCAATTCCCTTACCTTGTAATAGTACTCCGCCTACTACATATACTTTCATCAAGTTCGTCGTTCCTGATTGTCCTACAGGTACTCCTGCTGTAATGAGAATCAAATCCCCTTGAGTGATAAAGGATGAAGAAATTGCAGCATGGATAGAACTTTGGAACATTTCATCTGTCGTTTCGCACTCTTCCCCAAATACTGGGAAAACACCCCATATAAGATTAAGTTTTCGCAAAATATCTTCATTTGGAGTAACTGCTATCACAGGGATATTCGGACGATACTTTGCAATCATGCGTGCTGTATAACCACGCTCAGTGGCTGTAACAATTGCAGATGCTTTTAGATTTTTACTTGTCTGTACGACAGCTTGACTGATCGATTCTGTGATCGTATGTCCGGTTTCTGAACTCATCTTATCCAACCAGAGAGGATGATTAAAAAAGGCTTCGGTCCGCTCAGCAATTTTGGCCATTGTCATAACAGATTCAACCGGATACTTACCAGCGGCAGTTTCTCCTGACAACATAATCGCGTCGGTGCCATCTAAAATGGCATTCGCTACATCACTTGTCTCAGCACGAGTCGGACGTGGATTGCGCTGCATCGAATCGAGCATTTGAGTAGCAGTAATAACAGGTTTACCCATGATGTTACATTTTCGAATTGTATCTTTTTGGACCTGAGGGACTTCTTCTACTGGGATCTCTACCCCCAAATCCCCACGAGCAACCATCAATCCATCCGCAACTTTTAAAATCTCATCGACGTTTTCGACACCTTCTTGGTTCTCGATTTTGGCAATAATCGGGATATAAGCTTGATGCTCTTCTAAAATTTTTCGAATTTCTAAAATATCTTCTGCTTTGCGAATAAAAGATGCCGCTATAAAATCCACATTATTTTCAATCCCAAAACGGATATCCGCTGCATCTTTTTCTGTTATTCCGGGAAGATTGACACGGATTCCTGGGACATTAACACCTTTTTTACTCTTCAATGTACCACTGCTTTGAATGGTACAATGCACTTCAGTACCAGTAACATCATCTACTTCTAAACCAATTAATCCATCATCAATTAAAACCGTTGATCCTGGATGTACATCATTTGGGAATTCAGCATAACTTATCGATACACGTTCAGCATCACCTAATATAGATTGAGTTGTCAAAGTAACATGATTTCCAGCTACTAACTCCACTTCTGGTACACGTAAATCTCCAGTTCTTATTTCTGGCCCTTTTGTATCCAATAAAATCGCTACAACTTTTCCTTCTTCTTTTGCAGCTTGTCGAATTTTCTCTATCCTTGCCGCATGTTCCTCATGGTTTCCATGAGAAAAATTTAAACGAGCGACATTCATCCCTGTTTTGATAAGCCTTCTGAGTGTCTCTATGTCTTCACTGGCTGGCCCTATTGTACAAACAATCTTTGTCTTTCTCATAAATTACCTCCCATTTCATTTGAAAACATTATTAAATCGATAATTGTTCAGTTAATGGAGAAAGAGAGAGGTCAGGCATATGTTTTTCGGTAAAAGCTACGGAAAATGGAACACCTTCTGTTTTTCCATTTTTAATTGCAACCATTTGATTGGTCTGCCCCGCTAAGATTAACTCTACTGCTTTGACTCCCATTCTGCTAGCTAATACACGATCAAATGCAGTAGGAGACCCTCCGCGTTGGACATGGCCTAAAATGGTCACTCTTGTTTCCAACCCACTTTTGGCTTCGATCACTTTCGCAATCTCCACACCATTACCTACACCTTCTGCTACAAGAATGATACTATGTTTTTTACCTCTTTCTACTCCTCGATTTAAGCGTGAAAGAATTTCCTCAATATCGTAAGGTTCCTCTGGTATCAAAATAGATTCTGCTCCACCTGCTACACCAGCCCAAAGAGCAATATCTCCAGCATTTCTTCCCATCACTTCTACTACATAAGTTCTTTCATGTGATGTTGCTGTGTCTCGAATCTTATCAATGGAATTAATTACGGTATTGATAGCGGTATCAAATCCGATCGTATACTCTGTTCCAGGGATATCATTATCGATAGTTCCTGGAATACCGATCGTCTTAATTCCTTTAGCTGCTAACTTACTCGCTCCACAAAAAGTACCATCTCCACCGATGACAATCAGTCCATCGATTTCATATTTTTTTAAGTTCTCTAACGCTTTCGCTTGACCTTGCTCCGTCCGAAATTCATCTGATCTTGCAGTGTATAGAAATGTACCTCCGCGATGAATAATATCTCCAACTGATCCTAAAGGCAATGGAAGTATATCCCCTTGAATAAGTCCAGTATATCCGCGTTTTACTCCAAATACTTCCATACCAGAAAAAATTGCCGCACGGACAACTGCTCGTATTGCAGCATTCATCCCTGGTGCATCCCCACCACTCGTTAATACAGCTATCCGTTTCACTCTTTCCACTCCCAATTCATAGGATAATTATTTCATATTATTATTGTAATTTTACATTCTAAATATCCTTTCGTCGAGGATTAATCAAAACAACACCAATGTTACAAATGACAAAACGGATCATTGCGACCCGTAGCATTTCTTCGATGCTAAAATTTTATACCCTCTCGGAAAATCCAATACATATGATTTTCTTATCCTGTATGATCAAAGAGAAAAAATGCTTCAGACATAACAAAAGTATCCTGCATCTTAAGTAAAATATTATATCAGAAAATTTCTAAACACATCTAGCAAATGTTCTTTCATCTCTTAAACTCGGCAAATCGATAATAGGTTATTTTTCTTTTGCTTTTATTTTATGTGAATCAGATGGAAAATCAAATCCTGCTGGAGCATTTATTTACAGCCATTTAACAAACTGAAGTTTGTATGTTCCATTTTCCCCCATTCCACCAACTTTTCTGCATCATTCTTCATAGATATAAGATTGCATAAAATACTGCGTCATCAAATATAAATTTCTATCATTTGAAAATAAAGACATATAAAAAACCTATGAATAGGGCTACTAGATTCTATTGGAAAATATTATTATTTATATTGCATTAAATATTTATTTACATCCTTCATAAATGAGGTACAGTTAGATTATAACTACTTTTTTACAAGGGGGGTGCCCAGTTGGATCAAGACCAATTTCTTCATTTAGGAAAAAAATTCGCTAAGTTTTTCGTCTATTATTGTGAAGGCGAACAATATGTCATCATGATCGATCAATTCCGATGGGCAAAAACCCGGATTACCCTAGTAGAATCGATTGCGACATTGCTGCAATATAGTAACCTTACAGATTTACCAGATCCAGAATTGACTGATGAAGATTGGAAGCGCTTAACTAACTTTATTTTAAGAGCAAATATCCAAGAGGTGCGACATCTTCACACGACAATGATTCGTTATATTTCTACTTTTGAGTTGGAAAAAATCCGGAAAACAGAAGAATATTTAACCAACCTCTTACTCCATTATGATGATGGGGAATGAATTATTTTATAAACACAAACAGTCGATTTTCCCATCCTACTTAAGATGAAAAATCGGCTGTCTTTCTCCTCATTCCCCAAAAAATCATATCAAAAAACCCCTCAGTATTCATCGCTAAGGAGCAAACACATTTATTTATACACTTTGTTGTCTCTAACTTCTATGTTCAAAACCCCATCTGCCCAATCCTGATAAAAACTCGCTTCGTGAGAAACCAATATAACACTGCCTTCAAAGGCTATCAATGCTTGTTGCAGCGCTTCTTTTGCTTCTGCATCCAAATGGTTTGTCGGCTCGTCTAAAATCAAAAAGTTGCTGGGCGAAAGTAACAAACGACATAACTTCACTTTGGATTGTTCTCCTCCGCTTAAAGAGCGAATCGCTTGTGTAACGTGGGCATCTTTCACTCCACATCGAGCAAGATGTGAAAAGACTTCCTTTTTATTCAGTTTCGGAAATGCATCAGAAATGATTTCCATTGGCGTCCAAGATCCGTTTTCCCACTTGAGATCTTGCTCATAATAACCTATCTTCACTTGCCTAGCGAAATGAAAATGTCCACTGATAGCTGGGATAACTCCCATTAATGTTTTTAGCATAGTAGACTTTCCAATCCCATTAAATCCTGTGATCACAAGCTTTTGACCACCAACAATCGAAAAATTCACCTTAGGTAAAAGAGATCGTTCATAACCTACTTCCAGATCGTTCACTTCGAGAACAGTATGATTGATGAGCGGCAATGCTTGAAATTCAATCGTCGGTTTTTGTGTAAACACAGGTGCCGTTAGACGCTCCATCCTCTCCAGTTGTTTTCTTCGACCTTTAGCCATTTTCGAATTGACGCCTGCAATATTTTTGCGAATGTATTCTTCCGTTTTTTCAATGTGCTTTTGTTGAGATTGATATTGACGGATATAATCTTGGCGTAAATGCTCTTTTTGCTTGATAAAATCAGAGAAAGTACCATGATATTTTTTTATCGTTCCAAGTTCGATATTACAAATGCAGGAGGAGATTTTCTCCAAAAACGACTCATCATGAGAGACAACAATAAATGCTCCAGTAAATGTAAGCAGATAGTCAGCAAGCCACTCGACATGTTCCTTATCCAAAAAGTTAGTCGGTTCATCTAATAATAAGACATTGGGTTGTTCTAAAAGTAACTTCGCTAAAATCACCTTGGCTCGTTGGCCGCCGCTCAATGTCTGAATGACTCTGTCGGTACCAATCGCATCGATCCCTAATCCAGCAATGATTTTCTGAATTTTGCTATCGATTAAATAAAAATCATTTGTCTCTAGCTGTTCTTGGATTTCTACTGCTTGCATCAATAACTGATTATCTGCTTTTGTCGCACTTTCGTCATAAAGTTGATTCATTCTCGCTTCCATTGCAAATAAATCAGCAAAAGCTGTACTTAGATAGTCATAAATCGTATATTGTCCATCCACTTCGGCATATTGATCCAAATGCCCAATTTGCACATTAGACTGCCAGCTTATGTCTCCTTTATCCGGAACAATTTCTCCGGTCAAAATTCGAATCAAAGTACTTTTTCCGGTTCCATTTTGGCCGACCACACCCATGTGTTCTCCTTTATACAGATCAAAAGAAGCATTTTCATACAATTTCTTGTCTGCAAAGGAATGGGATAAATAGTCTACTTTTAATAAACTCATGATGATTACATCCTTTGTTCAAAAATAAAAAAGCAGCGGTATCAGTGTCTTCAACACCATCCTCTGCATTATAAATAAGCATAGCAATACAACGCTTTTTGTGACTTATTCAGCCGATGAAATAAGGGAGTTATCACGCTGCTCCCAGATTAGGCTCCGCAAAACGCTTCATCGTATACATTTGTACGGAGTTAAGTTATTAAATCAATTTTCCATATTGGATATATAACAATTACGCACCTGCCTAAACAGGATTGTAATATAGGTTGCTGTTTTAAGCAAACATATATATTTATTGATCATTATATCCCTCTGCCCGCCACTCCTGCGTCATTTCTGACGAGGAGCGGCGGACGGCACCCTGTCTGTTACATCTTCAGGATGCTGCTGTTGGCTGCACTTAGGAGCTCAGGCAGGTACTGCCAAGCAGTCGTACTGCCGGCATGTTCACTGCCGACAAGGTCTGCCCACTCCTTCGTACCTTCGGCAGGCAGTTCACTGCCCACCTTGGGGTACACGAGTCGAGGGAGCTGCGGGCTGGGGTGCACGATCGTGTTGAACTGTGTTTCCATCCACTCCTTCGTCACGTTCAACCGAACGATTTTGCCGAAGGACAGCCCCTTTCCCGGAATGTCCCTGACAGCGAAGGAGAGAATCCTCTCTCGCACGAGCCTATCGTCCACAATGTCTACACCCTGCTGGCTGTAGTAGACCCTGCGGAGATTCGCTTCGAGAGGAGGAGCGAACTTGTCGAAATCCTCCTCGATCATCATCTCACCGGTGATGGTCAGCGTCTTCTTTCCCGACTTCATCCTCAGAGGAAGGACAAAGTAACCATCCGAAGTCACCGGCAGCGGGTCCATGTTCACTGCTACCTTGAATGGGACAGTAGTACCGTTCATCGCAGCCTTGTGCGAGAAGCGACTCCTCTCCACGATGAAAAGACCATCCGGCGAAGTGTCTTTGACGAAAAACACCGGATTGTCCTTCTCGAAGGGCCCAGCCTTCTCAATTTCGGCTGCTTCCACAGGAGTGGGACTGTACTCATCACCATACCAGACGACCTGAGGTCGCAGGTATCGACCTACCCTGTAGACACCTCCCTCAAGATCCATCAGATCACGGGGAAGTACATCCAGTGTATCCACTGCTCTTTCCTTTCTTATCGGCGGAAACAGGCTCCTGATTGGCCTATTATTATAATAACATATGGGATTTGATGATTTCACCTCTGAGGGAATTCATTGCCCTCAACTTAAAAACGACCTGCTTCATTTGAATGAGAAAAGCTTAAAACTCTGACAAAAACGTTTCTGCTGTCCTCAGTTTTCCAATTTTAGGGAAAATATATTTGCAAGTAGCTTCATGTTCTTCCTTACTCGCTGCCCCCATTATATCCGTTATAAATATTTGATTATATCCTAGTTGAAAAGCTTCTCTTGCTGTTGTCTCTACTCCTATGTTCGTAGAGATACCACCTAGCACAATCGTATCTATCCCCCGACGTGGTAATTGTAGATCGAGCTCTGTTCCAAAAAATGCTCCCCATTGTCTTTTCGTGATAATAAAATCATGGGCTGAAATTTCAAGTTGCGGAATTAACTCTGCCCAATCTTCCGAGCGTTTTGCATCAGGTATTTTTTGATCTAACGCTGGTTTTAATGCGTCTTTATCATCATGAAAGGCAACCCGAACAAAGATGATTAAACCGTCTCGTTCACGAAAGCGATCCACAAGTCGCTTTGCATTACGAACGATTTTTTCTCCATTTGATGCTATCGGAACAATCCCTTTTTGCAAATCTATCAATACTAATGCAGATTTCTTGTAATTCATTTAACTTCTCCTTTTTCTCAGCTTAATCCAATATCATCTTCAGAAAAAACAACAAAACAATGAACCACATGTTTATTTTTTCCAAACGGCTCCCATTCAAAGCAAATTTCTCTCCAAATCAAATGAAAAAACCGTAGACAACATGTCTACAGTTCTTATGCTTTTCCTTCTAACACAGCGGAAGAGAACTCACCAATACGGGCAAATTTCTGGTATCGATCTTCTAATAACTCTTCTCCACTCATCGCTAGCAATGGTTCTAAGTATTTGAGCAGTGCTTGTTTAATCAAAATGGTTTGCTCATTTGGATCTTTATGTGCTCCACCTTTTGGTTCTGCAATGATCTCATCGATAATACCTAGATTAAGCAAGTGATCAGAGGTGATTTTCAAAGCCTCAGATGCTTCTTGAGCCTTGGACGCATCCCGCCAAAGAATGGTTGCTGCACCTTCTGGAGAAATAACAGAGTAATAAGCATGTTCTAACATCAACAATTTATTACCAACTCCGATACCAAGTGCCCCACCACTACCACCTTCACCTGTGATGACACAAATAATTGGCACAGAAAATCCTGCCATTTCCCTTAGGTTTCTAGCGATTGCTTCGCTCTGCCCTCTCTCTTCTGCTTCCATACCAGGATGGGCACCTTGTGTATCGATGAAAGTGATGATAGGGCGTCCGAACTTATTGGCTTGCTCCATAAGTCGCAGTGCCTTCCGGTACCCTTCAGGATGAGGCAGACCGAAATTACGACTGATCTTATCTTTGGTATCTGTCCCTCTCTCATGTCCAATAACAGTGACAGGTAACCCATTTAATTTGGCAATTCCGCCGACAATAGCTGAATCATCGCCATAAAGACGATCTCCATGTAACTCCAAAAAATCAGTGAAAATAGTATGAATATAGTGCAAAGTAGTAGGACGACCAGCATGTCTAGCGATTTGTACCTTTTGCCAAGTTGTCAGATTGCCATAAATTTCTTTTTCCAGTCTTTCTGCCTTTTTTTCCAGTGTTTCAATCTCTTCACTGAGATCGATAGACTTCTCACTTGTAAAGGCACGCAGTTCTTCTATTTTATTTCTGAGTTCTACGATCGGTTTCTCAAAGGACAGTGGATTACTCAAACTCTCCCCTCCCTAAGCATGAAATGCTAAAATTTTAATCAGAGTGTCACGAAGCTCTAAACGAGGTACAACTTGATCTAATTGCCCTCTCTTTAATAGAAACTCAGCAGTTTGAAAATCATCAGGCAATTTTTGCCGAACTGTTTGCTCAATAACACGTCTTCCGGCAAAACCGATCAACGCACCTGGTTCAGCAATATTAATATCTCCTAATGAAGAAAAACTAGCGGAAACTCCACCAGTAGTGGGGTTGGTCAAAACAGAAACAAATAATACTTTCTCCCGATTCATTCTTTCTAATGCAGCAGTCGTTTTTGCCATTTGCATCAAAGAAAGAGCTCCTTCTTGCATACGTGCACCACCTGAAGCGGAGAAAAGAATAAATGGATATTTCTTCTTCACTGCCTGTTCTGCCGCTCTCGTTATTTTCTCTCCAACAACAGAGCCCATGCTTCCCATACGAAAGCGAGAATCCATCACCCCAAGGATAACTGGATAGCCTCCGATTGTTCCCTCACCAGTTACGATCGCTTCGTTCATATTCGTTTTCTTGATATCTTGTTCAATTTTTTTCACATAACCTGGAAACTCCAAAGGATCTACGGATCGCAGGTCTTCATCGAATGGAAAGAAACGCTCTTCATCAATGAGAGAAGCAATCCGTTCTGGAGCACTGAGTGAAAAATGATAACCACAAGAGTTACATACTTTTAGATTTTTCTCTAACTCTTTGGCAATACATATCGTTCCACATTTTGGGCATTTTTCCATAATCCCTTCAGGGATTTCTTTTTTCGCTTGTTCCGAAGGGATAGTGGCATACTTTCTTTGTTTACGAAATAAATCCTTCAATGACACTGAGTCTCACCTCTTTTTCCCTAAGAGAATAAAAGTGTTAAGTTTGTTAGCTTTGGATAGCAGCATTTGTTAGTTGTATTGTTTTTTCCAATATGTCATCAGGATTCGCTTGTATTAGAGCTACACCCGTTTGAATAGCTGCTGCTGCTACATCTCGTGCTACTTGTGGAGCAACTCTTGTATCAAAAGGTGCAGGAATCACATAATCAGGACGAAGTTCATAGTCAGGAATCAAATTCGCAATTGCATAAGCTGCCGCCACTTTCATTTCCTCATTAATTTGTGTTGCCCGGACATCAAGAGCTCCTCGAAAAATGCCTGGAAAAGCAAGTACATTGTTAACTTGGTTTGGAAAATCAGATCTACCTGTTCCAACTACTTTAGCACCAGCAGCAATAGCCTCATCCGGCATGATTTCTGGATCAGGGTTTGCCATAGCGAAAATAATCGGGTCCCGATTCATTGATTTTACCATATCAGCAGTTACAGCACCTGCAACTGACACACCGATAAAGACATCTGCATCTTGGATTGCGGTCTGCAAATCACCTTGAATAAGACTTCGATTCGTTATTTTCGCGATATCCTCTTTGATCGAGTTCATACCATTGGAACGACCTTCATAAATAGCACCTTTGCTATCACAAAGGATAACATCTTTTACACCCAAATGAATTAATAATTTCACGATCGAAATTCCAGCTGCACCTGCACCATTGATTACAACTCGAATTCCACCCATTTCTTTATCTACCACTTTAAGTGCATTGATTAAACCTGCTACTGTTACAATTGCGGTGCCATGTTGGTCATCATGGAACACAGGGATTTTCAATTCTGCTTTTAACCGCTCTTCAATTTCAAAACAAGCCGGAGCAGCGATGTCTTCTAAATTAATACCACCAAATGTAGGCTCAAGAACTTTGACCGTCTCTACAATTTTATCTACATCTGTCGTATCAATACAAATGGGAAAAGCATCCACACCGGCAAAAGCCTTGAATAACACTGCTTTTCCTTCCATTACAGGCATTGCAGCGTGTGGGCCGATATTACCAAGTCCTAAGACTGCTGTGCCATCTGAGACTACTCCTACTAGGTTCCCTTTCATCGTATAGTCATATACTTTTTCTCGATTTTGATGAATTTCTTTACATGGTTCTGCAACACCTGGTGAATAAGCCAAGCTTAAATCGTGTGCATTCTTTACCGGAACCTTCGATAGAACCTCTAATTTTCCTTGTTTCTCTTGATGTAATTGTAATGATTGCTCTCGAATACTCGTCACCATTTCCGCTCCTTTAGGCTTGCTGCTTCAGCAGCTTAGCACAACTTGTCCACTGGGTGGCAAACTCCGACTCATAATACCAAACATTATAACAAAAAGGAATATACTAAGGGCAACTTGCTATGCATCTTATCTTCACTATTAATAAATAAGCTTTTGTATTCTTGTTTTCCCACATAAAAAGATTGGTTTGGGATTAACCCAAACCATCAGACATCGCCCCTATTAGGTTGACGAACTGCATGAGCTTCCACTGCTGGAACTGCTGCATGAACTACTCGAACTGCAACTACTTGAGCTACTGCTGCATGAACTACTGCTACAGGAACTACTGCTGCATGAATTACTACTGCATGAATTACTACTGCATGAATGATTATGATTTGAATGATTATGATTTGAATTACTATCACTCGAATCGCTACTTGAGCTATCCTGATCTGTATGGCTCGAATGATTGGAGGACGAATGATTACCAAAGCCACTCCCACCTGAATGAGGCCAAGTAGAATCATAGCTATCGTTATTCCAATCATTTCTTCCATTTTTCCCATTTTTACAAATATTTGCTACACAAACACTTGATGTAGAAATTAACAAAACCAAAATGATAAGCGCAATTAAAAAAATCATGAAGACTCACCAACCCTTCCAAGGGTATAAATGATTTACGCCATATTTCATGAAAATTAATATTTACATGTGAAAAAAACTGGTTCGTCTTCTTGTTAAGATGACGAACCACATGAACTGCCACCACCGCTGCTACAGGAACTGCTGCTGCATGAACTACTGTTACATGAATTACTTCCACATGAACTACTACTACACGAACTACCGCCACTACAGGAATGGTACCAAGATGAGTGACGACGTTTATTTTTATATGATCTTCTTCCACTCTTTTTTCTGTTGCATATTCTACTTATACAAATAATAGAAGTGAACATTAACACAACTAGCACAAAAAAAGACACAACCAAAGATGTAATCATAGAAATAACCACCCTTTCAAAGGGTAAACTAGTGCGAATGTATATACTCTATTATATCACAATATTTACAATTCATAAAAACATCATATTCTCACAACTACACTAGTTTGACGTTATTTTTTCCTACGATTTGGTTGAGTTCCTTTAAACAATCATCAGTTGGAAATATTCCTAGTTCTGTGACAGGAAGTTCCAAAGTTGATTTTGTTCGTTCATAATACAAGAAAACAGAGATCGAACCAGGATGATTTTCTAAAATATTTTTTATGATTTTAACTTTTTTCTCCGCTTGTTCAGAGATGCGAATATATAACTTTTTTGCTTTGTTCATAGACTCTAATGAATACAAGTCATTTACAATAAGCTTTGGTTGTTGATTGGAAACTTGCAAAGCAGCGGAAACCCCAATCATGTGATTCTCTCGAAGGAACATTCTAGTGTGTTGAAATATATTGGGGAACACAACAAGTTCCACTGAACCTGTTTTATCACCAGCTTGCACAAATGCCATCGTGTCACCTTTTTTCGTCTGCACAAGTTTTACACTCGTAATCAACAAGGCTAATTCTACTTTTGTATGATCAGATAAATTACTCAGCTGATGAACGGTAAAAGCACTTTGCGGATATGCATCTAGTGGATGACCTGATAAATAAAACCCAATTAATTCTCTTTCCATTTCCAGCTGTTCGATTAAAGTATGAGGTGCCAAATCAGGATACACTATTTCATATGGGAATTCTTGAAACAATGGAAGCTGATCACCAGTATCGCGATTCGCTTGAATCGCATCTTCCAACACTGCTAACTTCTGCTTTCGATTGCCGGGCAGACCGTCCAATGCCCCGACTTTAATGAGTGATTCTAGTACACGACTATTACACAACCGCAGATTAATTCTCCCGCATAGATCAAACAAATCTCGAAAAGGCCCTTGTTCCCTAGCCTGTAAAATTGAGCGAATCGCTAAAGTACCAACGTTTTTTATCGCACCAAGACCAAAAGATATTCCATTCTCCGAAATAGTAAAATTCTCCCCGCTCGTTTCCACATTAGGAGGAAATACAGGAATACCCATTTTCTTTATTTCCTCTAAATACTCCACCATCTTATTTTGATTCCCTATAGTTGTAGTAAGAAGGGCAGTTAAAAAAGCAACAGGATAATTTGCTTTGAGATAAGCAGTCTGATAAGCGAGTACAGCATAGGCAACAGAATGACTGCGATTATATCCATAATCTGCAAAGCGAACAATCAAATCGTAAACATCATTCCCCAAATCTCGACTATACCCTTGCTTCACACAACCTTCCACAAAAGCAATTCGCTGTTCATGTAAAAGTTCTTTGTTCTTCTTTCCTACAGCTCGGCGAAGAATATCTGCTTCTCCTAATGTAAAACCAGCTAAAGTCGAGGCAATCTGCATAATTTGCTCTTGGTAAACGATAATTCCATAAGTATTTTGGAGAATTTCTGTTAAAACAGGGTGTGGCATATGAATTTCTTCTTGGCCAAATTTCGCTCGGATAAAACGTGGAATCTGCTCCATTGGACCTGGACGATAAAGCGCATTTACTGCGACAATATCTTCAAAATTGGAAGGCCCCAGTTTTTTTAACACATTTCTCATTCCTGCTGATTCCAATTGAAATATGCCGCTTGTTTCTCCGCTTGAAAGCAGTGCATATGTTGCAGAATCATTCATTTCATCATCAAACTGAAACGTTTTTCCGGTCTGCTGTTGAATAAACTTTTTCGTACGTTCGATGACAGTCAAATAGCGAAGCCCTAATAGATCCATCTTTAATAGTCCAATAGCCTCAAGAGATTCCATTGGATATTGGGTGATCGGACCAATCCCGCTGCCTTCTTGCAAGGGAACATAGTCGGTGAGGGCAGATGGAGCAATGACTATACCGGCAGCATGGGTAGAAGGATGCCTTGGAATCCCTTCGATCTTAGCGACGGTTTGAAACAGCTGTCCCACTATAGGATTTTGCTCTATCTCCTCTTGAAGCAGGGGCTCACGTTTAAACGCTTGCTCAAGTGTTATACCAGGTGTTCCGGGAATATACTTAGAGAGCTTGTCCACTTGTTGATAAGGAATTTCCATAACTCTCCCGACATCACGAACTGCCGCCCTTGGAGCCATTGTTCCAAACGTAATGATCTGTGCAACTCGGTCTTCTCCAAATCGTTTTCTTGCATATTCAATCACTTCATCTCTTCGTTCATAGTCAAAATCAATATCAATATCGGGCAGATTGATTCGTTCTGGATTCAGAAATCGCTCGAACAGCAGCTCATAGCGAATGGGGTCAACCTGTGTAATTCCTAACAAATAAGCTACTAAACTTCCAGCAGCTGATCCCCTTCCAGGACCTACGGCAATTCCTTGTGTCCATGCAAAACGAACCAAATCCCAAACAATTAAAAAGTAATCATTAAAACCCATCTGATCGATGACACTTAATTCATAATCCAGTCGCTTGATAATGGTTTCATCAGGCTCTTGATATCGCTTTGGCAAACCTTTTTGACATAGAGCTGCGAGATATTCTTTTGGTGAAAGGCTATCAGGAACTGGAAATGCTGGTAACAAAATTTCTCCAAGGGATAGATGAACATTGCAGCGATTTGCAACTTTTCCTGTATTGTGGATGGCCTCTGGAACATGAGGAAACAAAGCAGCCATTTCTTCCGCTGATTTTAAATAAACTTGATCGGTATCAAATCGAAATCGATTTTCATCTGCTAGTTTACTGCCTGTTCCAATACACAAAAGGCAATCATGGGTATGTGTGTCTTGTTTATTGGTATAGTGAACATCATTTGTAGCAATGAGCGAAAGATCATATTGCTTCGCCCATTCTATGAGAACTTGGTTTACTTTTTGTTGTTCCCATACCTGATGATTCTGTAACTCTAGAAAAAAATGATCCTTTCCAAAAATATCGAGATATTCTTCTAATAATTGCTTCGCTTGTTTCAAATCATCTTGCAAAATAGCTCTTGGTATCTCGCCTGCAAGGCAAGAACTGGTTGCAATCAAGCCTGCCGAATACTGTCGTAATAATTGTTTATCAATCCGCGGGCGATAATGAAAACCTCTAAGCTGTGCTTCTGTTACTAACTTCATTAAATTTTGATATCCTTGATTCGTTTCTGCTATTAATAAGAGATGGTTGTTTTTCGCATCTTTCCGTTTTGGGCGATCTTGATAATGACCAGCTGTCAGATACATCTCACATCCGATAATCGGTTTTATTCCATTTTTTTTACACAGTTGATAAAATGGTATCACTCCATACATGGAGCCGTGATCCGTAATCGCTAAACTATCCATCCCTAAATCTTTTGCCTTCCGTATCACTTCCTCCAATCGAGAGGCTCCATCTAGCAAACTATATTCAGTATGAACATGTAAATGTACAAACGAATTTCCGTCCATTTTGCTGAAAAACTCCTCTCTGACAAAGATTAATTGTGAATAAATCTGTTAAATTTTAAAAGATTGACGTATTTCTTCTCTAGATCGGTTTCATAATCCCTTCATTTCGGGTATGATATTAGTATATAAATCTTGGAAAGGGGGAACCAAATTATGATTATAAGTCGTAAGCGGCTTGCGAGGGAAAAGTTGGAAAAACTAAAGAATGGATACTCTGTTTATACAGAAACCGAAGAAGTAGCAAATTACATTGAAAAAGAACTTTCCAACCTTGGAAAAAAAGTACTCATCGACCGTACGCCAATTGGATGTTGGTTTATCCCCGAAGAGCGTTTAGAAGATAACAATTCGTAAAGCAAACTCACTATTAGAGTGAAGATAAATAACGCCCCATTGAAAGATGGCGGCGTTTCTTCACGCCTTTAATTGGAGGAATTCATGGTAACACTAACATTAATTCTCATCGTCATCATGATCCTGACATTTTATAGTACTATCTATTTTAGCATTGTTTCGCGACGAAAGGGAGCAAATGCTCTCCTTTCTAGAAGCTATATGAATTTAAGTATGGGAATTTTATTTGCAGCCTTATCCATCCATCTCTTCACCTTTAAACTTCCTATACTTGGAAAAATATTCACAACTCTTATCTTACTGATTGGTGTCGTAAATGTATACTATTCCTTTAAAATGAAACGCCATGCGAATCAACAAATGCAACAAAAATAAAAGTACAGGGAATATTCTCCTGTACTTTTTTAATATGATTTTCCCAAGCCTCGTTGTTTCCTCTTATGTTGCAGCCAATTTTGTCTCCACTGATACTCCTTTTGTCTTTGTAACTTTTTAGCCGTCTGTTTCCATGCATTCCAGTTGGCAATGACATAAAATAGCGTAAATAAAACCCAGATACTGGAAAATAAAATTTGTAACTGTGTATCCCATTCTAACCGAGGGACAGCAAAGATAATTAAACCTATTCCACCGAAAATTTTTGTCAAAGTAAAAAACTGCATACTCTCCACCACCTTTTTCTACTATATGAAAGATGATGGTAAAATAGACGAGCTTATCCGTCTATGGATTCACCTGGCTGTAATACTACTCCAGATAAACCTTTATACCGAAGGTTGGTAATAAATTTGGAAGCATCTTGTTCAATTACAGGAAAAGTATTGTAATGGATTGGTATTACTTGTTTGGCATCAATCCACTCTGCTGCAATCAAAGCATCCTCTGGACCCATTGTAAAATAATCTCCGATCGGCAAAAATGCGAAATCGATGTCGCTTTGCATACCTATTAATTTCATATCCGAAAACAAAGACGTATCCCCAGCATGATAGATGGTCTTTCCTTCTATTTGAAGTAAAATACCAGCAGGATTACCTAAATAAATAATCTCTTTCTTTTCATAATCCTCAAAAGAAGAACTGTGGTGAGCTAATGTTAGCTTTACTCGGCCAAATGGGAAATCATGGCTTCCACCAATGTTCATCCCATATGTGTCTAGTCCTTGCCAAGACAACCATGTAGCGAGTTCCACAGGTGCAATCACTTTAGCATTATTTTTTTTGGCAATCGGGATCGTGTCTCCGAGGTGATCCCCATGTCCATGTGTCAATAAAATATAGTCAACCTTTACCTGATCAGCTGAGATATCAGCTAAAGGATTTCCTGTTAAAAATGGATCGATAATCAAGCTGAATTCATTTGTATGTATCTCGATGCAGGATTGTCCATGATAAGTGATTTTCATCGGTATTGCCCTCCCTATTAAAAAAACTACATCCTCAAGATGCAGTCTTGTACCTATCCTAATAAATGGATTCGGCTGGGTCAAGATATTGCTATCCTTCCCCAGCCGAAGCACACCGTTTGGTTCAGAATGCCTCAACCAAACGGCATATCGCGCCACGAACCGTTGCATTCAGCTTCTCCTGAGAGAACCCGAAAATAATCGTCCAATGGAACGACATCGTCGGGTTACCCCTCCAAATCTCCTTGAGAATCAGCTCGCGGACAAGGAACTCCTTTCGATCCAAGTCCTTCTTCACGAACCAGAGAGCAAATTCGCTCGCTTCACTCTTGTAGAAGTCATTGAGGGACCGGCAGGATTCCGACATGGCCTTGATCATGAGCTCCAACAGTTCACACTGAAGCTCCTCACGGAGCGAGTCGCTGTTGATCTGCTTCATCAGGTCATATGCCTCTTCCAACTTCCCGTCAAACAGGAGTGGGAAGATCCGGAAGTTGACCAGAGTTGCATCAGTGGAGAGATCTTCCCGGGAGACATAGTTCCGGTACAGCTTGGCAGCATCGGTCAGGTACGTGTCAATAACGTTCATCATGTTACCTTTCATGAATCTACCAACAAAGTAGTAGAACAATCGCTCCTTGGTGGCGATTAACTAGTTCAAGCATATCATAATCCTTTCTAGTACTCACATAGAATTATTTATTTTTTAAAATTTACCATATTAATATGCTAAATCAAAGTAGTATCTCATATATAATTTGCTAATTTCGGATTATAAATTTGATAAAACTTTATATTCATCATCATCTTTTCACTAAACTTGCTTCACACTCTCCTAAAACTTAAAAAGCCCGTTTTAAGCACCCCTTGATACTTGCCTACATAGCATACCATTAGTTACCGCTTGGGAAGGGGATTTTTATGGGGCTACAAAAAATACAGCTACAAATTGTTCCGGAGCATCAGTTTACAAATGACAGCAATATCATCATGAGTCGCTCAGTGGCCCTAGCCCTTGGCATAAAAGAGCAACCTTTTTGGGTTACTTTTGGAAATGCAGCTGATACGGCTTATCTTTCCTTGAGTAATCGTTCTGGTAACTTGGTGCGTATCCATGAAAAACTAGCGGAAAAATTGAACTTGCGATCACAACCTTCTATTTACGCACAGTATGATGAGAAAGCGATGAGCTTAAAATTCGGGCCATTGTTTGGAGTGTTAATCAACACCACACCTAACTCAAAACAAGAACATGTCCTAGGACCGCTCACTAAATTTTTGGATGAATGTGTACTGGCTGGCATTGCTCGTGGCACTACGGTAGCTGTTTTTCAACCAAATAAAATTGAACTAGAAACACGATTGATTACTGCTTGGGTAAAAGAAAAAGGAAAATGGGTCATCACGAAAATTCCTTATCCAGATATCATTTACAATCGAATCACGTCGCGTCGAATTGAAGAACAAGTTAATGTGCAAAAGAAACTAGAAAAATTGACTAGTTATCATCAGATTCCTATGTTTAATGAACGTTTTCTGGATAAGTGGCAAGTACACGATATTTTAAAGCAAGATAAATCTATTTCATCTATGCTACCAAAAACCATTCGATACAGCTTAAAAAAGGTAAAAGAATCGCTTACCCATTTTCCTTGCCTTTATCTAAAACCCACCAATGGAAGTCTTGGTGGCGGAATTATCCGCCTAAGCAGATCCCATCAAACTTATCTCTACCAATATGCCACACCTAACGGAACACATACACAAACGACGAATTCCTTCTTAGAACTAGGCAAAATATTAGCCCATCGTATTAAAAAACAACCCTATATCATCCAGCAGGGGTTATCATTGATCACTTATGATAAACGACCCGTTGATTTTCGTGTCCTCACCCAAAAAAATAAAGAGGGTAAATGGTCTGTCACATCTGCTGTAGCTCGAATTGCAAATGATCGACAGATTGTATCCAATCTAGCTCGTGGGGGAACACTTCGCAAAGTCCATGAGGTATTGGCTGAACTCCCAGCTTTAAAGCATAAACCAACAAGTAATGATATCAGGCAAACGGCAATGAAGATTGCTAACGCATTTGAACAACACGCAAACGGACATTTTGCAGAATTAGGAATTGACCTTGCACTCGATACAAAAGGGCGAATATGGTTATTAGAAATTAATTCAAAACCATCTAAAACAGATGATACTGTCTTAAACCAAGAAGTAAAAATACGTCCATCTGTACACAAGTTATTTGATTATATCCATTTTTTAGCGGGAATTCGTAGTTCCAGACCAGCGAGGAGGAGACGACGATGATATCCAAAAAGCTCTATCGCACAATCGGAATCATTGTCTGTACACCAAAAAACGTGTTAAAAGTTCCTCCTTTTTCTGAAGCTGCCTATTTTTTTCAATTGGCCAAAATCGCAAAACAAAATCAATTGGAAATATGTATTTTTAACCCTCTGCACATCAATTGGGAAAGCCGAACAGTCCCAGCGTGGCATGTGGAAGGAAATAGGTGGAAATTTGGCACAAAAGCTCTTCCATTCGTCATTTATGATCGTTGTTATTACACCAGTACAGCACACTTCCAACAATATCGAGCCAATATACTTCGTATCCATCATGATAAAACTGTTCAGTTTCTCGGTCGAGCACTAGGCGGAAAAATGCAGACTTACAACATGCTTCAAACTAACGATGAAATTAAACCCTATCTACCAGAAACTAAAATTTACCACGGTCCCAGCAGTTTCCTTTCCATGTTAAACCAGTATCCAAAAGTTTGTATCAAACCAAACGGAGGAAGTCATGGGATTGGAGTAGTTTCCATCGAACAAGTACAAGATGGATATCATATCAGAGGTAGAAACAAAGCAAACTTTCCATTTGAAAAGCAAATCCCAACACAGCGGCAACTTGTCGCATGGGTACAGACATTTATTCAAAAAACGCGATATTTGATTCAACCCTTTTTATCACTTCAAACAGCAGACAGTTCTCCTTTTGATCTGCGAATATTGATACAAAAAAACGGAAAACAGCAGTGGGAAACAACAGGGAAAGCTATTCGTATCGGAAAAGAAAAAAGCATCACATCCAATTTACACGGGGGTGGAGATGCGAAAAAGCTAGAGCCTTTTTTAGCAGATAACTTCAATGAAGAACAAATCGAAGTTATCCATGCACAAATTGACAACATAGCTTTGATTGTTCCCCCACATATCGAAAATCAGCATGGAAAGTTAGTGGAATTAGGACTTGATGTAGGAATCGATCGCGATGCACATGTTTGGATTATTGAAGTAAACTCCAAACCAGGTCGCTCCGTCTTCCTACGGACGGGCGAAAAAGAGATCAGGAAACGTTCCATGGAACTTCCTATCCAATATGCAAAAGCTCTGCTTTCCCAGAAAGTAGGAGGATATTGATGAATTCAATCATCTGTCAAACGCAGCTATCACACACTACTCCTGCAAAAGCAATTTTTATGCCTTTAACATTATGTGACCAATTTGGTTTTTTAGATGGGCAGTCTATCAAAGTGGAGATCGGCAATCGATCTGTTATCACTAGGGTCATTGCTACCAAAACAACAGCAGAAAAAATTATCTTCACGCCTTCAATAGCAAGACAATTATCTCTTCCTCACACTGGTAAAATGCGAGTTCTCGTCCAAAATCGCACTCTTAAATTTGGACCTGTGATTGGTATATTAACTACAGGATTCCAAGCCAATATCGCAATGCCTTTCGGAGGAAGATCATCTTTATTTCGAAGCTTTATCCAAGCTGGAGACAGTGAAAAACCAATCATCTATGTATTTACCCCTGAAATGATCGATTGGCAAAATAAAGTGGTTACAGCTTGGTATTTTCGATTGGGAAAATGGATGAAACATGTGTCTCCTCTCCCAGATGTGATTTATGAAAGAATTCCAAATCGGAAATCGGAAAATCTAGCCCAAGTACAAAGCTGTATTAGTCGTTTGAAATCACTTACCAAATGCCAAATATTTAATCAAGGCTTCTTTAATAAATGGTCTGTTCACGAATGGTTGTTTCAGAATGAAGAAACAAAAAATTATATCCCTGAAACCGTTTTGTCTCCTTCCATTCAAACTCTGCAACAGATGTTAGAAGAACATGAGATGGTCTACTTAAAACCGATTCGCGGCAGTCTCGGGCTTGGAATATTCCGTATTACCTACTCTCCTTCAAAAGGATACTTTTGTCGTTTTCATGGAGGAGAACGAAATGTTCTTCACCGATTTACGACACTTGAATCCCTTTTATCTCACTACTTCCGCAAAAACAAACAAAGATTTAAAGGATATCTCGCCCAACAAGGAATTCGACTAATCCGTATCCAAAACCGGCCTGTCGATTTTCGAGTCCATATTCACAAAGACAGCTCGGATGATTGGAAAGTAGTGGGAATTGGCAGCAAATTAGCAGGTGTTGGTTCTGTTACCACCCATGTTCGAACTGGAGGAACACTACTATCAACCCGACAACTTTTTGAAAAAAACTTCGGTGACAGTTCCAAACAAATACTGCAATCATTGGAAGATACGGCCATTCGTATCGCAGAAGTATTAGAAGAAAATGCAGATGGTCCATTAGGTGAGATCGGAATGGATATGGGGATTGATCAGGATGATCGAATTTGGTTATTCGAATGCAATGCCAAACCAGGAAGACATATTTTCGATCACCCAAGTTTACGAGAAGCCGGTCGCCAATCGGCTAAATGCATCACAGACTACAGCATGAAATTAGCTCAATTTGTATAGGGAGGAGGAAAATCATGCAAATACCTAAAATCGGTTTGTTAGAATTAAATACTTCCTCCTCTCCTTTACTATATTATCCAATAAAACCGAGCAAAAATACGAGCCAAAAACCAATAGATGTATCACTTGGAGACAATCTATCAAGCCTTATTCAAGTCCAAAAACATCCGGCACCACTTCGGAAGATCAATCATTTACCTGTAAGAAGGAAAAAAACAGCACAGGGCAGCTATCAATTAGGACCTTTTGTAGCAATCTTAACAAGTGATCGCAGAACACCATTTGCAGGAAACCATCAAAATTTTGCAGATTTGATCCAAATGGGAAAACAGCTGGGAATAACGGTATATGTCTTGACTCCAAAAGGAATTCAAGAAGAAAAATCGTTTGTAAATGGCTATCTCTTGCAGAACTCGAAACCAAGGCCACAATTTCACCAAAAACTGCTGCCATTTCCAAATGTCATCTATAACCGTGTACCTTATCGCAGCGAAGAAAGGTCTAACGAGGTCATCCAAGCGATCAAGTATTTAAAACAAAAAAAAGTGCCTATTTTTAACCCTTATTTTTTCAATAAATGGTCCCTATACAAGGATTTGAATACAACGGCTTGCCAGACTCACCTGCCTGCTACAACCAAGTTATCTGACTATGCCTCTTTCCGCCAAATGATGCTCCAACACACATCATTGATCCTAAAACCGATAGAGGGAAGAGCAGGTATCGGCATGATGAAAGTGGAAGGAAATGGACCATATACCCTTACTTACCAAACAAAAAAGCAAAAACAACGCCTAAACATTTCTAAGCTGCCACAAGTATATGAACAGATCAAAAAACGCACCGAAAACAGACCTTATCTTCTCCAACAAGCTATTGAACTCGCAACTTACCAAGATAGACCCTTTGATATTCGCATGTTGGTGCAAAAAGATGGGACAGCAAATTGGAAAATATCCGGAATTGGGGTGCGCATTGCAGGGCAAAGAGCTATTTCAACCCATGTACCAATGGGGGGAAGGATTGAAAGCTTAGAACGGGTATTAGTTAGTACTTTCCCACGGCAAAAGGAAACACTTCAGCAGCGTTTAGAACAACTTGGCATTTCATTCGCAAAAGAAATCGAGGAAAAAACAGGAGAAACACTTGGAGAAATGTCGATGGATATTGGTATTGATAAACTCGGAAAACTATGGTTTTTTGAAGCAAACGCCAAACCACAGAAATTCGATGAACCGATAATTCGCGCCAGATCATTACGTAGAATATTAGAATATGCACTCTATTTGTCTGGTTTTCCATCTTATCGACGAAGGGTTGTTTCGGAATGAAAATAACTACCTTTACATTACCAAACCTCCAACCATATCGACAGAAGATAATCTTATTTTTGCGTAAAAATGGCGAAGGTAGAATTACCCACCGGGCTCTCCGTTGGTTATCTCGTATTACAACGAGCGAAAACGAAGACACACCTGGTTCCATTGCACTTGTCGCTTTAGAAGAGAAACAATTAGCTGGAGTGATGATCTTCAGCCGTTATGGGATCGAGGAAGCGATTACCGCTGTTCATCCTCGATATCGGAAGCAAGGAGTCGGGGAAGCACTCCTGATGGAGGCAAAAGAAAGATTAGGGAAAGTATATACAAAAGTGGCATGTGATAATGCAGCTAGTTTGAAATTATGTTTTCGTTGTGGATTACGAGCGTTTTCCTTATTCAAAGGACCAACGGGTAAGCCGACGTTATGGTTAGGCGGCGGAGACTATGATCCAAATGACATTCAATAAAAAAGCACATTCTTTTTAAGAATGTGCTTTTTTATCGCTCTTCATAACTTTGTATAATTTAATCGGAAAGTCATCATAATGTTATATATTTTTAATATTTATAACAATACTTCTATTATAATTTAAATATCCTATTGAATTAGGAAAATTAGGAGGTGGAATTATTTTGAATAAGCTAAGCTACCTTGGTTTCAGCTTTATTATCGCTCTTTCTATCTTTGTTTCTACACTCAGTATTGGTTCTAAATCCGTGAGTGCTATGCCAAAAGACGGTACCAATCCCTACACGACTGGTTGTGCCTCCAAAAAACTAATTATATATGAAACTACTTATATTAAGCATAATAACAAAACAATTGGCTACATCCAATTAAGGGGAAGCGCTTATTGCCACACTGCTTGGGCTTTTGTCAAACTATATTCTCCTGCTCCAACCAATAACTATGTCAATGCGTATGTACAGCGTGGTAATCCTCGTGGTTGGGAACAGAGTTGTAATTCCTCAGGTGGAAACAAAGCTGTTCAGTATAAGCAAACTTCTTGTTACACCCCGCAAATCTGGGATAAAGATCCTTATAGAGCTCGAGCAAAAGCATATTTTACTCAAGCAAAATATACAGCTGCTACTAGTTTTCATTAAAAGTAATGCCCTTACTACTGACCAAAGGTCAGTAGTTTTTATTTTTAATTACTTAGTAAAAACAAAAAAAAGAACTATACTTCCACCCCTTACGGTAACTCCTTTTAGATGGGTATAATAAACAGATGAAAAAATGATTAGGGAAATAGTAATGAAAACGAATAACAAACAGAAAGGATCTCCTATGACAAACAAAGGATGGAACTTAGATAACAGTTATACACATCTTCCAAATATTTTTTTTACGGAAGTTCAACCAACTCCTGTACACTCACCAAATTTAATCGTACTAAACCGACCATTGGCAAAGTCTCTTGGACTAAACATCGCACAATTGGAAAGCGATACTGGAGTACAAGAATTGGTTGGAAACCGAATTCCAGAAGGTTCTATCCCGCTTGCACAAGCATATTCAGGACATCAATTTGGACATTTTACGATGTTAGGGGATGGACGAGCTGTACTGCTCAGCGAGCAAATCACACCGTCAAAAGAGCGATTTGACATTCAGCTGAAGGGAGCAGGTATTACACCATACTCACGTGGTGGCGATGGACGTGCTGCACTTGGTCCTATGCTTCGTGAATACATCATCAGTGAAGCTATGTACGGGCTTGGTATTCCTACCACCCGGAGTCTAGCAGTAACGAAAACTGGTGAACCCGTCTATCGAGAAACAGAGCTGCCTGGTGCAGTTTTAACTCGGGTTGCTTCTAGTCACATCCGTGTAGGAACCTTCCAATATGCAGCAAATCGGAGATCGAAAGAGGAGCTTCAAATTTTTACTGATTACACCATACAAAGGCATTATCCAGAAATCCAAGATGAAGAAAATCGTTTCTTTTTGTTTTTGCAAAAAGTGATGGACCGCCAAGCGGCATTGATCGCGAAGTGGCAATTAGTAGGCTTTGTACATGGTGTCATGAATACAGATAACATGACCATCAGCGGAGAAACGATTGATTATGGGCCCTGTGCATTTATGGATATATATGACCCAGCAACCGTATTTTCATCCATTGATATGCAAGGTCGCTATGCCTATGGAAATCAGCCGAAAATCGCGAATTGGAATCTTGCCCGTTTTGCAGAAACACTCTTGCCTTTGCTGCATGATGATCAAGAACAAGCGATCCAAATTGCTCAAGAAGCGATTTCCAACTTTCCAAGTTTATATCGCAATTATTGGCTCAAAGGCATGAGAGAAAAATTAGGATTATTCCTAGAAGAACCACAAGACCAATCTTTAATAGAAGAACTTTTGAAACTGATGGAGCAATATAAAGCTGACTACACCAACACGTTTCGAGCATTGACTTTTGACAACATAGAGGGGCAAGCACTGTTTGAAACGGTTGAATTTACTGCTTGGTATGCAAAATGGCATGAAAGACTTGGAAAACAACAAGAATCATTTGACACAGCACAAGTACTGATGAAAAGTAGCAATCCTGCCGTGATCCCCCGCAATCATCGAGTGGAAGAAGCGCTTGAAGCGGCGGTAGGAAGCGAAGATTACGATGTGATGAACCGGCTTCTCCAAGCCCTTTCCCATCCTTATGCCCACTCTGCTGAGCAAGAAGCATACTTCCTGCCATCTGAGCAACCAACAGCATATGTTACCTATTGTGGTACTTAGTGGAATGAATATAACAAAGAACCAGCTCAAGATTGCTGATTCTTCTTGATAAGAAAAAAATCCGTGAAACATTCACGGATTTTTTCTTTATTTTATAACGCGCTTAGCGCCAATATAACCTTGTTTTAACCAAGCATGATCTAAACTCTCATATTGTACACCTTTTGATCCCCAAGTGTGGAGAATCTGGTTATTACCAGCGTAGATACCAACGTGTGCAATTTGCCCTCCAGAGCTAGAGGTAGAGAAGAACAATAGATCTCCTTTTTTGATTTGATCACGTGCTACACTTGTACCTTGGGTGTACTGTTGACGGGAACTGCGAAGTAAGCTGATTCCATTTTGTTTAAATACATACTGAGTAAAGGACGAGCAATCAAAAGTCTTCGTCTGACCAGATGCAGCCCCATATTGGTAAGGAGTGCCCAGGTATTTTTCCCCAGTCGCGATAATCTTGTCAGCTAGAGCATTACTTGATTGGTCTGTTGATCCATTATCAGTAGTAGAACCTGTATTACTTGTAGAACCTGTATTACCTGTGCTTCCAGTAGAGCCTGTGTTGCTGGAACTGGAGTTGTTATTAGAAGTAGAATTATTGGTACCTGTATTACTAGAACTACTTCCACTATTGGTGCTGGAACTTGTATTTGAATGAGCAGTAGGCGCTTGTTTACCAGTTATACTGTAGTACATTTGGTTAACACGCGACATCGTGCTACTTGTACTTGCAGCAGCAGCATTACTTTGCACAAATGGAAATGCAAATGTAGAAATGGCCATAGCGGATAATGTTACAATACCTATTTTGATGTTTTTATGATTAAGCATCAAATCCTCCTTTAGATTACATGTTCTTCCGGAAGTTGATTTTATTGTAACATAGATATACCTTAAATTTTTAGGGAAAATATGTAAACTCCACAAACTGATTTGCTTTTAGAATATGTAGAAAATAAATATAAAAGTAGATATACTATAGAGGAAGAGTACCCGGCAAGCGGTACTCTCATGGATTCAGGAGGAACGACATGTTCAGTGTCACCGACCCGCCGGAGAACCCTCCCCAGACGCCCGGGGAGGGCGACAGCAAGAGCAAGGGCGGTTCCGGTCAGCCCGAGTTCTGACGGACCTCTCTGAATGAGAAGACGGCTCCCCTGCACAGCAGTGGGAGCCGTCGCCGATTTTATAAAAACCTGCGCACACATTTCTTGCCATTGTAACTAAAGACGACATCTCGTTTATCGATCACAGTCTGCAAATGGACATTTCTTCCCCAGAGCTCATAAACATGGGGAAGTGTTTTCTCCAAATACTTCACATCAAGCTCCATTCCCTCATACAAGTGATGCAAAAACAATTCCCCATTGCGGGCGTAATCTCCATCTTTTACCATGATGACAGGATGGCCGCCATTCACTCGGCTAGTCACCAATTGATCACGCACATTTTCCCAGTCTTTATCGGAAACTTTCCAATCATTCCCTTGTTTTTGGAACACATACATATCCAGCTTATCTACTAAATCTTTGGTTAAATAATTGCGGATAAAAGAGATATCCGAATCCAATTCCCGTACTTCAAACAGCTTCTCTCTGCCTTGACTGGGCTTTCTTCCCAGCAGTTTGATTTCTTCTTCTGTCGGATTATCCCAGCGTCGCTCGATATCTTCTAGCATTTTCAACCCCAAGTAATAAGGGTTGATTGACGTAGTAGACGGTTGTAAGACAGATGCGTTTAACTTGGCAAATTCAATGGTTTCTGCTTCTGTCAAATCGAGCTCACGCATAATGCGAATATGCCAATAGGACGCCCAGCCTTCATTCATAATTTTCGTTTCGAGTTGCGGCCAAAAATAAAGCATTTCTTCTCGCAAAATCGTCAAAATATCTTGATGCCAATCTTGCAGTACTCGACTGTGGTTCATAATAAAAAGCAATATATCTTTCTCCGGTTTTTCCGGGAAACTCCGAGTTAAGCTCGGTTTTTGGGGTTCTTCTTCGCCGTCTAACTTCCATAGATCATCATAAGGAGTTGCTTTTTGCCCCTCTATTTTAGTAGAATGCCTCCTCGGTTTAGGGGCGAGTATGCTGGGATTAATATGTTCTTGAACCGCAAGCACATGATCCAAAAATTGTTCTACCTCATCTTTCCCGTAAGTCAGTTCATATTCTCGAATCCGTTCTGCACTTGCTGACATGCTTTCGACCATATCCCGAGATGTTTTAGAAAAACGGTAGTTATTTTTGAAAAAATCGCAGTGTGCCAATACGTGGGCAACAATCAGTTTATTTTGAATGAGACTATTTCCTTTTAATAAGAAAGCATAGCAGGGGTTAGAGTTGATCACCAGCTCATAGATTTTACTCAAGTTAAAATCATACGAAAGCTTCATCTTGTGAAAAGCCTTACCAAAACTCCAGTGAGAAAAACGAGTCGGCATTCCATAAGCGCCAAATGTATAGATGATATCTGCTGGGCAAATCTCATAGCGCATGGGATAAAAATCAAGCCCAAAGTGAGTCGCAATCTCCGTTATTTCCTCAATCGCGTATTCCAAATCTTTTTGCTCACTCAACGTGACTCACCCCTTTTTGTAGTTATATCTTTCTTTTCCCTTCAGCTATCATTTGATAAACACACATTTATACCACCTGCCCAAGATGAACATACTAAGACCGACTTATTCACTTGGAGGGATCTAGGTTTGAATTATACACTGTTACAAGATCAAATCCGCATAAATCTTAAAGACGAATCTACAGATGTATATGAATTACTTAATCCCTTACAACCTTATGACATCGCTGAAGTAGTCAAAGGATTAGAACATGAAGAACGGTTACAGCTTCTTCCTTTGATCCCGATCTCATTAGCCGCAGAAACAATCGAATACTTGGACCCTGAGTTGCAATATCATATTTTGCAGCACTTACCGATTTCCTTTTCCACACCTCTGTTTAAACAAATGTCCAGTGACACAGTAGTCGATATGCTGCTTGCCATCCATCCTCTCCAAGCAGAACGTTTACTCGATCTGCTTCCTTTGGACTATCGGAGAAAAATCAATCAACTGATGACCTACCCAGAAAATACTGCGGGAAGTTTGATGACAGTTGATTTTATTTCTGCAAGAACGTACTGGAATATAGAGCAGACATTACAGCATATTCGCAAAGTCGGTCATGAGGCAGAGCTCGTTTCCTATATTTACGTCACCGATACCCGCGGAATTCTAGTAGGTGTCGTTTCTTTAAAAGAATTGATTTTCGCCTCACCTGATACGAAATTGGAAAACATCGTGACTGAAGATGTAGTCTGTGTCCCTGCTGAAATGGAACAAGAAGAAGTAGCTATTATCTTATCCCGATATGATTTGATGGCGCTGCCGGTCATCAACCATGAACGAAGACTTGTCGGAATTATCACCGTCGATGATGTATTTGATGTCATTCAAGAAGAAGCAACAGAAGATTTTCAAAAATTAGGAGGAAGCCAGCCATTAGAAGATACGTATTTTAAGACGAGCAGTTTTCAGTTATTCAATAAACGGATCATCTGGTTATTGGTATTGTTTATCGGCGGTGCTTATACTTCCAATGTACTTTCCCATTATCAAAATGCAGTAAATCAGGTAGTTGCACTATCTTTCTTTATCCCTTTGTTAATTGGAACAGGTGGTAATACAGGTTCACAGATTGTCAGCACACTGGTACGAGCACTCGGAGTTGGAGAAGTAGCTTTTAAAGATGTATTTCGCGTGATTAAAAAAGAGCTTCTCACAGGGGTGCTGCTCGGTGTGTGTCTCGGGATTGTCGCATATATTCGTGCACTGTTGCTGCATGTCGAGTTAAATATCGGATATGTCGTCGCTTTATCCGCTTTAGCAATTGTCCTGTGGTCATCTCTTGTCTCAGCCTTTTTACCTTTATTATTACATCGTTTAAAAATCGATCCAGCGGTTGTTTCTGGTCCATTGATCTCTACATTAGTCGATGGTACTGGGTTAATCATTTACTTTTCGATTGCGCAATTGATTTTGCATGTTTAATTTTGCAAGAAAACATTTACCAGCCTTTATGCAACCCATATAATGAGGGTACCGATTAGTGTAAAGCTCACTAATCACCTGTCCTCGTCCTCTTTAGATGGGAAAAATATGCTAGCCCAAGTGCTCGCTTTCCTGTACATCACAGGAAGCCTGGTGCATGCTGTGTACCAGCACCAGTACACACAGGAATACACCCTTAGAGCAATCGAACAGGAAACACCTCATGATTTAACTACAGAGCTGCCTAAGGTGGGAGTTATTGTTCCTGTCTTCAACGAGAAACTCTACAGTTTTCGAAAGACACTAGCGAGGATCAAAAAACTCCGTTATCCACAACACCTCCTAGAAGTTTACGTCGTCAATGACGGCTCTTTCAGGAAAGTGGGTCAGGAAGAGAAACGGGAAAAATTCGAGAAGCTACTTTCGGAATACGCCAATCTTCCTAACTGGACAGTCATCACTGGCCATCCCAATGAAGGAAAGCGCAGAGCACAGAACCGCGCCTTCCAGCTTGCCAAAACGGCTTGCGGTTACATCTACTTCGTCGACAGTGACTGTCTTCCCAACAAGCACATTATCAAGCATTTCCTCGCGAAAATGTTTGATGGCGTGGCAGGAGTCTGCGGAAATATGGGTGTTTCCAACCCTGCTGCCAGCTGGATGACTCGGCTGCTGGTGATCCGTTACTCGCTTGGCACATCCGTTGAGCGTGCGTCCGAGAGCATTTTTGGATACGTCTGGTTGGTGCCTGGTCCGGCATCTTTCTACTCCACTCCCTTCCTCGAAGAGGTCTGGGAGGATTACCAAAACCAGCGGTACAAGGGTAAATTGTGTACGAATGGTGATGATCTATACCTTACCAACCTCTGTATCCAGAGAGGGTACCGAATCGCCTACGCTGATCAAGCTGTCGTCACCACCACTGTCCCTGTAACCCTTTCTGGCTATTTGCAGCAGCAGGCACGCTGGAACCGGGACAAGTACCGGGACTGCGTGATGACGCTTCGATCCGCTTATAAGGCTGGCTGGTACCCGTTGCTGGCTGGTGTGAACCGAATGATCTTCCCCTTTCTGTTCCTAATCACTTCCATCCTCTGCCTCGTCGAATGGATGGTGTGGGGTAATACAGGAAGCGGGATGGCGCTCATGCTGATGATCCTCATTCGGGCGATGATCACCTACTCGGCAGTTCGAGACATCAAGGGAATGTCGATGGCTGCCGCATTGCACTTCACAGTAGTGTATGGAGCTATCCACACTACTCTCCTGATTCCTGTCAAGCTATGGTCACTGCTCACACGAGGAGCAGGCACTTGGAAACGATAAATCCCGTTGGAGGATAGAGCACAAACACCCCAGACCGTTGACATAGTCTGGGGTGCCCTCTGTTATGGAATTATATCTCTTGTACTTTTGTTAGTTTTTCACTTAATCCCCATAGATCGAGCTGGAATTTTTCATCATAAGCTTGATAATTTGCCCTTGCTTTTGTTTTCTTATCAAAGTATTCTCCCGTTACCTTTTCTAGTTTGGAGAAAGGGTAAGATGTAAAATGGCATCAGCACCAGTTTTAACACGACCCAATGGCAGGACTTTACTCTCTCGTACCATTTTTGTATTGAGTAAGGAACCAGGGTGGAGACAGTTTACTGTTATGGGATAATCAGCACATTTTTTTGCTAATAAAAATGTAAATGCGGTAAGTGCCAGTTTACTGCGTTTGTAAGCATGAAAAGGAGAATAATTCTGTTCTAACATGATATTGGATAAATCAATGGGATCTTGTCCAACGGAAGACACATTTATAATTCTTGCTGACAATGATTGTTTTAAGTTTGGAAGCAAAAGATTGGTTAATAAAAATGGTGCTAAATAATTGACTGCAAGGCGCAATTCATATCCATCTTGGCTGAATTTTCTTTGATGATCGTTTAAATTGCCACTCCCGATGCCAGCATTGTTAATCAATATATCTATAGTAGGGTAATCTTTGGTTATTTGATCTGCAACTCGATATAATTCCATAAGAGAAGAAAAATCAGCAAGATAATATTTTAAGTTTTTATTTCCCGTACGTTTTTGAATTTCTTCCAATACAGCAGCACCACGTTCCGCACTTCTGCCATGAAGAAGAACCGTAAAGCCTCTGTCTGCTAGTGCTATAGCAGTCTGTTTGCCAATTCCATCTGTTGAACCAGTTATTAGAATAACTTTGTCACTCATCCCATGCGCCTCTATTCCTATGGTTTTAGGATGCTAAAATGAAGTCCACGAGCAGTAGCTGCTTCTGCAATAGCGTGATTAATATCATGCAATGGATACGTATTTGGTTGAAATGCAGTAATATCCAATAATCCCGCTTGAATTAGGCTGGCAATTTCCGCAGGTGCATCATTGGGATACATGGAAGACCCTGTAATCGTAAGTTCTTTTGTGAGAACAGTAAGGTAAGACAGAGGAATATCTACTAATACACCTCCAGCAAATACAGCCGTTCCTTTTTGTTTTAATATAGATAATCCTGCATTTACAAGTGATGAATGATTCATTAACCCGACAACATCAATGAGGACATCTGCTTCTCCAATATTAGAAGCAAATATAGTCTCATAATCCCCTTCCTGATCTGGTAAAGGGATGCTTTGAATACGTTTTGGATTTAACTTTGAAATGGATTGAAGGACATCTATGTTTCTTCCAACAGCATAAATTTTGGATGCTCCCAGTGCTAGAGCGACGAGTACAGAAGCAGTCCCTAAATTACCTGTTGCACCATTGATGACGACAGATTGACCAGGAGAAAAATTGCTCCGCAGAAAAGCACCATATGCAATACTTAAATAATACATACAAGCGAGATGAGCATCGTCGTAATGACTGATATGGTCAATCGGTGTAACACATTCAACTGGATAAACAGCCTGCTGGGCAAATGTACCTTCTTTCCATTGGTTTAATAAGTTCTCACAATTAGCAGTCAAACCAATCCAGCCTTTTAAAATCCGCTCTGGGTTCGTAGTGTTATTTCTGGAGGAAATGAGTGGACTGCAAAATACTTTTTGTCCAATCCTGATATCCGTCACATCTTCCGCTACTTCTTCCACTATTCCTATTGCACATAGTCCTGGCGTGTATGGTGTTGGTAAAGCAAATGGAAATTGTCCCCCCACCACTTGGTTAGTAAAAGAAAGAATATGCGTTGCTAATACACGTATCCGAACACTAGAAGTGTGTAAGGACGGTGTGGGAAGTTCTTTCACTTCTAATGGAGTACTTACTTGATGTAAAATAGCTGCTTGCATGAGAAATCTCCCTTCCTATTTGGTATAGGCTTATGTTAATGGACATTAGATATAATAAGAAGGAGAGAGTTTCTTATCATATTGCCAATGGTAGTAGTACGACTACCAGTCTAAAAGGGGTCCTCATTTGTGAATCAATCACCAAGGCATAGGGAACTAGCAGATTTTTTAAGATCACGCCGGTTGCGTTTAACACCACAGGCAGTGGGTTTAGCCCAACAATCTACTAGAAGACGAATAAAAGGGCTTAGAAGAGAAGAAGTTGCCGCTTTATCTGGCGTTTCCATAGCTTGATATACGTATTTGGAGCAGGGCAGACAAATAAAGGTATCGGAACAGGTTTTAGAAAGTATTGCCAGAACATTGCAGCTGGATAATGATGAGAAGAACTACTTATTTACCTTGGCTGCCTCTTGGTTAACCAAAGAAGAAAACATTTCAAAAGAACAAGTGATTTCCTCGTCTCTGCAAATGATGCTGGATGATCTACAAATTTGTCCGGCATACATAGTAGGAAATCATTGGGAAGTAATTGCTTGGAATCGGATGGCTTGTGCTGTTTTTGGAGATTTTTCGAATATGGATCAGTTAGGTAGAAATTTAATCTGGAGAATGTTTACAGATCAAACCTATCGCAATTTGTTTTTCGATTGGGAATCTATGGCGAAACGATTATTGGCTCAATTTCGGACTTAGTATACGAAAAATATTGACGATCCATGGTATATAGAAATCGTTGAAAATTTAAAGGCTGCTAGTTTGGAATTTAAGCATTGGTGGGAAGAACACGAAGTAATCGGTATACCTGAAGGAAAAAAAGGTGTCTTGCATCCTAGAGCAGGATTATTGAGTCTAGAGTACAATACATTTTTAATGGCAGAACATCAAGATATCATTTTAAATGTGTACACACCTGATGAAAAAACAGATACAAAAGAAAAATTAATAAAACTTAAGCAAGTATGGGAAAACAATAACTGACAAAACATTTTACCCCCACTTTGCAAACCAAAAAGAGGATTTGAAAAAAGTACAGCATGGATATGCGTCACCAGCCGTACATAGTGAAGCCGATGTACAACGATTTATTCAAACAGTGTTAGAATCAAAAAACAAACGTAATTATGCTCTGGTAAACGGGAAACACCCGTTTACCTTTTCCATGTAGACGGCTTTCCAGTCCTCAGACTACTACGGAAACTCCGTTGCCATAGGATTCGCGTCCCGTACATCAAAAAACCACCAACGACGGTGGTGGTGAAAGGATATATAAGGTTACGTTCTATTATCTTTGTTCATTAGTTAGATGAAAAATGGGATAAAAGCGGAGACGGGTGACCTAACCACTTGGGAAAGATCACCCGACAGATGGCTTATCGATAAGCCTATTCCCCACTCAAACAAGCGGGGCGAACTGCGAATGCAGCTCCTTAGTCGCGACTTGAGATAGACTCCCTAGCCGCTTTTTCGCACGAAAAGACTCCAGTTCCGCCATTTTAGGCGAAACGAGTCGTCGGTGATTTTATCGCCGACGCCCATTGACGATCACAGTACT
The DNA here is from genome assembly GCF_059510395.1 of Shimazuella sp. NTD248. NCBI lineage: Bacteria > Bacillati > Bacillota > Bacilli > Caryophanales > Thermoactinomycetaceae > Shimazuella > Shimazuella sp. NTD248. Next base: position 25,899 of record NZ_JCAJZT010000011.1, on the reverse strand, counting down.
GTTCGAGACGTGCGGCGCCATGATGCCCACAGTGCCACCCACGTTGACGTTGGTCACGGGTCCGCTGGAGTTGCGGCCGCTCCCCTTCACATACTCCATGTGGAGGCGTTTGTCCTCCTTGAGGATTCGGATTCGATTGGTGCCCTCCAAACCCGTTAGGGTCCAGGTGTTGCCCTCCCGGCGGGTGTTGCCCTCCCGGCGGAGCACCGTTTTTCCGTACTGAAGCTCCGAACCCCGAGCCATCTGGATGAGCCGCTCACGACTCAATTCGATCCTTCCACGATACTTGATAGTGGTGGCGATGATCTCGTCGAAGTTGTTTCCGTAGATCTTCACCTCCTTGGAGGTATCAATCTTCTTGAAGTTGTCTTCGATGACCTCTACGTCTTCGTTGGTGACGATGTTCTCGAAATTGTCGGTCTCAATCAGCATTTTCGTGCGCCTTTCATTCTCGAGGAAAAGGCTTTCTTCCTTCTCTACTCCATTATACCCATAAAATTAGAAAATAGTTTGATTAGAACAAATAAATGCTCTGGTAGGCGAATGTATGATTTATAATGAAAATTGCCCATTCGGGACTGAGGCAAAGGAGAAACAAGTGAGTCAGGAAAACACAGACTACACGACCGACATGATTATGTTGACCCAGCTTGATGGTGTTTGGTATGTGTTGCTCATCGATATGCTTTGGTTGTGAAACAAAATCATCGTATGAACGATTACCTGAACAAGACCTGCTGGAAGATTATCAATATAAACGAAAACAGGACTACTCACAATGAAAGTAGTCCTGTTTTATGTTTCTTATGGCAATTGAGAAGTCCCCATCAAAAATTTATCACACTCATGCGCTACTTCTCGTCCTTCGTGAATTGCCCATACGATCAAACTCTGTCCTCTTCTCATATCTCCAGCAGCAAAAACCCCATCGATGTTGGTTTTGTACTCTCCATATTCCGCTTTGGCAAGTTTGTTTTCATGTACTACACCAAGTTGATCCATTAACTTCTCATCTGCTCCTGCATATCCGATCGCTACGAGGATGAGGTCAACAGGCCAAACTTTTTCTGTACCAACAAGTTCTTGGACATAGACTTGCCCACTGCTCTTCTTGATCACTCTCGCTTCAATGGTATGCACCTCTTTTACTTGACCTGCTGAATCACTGACAATCTTTTTCGTAATGACAGAGTACTTCCGAGGATCAGTATCAAACTTGGCTTTTGCTTCTTCATACGCATAATCTAAGGTGAAAACATAAGGGAATTCAGGCCATGGATTATCTTCTGCCCGCTCTTGCGGAAGTTGGGCATGTTTGCCAAACTGCACGACACTTTTGCACCCTTGACGCAATGCTGTGGCAATACAGTCTGCTCCTGTATCTCCTCCTCCGATCACGATGACATCTTTACCCTTTGCAGACAGACTCAATGGCGAACGCTCATCTAATACGTGTTTCGTAGACTGTGTGAGATAATCCATCGCGACATGTACACCTCTGGCAGATGCTCCTTCTACCTCTAATTTTCTCGGAACTTGAGCACCCGTACAGAGAATAACCGCATCATAATCTGCTTGAAGTTGCTGGAGCGTCACATCTTTTCCTAGCTCGGTATTGGTAACAAACTGGACTCCTTCTTGTGTCAACAAATCAACACGACGCTGAACCACCTGTTTTTCTAATTTCATATTTGGAATCCCATACATCAGCAAACCACCGATTCGATCTGCTTTTTCCAAGACAGTGACTAGATGACCTGTTTTATTTAGTTGGTCAGCAGCAGCTAAACCTGCTGGACCCGAGCCCACAATTGCTACACGTTTCCCGGTACACTTCTCAGGTGGCTGGGGAACAATCCATCCTTCTTTAAAGCCTCTATCGATAATCGCTTGTTCGATACTTTTGATCGCTACAGCGGAATCATGAAGAGCTACCGTACAAGCACCTTCACAGGGTGCAGGACAGGCACGTCCTGTAAACTCAGGAAAATTGTTCGTCATCATCAGACGATTCAGTGCTTCTTTCCAGTTTCCTTTTGCCACTAACTCATTCCACTCAGGAATATGGTTAAACAACGGACAACCATAGCTTCCACTGACAAATGCACCGGTTGAACAAAAAGGTGTTCCGCAATCCATACATCTTGATCCTTGGGCTCTTAGTTTCTCTTCTGAGAAGGGAAGATAATATTCTCCCCAATTCTGCTGGCGTTTTAATGGATTTTTCGCTTTGGGATCTTCTCTTTTAACCGTTATCAACTGTCTTCCCTCCTCTTAGTTAAATGAAGAAGCTTGTGGAATAAGGGTTACTTCCTCTGTTTTTTCGTCTGCTTGTCTTTCCAAAATTTGCTTATATTCTTTGGGGATAATGCGAATTAATCTCTCTGTCATCATCTCCCACTTATTTAAGATTTGTTTTGCTTGTTCGCTTCCTGTGAATTGCGCATGTTTTTGAATCAATTGTTTTACTTCCACCAACTCTTTTTCTGTCGCTACCGACTCTAATAAAACCATTTCACGGTTGCAATTCTGGCTGAAGTTTTTTATATCATCTGAAAATGCATAGGCGATTCCACCAGACATACCTGCTGCGAAGTTTTTCCCAATCGATCCAAGGATCACAACCCGTCCACCTGTCATGTATTCACAGCCATGATCACCGACACCTTCGACAACGGCATGAACACCGCTATTGCGAACGGCAAAGCGTTCACCTGCTATTCCACTGATAAATGCTTCTCCTGATGTCGCTCCATAAAAGGCTGCATTTCCTGCGATTACATTATCTTGCGAAGCAAAAGACGCTTTTCGAGATGGATAAACGATCACTTTCCCTCCAGAAAGTCCTTTACCAATGTAATCGTTGGCATCACCTTCAAGTGTTAACGTAATACCTTTTGGTACAAATGCCCCGAAACTCACCCCTGCTGAACCTTGAAAATGGAAATTTATCGTATGATCAGGGAGCCCTTTTACTCCATATTTCTTCGTCACTTCACTACCGAGAATACTCCCGACAACCCGATTGGTATTGGTTACTGGAAGCACCGCATGGACTGCCCGCCCCTCTTGCAAAGCACTCACACTTAAAGGAAGTAATGTTTTGATGTCCATTGTTGTTTCCAATTGATGATCTCTTAATTTCTGATGATAGTTGCCCACTTCTGCATCTGTTGTTGGACGGTAAAGCAATGAGGATAAATCTAGGTATTTCGCTTTCCAATGCTGCTGATGACGTAGTCCAGCTGTCAATATATCTGTTCTTCCTACCATTTCGTCAAGTGTACGAAAACCGAGGGAAGCCATGATTTCTCGTACTTCTTGGGCGATAAATCGCATGAAATGAACAACATGATCAGCATCTCCTGTAAACCGTCCCCGCAAATCTGGGTTTTGGGTAGCTATCCCAACTGGACAAGTATCTAAATGACATGCGCGCATCATGATACAACCCATAACAACAAGTGGTGCAGTAGAGAAACCAAATTCTTCTGCTCCAAGGACTGCGGCCATCACGACATCGCGACCTGTCATCAGTTTTCCATCCGTCTCCAAAATCACTCGATCTCGCAAGTTATTTAACAATAATGTTTGGTGAGTTTCCGCTAGTCCCAATTCCCATGGTAAGCCAGCATGTTTCATGCTCGATTTTGGAGAGGCACCAGTACCACCATCGTGACCACTGATTACGATGACATCAGCCATCGCTTTGGCTACCCCAGCTGCAATTGTACCTACTCCAGCCTTCGCTACCAGTTTGACACTTATTCGAGCATCGCGATTGGCATTTTTAAGATCGTAGATCAATTCTGCTAGATCTTCGATGGAATAAATATCATGGTGTGGAGGCGGGGAGATAAGTCCTACTCCAGGTGTGGAATTTCTCACTTTCGCAATCCAAGGATACACTTTGGAACCTGGCAGCTGTCCACCTTCTCCTGGTTTGGCACCTTGCGCCATTTTGATTTGAATCTCTTTGGCATGAATCAAATAATCACTTGAAACACCAAATCTGCCTGATGCTACTTGCTTAATGCTGCTGGAACGGGAATCTCCATTTTTATCGGCCGTATGCCGGGAAGGATGTTCTCCTCCTTCCCCACTATTGCTTTTTCCACCGAGACGGTTCATCGCAATAGCCAATGTTTCGTGTGCCTCTTGGCTTAACGCTCCAAATGACATCGCACCTGTTTTAAATCGTTTGACAATCGATTCGATTGACTCGACTTCTTCGAGAGGAACACTTGGCAGCGAAGAATTAAAATCTAATAAATGACGCAAAAAGATGAGTTGTTCTTTATTCGCCATCTCTGTATATTTTTTAAATAAGGTATAGTCATTTTTCCGGCATGCCTGCTGGAGCGTGTGTATAGTCTGGGGCGCAAAGGCATGAGATTCCCCTGTTCTTCTCCACTGAAAATCACTGCCAGCTTCTAAATCTCTCATTTGTAATGCCAAAGATTCATAAGCCTTTGTATGACGAAGAGCCGTTTCTTTGGCGATCACTTCAAGATTAACCCCTCCTAACTGGGAAGGTGTACGAGTGAAATAATAATCAAGTACTTGCTCATCGATCCCTACTGCCTCAAAAATCTGCGCGCCGCGATAACTTTGAATCGTAGAGATCCCCATTTTAGACATCACTTTTACAATTCCTTCTGTAGCGGTCTGAATATAACGACCTTCAGCTTCCTTCAGTCCCATCCCTTTGATAGACCCATCTGCAATCGCTTGCTCAAGTGTTGCAAACACAAGATATGGATTGACAGCATCTACTCCATAACTGATCAGCATGGATAATTGATGCACATCCCGGGCTTCTGAAGTTTCGACAATAATGCTTACTTTTGTTCTTGTACCACGGCGAACCAAATGATGATGCAAACCACTTACCGCCAGCAACGCTGGAATAGGAGCCATTTGTTCGTTCATTTGACGATCTGAGAGAATCAACAGAGACTTGCCATCTTCGATTGCCTGATCTGCCAAAGAAAATAATTCTTTCATCGCTTCTTCCACATTTAATTGAGAGACAGAAAAAAGCATAGGGATGGTTTCTGTTCGAAAAGCAGAATAGGACTGATTAGCAATCTGCCCCAGCTGAACATCAGACAACACGGGCGTTTCCAGCCGAATTTTTTGACAGTCCCGCGAATGAGGCTGCATCAAGTTGCCTTCGGCGCCTAATAAGGACGTCGTTGAAGTAACCGAAGCTTCTCGAATCGCATCAATCGGAGGGTTAGTCACTTGGGCAAAAGATTGTTTAAAGTAGTTATATAAAAGTTGCGGGCGTTCTGATAAAACAGCTAAGGGGGTGTCACTTCCCATCGAACCAATCGGGTCTTTGCCTTCAGTCACCATCGGCAACAAATTCTTATGCAGTTCTTCCCATGTGTAAGCATTTGTTTTCTGCATGACAAACAACGTGTCTTTATCCAGCTTCTGGGTTACATTTCGAGCCGGGATATCTTCTAAAGAAATAAGATTTTGCATGAGCCAGTCTCGATAAGGGAGTTGATTCGCTACTTGTTCTTTTAACTCTTTGTTTCCGATAATCCGGCCTTCTGCCAAATCTACCAATAATGTTTGACCAGCGCGTAAACGTTTTTTATACCGAATGTTTTCTTCAGGGATGTCGATCACACCAACTTCCGAAGAAAATACAATGTAGTCATCTTTTGTTACACAGTATCTTCCTGGACGAAGTCCATTGCGATCCAAAATCGCCCCGATCTGTGTACCGTCTGAAAAGGCAATTGCTGTTGGTCCATCCCATGGTTCCATGACACTGCTGTGATACTCATAGAAAGCACGAACCGGGTCTACAATTTCCTCATTTTTCTCCCAAGCTTCCGGAATCATCATCATTGCAGCATGGGCTGGAGAACGTCCCGATAATACTAAGAACTCAAAACAGTTATCCAAAATAGCTGAATCTGTTCCATCCATATCTAACACTGGTAAAACTTTTTCTAAGTCATCTCCAAATAAATCGGAGGCAAATGATTTTTCCCGGGCAAACATCCAATTCACGTTACCTCGTAATGTATTGATTTCTCCATTATGCAAGAGATAACGATAGGGGTGGGAACGCTTCCAACTCGGGAAGGTATTGGTACTAAAACGGTTGTGCACCATAGAAAAGGCAGATGTAAAACTTTCATCTTGTAAATCTAAATAGAAAGAACCCAGCTGAAATGCTGTCAACAATCCTTTGTATACAATCGTCCTACTTGATAAACTGACAACATAAACATCGTTGTTCACCAATTTCTCATACTGTTTCCGAATCACATATAGTTTTCTTTCAAATGTTAACTGGTCTATTTCTCCTGCTCGTCCAATGACTACTTGTCGAATAACAGGAGAATTCTCTCGGGCTATCGTAGTTAAGGTAGAAGGATCAGTCGGAACATCTCTCCAACCGATAACTTGCTGCCCTTCCTGTTCAATCAGAGCTTCTAGTTTTTTCTCCCATTTGTTCCGTTCGCTTTCCTCTTGGGGGAAGAAGACCATTCCAACTCCATAGTGGCCCATTTTTGGTAAAGATGGGAATGCATGTTGAAAAAAAAGATGCGGAATTTGCATTAAAATCCCTGCACCATCACCAGTACCATCGTTTACTCCACCTCGATGGTGCAGCTTTGTCAACATATGAATCCCTTGCTCAACAATTTTATGTGTCGCTTGACCTTGTAAATGCGCAATAAACCCTACTCCGCACGCATCGTGTTCATTTTTGGGGTCATATAGTCCTTGTTTTTGAGGATACTGCATGCTTCCCTCTCCTTTTTCGAAGATGTCAACCTATCTCAAATTAGAATTATTTTCTATAAATTTTATACTTATCTTATATTTTCAAACCGATGCAAACAATATATATTTAAGATAGAAACGATCGCAAAATGAGATGGATTTGAAAAGGAAGAGGTTTTAGTATGGAGTTAAGGCAGATTCAATACTTTATCGAGGTAGCAGAACGTGAACATGTAACGGATGCTGCCTTAGCATTACATGTGGCACAATCTGCTGTCAGTAGGCAAATTGCGAATTTAGAAGCAGAACTCGGTGTTCAACTATTTATCCGCGAAGGTAGAAATATAAGAATTACACCCATCGGGAAGATATTTTTACATCATGCTAAAGCGGCTGTGAGGGCCATCGCTAATGCGAAACAAGAGATGGACGAGTTCCTCGATCCAGAAAAAGGAACGATACGGGTTGGATTTCCAAGTAGTTTAGCTGCACATACTTTACCGACAGTCATCTCTGCATTTCGGGATCAATATCCCCATATCGGCTTTCAACTGAGACAAGGGAGTTATCAACACTTAATTGATGCGGTAAATAAAGGAGAAATCGATCTAGCATTTCTCGGCCCTATTCCTACCGACGAAAAACAAATCGAAGGAAAAATTCTTTTTTTAGAAAAAATCATAGCCCTCTTGCCGATTAGTCATCCCATGTCAGATGCAGCATCTATCCATCTTGACGAATTGCGCAACGACTCATTTGTTCTGTTTCCAACTGGTTTTATTTTGCGGGACATTGTGATCGATGCCTGTACCAAAGTAGGCTTTTCACCCAATATTTCCTTTGAAGGAGAAGATATTGATGCGATTAAGGGACTAGTAGCTACAGGTTTAGGTGTCACCCTGCTTCCTGAGGTTACTTTGATCGATAATGTTCCAAGAGGTACTGCAAAAATTCCTATTCACGTACCAAATCTGACGAGGAATGTAGGGATTGTGATCCCAAAAAATCGCAAACTCCCACCATCGGAACAATTGTTTTATAACTTTGTTACCCTCTTCTTCTCCAGACTAAATGAATTTAACAGCTAGAAATAAAATAGATAGATTTCCTTTTCGAAAGGAGCTTTTCACATGCTTACCAAGCAAAATTCGTTAGTGCGCAGAGATGTTCGTTTCCTCGGCAACATTTTAGGTGATGTTCTCACACAACTCGGTGGAGATGCATTATTTCACCATGTAGAACGAATTAGGGAATTAACCAAACGACTAAGAACAGAATTCCATCCAGAATTACTTGCGACTTGTATCCATGAAATTGAACAGCTGGAACCCGATATGCGCTACGATGTAATTCGCGCATTTTCTATCTATTTTCAATTAGTAAATATCGCAGAACAAAACCATCGCATGCGTCGCAATCGATATCATCGCCGCTCCAAAGAAGGAGAAATCCAACAATTTTCCATTGAAAGTACCATTCAAAACTGGCATGAATCAGGTGTATCAGCAAATGAAGTGGAGCAAATTCTCTCCTTTTTATCATTAGAATTGATCATCACTGCTCATCCAACGGAAGCTGCACGCCGATCCGTACTCAATATCCATAAACGAATTGCCAATCAACTGATACAACTCGATCAAATGGATGAAGACAGTGAAGAACATAGAGAACTGTATCATGCGCTATTTTCAGAAATCAGTACCCTTTGGCAAACAGACCCTCTGCGAAAAAGGAAACCTACTGTTTTGGATGAAGTGAGCAACGGATTATATTATATGGATCAAACGTTGTTCGATGTACTTCCACGTGTACATCAAGAGCTGGGGCGGTGTTTAACAACATATTATCCAGAGCACAACTGGAACGTGCCATCCTTCCTAAGATTCGGTTCTTGGATTGGGGGAGATCGAGATGGGAATCCGTCCGTTACACCAGCAGTCACTTGGCAAACCCTAGTCATGCAGCGAGATTTGGTGATTCGCAAATACGAGCAAAAGATGGAAGATTTGCTCCCTTATATGAGTCACTCTTCTGAGCGAGTAAAGATTTCTAATGAGTTACTGGCTTCGATTAAAAAAGACCGAGAAGAAGTTAACGCTGATGATCTGTCAAAAGGAATCTGGCGAAACCAAGAAGAACCTTATCGGATCAAATGTACGTATGTTTTAGCGAGATTGAAACATACCCGTCTGCAAAAAACCGATGCTGGTGTCTATGCCAACCCTAATGCTTTTTTAGCAGACTTAATGCTGATTCAAGCAAGTCTGCAAAGTCATCAACCAGTGGGCATCGCCATTAGCGAGATCGATAAGTTGATTCACCAAGTGGAGATATTTGGATTTCATCTTTTGTCGCTTGACCTGCGGCAACACAGCGGGGAACACGAAAAAGCAATCGATGAAATTTTAGATACGCTGCAAATAACAAGCGGCTACTCCACCCTATCGGAAGAGAAAAAAATAGAATTACTGACAGACTTACTGGCAGATCCAAGGCCGCTTACATCCCATTTCATGGATTATTCAGCAGATACAAAACAGCTATTAGAGCTGTTCCACCTTGCAGTCAAAGCAAAGGAAGAATTCGGGGAAAACTGTATTTCCAACTACCTCATCAGTATGACACAAGGCACAAGCGATCTTTTAGAAGTCGTATTACTCGCAAAAGAAGTGGGATTGTATCGTCACCACCATGACTCCCGTCTGCATGTTGTACCATTACTGGAGACCATTGATGATCTGCATCGAGCAGAGGAAATCATGGAGAGATACTTTCAAAATCCAATGTTTAAACCAGGGATTGTAAATGGAAGAGCATATCAAGAGATCACTTTAGGCTACTCCGACAGCAATAAAGATGGTGGGATGATCAGTGCAAACTGGGAATTATACCGCGCTCAGATGCGTTTGTGGCGCTTAGCAAAAAAATACAATCTCGACGTGAAGTTTTTTCACGGCAGAGGCGGAGCACTTGGCAGAGGTGGCGGGCCACTCCATCAAAGCATTATGGCAAACCCTCCTCATACAGTACTCGGCGGGGTGAAAATTACCGAACAAGGTGAAGTACTGTCTTCCCGATACGCAATGAAGCCTATTGCATTGCGAAGTTTGGAACAAGCAACTTCTACCTACTTACACTCCGTTGCTACTGCTTTAAATAAAGAACAAACGGAAATAAACCCAGAGTGGATGAAAACAATGGAGATAATCTCCAGCCACTCTTTGCAGCATTATCAACAGTTGGTGTTCCATGATCCATTTTTTATTCCCTTTTTCCAAGAGGCTACACCCTTACCCGAGATAGGCGAGCTGAATATCGGTTCAAGGCCGACGAAACGGAAAAACAGCCAAAAATTTTCCGACCTGCGTGCCATCCCTTGGGTTTTCTCATGGACGCAGACAAGATATCTCTTTCCAGCTTGGTATGCGGCGGGTACTGGGCTTGCAACCTATTTAGCAGAAAACAAAGCTGGACTTGGCATTTTACAAGAAATGTATCAAAAATGGACATTTTTCTCTACGCTTATCAATAATTTGCAAATGGCACTCTCCAAAGCAGATATGGTGATCGCGGAGCAATACACTTCTCTTGCCCATGATCAAGAACATGCCAAACAAATCCATCAGTTGATTGAGAACGAATTTGACTTAACGAAACAACAGATTTTAGCGATTACCGAACAAACGGAGCTTTTAGAACAAAATACCGTCATCCAAGAATCCATCGTACTACGAAATCCTTATGTAGACCCATTGAGTTTAATCCAAGTTCACTTATTACAATTACGAAGACAGGATCAAGACAACACAGAAAATCCCTATCTCTTAGAACAAGTTTTGCAAACGATCAATGGGATTGCCGCAGGACTTCGTAATACTGGTTGAATTTTATTCCCATCTCTAGGAGATGGGTTTTTTTTATTCACTTACAATTAATTAGTGAATATGTTAAAGTAAGAAGGTTAACATTAAACAGAAAGGGGTTTTTACTTTTGAGTAACCTCGGTCGTTCTTTCCAACTCAAAAATTTACAGCTTAAAAATAGAATTGTCATGCCTCCCATGTGTCAATATTCCGTTGAAGCAAAGGATGGTAAACCAAACGACTGGCATTTTGTCCACTATGTTTCCCGGGCTGTCGGCGGAACAGGACTAATCATCATGGAGATGACAGATATTGAACCAGATGGACGAATCAGCGATTACGACCTAGGACTTTGGTCAGATGAACAAATTCCAGCCTTTCGCCGGATTATCGATGAAGTACATAAATATGGAGCCAAAATCGGCATCCAAATCGCCCATGCTGGCAGAAAAGCAGAAGATGCAGCCGTACCGCTGTCCTCTTCTCCAATCGCAGCCAATAAGCATTACAAACAACCGAGAGCATTGACTACAGCGGAAGTAAAAGAACGGGTGCAGATGTTCAAAGAAGCAGCTGTCCGCGCAATAGAGGCAGGAGTTGACACAATCGAAGTCCATGGCGCTCATGGTTATTTGATTCATCAATTTCACTCCCCGGGAATTAACCAAAGAGATGATGAATACGGTCAAGACTCAGCTCTATTTGGCGTAGAAGTCATTCAAGCAATCAAAAGTGTGATGCCGGAAGGAATGCCACTGATCATGCGAATTTCAGCCGTAGAATACATGGATGGCGGTTATGATCTGGAACATAGCATCGAACTGTGCCGCCGTTATCGAGAAGCAGGGGTAGATATGTTTGATGTCAGCAGTGGAGGCGAGGGCCCTGCTGGTAAGAAGAAACCTGCGAATCATCCCGGATACCAAGTCCCGTATGCAAGAGCGATCAAACAAGCACTGCAAATACCTGTCATCGCTGTCGGTATTCTCGATGACCCTGCTCTAGCAGAAGCGACAATTGCCAACGAAGATGCGGATCTAGTGGCCATCGGGCGGGCGATGCTGCGTGACCCATATTGGGCATTACATGCACTGGAAGGAGAAGAACGAATAAGCTTGATTCCAAAACAATATGAGCGTGGATTTTGACCACTTTTAGAAAGATCTTCTAAGTTTATATATAGAAGGTCTTTCTGTTTGATAGCACTTTATCAGCATTGGTTCGCAAAAACGATCAAAGTGTAATCACGATTTTTAAATAATATGGTAAGATGAATATATCATCAATCGAACGACCCAAATTAGAGTTCTCATGAAGATCGTCCACCTGTTCCTCACCGCCTGTTCCCGTCGCTCCCGCAAGGTCGAGCACCCGGCCGTGCAGTTCCTCGCCTACGCGCAGCAGCAGATGAACGTGCCCCAGCCGGCGCCTCAGCTCCCCAAGCCGGAGCTCAAGCCGGTCGTGCTCAGCGGTCTGCCGTCGGTCGGCAACAGCGGCGACGGATCGTCACTCTCTGATCATCGGTCTTCTCTGACGCGTCGTCCACCTCCGCGAACTACAACTGTAGATCGTGGAGTCCCGAAATAAGTGGAGATTTCTATTTCATATAGCTTTTCCGATAAACCTTTTGATGCAATTTCCATTGCGCGAAAGGTTTATTGTTTTTTATTGCAGAATAGCTAGTCTATCTGGCATTCGAATCTTTACCAAGACTCAAAAATGGGACTTCCATACAAGTGATATAATGCTTTTTAAGGTTAACAGATATATGAAATTTATCTAATCTGGATGATAAAAATGATGGGGGAATTGGATGTTTAAGAAATTCAAACGGATTATCATCGGGAAACCGATGAAATCTACTGAAGCGCAGGAACAAAAATTAAGTAACGCAAAGGCTTTAGCGATTCTCTCCTCGGATGCTCTCTCTTCCATCGCCTATGGTCCAGAGCAGATTTTGATCGTATTAGCGAGTATTAGTGTCATCGCTTTTTGGTATTCCTTACCAATTGCAGTCGGCGTGCTTATTCTTTTAGCCGCTCTGATCCTCTCTTACAGACAAATCATCTACGCCTACCCGGGTGGCGGCGGCGCTTATATGGTTGCAAAAGAAAATTTAGGGACGAAATTTGGTCTTTTTGCGGGAGGATCATTGCTAATTGACTATGTACTAACCGTTGCCGTGAGCGTATCCGCAGGTACAGACGCGATTTCTTCCACTTTCCCTGAATTGCATCCTTATCGAGTATGGATTGCAGTAGGGCTGGTAGTGTTTATTACCGTAGTAAACTTAAGAGGCTTAACCGAATCCGCTTCCATCTTGGCATATCCAGTGTATGCCTTTGTCGTCGCCCTCGCGATCTTGATTATCACTGGACTTTATCAAGTATTAACAGGACATATATCTGCACAAATACATCCAGCAATAGGAACTCCTGTGATGGGGATTAGTTTATTTCTCATTTTAAAAGCGTTTTCTTCTGGCTGCTCCGCTCTTACTGGAGTAGAAGCAATGTCCAATGCTGTTCCCAATTTTAAGGAACCTGCTCCGAAAAATGCAGCATTTACTTTATCCATTATGGGAATCATTTTAGGACTTCTTTTGACAGGAATCGTCTTTTTATGTTACTGGTACGGAATCGCCCCACAAGAAAAAGAAACCGTACTTTCCAAGTTGAGCTCATCGGTATTTGGACGAAATTTCTTCTATTATTTTATCCAAGCAACAACTGCACTTATTTTAGTCCTAGCAGCTAACACTGGTTTCGCCGCATTTCCATTACTAGCATTTAACCTAGCTAGAGATAAATATATGCCCCGTGCTTTTAAAGTGAGAGGGGATCGATTGGGATATTCCAATGGGATCATCACCCTTGCATTGGCATCGATTATCTTAATTATTGTCTTTGAAGGGAATACGGAAAATCTGATTCCTCTTTATGCTGTTGGTGTTTTTATCCCCTTTTCACTTTCGCAAACAGGAATGATCGTCAAATGGAGCAAAACAAAACCAAAAGGGTGGATGGGAAAACTAGCGATTAACCTTACAGGGGCATTGATCTGTTATTTGATTCTCGCCATCTTTTTTATCACGAAATTTGGGCAGGTGTGGATGAGTCTCATTTTTATCCCACTTGCTGTTTATATCTTCCATAAAATCCACAAACACTACACTGCCGTCGGAAATCAATTAGAAACGGATATATCCGAGAAACTCAGCACCATTGCGAGTGGAAAAAATATCGTGATTGTCCCTGTCGCCGGAATAACAAAAGTGGTAAAACAGTCGATCTTATATGCAAAATCGTTATCCGATAATGTGATCGCTGTTTATGTTGGTTCCAGTCAAGAGTCCATTAAAGAGTTAGAGAAAAACTGGAGAAACTGGGATACTGGTGTAAAATTAGTCGGCTTGATGTCTCCTTATCGCAGTGTCCTGACCCCACTCAGTCAATTTATCGATGTAGTCAAAGAAAAAGCAGATGCATCTCATTCCCAAGTCACTGTTATCATGCCGCAATTTATCGCTAAGAGATGGTGGCAAAGATTTCTCCATAACCAATCCGGCTTTCTCATCATGGCAAATGTACTTCGCAGGAGAAATATTATTGTGACGATTGTTCCTTATCAGTTGGAGGAATAAGTTCTCTCTAGCACAGCCAAATGCTCTGAAGCAGTGACATTTGGCTTTTTTAATTCCCATTAAAGGAAACTTTCTTTAAATCTTATTTTTGCTGTCTGTCGCAGAAACCCCGCCACGAAATCGAAAAGTCTCCCATCAACCGTATTGGAATATGTATTAGTTGGATGCAAAAAATTCACACAAATCAAACAAGCCATCACAGAACATTTTTTTGCTTGTAATGGCTTGTTTTCCATTTATAAAAATATATGAATTCTTCTTTACTTGCTCTCTGTCAGCTCCACTATTGGCGCTGACAGAGAGTTGAACCAATCAGAGGCTACCGTTGATTACAAATGAACATCTCCAATGACGAGAGCAGCAATACCACCACCACTAGCACTCAGGCTAATGTTCCGGACAACTCCTGATTCCTTCATCGTGATTGACTGAATCACGACGTCGGGCTCGCTGCTGGAATCGTCTAGCTTTTGCTTGATCCTAGCTGCCAGCGTGGATGCTGCTCGGCCTTCGATCTCCTTTTTATCCAAACGGACAATGGGTTCATAGTCAGGGCAAAACGTAACTCGACAACATTTCTCATCGACGGTGGCCACAACTGTAATGGATGTAACAGACATGAGATCCCCTTGTTCCATTGCATTGGTTCTTCAGCTTACAAGTATAGTATAAAAAAATTTCAAGCTGAATAAAAGCTAAACTAGGAGTTCAGGTCTTTTTGCCTGCTAGAGGAAGCTCATAGATGTCTAAATAATAAATTTATATGATATGATTAAGATCAAACTGTTGTCCCCTGTCTCATGGGCAGATACACTCAAGGAGCACTTCTGATGCTTAACCTCAGGAACAAGGAGAATGCAAAGAAGGTCGTCCTCTGGGGGCTTCCTTTGCAGTCCATGGCTCTCATCGGATATCCGAAGTTGTTCCAGTTCAACACCTGGTTGTGCTTGATTCCTGTGGCGGTTTTTGTCCCTATCTTCACCGCCCTGCTGATCGTTTTGGCTCCCAGTCGCCAAGAGGTAAATGCCAAGATCGTCTCCCTCCTCGACCCGATGAACCTGTCGTTGATCGTGGTGGGTGCTGTGTTCGCTCTCGGCTTCGTGGTGATCGCATTCGTCGTCAATGTCTGGTACGTGGTCGTCTCGATCGGCAGTATTGCCGTCGTTCTGGGTCTGCTCGGCAAGCGTTTGGTGGACAGGGCGGAGCAAGAGCTGAACGAGAAACGTCAGCAGTAGCTCCAGCGGACAACAGACCGGCCTCCTCCCGTGTTCAACGGATGGAGGTCGCTGCTTTTTGAAATCAAAATTTTACACCTACTGAGATAGCAGCTCCCTTAAATAGCAATCTTGCTTCTGAATTTTCTCCAGTTCATATATCCAAATATGATGACTCAAAGCAGAACGAAACTGGCTGACCTGTGTGATATCACCAGTACAAATAAATTGCAACAGCCCATCAATGCTTGCTTGATCGATCTCTGCTGCACACTGTTTCACCTGTAATTTCCCATCGTTAATAAGAATTTGAACCGCTTTCAAAAAATCAGAGCGAGTTTCCGCTAATCGCAGTTGTTCAATGAGCAAGACATAATGAATTTCTTCACCAGCATAATAGACGAAATATTCCGCTAATTTTTCACTCCATTCCATCACATCGTCCCACTCCAATTTTTTCTTCCTCCTGTCTCGTGTGAAATATATCCATTGGAACTAGGAAAAAATGTCGTAATTCAAACCTTTGATCGTTACTGTATTACTCTCCACCACTACTTTGTTTACTTTACTTAAGGGAATCCTTAAAAGCTCACCGCTAGGAGTTTCTAAGTTAACTACTGCTTGAACGATGTTAGGTTTATATTCAAATGAACATTGAAAAGAAGTGGAATTGCGTTTATGCATCTCTCCAGCAGTCACCTCAATCTTGCTAATATACTCTGGCTGATCGAGTAAAGCAGATAGGTTGATTCTTTTATCTTTGGAAGAAGTTTCACTCATTTTATACACCTCCACTATCAAGTTAACTAATTAAATTATATATTCTATTTATTACTAACTATGGATTTCAGTCATTTTAACTTTTTTAGTAAAATGGGAAAACATTTCAAATTTATCACTTGCGATTTTACAATGGTTTCGTAATTGGGATAAATTTCAATCTAAGAAATTACTTAAAACAGAGGATTTCACTTTATCTGATTATTTTGTGAAGTACTATTATTGGTAGTATAATATGGGAGTGAGTACTTTTGAGAGATTATTCGGATGAGTATATGGCTCGATACACTGTTCGTAAGGTTAGAAAGAAAAAGGGACTTCGTTTAAAGGATATAGAAGATCATTATATTTCATCATCAACAATCTCCAATTTTGAAAGAGGAGAAGAAGTCCGTGATGAAACATTCGATTATTTACTAAAGAAAATTGGATTAAGTCGATTTCAACTTAATCAGTTGATTAAGGAAGAAAAGGAATCCATTGTTGAATTACAGTTTTCTTTAGAATGTATCGAATCACTTTTGGAATTAGGACTCACAAATTCCGCGAAAAAACAACTAGATCTTATTCAGATCGATGAGTTCCATCCACTTGCACCTTTTGAGTTTTATTTAAAAGGTTTCATGAATAACTATATGGATTGGAAAAGAGCAAGTAAAAACTTTGAAACTGCTTTACGTTTAATTAAGCAACATCAAATCGAATTAACAGATAACATCATAGCTGCATGCTATAACCAATTAAGTATCTGTTGTTTCAATCAAAATGATTTACAACAGGCTCTTAAATATGTCAATATCGGCTTAAATGAATACCATGAGACATTGGATAGATCAGATATCCGAAACTCATTATTGAGTAATAAAATACTATATCTAATGAAATCATCAAAATCAGATCATGCGGCACAAATTCTCAATGAAGTGTGGGAATCTATAGAAGCAATTGATCAAAAAAAAGTCGTTTTAGATTTATACAAATTTCGTTCCATTATTTTACGTGAACGAGACATGTTCAAAGAAGCTACTTCAATTTGTAATGAAGGTATTCAACTTGCTCGTAAAACCCAAATACAAAACCGACATCTTGATCTAATCAATGTAATGGGAAGCATTCTTCTAAAACAAAGAAAAATCGATCAAGCTTTAACTCGTTTTCAAATGGTTATTAGCATGGATCAGGATCAGGAGTTCCCAAGAAGACATGTAGATGCTCATACTTATCTTGGTATTTTGTTCTCTAATCAGAAAAATTGGAAAGCATCAATTGAACATTCAACTAAAGCTATGTGCATCAGTCGAGACATTTCAGATATTTTTCGTTTATCAAGGGCATTAATTGTATTGGGCGATGCCCTCTATAAACAAAAACAATGGAAAAATGCTATTCCATATTATCAAGAAGCTGTCGAATTAACAGAAAAACATGGATTTCAAAATAGGAGATACACCGCTTTATCAAGATTAACTCGCTGTTATGATATTCTAAATATGAATGAGGATTTTTTAAAATCTATGAAACAAATGTTTGAAATTCAAAATGACCTTAAAATCACAAGTGAGGATGAGATTTATGACATACTTTAAAGAACGCATAGGATGTATTTTGATCCAAAGAAAAGGAGTCGATGATGAAACAAATAATTAATCATTATCACTGAGTTACTTTTAATTTATTGAGACTACTAATTACGTATAAAAGGGATGTATCCATCACGAATACATCCCCTTTTACATTTGTACTTTCTCCTTATTATCCCATACCACTTGCTTTAATCCCCATGCATTGTTCTGTTGTTCTTGCTTTGGCGGTTTTGGTGGTACACAACTACAAGGATAATCCATTCCAAATGAACATCCCCCTGCGATCAAGAGGAAGGAGATACATAATATCAAAATCAGACTTTTATTCATATCATCGCCACTTTCCTATGTTTTTCGAGAATGTATACGAGAGAAAATCTTATAAGTTCATAACCAAAAATTAAATTCGTTATCGATTACTTTTACTATTGTATATTGTATCAAAAGTTCCACTTTTAAATCTAATACTCTACTTGAGCAAAAATAGATTGCCAATCCTAAATGATATTGAACCAAGTATCCACCATATTATTTTCTTACTCAAAAATAAACACCCTCCGTCTTACCTAAATACATTATAGGCAAACTATATTATAACAATTTTCTGTATTTAAAGGATGATTCACCTCATTTTCTCACAAGGTTTAAAACAGAATCAGAAAACAAGTTACCCCTCTCTCGAATGTACCGAAAAACCGAAACGTTTCGGTTTTTCGGCTTTCGGTAAATGGTGGGGGCGGGAGGATATTTACATAGTTTTCCATCTATCACTGTGATACTCTTTAAAATAGAGGTGGTTTTAGAAACCAATCTATCATAATATAGGAAGTAACTTTGAAACTGTACTCGTAACATCCTTTCAACACTTGTCACCCACCTACTTCATTCTAAGAGGTGAAAGGTATGCTTTATCTAGGTGTATCGATGTTCTGGGGCAGTGACAACAAGGACAAAGACGAAAAAGAAGAGAAAAAATCTTACACTGGTCATTGTGCAGCGTGTGGTAAACTTTCCAACTTCGAGTGGAACGGGAATCATTACCAGTGTACGAATTGGGGCTGCGGAGAAGAAGTAAGATAGGAATCTAGCAGGGTAGAAGGCTTTTCGTCTTCTAT
The DNA here is from genome assembly GCF_059510395.1 of Shimazuella sp. NTD248. Classification (NCBI taxonomy): domain Bacteria; kingdom Bacillati; phylum Bacillota; class Bacilli; order Caryophanales; family Thermoactinomycetaceae; genus Shimazuella; species Shimazuella sp. NTD248. The sequence goes on along the minus strand of NZ_JCAJZT010000011.1, from coordinate 6,945 downwards.
CCTTATTTATAAGGAGATGATTTCTTTTGGATTGCTTCCAATCTGAACAGGCATTTATCATGGGAATGAAACCAGCAGTAATGACGAATGATAGGTACAAAATGATTCATTATCTGAAAGAAAAGTACCCATTCTTTACTCTTCAAGAACGACCAAATTTTAACGAATACATATTTTTTCAGGATGAGTTAGGAAAAGAACGTTTTTTAGATAGAATGGACAGAAATCCGGATCCACTGAATCCTGAACACATTCGAGTGTTAGGCTTAACACTAGGGTTTCCTCCAAAAGCAGTCGATTATTTTGTAAAACTCCACTTTGCAACATCAGATAAACCTGCTTTATCTTTACAAAATGTAGGATTATACTACTGTGGAATACATTGTGCAAGCTCCATTGATACGCTAATAGAAGATGTCCTTTGGCTGTGGGACAAGTACCCCTACCCAGAAATAGACACCCTACAAATACGTTACCATCGCAGAAACATAGAACAACTATGTAAGTTAGATTATGAAGATGTGCAGTCCTTACGATTTTTTCAACAAATTCTAAAAATGACTATTGAACTGGAAAATCAACATATATACACACCTAGTAAATCAATTATGATAGAGAACTAGAACGCAGTGGATTAACCAGATTCATGGAATGAAAGTAAGATATATAAATTCAGATCGAACATTCCACATCCTATGGGGAAAATTCAAATTTATCCATCACTTTGCCTTTCATTCTAATAACTTTCCCATCAACTTCTAAACCCACTTCTCTCATTCCATTTTTTATAAAATGCTATTGCCTGCTGATTCAACGGAGAAACTCTCAAATGATATTCGCTTACTCCTTTTGTTTTGATAAATTCATAGCATATTCATGAAGGTATTTTCCGTAACCTTTTCCCCTGTATAACGGAATTAAATAATATAGATTTACATATCCGATGTTTTCATCTCTATATTTCATAATCTGTAAATTTAGTTGTCCAGCGTACTTATCTAAGTATTTTACTAATTATAAGAAATACATTTCAGTGTTCTTTCGGTGTATTGATTTACTTTGCAACTGTAAAGAGTCATTCCAAAAGAATGACTCTTCTTTATATAAATATTCTTATTATCGGGCATCTGAACAGCTTAGGCTGCTCAGATATGCTAGGAGGCAACTCCCAGTTCTCACCGGCCCTGTTGGAAAGCCTCCACGATGCATGCCAAGTACGCATCATATGGGAGGGGATGGGAAGCATTCAGGCTAACACCTAGCAGCTCCTCACATTTGGCGTTCATCGCCAGATAGACCATACCCTCACTGAATTCACAGTAGTAGATCACGATTTCCGCGACCGAACTGGCATTGGCCTTGATCAGATCGATTCCAGCTTGGAGGATTTGATCGCTGATACTTGCTTCAACCATGGACTCTCCATTTTGCATCAGAGCTTGCTTATTTTAAGAATAGCATAATCGTTTAAAATACGCATTATCATCTCTTTTTCCATCACCAATATGGATTCATCAAACCTTTTCTATCGAAAAAAGCTTACTTTTTGCTTGTATTTTGCTATTTCTCCCAATCATCCAAGCGCTCACCCCATACAATGCAGCACTTATATAAAATAAAACATCAATGGTTAACCAGTCGATCAAATAACCTCCCACAATAACGGCAAATCCAGAAGCTATGGATGTCCAGAAGTGATAACTGCCGATATCCTTCCCTCGATCTCCCTCAAGGGTATGGTCTGCTAATAATACCCGCTCACTCATCCTCTGCATCGCATTACATATTCCCATCAAAAGTTGGAGCACGATTACCCATGCAAACTGAAGTACCCACGGAAAGGCAAACATAGCGATCATCATTCCAATGGAGCTGAGTACCAATATTTCATGTGCTCTGCTGTCGAGACGTGATGCTAGAACTTGGGAAGTGATGGCAGAACTCAACGTAAAAACTGCAAAGGCTAGTCCATATTTGGAATAACTATTCCCTAAATTTTTTAAAAATAACAGATAATACGGATAGATCATCCCGGATGCTAACGTGACGATACTCTGTGACCGGATGAGCCATTTAATTTTCACGACCCGCTCTCCTTTACATATTGTTGATAAAAATAATTCATGAACAGGCGATCACGGTCATATTGATTCTTTTTTTGATAGAACCGCTGATAGTTTGGATATGCTCGTTGATATTGTTTGACAGTTGGATAAGGTGCATAGGGAAGATAGTAAGTTCCATGATATTTTTCTACAACATCGATGATTTGCTGTATATGTCCCCGAAATGATCGTTGCCCTTTATCATCGAGGGAAACATGGAACAGGCAAACAAGGGCAAACATATCCGAGTTCGCATAAGATAATGTCGCTTCTTGATCTTTGTTCACATATCGAACGGTAATATTTAATAGATTTACATTGGAACCCTGTAACACTTTTCTCATATCGGCAACAAATGGGGCAAACTGGTGAATAGGGATAAAGTACTCTTGCAGTAAATCATTTTCTCCTGTCCCGTTATACTCCATAAATTCGCTTTCTGAACGCATTGCATTATTGCGACTTATCAGTTTATTGTTCTGAGAAAAGATAAACTTTCGCTGTAACTTCCAAAACACTTCTTTTCCCCAGTCAAAATTCCGATTTATCTGAAATCCTATTTTAGAAGGAATGACCCATTTTTCGCGTTCTTCCAACTGATTATACTTTGTAAGGGGTTCGGATTTTTCTTGTTTATAATTCAAGACATACATATCTTGAAGAAAATTACTTGGTGCTATGGAGATCCTCGCGATATGCATCCGCATCTGCGGATTTCCTTTTACTTGTTGAAGGAAATAATTGGTGTAATGATCTACCGAAACGGAATCGGTTATCATACGATAGAGCTCATCCTCTGTCAATGTGAGCGTCACATCTAAAATCACACCGTACAACCCAAATCCTCCGAGAACTAACGGAAACAAATCAGCGTTTTCCTTCCTGCTAACTTGAATAATCTTGCCCTCTGCTGTCAACAAACGAAAAGATTCCACGCTTTTTATCATTGACCCATTGCGAATATCCCTACCATGTGCATTGATACTGATCGATCCACCTACTGTAAAAATATTTTGTGACTGCATGGTTTTAATCGACAGATGATATGGATTAATCTTTTCTTGGATGTCCTTCCAAGTTGCCCCAGCTTGTACCGTAATTTTCTTTTTAGCTGGATCAAAAGCAAGGATTTTATTGTAGGAAGTCATATCAATGACAATGCCGTCTTTATAATACGTATGCCCTCCCTGACTATGACGTTGACCAGCGATAGATAAGCTCAGATGTTTTCTCTTTGCTTCTCTTATTAATTGGATCAACTGGGCTTCTTCTTTTCCAGCTACCACTTTTTCTACTTTAACAGGATGCAGTCGACTATAATCGGTTATCAGATATGGATCTTGGTCTAACGCATCCGTATATTTGTAATTCCATAGACACAAGGTGAAAAGCAAAACAATAGCAAGGAACTCCTTTTTCCAAAGCAAACGTAGTTTCTGATTCATACTCCCTCCGTTTAAATGATTTTTATTCTTCCATTAAATCTAACTAGTATAAATAGACTTATTAAGTGTAATTTTACACTTTTAAAGTAAATTGTCAATGTATATACAAAAAAATCAAAAAAAAAAAGTGATCCTTAATAAGGTTCACTGTACTATTTTGTGAAAAATACCTGTTTAAAGGATGTACTTATAGTAATGTAATAGTTCCTTTTTAAACTGTATGATAAGATAAAATTAGAGATTCAACCAGTTCAACTCGACCGGAAAGGGTCTAGAGATGACTGACAACAACACCTACGGGCTGTATTCTGAAGCCAGTGGTGGCTGGCTCAATCTGATCATCGTACTGGGCCGGGACCTCTCGAAGTCGGATCTGCTGGAGCAGATCGCGTACATCGAGGCCACCAACGAACTGTCGGACGGCGAGAAGCATGTGATCGCCCAGGTGAAGAGGGAGCTCGAAAGCAAGGAACCGACGGAGCTCAGCTTCTTCGAACTGCTGAAGAAGCTGAACGACTTCAGGATCAGCCTGAAGGACTTCGAGTCCAAGCACCCCTCGCACTACAACGAAATCAACAAGCTCCTCCGTGTGTTCGATTTCGAGATCGAGCTCCACCTCCTGGCGGTGTACGCGGAGGACTACTTCATTAAGGAGAACGGGAAAGCGAGGCTCCACTCACTCCTCTCCCCGAGCTGGCTCCGCAGCCATGAGGAGTTGGACTCCCTGCTTGCGTGGGACGGCCAGAAGCAACACCTCAAGGAGCAGGACCCCTTTGCCTTTGAGGCCACCGAGCTCAGGATCAGGCTGATCAACCTGAAGCTCATCCTGTGGCGCAACCACTGCCGCCCTGTGGACGAATCGAGGAATTCCACGAGGCCGTGAAGTACGTCAAGGCCAGCGCGTAGGCATCAGAACCACGTCCATCTCGTAGGTGAGCACATCAGAGGAATATTCTTCTGATGTGCTGCCGATAATAACTTTTTTATATAAATGAAGCACTTGCCATATTGATGTGAAAATGCTTTTTATACAGGCAGTTGATTAAATTGTATCCAAAACATGTCTTAAACAGGCAGATCTTTACGTCTAAAAACAACAACTGCCATAAGAAAGAAAAAAGCAGTTGCTATTAGCAGTCCAATGGACAAGGGAACAACATCCACCGAACCATCCGCTATCTTCCCCGGATCAAAAGCATGGAAAATTGTAAAGTTACGCAGCCAATCCAGCTTTTCACTCACTTTTCCCACAACGTCCAAAATGAGAAATAAGATCGTGATACCAGCTGAAACGGATACTGCTCTGCGTTCATCATTAAATAGGCAAGAAAAGAAGAAACTATAAGCACTTATAACTGCAAACGTAAGAAAGCCTATCAGATTGATTTTTAGAAAGGTATGCATATCAAGCAGCGATTTATCGATAAACCATGTATCACTAAGCCACGCACCTAGCACAACACAAAGACAAATAAATACCAAACCAGTCAGTAAAAATAAAATTTGTGTAAGGATGACACGGATTCTTGTATTTGGAGTGGCAATCAGATAGGCCATCGAACCTCGATCTACTAAACGAGCTACCAGATGATTGGCAGTGAGCACACTATACACGATCAGTAAAATCAAGTAGATCATGCTGTAAAATTCGGCAATTAAAAAGCCTGTTAAGGTACTCAAACCATCACTGAGATTAAACGCTTTTAATACACCTTCTGGCATTGATTTTAACAATTGATCCATGTTTTGATTCGCAATGGTTGGAAAGAGCATCACATAAGCCACCATAATGACAAAGGAGCCAAGACCCATATATAACATAAGTTTTCCATTGGTTTTTATCATGGTGCGATACAAAGAGCCAATCATGATTTCCCCTCCCGATCATAGTAATGCATAAACAATTCTTCTAAGTTTTGGGTGTGCAGATCGAGATTGCGAACATCAAACTTCGCGAGCGTCTGGAAGAATAATTGGTAATTCCCTTTGACCATTATCTCCACTCTTTCTCCCTCTTGCCCGCTAATCTGTAGCCCTGTAGCTTTTAACTGTTCTACTTCTTTTGGACTTCCAAGTGTAACCACAAATATTTTGCGCTGCTGCTTCCTCACTTCGGAAACATCACTTACACTCACCATTCGTCCATCTTTAATCAAACCAACTCGATCACAGGTTCGTTCGATTTCTTGAAACATATGAGAAGACATCAAAACTGTTTTCCCACGCTTTTTCTCTTCTTCAATCAGCTCTACAAACGTCTTTTGCATAAGTGGATCGAGTCCAGAAGTTGGTTCGTCTAAGATGTATACACTTGGATCATGCATAAATGCGAGCACAATCCCTACTTTTTGCTTCATTCCCTTGGACATTTTTCGAATCGGTACACTAGGGTCAAATTGAAATCGCTCGATTAATTCCTCTCTCCGTTTCTTTTCCTTCAACCCTCGCATGTCAGAGATTAACTCTATCAGCCCAGAGCCATTCATATTTTCCATCAGCGAGATTTCCCCAGGGAGATATCCGACTTTTATTTGAATCTGAGCTGCATCTTTCCAACAATCCAATCCATCTACTCTCGCTGTTCCTTTTGTCGGATGAAAGAAACCCATCAAATGGCGGATGGTCGTCGTCTTACCTGCACCATTAGGACCAAGAAATCCAAAAACTTCGCCTTCGTGAACGTCAAACTCGATATCAAAGATTCCTTTTCCATTAGAAAAACGTTTGGTCAAACCTTCTAGCTGGATCATCCCTTATCTTCCCTTCGATAAATGCCATGGCGAAAAATTTCTACCAACAGCTCCACATCCTTCATCATTTCATGCCAATTTTTTAGACCCTTATCGGGTTGTCGTAATGCTTCTTTTACCATTTGTTGTGCCATAGACTCAAAGCTGAAATAGATGTACTGCAATGCTTTTTCTCGATCGATATCTGACCGAAAAACAGACCAATCAATCCCATCCATCAGCATAGGAGTTCGTAGTTTAGCAGCTTCTGCCATCCTAGTTTCAAATGCTTCTGGAAATCGATGTTGAATATCTTCATACGCAGTAAGAATAAATACATATACCAATGGTTCTTCTTCGCAGATTTGCAGCTTTGTTTTGGATAAAACTATCAACCTATCAAAAAAATCCGTTGGCAGATTAGTCAATCTAGGTTGGAAAATCTCCCAAAATATATCGGTGCATTGATCATAAGTAGCTAGATAGAGATCTTTTTTGCTCTTGAAATAGTGAAACAACAACCCCTTTGAAATTCCAGCCTCTTGAATAATTTGATTGGTGGAAGCTTTATCATACGTATGCTTCGTAAATTCTTTCATCGTTGCTTCAAATATCTTATTCCGTTTATCTATTGGGACTTGTTTATACAGATTTAGCAACGTCTCA
>NZ_JCAJZT010000010.1:0-82313 GCF_059510395.1 Shimazuella sp. NTD248 | reverse complement strand
TTGCCCTGTTCTGGTGAACAAGTAGAAGAACAGCAGACTAAGGACTGTAGTGAAATCTTTTTATTAATATTCACTTGAGTATAATATTTTGAGCGAGAAAACCCACGGTTTAAATCGTGGGATGGTTTGTCCCCTCCCGAGAAATAAGTGGTCGTATTTTGTCCGTCACGATCCGTCGAACACCAACAGGAAAATATAACATATCCATCCTTTGCGAGGGATGCTACTTGCGATCCGTTCCCGCGAGAAAAGAAGCCATTGGAATCGATTTGGGGCTGAAAGACTTTGCTATTTTTGATGATGGAACGAAAATAAATGCGAACCGAGTTTTTCGCCAGTATGAACAAAAGCTGGCAAAAGCACAGCAAATGATAGAAAAAAAGACGGTTCCAACTGGCACAAAGCCCGCATCCAAAGTGGCTCGCAGGTCTATTTCCTACACAGGATAGTCGAAACATTAGGTATTTTATCTGATTGGAGGCAATATTGAGATACAAGCAAGGAGAAGGAGAGGAGGCTTTCTTGCTAGCTCCCCTAACTCATACCTAATATTTTAGAAAGGAGTACTGGTATCCACTATACAAAGAAATAAAATTAGTGCCATCTAATAAGATTTGCATTAAGTCTTCATCAATCACATTAGAGATTACATACTGATATGCTTCTTCGTCTTCATAATAGACTTGAGCTTGTAGAGATACATTCTGGCTTTCGGTTTGTTTTGCATCAGGGGTAATGGTCATTTGCGTTAGTTTTGTTACATCTGCCTTTATAACGCCTGGCAGCTGGAGGATTTTAGGAATGACTTCTTCCACGAGAAAATCCATGTATTCGATTAAATCCACTTCAAGTTCATTGCCAGCAATATGTACAACTTGTTTAATCAAATCACAAAACCCCTTTTTAAATTTTCTCTAATTTCTTCTATTATTTAATAAATATAACCAGTAATCAATATATAATTTGCTATTTGTAATTATTTTATTAATAAAATAGATACTATATGTTATTTTGGGAATATAGATTTAGGTTTTTGATGTACTCTGAACGACTAAAGCTGAAGAGATATAGAAATAAAAAAATATAGTCTTAATTATCAGAATATAATAAACTTGGGGGGAATCTATAAATATTTCTAGGGAATGAAAGTGGTGACATATATGGATGTGAATTTTAAATATCAACATATGAAGATTGCAACGAATATTAGAAAAGCTTCAAAAAAGTGGATTGTATTTCTTCATGGTATCGGTTGTACGAAAGATGCATTCCACAACGCTTATAATATGGAATATTTGCAAGATTACTCTTTGTGTTCATTTGATTTTTTAGGTTTTGGTGAATCAGACCATCCTATGGACTTTTCTTATGATCTTGAAACACAGACGGAAATAATTGTTTCTCTTATTCATACTCTTTCTATGGATAATGTTCATATTGTGGCTCATAGTATGGGTGGAGTTATTGGCTTACTAGCTATAGATAAAATTTCAAATTTACGTTCATTTATCAATGTAAAGGGAAATCTAGTAGCAGAAGATTGTGGTATTGTAAGTAGAAACGTGGCAAAACAACAAGAGATTGAATTTATTCAAAATGGTTTTGCTGAGTTAATGAATTCTCTTGAGCAATCGGATGAAGTCAGTGAAAAAATATGGGCAAAGTGGTGCCAACAAGGCAGTTCTCTGGCTTTTTACAGAAGTGCCTGCTCGTTATTAAAATGGTCTGAGAGCGGCAAATTACTACAACTATTTCAGTCCGTCTTTCATAAAACCTATATACATGGTGAAAATAATAAACAAAGTTTTCTTGATCCCCATCTTAAAAAGATCAAAACATATGTGATACCAAAAAGTGGACATCTTATGATGTTAGATAATCCAGAAGAGTTTTATAAAGCTATAGGAAATTGGGTTTATCACATAGACAATTTGAATAAAAAGAACGATAGTAATAATGAGTGAACGAAATAAAAAGGTACAGGTTAATATCCTATCTTTTTTAGTAGCTAATATGATATTTACGAACATTACAGGTTTTGATACCATGTGATGTTCGTTTTTTTGTTTGACTTGCTTTACAAAGGTTGGTACACTAAACATGTTATTAATAAAGCTAACACTACCTAAATAGTATAGGATTTCGCGAAGCTGCCTGATAGCTTCTGGAATACACTGTTTGGGTTTTTTTATGGAGGCGGACGATGGTACGTGTTGGAGTGATAATGGGCAGTACTTCTGATTGGCCAACAATGAAATTAGCATGTGATGTATTAGATGAATTAGGGATTATTTATGAAAAGAAAGTAGTTTCTGCTCATCGCACCCCAGATGAAATGTTTTCCTATGCAGAAACAGCAATAGAGCGTGGGATTAAGGTAATTATTGCAGGTGCTGGAGGAGCAGCTCATCTTCCTGGCATGGTAGCTGCTAAAACAGTCTTACCTGTGATTGGAGTACCTGTGAAATCTTCTAGTCTGAGTGGACTCGATTCTTTATTATCTATTGTGCAAATGCCGGGAGGAGTGCCTGTTGCAACTGTAGCCATTGGCAATGCTGGAGCGACGAATGCAGGTTTATTGGCTGCTCAAATATTAGGAGCCTCAGAAGAGAAACTTCAGCAAAGATTAGAAGAAAGACGTCAAGCTATAAGACAAAAGGTACTTCAAGAGGGGGAACTTTCATGAGTATCTTGTTACCTGATCAAACCATTGGGGTACTGGGTGGCGGACAACTTGGCCGAATGATTATCCTCGAAGGTAGAAAGATGGGATATCGTTTTGCGACGTTAGACCCATCAGAGGATGCTCCAGGAGTCCAAGTTTCGGATTATCATGTGAAAGCTGGCTTTGATGATTTGGATTCAGTCGATAAATTGGCATCATTATCTGATCTTATCATTTATGAATTTGAAAATATTGATCCGACACTAGTTCAGCGTTTGGAACAACAAACATCAGTACCGCAAGGAAGTAGACTATTAGAAGTCACGCGTCATCGATTAATGGAGAAAGCAGCAATGGAAGAAGCAGGAGTACCTGTTGCGCTGTATGCAAAAGTCTCCTCGGCTGACGAACTACTGTCTGCAATTGATAAAATAGGATTACCTGCTGTATTAAAAACAGTAACAGGTGGATACGACGGAAAAGGGCAGTGGACGTTCCACACCAAACAAGATGTAACCGAATGGCTTGCTGAAAAGGATGTATGGACTCAGACATTTATTCTAGAAAAATTTATTCCATTTTTAAAAGAAATTTCCGTTGTTGTCGCTAGAAGTGTGACAGGGGAAGTGAAGGCATTTGCCCCTGCTGTTAATCTACATCGAAATCATATTCTCCATCTTTCCATCGCTCCTGCTACAATAGCAGAAGAAACAAGTAAGTTGGCTGTAGAGCTAGCAAAAAAAGTTGCGAAACATCTACAAGTAGTAGGATTACTTGCTGTAGAGATGTTTTTACATGCTGATGGACATCTCTATATAAATGAATTGGCACCACGTCCTCATAATTCTGGTCATTATACGTATGACGCTTGCAATCCCTCACAGTTTGAACAAATGTTACGCGCTGTTATAGGCTTACCACTAGTTGAACCTGCACAATATCGTTCTGCGATTATGATGAATGTATTAGGGGAACATAAAGAAGCATTTCTCCACTCCTATGATAAATTACCTAGCAATATAAAAGCACACTGGTATGGAAAACTAGAAGCAAAGACTGGTCGAAAAATGGGACATGTGACCGTGTTGACGGACGATATAAAACAAGGTTTGGATCAGTTGGATCAATTAAAGATATGTCCAGCCCTTACCGAAACAGAAGAAAAAGCTATATGGACTCAGTAGAAAAGGGGTATTCACTTGATTAATCGTTATGCTCGTGAGGAAATGTCCTCCATCTGGACAGATCAAAATCGTTTTCAGGCATGGTTAGAAGTAGAGATACTAGCGTGTGAAGCATGGGCTGAACTCGGTGTTATTCCAAAAGAAGATGTAGAACTTATCCGCAAAAAAGCTGGTTTTGATGTGAATCGTATTTTAGAAATTGAGCAAGAAACACGTCATGATGTAGTTGCCTTTACTCGTGCAGTTTCTGAAACGTTAGGACAAGAGTCCAAATGGGTGCACTATGGCTTGACATCTACGGATGTAGTAGATACAGCTCTCTCCTATCTTTTGCGACAAGCAAATGAAATATTGTTAAAAGATGTGGATCGTTTGATCGAAGTATTAGGGGAGCAAGCAAAGCAATACAAATATACCGTGATGATGGGACGTACTCATGGTGTACATGCTGAACCTACCACATTCGGTCTTAAAATGGCTCTTTGGTATGAAGAAATGAAGCGAAATCGTGAGCGTTTTGTACAAGCTATTGAAACTGTCCGTGTAGGAAAGATGTCTGGTGCTGTTGGAACATATGCAAATATCGATCCATTTGTGGAAAAATTTGTTTGTGAGAAACTTGGATTAGAAGCTGCTCCAATCTCAACCCAAACTTTGCAACGGGATCGTCATGCAAACTATATGGCGACTCTCGCTTTGATTGCAACATCGCTGGATAAATTCTCAACGGAAATTCGTGCCCTGCAAAAAAGCGAAACCCGTGAAGTAGAAGAGCCATTTGGAAAAGGTCAAAAAGGATCTTCAGCTATGCCTCATAAACGCAATCCGATTGGTTGTGAAAATATCTCTGGTCTTGCTCGTGTCGTGCGTGGTCACATGGTATCAAGCTATGAAAATGTCCCGCTTTGGCATGAGAGAGATATTTCTCATTCATCTGTTGAACGAGTGATCCTTCCTGATGCAACCATTCTGTTGAACTATATGTTAAACCGTTTTACGAATATTATTAGTGGGATACGTGTTTTCCCAGAAAATATGAAGCGGAACATGGATCGTACTTTTGGTCTTATTTATTCACAACGGGTATTGCTTGCCCTGATCAATAAAGGCTTAACACGTGAAAAAGCATATGATCGTGTTCAAGCTTTAGCGATGCAAGCTTGGGAGGAACAAACTTCTTTCCGTGGATTAGTGGAACAAGATGAATTTGTAAGCAGGCACCTTAATCTAGAAGAGATCGCAGATTGCTTTGATTACCGACATCATTTAGCTCAAGTTGACTTTATCTTTGACCGGCTTGGACTATAGGAGGAGTACAGGATGGGAGAGCTTGTTTACGAAGGAAAAGCAAAAAAACTTTTCACCACCAAAGATCCAAATGTTTTGTTGGTCCAGTATAAAGATGCAGCAACTGCTTTTAATGGGGAAAAGAAAGAAATTATAGAGGGAAAAGGTGCTTTAAACAATAAAATTACGAGTTATTTTTTCGAATTGCTAGCAGAAAATCAAGTACAGAGCCACTTTCTCGAAAGATTATCTACATTGGAGCAATTGGTAAAAAGAGTGACCATTATTCCGTTAGAAGTAGTAGTTCGTAATGTCACTGCCGGCAGCTTCGCCAAACGATTGGGTTTAGAGGAAGGAAAACCCCTGCCTTTCCCAATTGTTGAATTTTATTATAAAGATGATAGTTTAGGTGACCCGCTGATCTTAGAAGATCATATTTACGCTTTAGAGATTACAAACAAAGAGATTCTTGCTCAAATGAAAGAACAGGCTCTCCAAATTAATAAAATCTTATCCACCCACATGGAGCAGCGAGGCATTCGGTTAGTTGATTTTAAATTGGAGTTCGGGCTTGATAAGGATGGACAAGTACTGCTTGCAGACGAAATTTCTCCTGACACTTGCCGATTCTGGGATTTAGAATCTGGAGACAAGTTGGATAAAGATCGCTTTCGTCGCAACCTCGGTAATGTTTTAGAAGCATATCAAGAGATAGATAAACGATTGGGAGGCCAATAAAATGTATAAAGCAACGATATTTGTTACGTTAAAAGAAAGTGTCCTCGATCCACAAGGTGTAGCTGTAAAAGGGTCACTTCACACGATGGGCTATAACCAAGTATCTGATGTGCGTATCGGAAAACGCCTTGAAGTATCTCTTGATGCTGAAAACAAAGCAGCAGCAGAAATTGCTGTGAGAGCTATGTGTCAAAAATTGTTCTCTAATCCTGTTATTGAAAACTTCCGTTTTGAACTTGAGGAGGTGTAAGCATGCGTTCTGCTGTGGTGGTATTCCCAGGTTCTAACTGTGATATGGATTTAGTACATGCTATCGAAGATGTATTAGGAGACGTTGATCCTGTTTGGCACCAAGAATCAGATTTATCGTCCTATGATGCGATATTTTTGCCTGGTGGTTTTTCGTATGGAGATTATTTACGCTGTGGATCTTTAGCTACTTTCTCTCCTGTAATGGAAGCAGTAAGAAAAGAGGCTGAAACAGGGAAGCTTGTAGTGGGAATCTGTAATGGATTTCAAATATTAACGGAAGCGGGTTTACTTCCTGGTGCATTGATGCGAAATGATCATTTGCAATTCCGCTGTGAGCTTGAACCGATTACAGTTGAGCGTGTAGATTCGGCTTTTACTAGACATTATGAGCAAGGAGAAACCGTACAAATTCCAATAGCACATGCGGAAGGAAATTATTTTTGCGATGAAGAGACATTAAAGCTATTAGAAGCTGGTGGTCAAGTTTTATTTCGCTATGCAAGTAATCCAAATGGTTCTTTGGCAAACATCGCTGGGATTACAAATGAAAGAGGAAATGTTCTTGGAATGATGCCACATCCAGAGAGAGCGATCGTAGATTGGATGGGTTCTCCAGATGGAGCACGTCTGTTTACTTCAATGCTAGCTTACTGGAAGGAGAATCAAGCATGATCGAACCAACAGCTGAACAAATTAGAGATCAACAGTTGTATACAGAGATGGGTTTAACTTCAGAGGAATATGAACAGGTAAAAGGCCACTTAGGCCGTCTTCCCAATTGGACTGAGATTGGTATTTATAGCGTAATGTGGTCGGAACACTGTAGTTATAAAAACTCTAAACCTCTCTTAAAAAAGTTTCCTACAACAGGTCCGCGTATTTTGCTCGGACCAGGTGAAGGTGCAGGAGTTATTGATATTGGGGATGACCAAGCAGTTGTATTTAAAATTGAGAGTCATAACCACCCATCCGCGGTAGAACCATTCCAAGGAGCTGCAACAGGTGTAGGTGGAATAATTCGTGATGTTTTTTCAATGGGAGCTCGCCCAGTTGCACTTCTCAATTCCCTTCGTTTTGGAGACTTGGATTCTTCTCAAGTACGATACCTATTTGACAATGTAGTAGCCGGTATTGCTCACTATGGAAATTGTATTGGAATACCAACAGTTGGTGGCGAAGTCGTTTTTGATAATGCTTATGATGGAAATCCACTTGTCAATGCAATGTGTGTAGGGATCATCAATCACGAAGATCTTCAAAAAGGCGTTGCAGTAGGCAGCGGTAATCCGGTAATTTATGTTGGTGCCAGTACTGGTCGTGATGGAATTCATGGAGCAACCTTTGCTTCGGAAGAACTAAACGAAGAATCAGAAGAAAAACGATCCGCTGTTCAAGTAGGCGATCCATTTATGGAAAAACTACTTTTGGAAGCTTGTTTGGAAATGGTAGAAAAGAAGATGCTTTTAGGTATTCAAGATATGGGTGCGGCTGGCCTTACTTGTTCCAGTGCTGAAATGGCAGCAAAAGGGGGGCAAGGATTAGACTTGAATCTGGATCTTGTTCCACAACGGGAAACAGGAATGACTTCCTATGAAATCATGTTATCGGAATCCCAAGAACGGATGCTTTTGGTTGTGGAGAAAGGTCGCGAAGAAGAAGTAATTGCGATTTGTAACAAATGGGGCTTACAATCTGCGGTGATTGGGGAAGTAACAGATGGTAATCAATATCGACTGTTCCAACATGGTAAGTTAGTAGCCGATATTCCGGTTAATACTTTAGTAGATGATGCACCTGTTTACATTCGGGAAGAAAAAGTTCCAGCTTATTATGTAGAAAATGAATCAGTAAATCCAGCAGAAGTTCTTGTGGGTATTGATGCAAATGAAGCATTAGTGAAAATCTTACAATCTCCAAATATGGCGAGCAAAAAGTATGTATATCAACAATACGATTTCATGGTACGCACCAGCACTGCGGTTCGTCCAGGTTCTGATGCAGCAGTTGTTGTCGTTCGCGGTACAGACAAAGCATTAGCCATGAGTACAGATGGTAACGGCCGCTATGTTTATCTCGATCCAGTAAATGGAGGACGTATCGCTGTTGCGGAATCAGCGCGTAACATTGTATGTTCTGGGGCCCAGCCGCTGGGTATGACGGACTGCCTCAACTTTGGCAGCCCTGAGAAACCTGAAGTATACTGGCAACTATCGAAATCCATCGATGGTATGAGTGAAATGTGTGAAGTTCTCCAAACTCCTGTTGTCGGTGGTAATGTCAGTCTATATAACGAAACCAAAGGCCAACCGATCTATCCAACTCCTGTTGTAGGCATGGTTGGTTTGGTTGAAAAGCGTGAACATATTACCACTCAAGCATTTAAAGACGACAATGATGTTTTGGTGTTATTAGGTGATACTGCGATTGAACTCGGTGGCAGTGAGTTGCAACAAGCTTATACAGGTAATATCTCAGGTCGTGCTCCAGTATTGGATAGTGAAAAAGAAAAAGTATTGCAACAAGCTGTGCTTTCTGCTATTCGTCAAGGATTTGTTCAGTCAGCGCATGATGTGTCCGAAGGCGGTATCGCACTTGCTATCGCTGAATCATGTATCAGTGGAAACCTTGGTGCTAAGGTAAGACTGGAAACAGAATATGATGCTACTCCATATCTCTTTAGTGAAACACAATCGAGAGTTTTATTGTCTGTACCACGAGAAAAAGTAGAAGCAGTGATTGAAATGATGAATCAATTCCAAATTCCAGCTCAAGTTATTGGAGAAGTGACTGGAGATACTTTGGAAGTTCATGTGAATGATCAGATCGTAGTCAATCGCTCCATATCAGAACTAACCAACCTTTGGGAAGAGGCGATACCATGCAAGATGACAGCATCTTCGACTTCGACGAACTAAACGAAGAATGTGGCGTGTTTGGGATAGTTGGTCATCCAGATGCAGCGAGACTTACTTATTATGGACTCCACGCATTGCAACACCGCGGGCAAGAGAGTGCTGGTATTGTAACGTCGGATGGAGAAAAATTTCATGTGCATCGCGACATGGGTTTAGTAAATGAAGTCTTTAGTTCAGAGCGTGTTTCCCAGTTAATAGGTTCTACTGCTATTGGACATGTCCGGTATTCGACTACTGGATCGAGTGTGTTGGCGAATGTTCAGCCTTTGGTGTTTAACTATGCCAAAGGGGAAATAGCGATTGCAACAAATGGGAATTTAGTAAATGGAGATAAACTTCGAAAAGAATTAGAGGCAAATGGCTCTATCTTTCAAACTACAACAGATACAGAAGCTATTGCTCATTTAATTGCCCGATCAAACGCAGATACTCTGGAAGAGGCAGTAAAAGAAACATTAAATGAATTAGTTGGTGCTTATGCATTGCTGATTTTAACCAACGATCAATTGTTTGTGGCGCAAGATCCGCATGCCTTGCGTCCCTTAGCAATTGGGAAAATAGGCGAATCCTATGTCTTTGCATCCGAAACTTGTGCTTTTGATACAGTTGGTGCGACTTTTATCCGAGAAATTGAACCAGGTGAATTACTTGTGATCACTCAAGATAACGAAATGCGAGTTACTCGTTTTTCTGAGCCAAAAGAGACATCCATCTGTTCCTTTGAATACATTTATTTTGCACGTCCAGATAGCGATATAAGCGGCATCAATGTGCATACTGCCCGCAAAAGATTAGGACGGCAGTTAGCAAAAGAAGCATTTGTCGAAGCTGATGTGATCACAGGTGTTCCTGATTCTAGTACGTCCGCTGCTATTGGATTTGCTGAGGCAACTGGGATTCCTTATGAACTGGGGTTAATCAAAAACCGATATGTCGGTCGTACTTTTATTCAACCGAGCCAAGAATTACGGGAACAAGGAGTAAAGATGAAGCTCAGTGCAGTTCGTAAAGTAGTAGAAGGCAAACGTGTGGTTATGATAGATGACTCGATTGTCCGTGGGACTACAAGCCGCAGAATTGTAAACTTGTTACGTGAGGCTGGGGCGGTTGAAGTTCATGTACGCATCAGTTCCCCACCGGTCAAAAATCCTTGCTTCTATGGGATTGATACTGCAAATCGAGATCAACTCGTCGCTTCCAATCACACTGTCGATGAGATATGTGAACTGATCAATGCAGATTCTCTAGCTTTCCTCAGTGCGGAAGGTATGATAGAGGCGATTGGCCGACCATCAAAGGAAAAAAATCGGGGACATTGCCTAGCTTGTTTTACTGGAGAATACCCAACGAAGCTATATGATGCGCTTGAGGTGGAGGAAACGGTATGAGTGAAGCATACAAACAAGCTGGTGTAGATATCGATGCAGGAAATGAAACAGTGGAACGTATTCGAGCTCATGTAAAACGCACCTATCGCCCAGAGGTATTGGGCGATATTGGAGGGTTTGGTGGTGCTTTTGCACTTGGCAAGTATGAGAATCCTGTTCTAGTATCGGCCACAGATGGAGTAGGAACAAAATTAAAATTAGCTTTTGCCACAGACTTGCATGACTCAATCGGGATTGATTGTGTGGCGATGTGTGTCAATGACCTCGTAGTTCAAGGAGCAGAACCTCTCTTCTTTTTAGATTATTTGGCAACAGGTAAATTGCATCCTGCTCAAGCAGAAGCAGTTGTTAAAGGAATAGCGGATGGTTGTGTGGATGCGGGCTGTTCGTTAATAGGTGGAGAGACAGCGGAAATGCCGGGTATGTATGCCAAAGGAGAGTATGATATCGCTGGATTTTGTGTTGGTGTTGTTGAGCGAGATCAATTAATCGATGGGTCTGCTATTAAGCCTGGTGATGTGCTCATTGGACTTGCTTCCAATGGATTACACAGCAATGGCTTTTCTTTGGCAAGACATGTTTTATTTGCGGATGGAATGAATCTCGAGCTCGCCAAAGAACTGTTAACCCCTACGAGAATTTATGTAAAAACATTGTTAACATTAATGAGAGAATTTACGATAAAAGGTGCTGCTCATATTACAGGTGGAGGACTTGTCGAAAATGTTCCACGCATGTTAGCAGAAGGCCTGACAGCAGAAATAAACTCTGACACATGGGATGTCCCTGAAATTTTTGATCGTATACAACATTCCGGTAATGTCTCTGATGAAGACATGTTCCGTACTTTTAACATGGGTATTGGGATGGTTATTTGTGTTCCAAAAGAACAAGCAGCAGGGGTAATGGTACGAGTTTCGGAACTAGGAGAAACAGTAAATCGAATTGGTGAAATTGTTTCAGGATACGAGAAGTTTCGATGGAAGGGTGAAAAAGCAAAATGAGTATTGCTGTTTTCGCCTCAGGTAGCGGAACTAACTTTGAAAGTATTGTGAATCAATCTCGCAAGGATAACTGGGCAGTGTCAGTATCCTTGCTGATTAGCGATCGCGAAGGCGCAAAAGTATTGGATCGAGCAGAACAATTAGAGGTACCCCATTATTTGGTTTCACCAAAGTCATTTGCAAATAAAGAAGCGTATGAATCTGCGTTATTGGAAGTATTAGAGGAGCAAAAGATTGATTGGATTATTCTCGCTGGTTACATGAGATTGATTGGCCCTACGTTATTAGGAAAATTCAAAGGTCGGATTGTAAATATACATCCATCTCTATTGCCTGCATTTGTAGGGAAAAATGCGATCGAACAAGCTTTTGAATATCCTGTTAAAGTTTCAGGGGTTACGGTTCATTTTGTAGATGAAGGAATGGATACTGGTCCCATCATCGCTCAGGTAGCCGTTGCAATAGAAGAAAATGATACACTCGCGACATATACACAAAAAATTCAAGCTGTAGAACATGAGTTGTATCCAGAAGTAGTCAAACAGCTTGTTACAGGGAGGATTAAAAATGTCTAAAGTGCGTCGTGCGCTTATTAGCGTTTCAGATAAAACAGGGATTGTGGAATTATCCAAAAAACTCGTAGAACATGATGTTCAAATTATTTCCACTGGTGGTACTTTTCAACTTCTTAAGCAGGAAGGATTACCAGTAACACAGATTTCCGAAGTCACAGGATTTCCAGAGATTTTAGATGGCAGAGTAAAAACACTCCACCCAAAAGTACATGGTGGATTACTTGCTGTTCGTGATAAGCAATCTCATCAACAAGCATGCAGAGATAACGGAATTGAGTTTATCGACCTCGTAGTTGTCAACCTATATCCCTTTAAAGCAACCATTAGCAAAGAAGGTTTTACCTATGAAGAGGCGATTGAAAACATCGATATAGGTGGACCTTCGATGTTGCGTTCGGCTGCTAAAAACCATCGTGATGTTACGGTTTTAGTTGATCCTGCTGATTATGCTGTTGTGTTAGAAGAACTCGCCACAAAAGGTAACACCACCCTTGCTACTAGAAAACGTCTAGCTGCAAAAACGTTCCGTCACACAGCAGCATATGACTCTCTTATCGCAAGTTATTTGACAGGAGAAGGGAACGAAACACTCCCAGATCAATTAACTCTTTCTTATGAGAAAGTGAGCACTCTGCGATATGGGGAAAATCCACATCAAAAAGCTGCTTATTATAAAGATGCTCTTGCAACATCTGACCAGTTGGTTTCTGCGAAACAATTGCAAGGAAAAGAACTCTCTTACAATAACATTCAAGATGCGAATGCAGCTTTAGAAATCGTCAAAGAATTTACCGAACCAGCAGTGGTAGCAGTAAAACATATGAATCCTTGTGGTGTTGCTATTGGGAAAACGATCTTTGAAGCATATGAACGTACTTACGCAGCTGATCCAGTATCCATTTATGGAGGCATTATCGCTGCAAATCGTCCCATTGATGCTGATACAGCTTCTAAGATGAAAGAAATATTTTTAGAGATCATTATTGCTCCAAGCTTTAGTGAGGAAGCACAACAAATCCTTAGTGAAAAGAAAAATTTACGCCTATTGGAACTTCCGTTTTCAACCGGTGGAGAAGAAGCGGTGTGGAAAACGACTTCCATTGATGGTGGTATTCTCATACAAGAACAGGATAGCAAACAGATCTCCCAAGAAATGTGTACCGTTGCGACGGATCGAAAACCAACTGATGCTGAATGGAATGAACTTTTATTTGCATGGAAAGTAGTCAAACATGTAAAATCCAATGCCATTGTACTTACGAAAGATAATCGCACTATCGGTGTTGGTGCTGGACAAATGAATCGCGTAGGAGCAGCTGAGATTGCCATTCGTCAAGCAGGTGAAACCGCGAAAGGTGCAGTATTAGCCTCCGACGCTTTCTTTCCTATGTCGGATACGCTCGAAAAAGCGGCTGAAGCAGGAATTCGAGCCATTATTCAACCAGGTGGTTCTATTCGGGATTCAGAGTCGATTGAAGCAGCCAACAAATATGGAATTACGATGGTATTTACGGCAGTGCGTCATTTTAAACACTAGGGGAGGAAGAGGCATGCGTGTATTGGTAATAGGCAACGGTGGACGTGAACATGCGATTGTTGCTAAACTAGCCCAAAGTAAGCGTGTTTCACAAATATACTGTGCACCCGGAAACGCAGGTACTGCAATACTTGCAGAAAATGTGGCTATCGGGGTGTCAGAACAAGAAAGATTAGCTGAGTTTGCCATTGCAAACGCGATTGATCTAACGGTAGTAGGGCCGGAAGTCCCACTGATAGAAGGGATCGTAGATCAATTTGAATTGCTTAACCTTCCTGTTTTTGGACCGAGAAAAGCAGCTGCAATTATTGAAGGAAGCAAAACATTTGCTAAAGAAATGATGCAAAAATATGCCATCCCCACAGCGAAGTATCAAGTTTTTAAAAATAGCAATGAAGCATTGGCATACGTTCGACAAGAGGGAGCTCCTATCGTTATCAAAGCAGATGGTTTAGCTGCTGGTAAAGGGGTTGTTGTAGCACAAACCTTAGCAGAAGCTGAACAAGCCATTGTAGAAGCAATGGATGAAAAAGTATTTGGAGATGCTGGGGATCAAGTCGTAATTGAAGAGTATATGACAGGTCAAGAAGTTTCCTTGATGGCTTTTGTCGATGGAACTACTTTCATACCAATGGTTATTTCTCAAGATCATAAGCCTGTTTTTGATGGAGACAAAGGTCCAAATACAGGTGGTATGGGAACTTATTCCCCTGTCCCTCAAATAACAGATGAGATCGTTCAGCAAGCCATTGATACAATCATACATCCCATGGTAAATGCATTTCATCAAGAAGGAATTGTCTATAAAGGTGTACTATATGCCGGACTGATGATTACAGATGAAGGACCAAAAGTTATCGAATTTAACGCTAGGTTTGGTGATCCAGAAACACAAGTAGTGCTGCCAAGATTAAAGACAGATTTAGTGGATGTTTTCCTAGCTGTTATCGAAGGGCGTTTGGGTGAACTAAAAATAGAGTGGAGCGATCAAGCATCAGTCTGTGTGGTGATGACATCTCCAGGTTATCCAGGCAGTTACCCAAATGGTCTGGAAATCACATTTCCAGACCAAATAGATGATCATACAATTGTTATTCATGCAGGTACGAAAGAACTAGATGGAAAAGTAGTTACTGCTGGTGGAAGAGTGCTCGGGATTACAGCATTAGGAGATACCATTCAAGAGAGTCAAAAGCGAGCTTATGAAACAGCAGAAAAAATTCATTTCGAAGGTGCACATTATCGCTCGGATATTGCAGCAAAAGCAATTTTATAGATATTTTAGAGGTTGCCGTATTGGTAACCTCTTCTTTTATCAATTATAGGAATCATAGGCAAAACCGATCAAGAACAGAAGTACTGGAATACATATACTGACCATAAAACTAATTTGTCCCCAAGTGTTTTTCCTATCTCTTAGGAAGGCTAATAAACCGACAATGATCAATATAGGACCACAAGGAATCGTGAATAATGACACATAGCCATAGTATTTTGGTTCTAAAACAGAAAAAATGTAAATGGCAAAACCTACATAAATGGAGGTAAGAACAAATGAGAGGAGGGCAAGAATCGTGGATGCTTTGGATTTATTCTTTACACGTTTCCAAATGAGAAAAATAGTAAGAATAAGAATAAATAATAGCGGTGTATAGCCCAAGTGGATTTCTCCTCTTTAGTGAAATGGAATTATTAATTTTAGAATAACACAAAAGCGAGCATTGTTTATTGCTCAAGGAAAGAAATAGTTATCATCAAGGTGCCTCTGATCTATGAATAATGAAACTTTGTTTGAATAGGAAAACAGAAAGAACTCATAAGTAAATAGTCGATACAATATTTAAAATATTTATTGGTTCTCACCTAATTATCAATGTATAATGAGGAAGAAACCTCTAACCCCCCTAACCAGTTGAAGAAAGGGAGAAGTCTGGTAGAGGGGAGATAACCTTGTCCTTCGAAAAAGAAGGGAGGTTAAGATGGTAAATGAAGAGAGTCTCGAAGAAATCAGGGAGAGACTCACTGCGCAGCGTCATCCTGTTCTGGACATCGTGGTTCAGACACTTGGTGATGATGGTGCGGATGTAGGAGCCTTCTACGGCTTCGACAGCCGCATGTAATGCGCAGCCCCTCCTCCAACAAACGAAGTGTTGGAGGAGGGGATACGATAAACTAAATATATGATAATTGGGAACCCCCTTGAAAAATTTTTCAAGGGGGTTCTGTGGCTGCTGCACACACTTTTTCTATTTTACTTTTGTGTGCAGAGCTTGATCTCATTGTGAGATATGCAAAATGGTTCTTTCAAAATCAGCAGCCAGTGCTTTCAAGCCAATTTGACAGGCAATCACTCCTATATTTTAGAGCCTCGTTATTTTACAGGGGTTCTGTGTCTACTACACACACCTTTTCTATTTTACATTTTGTGTGCGAGAGCTCGACCTCGCTGCGAGATATGCACAATGATCTTTTCTAGATCATGACAGTACACAGACGGATTGCAGAAGTCATTAGGTTCACGGTAACGGTGAGCGTAGTTACCTCCGCCACACACTGATTTCAAATAGCATACTTTACACTCAGCAGCCAGTGCTTTCAAGCCTATTTGACGGGCAATCACTCCTGGATGTTTTAGAGCCTCGTTAAAATCGTTCTCTAGAACATTCAGCCCCGTTTCTGGAGCACCAGGATAGGTGGACTTGAGCGAATCCACTTGTTCGATCGCTCCATCCGTTTCTACAACTACTCCAAGGTAAGGAGAGAGTCCCACTGCCTCTGTCCTGCTGGGAAGATCATTGAGTAGTCTAATGATTTCGATGAAAAAGCGAATTAGTGGTGTTTGTTTTGCTTTTTTAGATCCGTCAAACCAGTGATCGAATAGTTCTATCATCCAATCACCATATGGTGTTGATTCTGAAGGCAAACCTGGGGGCGGGTTTGTGTGATTCCCAAGCGGGAAGAGGAAGTCCAACGCTGGTGGTTTGAGCTTGAGCAGCGATTCATAGACTTCCACCGGTGAGTTTGCTAGATCGATGGTACAAAGGATCCCTCTGTAAATTTCTGGGTTTTTAGAGGAGAGTAGCAACTCTACACCGTTGATTGTTTTGTTCAGTGTTTCTCGTCCCGCATGGTCTATGCGATAACGATTCAGATCAGCCGTTCCGCCATCCAAACTCACTCCGACACCAATTTGTTCCTTCACAAACAAATCTACGATCTTCTTTGTGAGAAGTGTGCCGTTTGTTTGGATGCTTGCTTGAACCATGCACTGGTCACCAACTGCCTGATGTACTTTTTGACGTACTAGTCTGATGTAGGTGATGAGCAGCGTAGATCCAGCCAGCAACGGTTCGCCACCATGCATAGTCAATACGATATTTGTCAGTCCGTATTTCTTCACATGAGCCGCAATACGATTGGCTGTAGCGTTCATTACTTCTATTGATACAACCTTCGGCCTACGTTGCCAACTTTGGTCGGCTTTCTCATATACGTAGCAGTAAGTGCAAGCCAAATTGCATCGACTATGCACCTTTAGGATGAACTGTTGGAAGGGATATGGTGGTGTTGACATGTTTATCTCTCTACCACTCTAGATCAAATCCTTACCTTGTGTAGTGATATGTCAGAGTGGATTTGATATTATTTTAGCAATAATACCTATCATTAACAATAATAACAATATACATAATATTATGACATTTATTGAATTAAAATATATCATACATGCCACATGATGGAAAGAATTTAACTTTGGCTCTGTGTATTGATCTGGAGGAATATTGTCACGTACAGCTCCAGATGACAGAAAAACGATTCGTTTGATATGTTTTTTAGCCATCTCCAAAATAGAAAATGCTGCTTCCGACGTGTGAAATGGCCTCCCCAAGCACTTCAAATGTATGAATATTATGCAGAACATGCTGCGTTTTTCAGAACGATATTAGGTTCAAATGGAGATCCTTCTTTTTTGGTGGAAATAAAAGAAATCATGAGAGAGTTGTTTCAAAAAAACTTTGCACTGTCTAAAATCAATAGAGCTCAGCTGCCAATTCCTGAAGATTTTTATTAGTTATATAGTCTCTGCTAATTTAGGTCTTCTTCAACACTGGTTTGCGACTGATATGGTTTACTCAGCCAGAGAAATAGCGCTAATGTCGATGCGCATGCGTCTAGGTCTTTTTCATACAACAGAATATTGAATGTATTTGGTTTCTTGAAATAGAAAGAATAGGATAGAAAAACGCAGCTTTAATTCGATTACAACTACTTGATCAAATATCTTGATAGGAGAGAAATGCAGCAAATCAACTCTTGATATTCAGATAACTAGAACGGGATTTTGAGAAGGAGTATTTGAGGGGAAAATCAAAAACGAAAAAAAGGTGGTTAAGCACAGCATAACCTCCTTCATAATGGGTTTATTACATAGAAAAACCAAAGCGGGACAGGAGGTTAAAAAGTCGATAAGAAGGGTATACCTGCTTAAATGTAACCTCCTATAGAAGAAAAGAACGTTTTCATTTAACAAATGGTAGTCGTTTGCTTTTCTCCAGCAATACTCATTGCATGAACAGGAATTTGAAACCACCATGCGCCATCTTTTCTACGGATAGGTTGAAAACCAGCTTTTTTCAGGGTTCGAGCAACAGTCCAACTGGCCGTATAAACGGTGGCAAGGTTTGTGGATTCATCAAACTGGATTACAGTTTCTTTTTCTTGCTCGCTTAGTGACATTTTCTTCACTCCTCCATCCGATCTTACTGATCGTATGTTCTTGTTTTTTTACATTCACCTGATAAGCCCATAGACTCCAAATTGCCACCTTCAGAACTAACAAATTCTTATCTGTATTTTTCGACGAAATATGACATAATGCCTTCTTTTTTTTGAAAAAAAATTGTCCTTTTCGCGAGAAAATTTTCAAAGAATTTATTTGCTAAGAAGATCCGCCAGTTTTGAAACATATCGTCAAAATCGAAAATTTTTGATTTAACCGAACGTTAGATAATCACTGGTAATTAGACAGATCTCCTACTATCTTGAAAACTATTATACAAAAAACTCAGAAAACAGACAATAGATAAAGTTTTGAATTTGAATAGTTTTTATTGAAATTGGACAATCGGGGAATGCTTGTTCTTATATAGTTTATAGCACAACCAAAAAAATTTGGCAAGCATAAAATAATATTAAATATTTATGGATATCATTTTTCGTTTCGACTTTTGTAAAAAGAGAAAACAAAAAACTATATAATTTAGAATGGATTTTTATTTGCATGCGCTTACATAAATAGTTGATTTGCTTGAAAAGTTAGGTGTTTATCAGAAAAGTAAACAGGCCGAAAAATGATTTCTTTATCAGGAGATAAAAAAAGATGTATTTATGTTAGCCTATTTTGTATCGTTATACAATGCTTTTAAAGGACAAAATTTTGTTATGCCTTCTGCAACTTTCATTGCAGACATCATTGCGATCAAGATGGAAAAAGGAGACCAGCACCTCCTGCTAAGTCTTGCAGTACTCCAAGCTAATCCTGTTAACCCACAGGTAATGCGCATAATAGCTTCCAGGTTATTTAAGTTTTTCTTCACGATTTTACTTCCTTTCATATGGGATTGCTTCCTTAGTTTGAGCATAAAGTACAGTAGTATATGTAAGACAACTCTTGGTAATGGATTAATATCTTGGATAGTAAAGGGTTTTTTCTTTTCCTGCTGGCGGACAGAAATCTTCGACAAAATGTCATATCTTTGATAAAATAATCGAGCGTAAAATTAGAAACTATGCACTGGGAGAGTTCCCCTTGAAACATTTACATAGACGACTTATTGAATTGCTATATTTATCTATACTGTTATCTCCATTTTTTCCACCAGTCGTTTTATTGGTAATTGCAATTGTAACGATTACTTTCTACCGAACGCATTGGAAACTAAAAGCATGGCCAGAAAGTTTTTTTCTTTCGCTTACTGTCATCTCATGTATAAGTTGGTTAGTTGATCCTTCATGGTACAATGGTATACCGATTGTGGTCATCGTAGGATTATGTTTTGGATTGTATTACTTGCTCACCGTCTGGTTCCGTAATGCCCTTGATTTCCACTGGAAGGACATTCAGCACCTTTATTTATCATTTTGGGTAGGTGGACTTTATTTAGTATTTATTTGTCTTATACAGCAGGTAGATTGGCCGTGGTTAATCAATTCACCGATCGGGGCACTCATGCAGTTTTATAAAGAATACCGATTTCAGACAGAATCTGTGCGAAGTTTTGGAACAACTGGCAATTCTAATTTGACGGCAGCTTTATTAATTTGTTTGGCACTCATCAGCATCTATGCTGCTTCCGTTCTGAAATTAAAAGGGCAAAAGATAGCAGGATACGTCATGTTCTTTTTGTTTTGCTACGCTATTTGGCTTACAGGTTCACGCGGCGCTTGGGCTGGTTTAGTAGTTGGGCTTGTCGTCCAAGTTTGGATGACAGGAGCGAGGAGATGGACAGTAGGTATTTTCTTAGGGTTAGTCGGTCTAATCACCTTTTTCCCTGATTTGATTCCAAGACAAGAGACTATTATTAGTACGATTCGTGTTAGACTCGAGGTTTGGTCGACAGCATTTGAAATCTTTAAAGAACATTGGTTGCTTGGAGTCTTGCCGCTTCATTTTAGTCAACTATTTGAACAGAAGGCTCATTTCAGTGTCATACATGCTCATAATATCTTTTTGGGTATTGCTGCTGAGTTTGGGATTTTTGGTTTACTAGCTTTTCTTGTTTTATTATTTGTCACTATACAGAGGGCGAGAAGATGGAGAAAGACCGCAAATTTAAAAGAGGAAAAAAGATTGGCAGGTATGCTGCTTTCCCAAACTGTTGCCTTAATAGGGCATGGGATGTATGATTACCCCATACTTTCTCCTCAAATTGGTGTGTTATTTTTTCTCAGTATGATCATTATACATACCCAGTATGAACGTCGTTGTTTGAAGCGGCCGGAGTGGAGTGAACCAAAAGTCGAATCAGAAATCGAAGACAAAGAAGAAAAGTTAGTTGTGGTTACCAAATAAATTGTCAGGTATAAATCCTCTTCCACTGGAGAAAGCTGGTAACAGCTTTTCTAGGGAGGGGATTTTTATGTGTAAAAACAAATTGATATTTATAGTACCTGTCATTGTACTTGTGGCAATGGTTCTTTTTGACAGTCAAAGTTCAGCAGAAACTATTAAAACCGTGCGTATTCAACAAGGAGATACCTTATATGCTTTAGCCAAAAAGTATCGCACAAGTGTCGATCAAATTGCGAAAGTGAATCATATTACCAATCCATCTTTGATTCATATTGGTCAAAAAATTCGTATCCCAAGTCAGATGTCGCAGAGCCGAGTATATGTTACCAATGAAAAGAAAGCAGTAACCAAAACGGCTTTTTCAAGAGGGAAATTACTAGGGGCATTTAAGCTTACAGCTTATACATCTGGATATGAATCAACAAATAAAAAGCCAAACGATCCTTATTATGGTATCACTTCCAGTGGAGCACATGTTCAAGATGGAGTTACTGTTGCTGTAGATCCAAAAGTGATCCCTATCGGTTCGCGAGTCTATATCGAAGGTATTGGTTACCGAATCGCACAAGATGTAGGAAGTGCGATCAAAGGCAATCATATCGATGTCTATATTTCGGATCTTCAAATGGCAAAGTCATTTGGTGTTCAATATGGGAAAAGAGTAGAGCTGATCGACTAAAATCAACCACTTTTAAGTGGTTTTTTTTATGGGATAGAGATGGTAAGCTAATACTACTAGAAGGAAGTGAGGAGAAAAAATAGTGGCAAAAAAGAATAAAGCAAGAGAGCCAAGAGTTGCAGCAGTGGATGAAATGGGAGTATTGAAGCGAGATATAGGCAGAATGGTGTTTTGGATTGTTGTTTCTGTAGCTGTTGCTGCTGTGGTCGCGGTAGGTGTGGAAAATTTTTTGGTATAGACTCACATACATAAGAAAGAACTCCCGGATGGGAGTTTTTGTTTTTTTGGAGGTAATACTTTATTTTTTTATGGATTACAAATAATATGTTGTGGCGACTGATACTACTTGCTAAACAAGATTTACGTACCAGTCACCATCATCCTTTGGGAAGCGCATTCACTTCACGAAAGGGATCACCCTGCCATGCTTCGGGGACCATTCCATGGCACTGTATGTGAGCACAGGCCGGAGCTGGAGGCAGGTGTGGTAGGTGTAGCTGCCGTTCTCCTGATGCTCGACTGGGGTGTTCTCTGTTCCCAGCATCAGGACCGGAGCTTCCTCCGGCTGATCCCGCAGCAAGGCATGGTAGGACGCACTGAGGCGGTCTTCATACCAGTACACCCGGCATCCATGTTTGTCGACATGGGTGAACTCCAGCTGCAGGCGAATGCCTGAACTCAGGGTCACTTCGATGGTCTTCGCATCCGGGGTGAAGTAGTCAACTCCCATAAACAAGGGCATCGTCATGAAGATGTCCATTCTGTGAGAAGTGTTTGCGGTTTCTTTTATTTTAAGCATTTGTTATAAACATTACAATAAAGATTGGGATCGATATTCTACATGGTTCTTCATTTTTTATTACGCAAATTTTAAGAAGGATCAGCGACATGGACAAGCTGTTTGCCTATATTTTCTCCAGCGAATAATCCTAAAAATGCATTGATCGTGTTTTCGAATCCTTCGATGATATTTTCTTGATATTTTAATTTTCCCTCTCGAAGCCACTCGGCAAGCTGTGCGATGCCTTCATCAAATCTTTCTGCGAACTCTCCGACGATAAAGCCTCGTATCATTGCACTATTGATAAGCAGTTGGGATTGAATACGAGGGCCAATATCTGGTTGTTCTTTGTTATACATCGAGATCAATCCACATAGAGGAATGCGAGCTTTGAAGTTGAGATGCGATAAAACTGCATCTGAAATGGAACCACCTACATTTTCGAAATAAATGTCTACTCCATCTGGGCATGCCTCTACTATGGCTGTTTTTAAGTCAGATGTAGTCTTATAGTTGATCGTTGCATCAAAGCCTAATTCTTCCTCTAAATATTTATTTTTTTCATCAGATCCTGCAATCCCTACGACGCGGCAACCTTTTATTTTTGCTATTTGTCCAACGACCGTCCCTACTGCTCCCGCTGCTCCTGATACGACAACTGTTTCTCCTTCTTTTGGTTGTCCGATTTCTAACAAACCAAAGTAAGCAGTTAGACTAGGCATTCCTAATATTCCGAGAGCAGTTGAGATCGGAGCGATTGTTGGATTTACTTTTTTGACTTGTTTCGGTTCTATAACTGAATACGTCTGCCAACCGAGATTTCCTAAGACAATATCCCCTTTTGATAAAGTGGGTGCTTGTGATTCAATGACTTCTCCCACTACCCCACCTGTAATAACTTCATTTAGTTTATAGGGAGGAGCATAAGATTTTTGATCATTCATTCGACCTCGCATATAAGGATCAACGGATATGTACAGAGTACGAATGAGTGCTTGTCCTTCAGATGTCTGTGGGATAGACTGTTCTACCCATTTAAAATTCTCTTCTGTAGGCAATCCTTTCGGTCTGTTGACAAGAAGGATTTGTTGATTTCTATCTTCAGTAGCCATGTGATCATCCTTTCTTTTTTCTCAGTGTACCCAGAGATTTAAAATAAATTGTATGCAAAGGAATAGAATCCTTCTGTAGAAAAAAACTCGAAATACAAAAAATGACAGCAGGATTATTTTCCAGCTGTCATTTTTTGTGAAGACTGCATCTCATTTATTTGCTCTGGACTGTATAAGACACTTCTTGGATAGGCGATATGGATGTTATGCTGGCGTAAAACTAAGACACTC
The DNA here is from genome assembly GCF_059510395.1 of Shimazuella sp. NTD248. NCBI lineage: Bacteria > Bacillati > Bacillota > Bacilli > Caryophanales > Thermoactinomycetaceae > Shimazuella > Shimazuella sp. NTD248. The sequence continues at coordinate 58,893 of NZ_JCAJZT010000010.1, read as the reverse complement.
TCTTTTCTCATTTCTCTTTCTAGATTCCAATATTCATCAGGGTCACTGAGGGCAGTGATGGTAAATTGCACCCCATTTTGATCGATATTGGTGACTCCTACTACTTCTGGCTTTTCAACAAGGTGATCTTTAAATTTAACGCCAATGCTTTCCACTACTTCTTCCAATGCTTTTGACACTATATCGAGATTGGATTCATAAGGAACAGTAATCGGGACAATCGAGCGCATTTTTTCCCGGTTATAGTTGGTCACTTGCGTGATGGTACCATTTGCAAGATAGTGTAGACGTTGGTTGTATTCGCGAATTTTTGTGATTCTCAGGCCCACCTCTTCTACTGTACCTCGGATAAGACCGTTGATTTCCACAACATCTCCTACCTCTAATTGTCGTTCAAAGATCAAGAAAAATCCTGTTATTACGTCTTTCACCAAACTTTGAGCTCCAAAACCGATAGCTAAACCTAAAATTCCTGCCCCTGCGAGTACGGGACCGAGGTTAATCCCAAATTTCGATAGTACCGTCAGTAAGGCGATAAAATACAGTGTATAGTGGACTACTGATTTAATCAGTTTTCGTAAAGTATGTGCCTTGTTTGTCTCTACTTTACTCCACTTGAAAGTATGATCTACCACTCGATCTAGTAACTTTACAGCAACATAGGTGAGGATAATCACAAATACAATTTCCAGTAGAGGGGCTATCAGATTGGAAACTGGATCTTTCACAATAGAGGTAAATAAATTTTTCGTATGTTGAATTACCAAATCCATCATGTTGGTAGTTGTTAAAAATATGGACATTTTGTATCACCTCGGTAAACAGTATAGCTTATTTTGCTACATTTTCAGCTCTTTTTTCAGCCTGTTTGTCACTTAACCAGCCGACAAAAGAGAATATGATATCATAATTTTGATCGAGGTGCGCCACAGCGACAAAAGGGAACTGTTTTTTGTGGTAGTATCTTACATCTAACCATTTGACAACATATCCATTTTCCCTTGTTAAAACTTGGGGATAACCATAAGAAGTAAATGATAGGAAAGAAGAAACAGCATTACATTCCTTTGATTTAAGCGTTGCTAGATGGTTTTTATCTTCCGTCGTGATTGTACCTGTCCACACTAATTGACCGCTTCGAATTTCTCCCATTTGAACTCTATCGTCCATCTCCACGATCACGTTCCAATTTCTCAAACGATAAGTAGGGATAACTGTATATTTTCCTATAAGTCCTGCTTCCTGTTCGACCCACCTGGTTATTTGATGGTGGACAATTGTTCTCCAAGCCACATATAAAATGAGAAGGAGGTAAATAATGGCAAAAATGATTCCTTCGCTTGTTCGAAAGAAATACCAACATACAAAGCCAATTAGATGTAATCCGAAAATAACAGGATCGAAAATATTGATGATATTAAGGGAAATCCAATCCCGTTTAAAGGGTCGTAAAGCTTGTGTCCCATAAGTATTAAAGCAATCAATGAAAATATGGATGAAGACAGCAAGACAAGTCCATAGCCAAAGGGTGAGAAAGGAGGGTACTGGCAGGAATAAGGAAATAATGAAGGAAATAATAGTCGGCCATATAAAAATCATAGGAGAAGAATGAGTCCATCCTCGATGATTCCGAACATAGATAGCATTTCCTTTTAGTCGATAAAGTGTGTCGAGATCAGGTGCTTGAGATCCGATTACGGTTCCAAGCAAGGCAGCATAGAGCATATCTGGATTGTGAGCTATGCTTGGATCCAGATGTGTTAGCCCGTATAAACCAATGCCCATTACGAAGTGAGTACCAGTATCCATTTTTCCTGCTACTACAAACATAGAAAAATATCCTTACTTGTGTATGTGCGTTTCCAACTTTGTCTCTTATTTTTTCTTTTCTCGTTTGATCAAGTTGTAAAGGACATTTTGTATATGTTGCTTCCACCTTTTGTAGCAGCTTATTTCACCTCGCTTTTTTTATTCGTATTTTGAAATCAATTTTTCGCAAATACGTATTTATGGTGGAAGTCTTGTGGGTTTATCGAGAGGTCTCCTTTTTTTATCAAATCCGTTTTTGTTGTTTCCATGCTATAGTAATGTTCTTTACTCATCACCTTTAAAAAGAAGGTACTCCAATGGTATAGTATTGTAATATAATTTTGTCACCATTCGAATTTAAAGACAGTACATATTGGTGTATTTCTCATAGAAATGTTATTTTTTAGACAACTATGCTTATTATTATATCTTCTAATTCTTATCATTAGCTTATGCATTTTTTTTGTGCAAGGTTTTTTGTTTGAGAAAAATGATGAAAGCAGTTACATTTTAACGTTTTATTTGATTATTATTTAGATGTTTTAGCATGAAATTCCTGAATTTGTTGTTCTTTGTATATAAAATATTAAAAAGTAATTGTACAATTTATATTTGTATAAAAAGAAGATTTCCCTCTCCATAAGATTTTTCCATTTTATTCTTACTTTCCATATATAATAAAAGGAGAGTTACATAGAAAAGGATGTACAAATTATGGAAATCATACAAGATGTTCCTCACATACAAAATTCGTTACTAGGGTGGTATAACGCAAATAAGCGGGATTTACCTTGGAGAAGGCATTCAAATGCTTATTATACTCTGGTTTCAGAAATCATGTTACAGCAAACCAAAGTGGCAACCGTTATCCCTTATTTTGAACGATTTATTTCTCGTTTTCCTACTGTATATGATTTAGCAGCTGCAAATGATGATGAAGTCGTGAAATTATGGGAAGGTCTTGGATATTATTCAAGAGCACGAAATCTACATGCCGCAGTGAAGGAAGTAGTAACTGTATACGGTGGTCAAATCCCAGATGGGAAGACAGAAATTTCCAAACTAAAAGGTATAGGACCATACACAACTGGTGCCGTTTTAAGTATTGCATATAACCAGAAAGTGCCAGCTGTAGATGGAAATGTGATGCGTGTTTTTTCTCGTATCTTTGCATTAGAAGATGATATTGCAAAGCCATCTACACGAAAGAAAATGGAGGATATCGCGGAACTAGTGATCCCAGATCATTCTCCTGGTGATTTTAATCAAGCATTGATGGAGTTAGGTGCTACAGTCTGCACACCAAAATCACCGCAGTGTTTATTTTGTCCGGTAAACGATTCCTGTTTAGCTTATGAGAAAGGTTTAGAAAAAGTATTACCTGTAAAAAAGAAAGCAAAAGCACCAGAGAAAACTTCCATCATGATGTATGCAATTACTTACAATCGTAAACTTTTAGTGGTGAGAAGACCAGCTTCAGGTTTATTAGCCAACATGTGGTCACTTCCAACAGAAGATCGTATGGAAGAGATGCCCCATCTTCAACAAGTGGAAGAATATTGTGAGGTAAATGGATATTCTGCTAAAATCTCTAAAGATATATACTATTTTGATCACATCTTTAGTCATCGTCATTGGAAAATTATGCTGATACCGATAGAGCTTGATCAAAACCCTGAATTGCTTCCAAAACGTTCCATCTGGGTAGACCAGCATGCTATTTCCGATTTCGCCTTTCCTAAGGTATATCTAAAAGCATTAGAGCAGTTAGGATATAGAAATTAAGGGAGAGAGAATCGTGGATAAAAATAATTCAAATGAAGAAGGAGTTACAAATCGAAAAGCAAACGACAACCAGGAACATCAATTAGTTCTTTTCCAACCACAAATAGTGGAGTTAGAGGAAGAGAATCATAATCGTTTTTTACTGTGGCTTGGCCATAAAAAAGTTTTATTAACTGCACTCATTAGTTTGTTCTTAGTAGTGGGAAGTATTTTTGTGGTATTTTCCTACAAATGGATCATTACTGGTTTGGCAGATAAAGAGCCTGTGAAACAAACGAAAAACAGATGGACTGCTCACATCATATTGAAATTACATGAGAAAACGTTTTCGTTAGATTTGAACAAAATCGGATATGATGGAAAGGACTTCTCATCGATTGATAAATGGGAACTTCTAACATGGTTTGATCAGCTAAAGAAGCAATTAAATACTCTTCCGAAAAATGCAAATCAAGATCGATTTGGCAGTAAAATCAAACCAGAAAAAGTTGGTTCAGTTATAGATGAAAAGCAGCTGTCATTTTGGAAAAACCATCCCGAAAAAATTATTAATAAGCCCCAGCAAATAAAGATGGTGACCAAGCGCCCAAGTGTAACGATCGCCATGCTCAAACAAGTCGACAAGAAAGTGATTGGTAATTATACCACCTATTTCGATCGGAGAAATGCAATTCGTACGAACAACATGCGTATAGCTTCTAAATCTATCAATAACATCATTTTGCTTCCAGGAGAAATTTTCTCATTTAATAAAATTGTTGGGAAAAGAACATATCAAAAGGGCTATCGTGTCGCTCGTAAGATTGTAAAAGGAGAATATAGTGAAGGAATTGGCGGAGGTATTTGTCAAATTTCCTCTACTTTATTCAACAGTGTAGATGAGGCTGGTTTATACATTGTAAAAAGATTTTCTTTTAACTCTTTAGCGACATATGTACCGAGTGGAAGAGATGCTACTGTTTCATGGGGAGAACCTGATTTTCGTTTTAAAAATAATCTGGACAAGCCTATCTTAATTCGATCTCAGGTGAAAGATGGTAAAGTAACCATTACTACTTATTCTGTGCCGAATGTTAAGGTGAGTCCCAAAAAGGTAAAAGATGCTCCTATTAAAGTTTTACAGATGATCGTTAAGGGAAATAGATCGACAAACGATCTACATGGAAAGAGCTAAAATTCATCACGGAAAGATTAAAAAAGAGCTTCCATCAACTACCTACAATCGTTAGGGTATAACCATTTAGGTTAAGTTTAATGGCGGCTCTTTTTTATGGGTTTAAGGGTGGGCTTTATTGTCTCTTTTCATGATTTCATCTACAACCTGATGATGGAGACTTACTCCTTGTTCATTCATTAATGGAGACATCTGCGAGAGCATATAATGGTGATAAGATAACTCATCAATTTCCCAGTTTTCAATGGGAATCGCACTCAATTCTTCCAAATCTCTTCCAAAATACATTTTTTCATCACCTCATCTATCAGTATGTGAGATAATAGGGGTACTCCATACAGAAAATTTTTCAAGTTCTAGGTTTAATTATCAGAAAAAGCGAAAAAATGGTAATACAAGAGAAAGGAGAGGATTCAATGAGAAGAAAGGTGGAAGCAATAGTAGAGAATAAAACGTTCTTTTTGTGGAGTTTTCGTACCTCTGCTGGCTTTGTATTTTTATCTGTTTTTCCGATTTTGTTTGTTTTAGTGGATGTTTGCAGTGGTTCGTTATCAGAACGTTTTCATTATATTTCACATAATTATGTGATGGTTCAAATTGCTTGGAGTTTAACTTTTGCAGCTCTCGTCGCTATTTGTTTTGTGTTTACAATGCTCTTTTTCCATTTAAATCGTACTTATCGGCCTATTTTACAAATGGCATGGTTTATTAATGTAGTAGCGCTTTGCGCTAGTACCTTATATCTTTTAATCGAAATTTTACTCATGCCAACTTTAATGGAGTGGTTAATGACTATTCCCGCTGAATCTGCTCATCAAACCTTAACAGTATGGGATGAATCTCTATCCCATCTAAGTGGAATTTTTATTCCTACTAGTATGTCTATAGGTGGTCTCATATACACAATTGTGATGTTTCAAACGAAGGAGATCCCGCTCGTATTTAGCTATTGGTCATTTTTTATTTGGAGTATGGTCCTTATCGGTAGTTTGTTTGCTACCCATTTAGGTGTTTTTGTCTTTTTGTTACTTTCGGTTATGATTCTTTTGTATGTTCCTTGGATATGGAAAGTAGGCACTGTATTGAAAAAATCTTGACGTATAAAGGGAAGCATGGCCATAATAGTAGTTAAATTAATAGTTTCCCGAATGCAACGATAAAGGCTAGTATGATTTTCGCCTTTTGTGCAGAGAGCAGGCCCTAGGCTGAAAGGTTTGCCAAGGTATGAATCAGAACCCACCTTTGGAGTATCAGATGAAAGTCTGCGGCTTAGTCTGCCGATATCTGGCTGTGAGATGTCGTTTACACGGCATAAATTAAGGTGGTACCACGTGAGTAACTCTTTCGTCCTTAGGATGAGAGAGTTTTTTTATTATAGAAAGGAGAGTTCCGATGAAAATCAGTTTTATTGGAGCAGGGGCTATTGCCGAAGCATTATTAGTTGGATTGTTAGCGCATGAAAATGTAAAGTCAAAAGATATTGCCTTTATCAATAAGAGTAACCAGCATCGTTTACAGTATTTAACCGATCAATACCAACTGCCGACTATTTCTGAACAAAAAGCCATGTTACTATCTGCAGATGTGATTATTTTAGCTGTAAAACCACAAATCGCAAATGAGATGCTGGCAGAATGGGGACCTAAGTTCAGCCGAGGTCAGCAAATTATTTCTGTGATTGCGGGTATTCCTACTAGTCATATTGAATCTTTTTTAAACGAAGAAATTTCCGTGATTCGCTCTATGCCCAATACTTCTAGTACGATCGGAATGTCTGCTACTGCTATTACCGCAGGAAAATATGCTTCAAACGATGATATGAAGCGAGCAGAAAAGATTTTTCAAGGTGTAGGGACAGTAGTAGCATTAGAAGAACATCTGATGGATGCTGTCACGGGTCTATCAGGTAGTGGACCTGCTTATTTTTATTTGATGGTGGAAGGTTTAGAATTGGCAGCACAGAAAGTTGGTTTGCCACGTAACGTTTCTAGACAATTAATCCTTCAAACCTTAATAGGTGCATCCCATATGTTGATGGAAACAGAAAAAAAACCTGAAGTGCTTCGACAAGAGATAACATCAGAAGGTGGGACAACAGCTGCTGGTTTACAAGTGATGAAAGAATATAAATTTATCGAAGGACTGGAAAAGACGATAGAAGCAGCTACGAAGCGTTCTAAGGAAATGGGAGAAGCCGTGTGTGTGAAATAGAAATATAATACTTATCGTTATTTTTTGAACCTTAACTATAAAAAGAGTAGTTAGGGTTTTTTTTTTGAAAAAAATAATTCTGATTTTTAGGTTTTAGAAACTTGTGTTATTGGAAATAAAGAGACTAAAGACATGACTAGGGAGAGACAAAAAGATGATTCCATTTCAAGTGGGTGAGGTAATTGACATAAACAGCTATAAACATGGCGGTGAATTCCATCGGCAGTGGAAAGGTTCAAAAGTCTTGTCATCCGATGAAATTCTAATTGTTTCCAACTATCATCCGAAGGTAACTGAGTCTGATGGTAGAATTCATACTTATCCAGGTCTTTCTATTGCTCTGTTTTTTCCAAAAGAGTGGTGGAATATAGTCATGATTTATCGATATAACAAACGTTTGGTTTCTTATTATTGCAACATAGCATCTCCGTTCCGTATGGATCGAGAAAAAGGATGTATCAGTTACATCGATTATGATATCGATTTGATTGTTAGGCCAAACCAAAGTTTTAAAGTGGTAGATGAGCATGAATTTGTGGAAAATAGCCAGAAATATTACTATCCTAACACCATTTTGAAAAGAGTGGAATTAGCAGTGAAGCAGTTGACAGCATGGGTAAAAAAAGGAAAAATCCCGTTTACCAAAGAATTTGCATCACACTGGTATCATCAGTATCTTTCCCTTGAATTATCAGGGGTGAATGGAAGATGCAATATGTAGTTGCTAAGCGTTCCATTTTTTGGGGATCTGTTTTCCTCTTTGGACTAGTAGTTGTAATTTTGGTTAATCAGTTTGTTATTTCATTATCAGTTGTGAGTGGTACGTCCATGCGACCTACTTTACAAAACGGCGACAGTCTGCTGGTTAACAAGTGGGATCTGCTTTTTGGAAAACCACACAGGGGGGATGTGATTACATTTGAAGATCCTGAAGAAAAAGGAAGATATCTAGTAAAGCGTGTAGTTGGTGTTCCAGGAGACACAATTGAAGTAAAAAAAGGACAACTTTATCGTAATGGGAAGTTAGCAAATGAGCCTTATATCGATGTATCTATTGAAGATGGTGATTTTGCTCCAGTTAAAGTTCTCGTCGGGACCGTGTTTGTGATGGGCGATAATCGTCACCGCTATGCGAGTCGTGATAGCCGTTATCAAAGTGTTGGTTTGGTGCCTTATGGTTTAATTAGTGGAAAAGTGGAAATAATCTTATGGAGACCATCTCTTTCAACTTTCCTTTAAAAAAAATGGTTAAAAAATAAGAAAATCAAGTGAAATTCAAAAAATGTTCACAAAAACCAATTTGCCTGTTCCACCAAATAACGGATAATGGTGTAGGTGCAGTGGATGAAAAAACTCAATAATTCAATTACCGCAACAAAATTTTTCCATAAAGTATTTCGGATAACGATATATTTTATGACAAAATAAATAGTAAGGGTAATGGTTAATAAGGAGGAAAACACATGAATTTACTAAGTAAAACACGTAGAATTTCAAAGATACTTCAAAAAAATGCAGGTCACAATCTTGTGGATTTTGATGAGGTGGCTCAAGCTCTTTGTGATGTTATCGGTGCAAACATTTATGTGGTTAATCCAGAAGGTCAGATGTTAGGGTTAGCCATTAATCATGAGTTTGACAACGAGCGAATGAATGAATATATAGAAAATCGAGCATTCCCAAATGAATTTGCTGGGCTGCTGATGGAAGTGGGCAAAACGATGCCTAATCTTGGTATCGATAGTCCATACACTGCATATCCAACAGAGCTCAAAGGTCAATTTTCAAAAGCTTTTACAACCGTTGTACCAATTATCAGTGGAGGAGACCATCTGGGCACATTGCTTCTATCTCGTGTGGAAGAAGAGTTTGTGGATGATGATCTTATCCTTGCTGAGTATGGTGCAAATGTAGTAGGAATGGAAATTTTACGTGAACGTGCTGGTCAAGTGGAAGAAGAAGCTCGTAGTCGGGCAGTTGTACAATTGGCAATTAATTCGCTATCTTTTAGTGAATTAGAAGCCGCTGAACACATTTTCAATGAGTTGGATGGTTTGGAAGGTTTACTAGTTGCTAGTAAAATCGCTGACCGTGTAGGCATTACACGTTCTGTGATCGTCAATGCACTTCGAAAACTAGAAAGTGCTGGTGTCGTAGAATCTCGTTCTCTAGGGATGAAAGGTACGTATATCAAGATTTTAAATCCTAGATTGCTGCCTGCTTTGGAGAAAGCACGTCACTAGTATTTTTCTAGCAATATCATAAAAATCCCTGTTGACAGAAGTTAACGGGGATTTTTGATTGATTCCTATAAAGGTGTTATTTGATTTCTAATAATTTGACAAATAAATAGCTGATATGTGTCTAATTTACGACAACTTCATTTCCTGATGATGGAATCCTAGAGTAAATTCCCGTTCTGTGGTCTGCCAAGTTTCATTCCTCTCTTGCGATTATGATATGAATCATCTAAAATGATGATGATATTAGGCGTGTATTTTGTTTTGTCCCATATTCTCCTTAAGGGAATGTAAGTCATGGACGATTCGTCTGTGATATTACATTTTTTGTATGTTATAACCTAATTAACCAATTTATTTGCCTGTGTTTCTTGGGAAGGAGGTAAGAACGATGGAAAGATCCGCTGAACGTTATATAACCCCGCATACACTAGCTGATATTTGGAAAGATTTTATAGATATAACCAAACCTGGAATAAATGCTTCTAACTTACTAGCCACATTTACAGGATATTTACTGGCGGCAGGGTATACCCATTCTTTTGGATGGATGGTATTTATCTATACAATGGTCGGTACAGCTTTGGTTATTGCAGGAGGATGTACTTTAAATAATTTCTATGATAGGGATATTGATCCCCATATGGAAAGAACACGTATACGTGCCGTAGCAAGTGGAAGAATGAAACCACGTACAGCACTTATTTACGGGATAATACTCACTGTTTTAGGGCATCTTATTTTAGCATTTGGCGTGAATATTTTAGCAGCAGTTCTTGGTTTTATAGGCTTTGCAGTATATGTATTTATTTACACCATGTGGTTAAAACGAACAAGCACATGGAATACAGTTATAGGTGGGGTTTCTGGTGCAGTACCTCCTATGATAGGTTGGGTTGCAGTAACGGGAAGTTTGGACATAGCCGCTTGGGCGCTCTTTTTCATCTTATTCCTATGGCAACCTCCACACTTCTTTGCTCTTGCAATGCGTAAAACGGAGGAGTACAGGGCCGCAGGTATTCCGATGTTACCTGTAGTAAAAGGTAGTGCTGAAACCAAGAAACAAATACTGATTTTCACGATTTTGTTGATACCTGCTACCATACTTCTCTTTGCAACGAATGCTGTGGGATGGACTTTTCTGATAACAGCTATTATCCTTGATATTATCTATGGGTTTTTAGCTATAAAAGGTTTTTCAATGCAAGATGAAGATGCATGGGCAAAACAAATGTTTTTGTATTCTTTGTTTTATCTTACCTTCATTCTATTTATGATGATGGTAGATGTATTGGTAAGACAGATATTTTAGTATGTGGGTAGAAAGCGAGGTTTGGCTGTGGAAAGACTTCGAGCATGGCGTATTGGACTTCTCATATCTCTAGTAATGCTACTGTTGGCTGGTTGTAGCGGTGATCCATCGCTAAGCGTTCTCGATCCAAAAGGTTCAGCAGCTAAGATTCAGCTGAACCTGATTTACTGGAGTCTCGGGTTAATGACCGTCGTTTTTGTAATCGTTATTACCATCTATGTCTATGTCTTGGTTCGCTATCGAAAACGCAAAGGTCAAAACAGAATGCCTGAACAAGTGCATGGCAGCACAAAGCTGGAAATTATCTGGACTGTAATTCCTATTGCAGCATTGATAGCATTAGCTATCCCAACTGTCCAGTACACATTTGACTTGGCGAAAACACCACCATCAAAAGATACCGTTATCATTGACGTAACAGGTCATCAATATTGGTGGGAATTTAAGTATCCTCAGTATGGAATTACTACTGCACAAGAAGTACATATACCAGTTGGTAAAAAAGTTCTCTTCCGTATTCACGGAAAAGATGTATTGCATGCATTCTGGATTCCATCCCTTGGTGGAAAAGTCGACGTAGTACCTGGACGTGTAAATACGTTAACACTTGATGCTCAAGAGGCTAACGTATATCAAGGGAAATGTGCAGAACTATGTGGTGGCGGACATGCCTTGATGGACTTTAAAGTATTTGCACAGAAACAAGCAGATTTTGATAAGTGGCTTACTGGTATGAAACAACCTGTTGCCTCCGTTTCTACTTCATCTTCTGAAGCAAATGGAGAGAAAATCTTTAAACAAAACTGCATGGGTTGTCATGCTGGGGTAAACCCAAATATTCAAGGACCAAACTTGAACAAATTTGCTACTCGTACCACAATCGCAGGAATTTTGCCACATAACGATGAAAACCTTAAAATTTGGCTACGCAATCCTCAAGCTGTGAAACCGGGTACATTGATGCCTAAAATCGATTACTTAGACAAAAATGATTTAAATGATCTTATCAAGTATCTCGATAGTAGAAAATAGGATCTCTCGCTTGGAGATAAGTAAAATTTATCTACAAAAGTACTACTAATCCTCTGTCTGCTTCTAACGATTTGCCGGTGGCAAATATTCTTTATCCAAAAAGGAGGGACTTTACTTGGGAACGCTGATTGTTATTCTCGTTCTTGTCCTGTTTTTAGCCGCAATATTTACAGGTGGTTACAACAAACAGTTTCAAGAGCGTGTACGCAAAAGTCGTACATGGGATTGGCTTACTACTGTTGACCATAAGAAGATCGGTATTCTTTATTTGATGGCAGGTTTGGTCTTTTTTATCGTCGGTGGTATTGAAGCCACATTTATGCGCTTACAATTGTTCGCACCAGGAAATGATCTTTTCGTGGGACGTACCTTTAACGAACTACTGACCATGCATGGTACAACCATGATTTTCTTAGCAGCAATGCCAATGATTTTTGCATTGATGAATGCGGTTGTACCTCTGCAAATTGGTGCTCGTGATGTTGCATTTCCTTTTGTAAACGCGCTCGGTTTTTGGTTGTTTTTCTCTGGAGGGTTACTCCTGAATTTAAGTTGGATTTTTGGTGGAGCGCCTGATGCAGGTTGGACTTCTTATACAGGACTTGCTCTAAACCAATACAGTCCAGGGCCTGGTGTTGATTTTTACGTACTTGGGTTGCAGATAGCCGGTATCGGAACACTGATCGGTGGTCTGAACTTCTTAGTTACCATCATCAATATGCGAGCACCAGGAATGACGTTTTTACGTCTTCCTCTGTTTACTTGGACTGCTTTTGTAACATCTGGGTTGATTCTCTTTGCTTTCCCAGCATTGACCGTCGCCCTTCTTATGCTTATGTTTGACCGAATATTTGGCGCTAACTTCTTCGATTATGCGATGGGCGGAAGCACGGTTATTTGGGAGCACTTATTCTGGATTTTTGGACACCCTGAAGTATATATTGTTATCCTTCCTGCTTTTGGGGTTATGTCAGATGTTATCAGTACATTCTCGAAAAAACGTTTATTTGGTTACAATTCCATGGTATTTGCGACAGTACTAATTGGGTTCCTCGGATTTATGGTTTGGGTTCACCACATGTTTACAGTAGGATTGGGACCAATATCTAACTCCGTTTTTGCTGTAGCAACGATGGCGATTGCTGTACCGACAGGGATTAAAATATTTAACTGGTTATTTACTATGTGGGGTGGAGAAATTCAATTTAAAACCCCAATGCTTTGGGCAGTTGGATTCATCCCTACTTTTGTAATGGGTGGTATGACGGGAATTATGTTGGCATTACCTCCTGCTGACTACCAATACCAGGATAGTTACTTTGTTGTAGCACACTTCCACTATGTACTTGTTGGTGGTACCATATTTGGCTTATTTGCAGGTATATATTACTGGTGGCCAAAAATGTTCGGTAAGTTGTTGAACGAAACTCTTGGGAAGTGGCATTTTTGGACTTTCTTGATCGGATTTCATTTGACATTCTTCCCACAACACTTCTTAGGATTATTCGGAATGCCGCGTCGGGTATTTACATATCAAACGAATGTGGGTTTAGAAAAATTAAATGAATTAAGTACCATTGGAGTAGCAGGTATGGCCATCGGGACGATCCTTTTCCTCATTAACATCATCTATACGTTTAGAAAAGGGAAAAAAGCAAAAGCAGATGCTTGGGAACTTGGTCGCACTTTGGAATGGTCCATTCCTTCACCGCCACCTGAGTACAACTTTGCACAGACTCCTCTTGTTCGAGGATTTGATGCACTATGGGTGGAAAAAGAAGCTGGAAATAAATCGATGACTCCTGCAGAACCACTTGGATCGATTCATATGCCATCTCCTTCCTATATCCCGATATTGATGTCTTTTGGGTTCTTTGTCGCTGGATTTGGATTTATTGTGAGAGGTATTCCTGCTGCAGTTATTGGTTTAGTTATTGTTGTCACTTCGCTTTTCCTTCGATCTTTCGATTATGATAAAGGGTATCATGTAGAGCCTGAAGACCCTGAAAAGGGAGGGAAAGAATAACATGGCAAATAAAGTAGAGTCAAGTACAGAAATGCCAAATCACCTAGAGACAGCTACATTTGAAGGGAAAAACAAAGTATTAGGTTTTTGGTTGTTTTTAGGTGCTGAAACAGTACTATTTGCGTGTTTATTCGGTACGTATCTCGCGCTTCGTAATCAATCCCTAGGTGGTCCTACAACACATGAATTGTTCGATCTTAAGTTAGTAGCACTTGCAACAGCCCTACTATTGACTAGCAGTCTGACAAGTGTACTTGCGATGATCAAAATGAATGAACGTAACCTAAAGGGAATGGTTACTTGGCTAGTAATCACCTTGCTGCTCGGTTTAGGATTTCTTATATTGGAAATTTACGAGTTTCAAAACTATGTGCATGAAGGGCATACTTTTATGAGTAGTGCTTTTGGATCTTCCTTCTATGCATTAGTCGGTACTCACGGAGCTCACGTTACATTCGGGATTATCTGGATCACAACGATTATGTCTCAAGCAATTAGACGTGGAATCAATACAGATACTGCTCCAAAACTATTTGTTAGTAGTTTATATTGGCACTTTATCGACGTAGTGTGGGTATTCATTTTCACCCTCGTCTATCTGCTAGGAAAGGTGGGCTAAGTAGTGGCGAAAGAAAGTAACCAAGCTATTAGTCAGAAACCTGCTGGTGCAATGAAACATATACTGTCTTTTGTATTTATGATTGCCTTTACAGCTGCTGCCTTCTTTGTGGTTGTATCAGATAAAGTTCCAAGCGGATGGGTAGTTCCATTGCTTTTGATATTTGCCGTTATTCAAGTCATCTTACAGCTCTTTACATTTATGCATTTAGACCAAAAAGGCTCCGCATTCTATACAACATTTATCATTTTCGGGTTATTTGTTGCTGTAATCTCAGCACTTGGAATTCTCTTAATGTAAAAAAGAACAGCTCTCTATATCATAGTGGAGGGCTGTTCCTATTTGCTTTATTTTCATACATAAAAAGTTTTTTATGGAGTGATTAGATGTGAATACAGAAGAAGATAAACAAGCTCTAATATCAAAGGATAAAAACTTTACTCCTTGGATCATTACTATTACGATTGTTTTAAACCTTGCGATTGTTCTGATTTTCTTTTTGCCGAAGTATCAAGGTTTAAGTCATTTGGATCTTACTTTTTTACCGATGATGAATGCGATTTTTAATAGCTTTACTTTTATTTTCCTACTTGTGGCACTCTACTTTATTAAACAGCGAAATATTGTATTACATCGACGTTTTATATATGCTGCTTTTACTTCCACTATGCTTTTTTTGCTCACTTATGTGTTTTACCATATAAATGCACCTGATACCCATTATGGTGGTTCAGGACCTTTGAAGTATATTTACTTCTTCATCCTTATTTCGCACATTGTCTTAGCTGTTCCTACTGTTTTGATCGCATTATTTACCGCAGTGGCTGGATTGCAAGGAAAATTAGCCAGGCACCGGAAAATAGCCAGATGGACGATGCCAATTTGGTTATATGTAAGCTTAACAGGTGTTTTAGTTTATATCATGATCTCCCCCTATTATTAAATAATAAATAAACCTCTTCTTACTGTATTGTTAGGAAGGGGTTTATTGTTGAAGCGTTTTTATTTAGAAGAAATCCAAAACAAAAAAGTGTTTGATTAGCATAAGGCAAACATCCGATGAATGGAAGAAGAATGTTTGTCTTATGCTAACTACGCTACATTAAAATATGCAAAATAACATACAACACAGCGATAAAGCAGAATAGGCATAATGCAAAGAAAATGATGGGAGACCAAATACTATCTTCTGTTCCTCTATAAATAATTTCTGTATGATTGTCCTGATCTATTTTTACTTTCTGAAAGAGAATGAAAGCATCTTGTTCTTTTTGCAAGCGAAGGCTAAATTGTCCGCCTTCTTCATGCAATTTTTCTAATTCTTGTATCGTATATATCAAATCGTCTTTGCTAATCTGTAATGTGATGTGGTTATCAGATTCAGTAATGATAGATTTTTCCATATTTTGTCCTCTTTAGCTTAAAGTGATAAGATACCATATCTCCTTAATTACAAGGTAAATCCCCATTAGTGTGCCAATTATAAATAACAAAAACATGAGGTTTTGTCCCCATTTTTTGAACTTCTTGACTTTACCTCCGATAAGATGAATAGTTAAGCGGTTATAAGGAGAGGAGGGAAAATCAAACGTGATCGTTTCCTCCAGATTCTTGTTCAATTCCTCTAGGGAACTCCAAAAGCTAATCAGTTCCTCTTCCGTTAGTTGTACAATATATTGTCTTCCCATTGTAGGGTTTTCCACATGTAACTCGCTCTGTTCCAAGGAGACATAGCTAATCTCTTGTGTTTTAGAAGTCTCTTTGGATTTCATACGATCCAAAAAAGATAATTCCCATTTGAAAAAAGAGAAAACCCAGCCACTTAAGCTGAATGCTAAAATCCCAGAAATAATATTTGGTACATAAGAATCGATGGTATAGACAAAACCAGACTGAATCATAAAATGATTCTGGACAACTTCCCACAACGATTCCATCACAAATTTATCTATGCATTTGTAAAGGAAGAAGGTAGCTAAAATAAAGAATAAATGGCGCAGAAAATTCATTTTTTTCCTCCAACAGGTAGTTATGCTGTAGGGGCTTGTTTCCTTTGTGAGATTTCTTTTGAGGAATAGCCAACTGTTGTTATAGTAAAAAGTGTAGCACAGACGAGAGTTGGTTTCGAATACTTATCTAGGATTTCCTTTGAAACCTCATAAGCTAATACATTTTTCCACTCATCCTCATCTATCATATATTCGGTATAAAAATCACCTTTTTCTTTGGCATAAACATCGATAAATTTGCGTTCTTCATTAAGATGGAGATAAAGTACAAACGGCTTCTCAAGTGAATCATTAGGCTGTAGATGGAGTAATTCTTCATACGTTTGTTTCAATTGAGACAGGTTACGCAGTTTATCTAAATATAAGCGAATCAGTTCCTCTTCTACTTCATCCCAACTTACCTCAGCCAGACAGCTGGAAAATGATGGGGTATCGAATGTTTCTCTGTTGCCAGTACTTTTTGATTTGTGAATAAAATACCATAGTATTAGGAATAAGAGCGCAATGATAATCCCCATCCCTACAAAAATTTTCACACAGATTCCTCCTCGTATATTTGTAATATCCAGTTTCAAAGGTTCAACTTATACATAATAGCATAAGTATTGTGTATATAATTTAGAAAAACATTTTAAAGGATCGTCTTTATTTTAGTGATGAGTTGAATGCTTTATATCAATAATTTATAATAGAAATAACATAATAATTATTCGTAAAAATATATTAATACACTTTTAATTTGCTGTTTTTTTGATCCCCCTCTCTTTGACCTACCAATTTTTCTAATTTTTTTGACACCAGTAACAATATCCATACTAGTAAACATAATTTAATCCTAATTTTTGAGGAGGTATTTTCCGTATTCATGGGTAAGTTGAAAACGTGGATAGAAGTCATACAGGAGCAGTCAGCGATTCGGCCTGAAAAAGAAGTCTTTACTTTTTTAAGGGATATCGGTGGGAATGATTCACGGCTTACCTTTCAAGAATTAGAGCAGAGAACGAGTTCTATGGGGACTCATTTGGCACAGGTTGGTGCAACAGGACAGAGGGTGCTCATCCTCTTAGAACCTAGTATGAACTATATCCTGGCCTTTTTGGGTTGTTTGTATGCAAAAGCTATTGCCGTTCCTGCTTATCCCCCTAACATGAAGAAGCAATTTGGAAGGTTATTCAATGTTATACAAGATTCAAAAGCTAAGTATGCTATAACGAGTAGAGTAATCTACGATAAATTGAGAGACTGGACAAATGAAGAACTTCCTTTTTTTAATTGGCTTTTAGTAGAAGAACTTCCTCAAAATCTTTCTACCACTCAAACACTGCACTGGGAAGCAAATGATATTGCTTTTCTCCAGTACACCTCTGGTTCTACTGGTAATCCAAAAGGCGTTATTTTAAATCACACTCATCTCATTGAAAATGGATACCGCATGATGGAGCGTTGGGATATTCATCAAGATGCCAAAATAGTCAGTTGGTTACCGCCTTATCATGATATGGGTTTGATTGGAACAATTCTCACTCCTATTTTAGCAGGTACAAAAGCTGTTCTGATGACCCCTTACCATTTTGTACAGCGTCCCATCCGTTGGTTGCAGGCATTGTCTGACAATAAAGCAGAGATTTCTATTTCCCCGAATTTTGGCTTTGATCTTTGTGTGGATAAAATTAGTTCGGAAAAACGTGATGAGTTGGATCTCTCACATTGGAGGGTAGCTGTTAATGGATCTGAACCAGTTAGACCTGCTACGTTGAGGAAATTTGCAGCGTATTTTGCACCAGTTGGATTCAAACCAGAAGCTTTATACCCTGGGTATGGAACTGCTGAAACAACATTGATGGTTTCTGGAGGAGACTGGAGAGAAAAGCCTGTTTTCAAGCATTTTGATGCAAATTTGTTAGAAGAGGGAATTGCAGAAGTAGTCGAACCTCATGCGGAAAATGCAAGAGAATTAGTGGGAAATGGTCAAAGTGTCTATGGTCATGAGGTGATCATTGTAGATCCTGATACACGGATGCAGTTAGCTGACGGCTGTGTTGGGGAGATTTGGATGAGAGGCCCGTGTGTTTCCCTTGGTTACTGGAAAAATGAAGAAGCTACGGAATATGCCTTTCATGCTTTTACACAGGATGGAAAAGGCCCGTTTTTACGATCTGGTGATCAAGGTTTTTATTGGGATCAAGAGCTTTACATCAATGCACGGCTCAAAGATTTGATTATTATCAATGGCCGCAATTATGCACCATCTGATATTGAGTGGGAGATAGAAAGAGCTCATAATGGGATTCGTAAAAATGCCAATGCTGCATTTTCTATTGATCATTTGGGGAGAGAGCGGTTAATAATTGTTACAGAAGTGGAGAACAGAATACTAAAAAACGTCGATAATCCTATTCAACTGCTGAGTAATATCATTCGGAAAGTAGTCTCACAATCTTATGAAATACCAGTTTATGACATTGTTTTTATTAAGAGAGGGACCATCTTAAAGACTTCAAGTGGAAAAATTCAAAGACAAGCTATAAGAAAAGCTTATCTTGCAAATCAGTTAGTAAGATTAGAGGCTAAAAAATATGACAAAAGATAAATTAATTGCTTGGTTACGTAACCATGTTGCTGAATGCCTTTATCTTTCTTCTGAGGAAATTAAAATAGATGAACCATTGGAACAGTACGGACTTGGTTCGAAAGAGAGTTTGATGATATCGGGCGATTTAGAAGAGCTATTGGATCGAGAATTAGCCCATACGATTTTATGGGATTATCCAACTATTGAGTCATTATCCTCCTATCTCGTTGGAGAAATGACACAAGAACGAATTGAAATAAACAGAAGTAGTGTAAATGAGCCTGTTGCTGTGATCGGTATGGGATGCCGTTTTCCAGGGGCATCATCAGCTGAACAGTTTTGGGAAATGATGATGAAGGCAGAAGATCATATCACTACTGTTCCTGAGGGTAGATGGTCCAATTTATCTTTAGATTTGATAGGAAAATCACCTGTTTCCTATGGGGCTTTTCTGTCACATATCGATCAATTTGATCCAGCTTTTTTTGGTATCTCTCCTAGAGAAGCTGAGATGATGGATCCACAGCAACGGCTGCTATTAGAGGTGACATGGGAAGCATTAGAGGACGCGGGACTAAGGATGGATCAGCTAAAAGGATCAGATACTGCCGTATTTGTGGGTGTATCAGGCAATGATTATATGAGTCTAGTGGAAAAGGAAACAGATTTTTATCATCTGACTGGAAATTCTTCAAGTATTTTAGCAAACCGTATTTCTTATTTTATGGATTGGTATGGGCCAAGTATGGCAATTGATACCGCTTGCTCTTCTTCCCTTGTCGCTGTTGATTTAGCTTGTCAAAGCATTCGTAGTGGACAATCTTCGCTGGCATTTGTAGGTGGGGTTCATTTACTTTTAACACCAAGTAATTCCATCCGATTTGCTGCTGGAGATGTTTTGGCTCTCGATGGAAGATGCAAGACATTTGATGCAAAAGCAGATGGCTATGTTCGAGGAGAAGGAGCAGGAGTAGTTGTTTTAAAATCATTATCTCAAGCACAGGCAGATGGAGATGCGATTTATGCAGTTATTCATGGTTCATCTGTCAATCAAGATGGGAAAAGTAACGGTCTTACAGCACCAAATGTACACGCTCAAAAAGCATTACTGAAAAGTGCGGCCAGATCAGCAGGAGTACAACCGAAAGATATTTTTTATGTAGAAGCGCATGGAACGGGTACACCTTTAGGGGACCCTATAGAAGCGAAGGCATTGGCTGAGGTTTATGCGCAGAAGAGGGAGAATCCATTGTATCTTGGTTCCGTAAAAACAAATATAGGACACCTTGAAGCAGCAGCTGGTATTGCTGGTTTGATCAAGTCTGCTCTTGCCCTGCATCACAAATGTATTCCACCTCACCTTCACTTTCAACATTGGAATCCACAGATACCAGTTGACCAATATGAGCTAGAGGTAGTAACGAAACCGATAAATATCCCCAATCAAGTATATGTGGGTGTGAGTTCCTTTGGATTTGGAGGAACCAATTCTCATGTGATATTAGGAGAAGCTCCTTCCAAACCGCCGAAAACCAACAAGCATGCATCTGATGGCGGATTTACTTTATTAGCAATATCAGCAAGGAGCAAAGAATCTCTGCAAAAACAAGTTACACAGTACAAAGACTATATCCAACATAAGTCATCTATATCTCTTTCTGATATTGCTGCAAATGTTTGGCAGACTAGAGATCAACATGAAGAACGTATCATGCTTTTAGTGAAAGAGAGAAAAGAAGCAGTGAAACTATTGACTTCTGTGGAAAAAGGCGAGCAATGCGACCAGATTTTTTACTCGAAAAATTTAAGAACAGATCAAGTAGTTTTCGTATTTTCGGGACAAGGACCAAAATGGTCTATTAGTCGAGATCTACTTGAAAAAGAAACGGAATTTCGCAATACTTTGTTGAAAATGGAAAAAGAAATCACCATTAAAGTCTCTTGGTCCTTATTAGAGAAAATCACTCAATTAGAGCAAGGCGTCCAATTGACTATGGTAGAAACACAATTACTTTATTTTTCTATTCAAGTAGCACTAGCGAGATTGTGGCTGTCTTGGGGGATTGTACCAGCAGCAGTTGTAGGTCATAGTTTAGGGGAAGTTGCAGCAGCACATATTGCAGGAGCTTTAACACTATCAGAAGCGATTGGAATAGTAATAGAGCGCAGTCGTTCAGCTCAGAATATGGTGAATAAAGGAAATTTATTAGTTGCACAAATTGATCGGAAAACAGCCAGACATATATGCGAACAGTCAGATAAACGAGTTGCGATAGCAGTTTATAATAGTCCAAATAATCATGTTTTATCGGGGAAAAGTTCTGCTTTAGAAAATATACAGATAGAGTTAGGGAAGAAAGGAGTATTTTCAAAGTTTGTAGCTACATCTCCATATCCTTCTCATAGTTTTTATATGAATGAAATACGGGAACAATTAGGTAAACGTTTAAGTTGGATTCAACCAAGAGAGACATCCATACCTTTTATCTCTGCCGTAACAGGAAAAGAAATGGATGGCAGTAGCCTCAACGCTGAATACTGGTGTGATAATATTTGCCAAGCTGTACGTTTTCAGGATGCGGTATCCCTTTTAATCCAAGATCAAAAAAAATTATTCTTGGAGATATCCCCACATCCTGTACTTGAAGTACCCATATACGACTGTGCAGCCCCATTTCATACAGAAGTGAATATCGTTTCGTCTTTGGAAAGAGACCGGCCAAACGAGGAGAGTCTGCTCGCTTCATTAGCTGTTTTATATTGCAATGGATTGAACTTCGACGGGACAAAAGTTATGCCGGAAGCAACTAGTAGAATACCATTACCGAAGTATCCTTGGAATCAGGAACGGTATTGGGTGGACTCGAAATTAGAAAAGGCACACAAAGAAAAAACGACGATAGAAGAAAAAAAGATAATGATGAATATAGAGGAATATGTGTTGGGTTTAATCAGCGAAATGTTGAAAATCCCCATTGCAGACATCCCGATAAATAAGCCTATCATTCACATGGGGTTTGATTCAATCATGGCAATGCGTTTAAAAAGAAAAATAGAAAAAGATGTAGATGCTCAAATTTCCATTGTTCCTATTTTACAAGGTTGTTCCGTCAAAGACTTTATAAAAATACTCCCTAAATAAGGGGTGAGATTTTTGTGGTATCACCGATTTCCCGCCACAAAAAAGCGGGAGGGGAGACTTATTTGCTTTCATCATGCAGGGGGAAATCCACATGTGTTTCAAGCTTGGTCCAATTGGCTGGGTTCTTCGCTGGAGATTGTTTCGATTGAACTCCCTGGTCATGGAACGCGCTATAGAGAAGAGCTAATTCCAACCGCAGAAGAAATTGCTGCACAAGTCATCCCACATCTCTTATCCTTTTTTGATGAACCTATCTTCTTCTTAGGACATAGCATGGGAGCTATTCTAGCTTTGGAAACAGTCAGCCAATTAATTTCCTTAGATATAACACCAAATCATTTGTATGTGATTGGTGCATACCCGCCATACGTTAAAAAAGAACCAATCACCCATAAATCAGATGAATCATTTTGGGAAGATGTGTATCAATTAGGGGGGATGCCAGAAGGATTTTTTCAAGATCCAGACTTAAAGAAGTTTCTTCTCCCTATTTTGCGCAGCGATTTTCGTTTGACAGAGTTATATGATAAAAAAGTAGAGCTGCTCTGCCCTGTGACTGTATATGCTGGTGACAAAGATATTCCATCCTTAAAAGATTTAGCTGGGTGGAAAGAAGTAAGTTCAGCAGCTTTTACATTGCGGATATTTCAAGGGAATCACTTTTTTCTGCATCAACAACAGGAAGAATTTCAGGAAACATTAAAAAAATCTCTCCTCCAGCAAATAAAAAAGGAAGAGTGAAAGAAATATGCTTAGGAAAATGCTAGAGTGAACATCTCTAGCATTTTTTATTTATTATTAATAGATTAGATTTTTAAATGATTTATTTATCGCTGAAATTGTTTTATTTATATCATGATCAGAGTGAGCGGTGGTGAGGAACCAAGCTTCGTATTTGGAAGGAGCTAAGTAGATTCCTTCTTCCAGCATAAGTCGAAAGAAACGTCCAAACTGCTCACTATCGGATTTTTGTGCACCATCGTAATCGGTAACAGCCTGATCACTAAAATAAACGGTCAGTGCTCCATTTTGCCGGTTTAATTGGATCGTTCGATTATATTTGTTTGCTGCTTCCCATATTCCTTCTTCTAATTGTTTGCCCATTTCATTTAAACGCTCATATGTACCTTCTTTGGAGAGCTCTGTTAGACAAGCCATTCCCGCAGAGATAGAAAGAGGATTTCCAGCCATTGTCCCTGCTTGGTACATCGGGCCCATTGGTGCGACTTTTTCCATGATTTCTTTGCTTCCGCCATATGCACCAATCGGCAGGCCTCCACCGATGATTTTTCCTAAGGCAGTAAGATCAGGTTCTACTTGATAAAGCGTTTGTACCCCGCCAAAATGAAAACGAAAAGCAGTGATCACTTCATCATAAATAACGAGGGCACCAGCTTGATGTGCCAGTTTGTTGACTTGCTCTAAAAAGGATGGCTGAGGAGGCACAATGCCAAAGTTACCTACCAGTGGTTCGACTAATATACCAGCCACTTGGTCTCCCCAATGGTCTAGTGCAGCTTCTAATGCCCTAGGATCATTGAATGGCACCGTGATTACTTCTCCAGCGATACTAGCTGGAATACCCGCACTATCCGGTATACCGAGAGTGGATGGACCAGATCCTGCTGCAACGAGAACGAGATCGGAATGCCCATGATAGCAGCCGGCGAATTTGATAATTTTATCCCGTCCTGTGTAAGCACGAGCAAGACGAATCGTCGTCATGACGGCCTCTGTTCCGCTGTTTACAAAGCGAATTTGTTCCATCGAAGGGATCGCATCACGGATCATTTGGGCGAACCGTACTTCTTTTTCTGTAGGTGTACCATATAAAATTCCCTGCTCCGCTACCTCTTGGATGGCACGAGTAACAGCAGGATGTGCATGTCCAAGTATAATCGGGCCAAATGCTGCTAAGTAATCGATATATTGGTTATCGTCTTCATCCCAAAAATAAGCTCCTTGGGCTTTTTTCATGAAAATCGGATACTCGCCGCCAACCGCTCGAAAGGATCGAGATGGACTGTTTACTCCTCCTACGATAACGTCTAACGCTTCTTGGTATAGTGTTTGTGATGTTGTTGTTTTCATGTTAAGTCTCCTTTCTACATCAGATATTATATCGTAGTTTGGAAGGGAGGTTTGTTTGAGGAGAAGTTTTTTATTTAATCCCTATCCGTTGAGGGTTTTATAGTTTTCATGATGTATCTTTTGTATAATTAGTAGTAATTCTGATTCATAGGAGAAAGGCGTCGAAATGACCAGATGCGCAACTCCAGAAGAGATGGAACAAATCCGGCGAACTATAGTTCAGTATATTGCGGATGCTCATGGGCTAGAGAGTAGCAGGCAAACCAAAGATTTTGTTTACTGGGCAAAATCAAAAGAGCACCGATTTATTAGCTGGAAAGAGGATAAAACGATGCTTTGGAGGATCAGTTCCAGCTATACGGCTCAATTCGGACAGCTAGGTGTTTGGAATTACGTTCCACCAGTAGAAGAACAACTAGAAATTGCAGAGGAAGCTTTTCAGCTCTCAGAGGATAGACATCGATCTGCAATAAAGACAGAAACAGAAACAGATCAAAATGAAGGGGAAATCGAACTGTTTCGTTCTCCTCAAGAGTATATTTACGCTTTTGGGAGAAATACGGTTATCTTTCTGACAGGTCGATGCGGTGCAGGTAAGAGCACATTGGTAAGAGCACTACAAGAGAAGATAGCTACACAGACCTACTTGGATAGAGATGAGAAGTTTAACATCGTCTCTCATCCCTTAACTGAGATTTCGGTTGCAGATCCGGATGATTTTCTCACTGAAGGAAGATGGGTTGGGGTAGTTCCGACAGAAAAGGTTGAACCGGCATGGCGGGAAACGCTGAAAAAGATTGACAATCTCCTCAAGAGGGAAAAAGGAATCATTGTCATTCCAGATGCTGGTGACAACCAGGCTGCACGTGAAGCTATTTTGGTTGCCATTCATAGTTCTTATATTGTGAGAAATGTCCACTATGTACTCGCGGATTGCCCCCCATTGGAGGCACTTGCTAGAAATGAGACAAGAGAGAGGAAAGTGAGCTACGATGTGTGGCTCCGAGTACATGAGAAAGTAGATGTGACCTTTGAGTCGGTCAAGAACTATCTGAAAAGTTCATCAAACGAACATGGACTTAGAAACCAAACATGGGAGATTGTAGATGTAAGCTCTTCTCTCTATAGAAGGTTGGAGGAGAAGCTGTATCAATGTTCTTACGTTTCTCCTTTTGGAGTGCGATGTTCCCATAGAGCCATTCCGGTTTCAATCGATTGTTGCAGAGGAAGTTTCGTCGTTTCACGAATAGATTCGCCTTTCTGGAAAGACCAATCCAACCTGGGTTTCCTCTGTGCGGATCATTTTCCCTCCCCAAATAAAAGGTTGATATAATATCAATGGAAGAGGGAAGCGGCGGTATTCATGAAAATGGATACCGCCGCAGCATTTAGCAGCTCAAAGTAGAATGTTTAGATTATATGAAGAAATGATAGAATATTCCCATAAAACCTGTTAAAATATTTGTTTTTATGGTAAAATGAATTCGTTGCCGAATATTTCAAGGAGGGTTAAATAGATTTCACAGTATTGGTAGTCAACTTCTATACGGTGATTTTGAAAATAAAACATGAATATTTTATCTATTCATGTGAACGATTACATTTGAATTTGAGAAGATGGTATATAGAGGAAGTCCACACCAAAACTGCTGATTTACAGCAGTTTTTCTTTTGTATACGTGAGATGAGGAAAAATCAAAGTAACAAATAATGGATACATTTTCAAAGCTGGAAAAGTACTGATTTCTAGCGAATTTAGAGACTATGTAGTTCTTTCTGTGTATTGTGAAAGCAAGCGTTCTTATGATATTCTAAACCTATTCATCAATTTCTCTTATTATTTTACAAATTATGCTGGTTAAGGAGGAGGTTGTAGCATGGCTTTCTTTAAAGTTGGCGATGTATATCGGCAAAAATATCTAATCGAGAGCGTTGTTCCCTTCTTTCAAGGCGAACTGGCAATTGCAGTATACGAAGGCAAAAGATATTACTTACAATCAGCAAGTTTAAATAGACAAGCTCCACTGCGAGCAATATCCCAGTATCGTAATCTGAAATTGCCACAAGTGATCCCTTATTTAGACGTTTTTGACGAACCGGATATGTTAGTATTTATTCGACCATATGTAGAAATACGACCATTACGTGAAATCATCACCACACAAGAATTGTCTGAAGAGCAAGTAGTCAAATGGGTGAGGGGACTCCTTCATGTTGATGCTGTACTTCGATCCAAACCGATGTCCATGTATCTCTTACTCGATTTAAGAAATATTGGAGTAAATAGCCAAAATGAATTGCAAGTCTTTTTCTGTGGTTTGGAACAAATTATGGTTTATGAATCCAAGTTGGACTGGGGAACGTTTATTTACAGTATGTTATCTGGTCAATTTCTAGATGGTCCTATTTTGAAATTACCGCGGAATTTTAAAGTTTCAAGACCCATGGCTAGACTCATTCAAAAATCTTTTAAAGAATATACAGTTCCGCCAGTATTGGAGCAAGTAGAGATTTTTGAAAACAAAAATACGAGCGGGAGCATCTTGAGTAAATTTTGGGGTGAAAGAAAAGAAGAAAACAATGGGCTTGGCAATCCGAATGCAAAACAAGAACCCATAATTTCGGTGAGTAATAGACCTACCTATCGTGCGGAACAAAATTCCGGGACATTAATTCATCAAGGAAATGGATCAACAACTACTGTATTTACGGATAATCAAAATGAAGAGGACACAGAACAACACGATATAGTTGTCCAAGAAAGGGGTAGCGTGGTGAAGGAAGACGAGACAAAAAACTTAAATAAAACAAGTAGCAAACAGCAAGAACAACAAGAGTCTTCTATAACTACTGTGTTTAAAGAAGATGCAAATGAAAACAGTGAATTAGAACTAAACGATGCAAGTTTTGAGGCGACTTCTCATACAGATTGGTTATTAGAAGAAGAACCACTCGTTGGAGCGAAAGATCAAGCTTATGATGAAAATGAAAACAGTAAAGTTGTAGTTCAGCCAAAAGTATCTGAGCCTTCTCATACAGAAAATGCAGACTTGAATTCTCCTGTACAAGAAGCTGTATTTTCAGAGGAATCACAACAAAACATTGAACCAAAATTGGAAGAAGCGGCACAGGAAAAATCTGATAAAGAACGAAAATCAGATGAAAATGTAGAAGCAGAAGAAGCAAATGAGAAATTAGCTAAAGAAGAATCAGTGGGAACACATCCTGATGCCAATCACACAACAGTGACAGTTTCACCAGCGTTAGCTCAATTAGAAGGACAAGACCTGTCTCAATCTTTTGTGCTGAAATTAAATAAGCAACAAGAAGAGTTGGAAAAAGAACAAGAAGAAAGTTTACGGAAGATGCGGGAAGAATATGAGCGTCGGGAAAGGGAACTCATTGAGCAGCATCGGAAGAAATTAGAGGAAGAGCAAAGGCGTTTGTTGGAAGAACAACGCAAAAAATTAGAACAGCAGCAAGAAGAACTTCTCAAACTAAAACGAGAAGAACTCTCTAGAATGGAAAAAGAGGCTCGACTTGCAAAAGAAAGAAAAGAAAAAGAAAAACGTCGTAAAGCAAAACTGGCAGTAGCACGAAAACAGTTTGAAGAAAAGCAAAAAATGGTATTGGAACAGGAAGAACAAGCCTTTCAAAAGCGCCAAGAGGAGTTACTGGCCCAACTTCAAGCTGAGTATGAACAGCAGAAAATAACCTTACTTCAGAAGCAAGAAGAAGAGTATCAAGCACGAACAAAAGCTAAATTGGCTGAATTGACGGCAGAGTGGGAACAAGTAGAGGCATCTACCGATGGTGAAATAACGAACGAATTTAAGTTTGAGCCAATAACCAGCCAAGTAACAGAAGAATCAGAAAAGGAAGATATACCTCTAATTTCTTTGGAAAATTTAACCACAACGACAATTCCAGTGGATGAAGTCAAATCTTCTGATACTGACTCTCCTGAAATAGAAACGAAGCCTGTAGTTACAGAGGTAGAACCAATATCTCAGGAAGAGAACGAAGAAATCGAAAATGTATTTGCTGAAGTTATACCCACGAAAGAACCAGAGCCTATCAAAGAAACCAAAAAACAAGTGAAAGTATCTAAAGAACAAACAAAAGAAATAGAACCAAAAGTGGAGCAAGTAGACAATAAACAGGAAACAGCAGTGAAAGATGAGATAAAAACGGAAGCAGTATTTGGAAAACCAAAAAAAGTAGATTCAAAACAAAATGTACCAAATTCCGTTCAAACTGAAGAAACAGAAGGTAAAGTAGAAGAGACTACAGATGAAACAGAAGATTTACAAGAAGCCTCTGATGAAGAAGGACCGAAGAAAAAACGCCGACGCAGAAGACGGAGAAGAAAAAAGAAATCTACAGATGGAGAAGGAACATCAACAGAAGAAGTGGCCGCTACAGCAACTTCGGACACTGCTGTTGAAGTGCAAAACACCACTAAAGAAGTGAAAAGCAGCACAAGTGAAGCGAAAAACAACACAAATGAAGTCGATCCGCTGGAAGCAGAGAGACGCAGACGTGAGCTAGAGTTACAGCAAATGGAACGTGAACTATTGGAGATGGAAAAACAAGAGAAACAGAACAGACCAAAAGTTCAAAAACAAGAACCAGCAAAAGTAAATAAGGTAGAAGAAATTACTCCAAAGAAAGAGGAGAAAAAGGAAACTACACAAGCTCCTGCAGTTGCAAAAAAACCAGAAGTTCCAGTGGTGAAAGATACTACAGAGCATGCAACACTTGCCAAACAGTTTGAACAGTATTTAAAACTGTTTAAAAAGAAGAAATAGGAGGCGCTCGTCCTCCTATTTTCCTTGCTGACGAAATATTTAAGCATTTTTTATGCAATCATGTTGAAGGTCCAGTAAATCGGGCTTTTTGAAAGGAGTATTTTTTATTGTTTAATTGGATATCCAGCGTTGGTATAGGCGCAGCTAAAGTTGATACACAACTGGAACGACATCAATATTCTCCTGGAGATATTGCAAATGGGGAGGTAGTGATCAAAGGAGGCATTGGTACTCAATCAATTGATCAAGTAGAACTTCATCTCATTTTCGAGTATCGCGAAGAAGGAAGCAAAAAAAAGAAAACCTACATAGCAGACGTTTTTCAATTATCAGGCCCCATTGAGATTGCCGAACATGAAGTCAGGAGAATCCCTTTTCAACTAACATTACCTGACACGATACCGATGTCTACTGGCCATTTTCCTACGTATCTTCGAACCTATTTGGATGTTAAGTTTGCCATTGATCCGAAAGATGAAGATAGAATTACGATACTACCAGCAAAACTGGTACAACATATATTAAAAGTAATAGAAGATGCAGGCTTTATCCTATATCAAATAGATAATCTGGAGCTGATAGAAAAGCCAAAGAGCGGATGTCCCTTTATGCAAATTTTTATTTTCCGTCCTACTGGTTCTAATCATGGGGTGATTGATGAGTTTTCTGTAGTATTCTCACATTCTACCACCTCCTTTAAAATGGAGATGGAAATCCTAAGAGCTCAGCAAGCTCTACAAAGTACATTTGAATGGAATCACCGTGATCCTGAAGGTACTTTTCGCATAAATGGTGAAGCAGCAGAAGGAAATCCGTTTGAAAAACTTCGATCACTTTTAAGAAGAAAGTAGGGTACTGTATGAATTTATTTCGAAAATCGCTGACTACATTTGGAGTTGGCTCTGCAAAAGTAGATACAAGACTAGAGAAATCTACGTACATGCAAGGTGAAATCGTTAAGGGTAAAGTATATGTTTTAGGCGGACAAGCAGAACAATTTGTAGATGAAATTTATTTATTTTTAAATATCCAATATGAACTCGATGGAAGTCTATCTGAGTATATGGTGGAAAAAATCTTAATTACGGAACCATTTACGATTGGCCCAAAAGAAGATAGACAGTTTGAGTTTGAGTTTCAATTACCGTATGACTGTCCTGTCTCTATTTCTGGAGCACCTATATTTCTGCGTACGGGACTCGATATCAAGTTAGCTCGCGACCCGCAAGATGTAGATGGGATCGAAGTTCTTCCTCATCCTTATATTGATATGATTTTAGAAGCAGTTGAAGCTAATAATTTTCGTCTATCCAAAGTAACTTTTGATTTTGAACATCATTTTTCTCGACACCCCTTTGTACAAATGTATTGTTGTGAGCCTATTTCAGGAGTAGAATTTGATTTGGACAGCGCCTCTTTTGTCTTTTTTGCTCATCAAAATGAAGTAGAAGTAATCATGCACTTAGATAAAAAAGGTGATGATATTTTCAGCTCGATGGAGGAAGCGCTTAAACTTGATGAGAGATTAGGAAGGTTTATTATTTTGATAAATGATATTCATCAAGGAAAACAACATTTGGTAAATCGAGTAAAAACAGAAATGGAGAAGGCACTCCAATAAGAAATCCATCCTAAGCAGGATGGATTTTTTTATGTTGTGATATAAGGCATATTTCGTATGTTTTTATATTGACAATGAGAATCACTATCATTAATAATAAAAAGGACACAAAAAGGTGATGGATGAGGAGATAGATAGATGTTTTTTTACAGCAAAAAGATTTTAGCTTTGGGACTTATCAGTGCTTTAGTAGCTGCAGGATGTTCCACTAAAGCAGATACAACAGAGAAGAAACCTACAACACAAGTGAAACAAACTGGGGAAAATCAAGCTTTGAAACCAGTAGTAGAGGAATACCGAAAATTTGTTATAGAACAAACAGATAAATTGGTAGAACAAACAGAAGCTTTTGTTCAAGCGGTAAAATCAGGAGATATGGAAAAAGCAAAACAATTGTATGCCCCAACCCGGATGTACTATGAACGAATTGAGCCTATTGCTGAATCCCTTGGTGATTTAGATCCCAAAATTGATGCCAGAGAAAACGATGTACCGGCAGCGAATTGGTCAGGTTTTCATAAATTGGAGAAAGCATTATGGCAAGATAAATCGCTATCTGGTCAAGAAAAAACAGCAGATCAATTACTGCAAGATGTTCAACTTTTGCGTGCAAAAGTGGAGACAGTGACAATTGAACCCAGTCTTTTGATTACAGGTGCTGTAGAGCTTTTAAATGAAGTGTCTACTAGTAAGGTGACAGGGGAAGAAGAACGTTATTCTCATACAGATTTGTATGACTTTGTTGCAAATGTGGAAGGTTCCAAACAAATTTTCACCTATATCCAACCTTTACTGGAAAAGAAAGATGCGAAATTGGCAAGTGATATAGAATCCAAATTCAATGCATTGCAAGCGGAACTAGCAAAATACAAACAAGGAGATGGGTATGTCCTATATGGACAATTGACGAAAGATCAGGTAAAAACCTTATCTCAGCTGCTGGATGCCCTTGCTGAACCCTTATCTCAGATTGGGACAGTAGTGGGAGGGAAATGAGATGAAACCGGAAAAAAGTGATTTTCTTTCTCAACCTATCAGTAGACGAGATGTATTGAAACTAACGAGTGTTGGCGGGCTCGGTTTAATGCTTGGGTCAGGCGGGACTTGGCTTGCTAGTAAGACATTATTGGCAAAACCATCCTCCAGTTCGGCAAATACTATTCCATTTTATGGTGAACATCAGGCAGGGATTACTACCCCTGCCCAAGACTTTGTAAGCTTTGTGTCCTTAAATATCGTTGCTTCTAAGTTATCAGAAGTAAAGGATTTATTCCGGGAATGGACAGAGGCAGCTGCTAGGATGAGTGCAGGTCAAACAGCTGGGAAGGAATCAGGACAAGCTCTCCTGCCTCCAACAGATACAGGAGAAGCAGGAGGATTAACAGCTTCAAGGCTTACTATTACTTTTGGTGCAGGTTCTACTTTTTTCCAGAAAGATGGAACAGATCGGTTTGGTATCCGGTCTAAATTGCCTCCCATGTTAGCTGATTTGCCAGCATTCGCTGGTGATCAATTACAACAAGAGTGGTGTGGTGGCGATCTTTGTATTCAGGCCTGTGCTGATGATCCACAAGTAGCATTTCATGCTATCCGCAACTTGATTCGGATGGGAAGAGGATATGTTACGGTTAGATGGATGCAATCAGGATTTCAGCGGACAAGTGCAGCAGATCCTAAGAAAGGAACACCGAGAAATTTATTAGGATTTAAAGACGGGACGGGTAATCCCGATGTAAATGATAAACAGAAGATGAATCAGGTAGTGTGGTCCGGGTCAGCTGATCGTGTACCTTGGATGACAGGCGGCAGTTATATGGTTGTCCGCCGGGTTCAAATGCACATTGAAGTATGGGATCGAACCACTTTACAGGAAGAAGAGAATACATTTGGCCGTCATCGTCAAACTGGTGCTCCACTTGGAATGAACAATGAATTTGACAAACTTGATTTAGAGAAAAAGAACCCTGATGGAACTTATGCAATCCCAGAAAATTCACATGTTCGCCTTGCCCATGGTAACGGGAAAATAGAAATATTACGTCGATCCTACTCTTTTACCAATGGTTTAAAAGATACAGGACAATTAGATGCAGGACTTCTATTTATTTGCTTTCAGCGAGATCCAAGAAAACAATTTGTTCCGATCCAAGCAAGACTAGCACAGGCAGATAGTCTAAACGAATACATCTCACATGTAGGAAGTGCTGTATTTGCTTGTCTTCCTGGAGTCCGCAAAGGCGGGTATATAGGAGGTACATTATTTTGATGGCTAGAACTCAAATAGGAAAACGTTTGACATTACTGATCCTTTTGCTTAGTGTTTATCTCTTATTTTGTCCTTGGACACAGACGTATGCTGCTTCCAGTGATCAATTATTGATTATAATAGGGGATGCACTTGCGAAGGCTGGTTCTAAAAATTGGCCGAAGGTTGAAGAAGATCTTGGTAATTATCAGCAAGAGTGGAATTCACAAAAAAACACAGCAAATGCATCTATACGAAGTCAAATAGATCAAGCACTGTTAAGGGCAAATCAGACAGTGAAAACAGCCAATACAAACCCTGAAAAAGCTTTTCAGTCGATATCTGTTTTGGCGAAAGTAACAGATAAGTATATAACGAGTACACAGCAATCCATCAAAAAATCTGGTAAAGAAGAAGCAAAATTATTATTGGCAAGTATGCAAAAATGCTTGGATTTCGCGAGTAAAAATCAGATGCAGCAAGCAAAAAGTTGTAATCTGCAATTTACAAATGAATGGTCAAAAAATGAGCTGCTTATCCGAAATGATGCATCTGCTGTCTATGGTTTGGCTGAAACGAAAATGAGTCTTGTTCGAATCTATGTACAAGCAGAGCCTGTAAATCAAGCAAAAGTGATCAGTGCAATGCAGGAACTAATCCGTGTTTTACAAGATTATGTGAATGGTTCGGTTTCATCCAATACAGTGAACGGGAAAGATTCCTTACCGAGTGTGATACAACTTTTAACCAAAGCAGACGAGTATATCACAGCTGGACAACCTGCAAAGGCAGCAGAACAAATGCAATTATTCATTCAAAAATGGCCAAATGTAGAGGGTGTTGTTCAGGTAAAGGCTCCTGAATTGTACACAAAGATAGAGAATCAGATGACAGAGGCCGTGAGTTATCTTGTTTCTAGTCCACTTCAAGAACAAAAAGCGTCTAATGTGATCAAGGAGATGAAGACAGCACTTCAGAATGTCTCAGATAGCGGGAGCTATACCGCTTGGGATGCAGGAATTGTATTGTTTCGAGAAGGACTAGAAGCTGTATGTGTGCTAGCTGCACTACTTGCCTTTTTGAAGCGATCCAATAATGAAGAAAAACGCAAATGGATATGGAGTGGAGCAGTAACAGGGGTTCTTTTAAGCATAGGGATAGCATTTTTATTACATGCATTTTTAACGAGTCTCTCCGCTGGCAGCACCCGAGAAATGATTGAAGGAATAACAGGCATCGTTGCAGTAATCATGATGATTACGGTAGGAGTATGGCTACATTCCCAAGCAAATATAAAAAATTGGAACAAGTATGTCGAACAGAAGATGGGATCTGCCTTGGCTACTGGCAGTCTATGGTCTCTTTTTGCAGTAAGTGCATTATCAGTCCTGCGAGAAGGTGCGGAAACGGTTATCTTCTATATGGGTATGGCACCGTCGATTGAAACCAATCAACTAGTATTAGGCATGTTTGCTGCATTTGTTTTACTGCTTATTATTGGTTTCTTCGTTATCATTTTGAGTAACAAAGTCCCATTCCGTGCCTTTTTTATGGTTGCAGCGTTTTTTATTTATTATTTGACGATAAAATTTACAGGGCAGAGTATTCATTCCCTTCAAGTGGCTGACCAATTTCCAGCACATCCATCGGATCTATTACCAACGGTAAGTTGGCTTGGAATCTATCCAACTTGGGATTCGATGATCGCCCAACTTGTCGTGCTAATTCTCATCATTGGGTTAGCTTTTTGGAATAGTAGATTAAAGGTGAAAAAAACATGGGATGAAAGTTTGGATAGTATAGAATAGGGATGAATGGAAAAAAGAGATATCATAAGCTAAAAAAATAATTGGAATAGATGATTCTTCATATTGATAAAAATAACACCTGATGGAAAAATTGGCATCAGGTGTTTATTTACAAACTAAAAGCTTGTGTTGCTTCATTTTTGTATTTTTTGTGGAAATATAATTGCAGAATAGTGAAATGTACTTTACAATATAAGTGATCTGATGTTCGTCTTTTTAAAGACGGGCGTTTTTATGTGGAGGAAACAGGAATGAATGCAATCGAAGCAGAGAAATTAACAAAAGAATTTCAAATTTATCAGAGTCGAAAAGGTTTAACAGGGGCTTTCCGAGATTTGTTTAACCGTAACTATCGGACAATCCGAGCTGTAAATGAAGTAAATATAAGCATCCCTCAAGGAGAGATGGTTGGATATATAGGAGAAAATGGTGCTGGTAAATCTACAACCATCAAAATGTTAACGGGTATTTTGCAGCCTACTTCTGGCGAGCTAAAGGTGAATGGCTTTGATCCCCATAATCAACGGGAAGAGTTCGTAAAAACGATCGGGGTTGTATTTGGTCAGCGAAGCCAGTTGTGGTGGGATATTGCAGTTCAAGAATCGTTTACACTGTTGCAAAAAGTGTACCGTGTAGACAATCAAAAGTTGCTTGATCGAATGATTGAAGTGTTAAATATCGGAGAACTGCTCGATCAACCTGTTCGCAAACTCAGTCTTGGCCAGCGTATGCGTTGTGAATTAGTCGCTTCCCTTATTCATCAACCATCTTTGTTATTTTTAGATGAGCCAACGATTGGATTAGATGTATTGGTAAAAGAAAATATTCGGCAATTTTTACGAGAAATGAACAAAGAATTTGGAACAACTATTTTGTTGACGACACATGATTTAACCGATATTGAAGCATTATGCAATAGAGTGATTATGTTAGACAAAGGAAATATCATCTACGATGGTGGATTGACGAAGTTAAAACAGGAATGGGGAGAAGGCAAAAAGATTCACTTGGAATTGGATCAAGAAATTTCTCTCGCCCATCTAGGTCAATTGACAGAAGCACTGCCTGTTACATGGAGCAAAAATGAAGCAAACACAAAGCTGTTCACTGTTTCACTGCAAGGACATTCAGTCACTGCTTCAGAAGTATTGTCTCTACTAGTAACTTCAGGTGTTCCTATTCATGAAATGCAGATTCAAGAAGTTTCTACCGAAGAAATCGTGCGGAAGATTTATCAGGAGGGTTAAATTTTGCTGGCTATGTATAAAGAGGTAATCCGCATCCGATTTCTGATGATGTTGGCTTACCGTGTAAACTATTATAGCGGGATTATCATTTACAGTATTAACATCGGGGCATATGTATTTTTATGGCATGCTGTTTATGGTGGAAAACCTAGCATACAAGGGTTTACTGCTATTCAAATGGCAACCTATATCGCAGTTTCTTGGATGGCGCGTGCTTTTTATTACAATAATCTGGATCGGGAAATAGCAGAAGAAATACGGGATGGTTCTGTTGCTATACAAATAATCCGGCCCTACAGCTATTTGATGGTGAAAGTATTTCAGGGACTTGGAGAAGGTCTATTTCGTTTATTTCTTTTTAGTATTCCGGGGATGATTATTGTCGCTTTCATCTATCCGATTCAACTCCCAACCGATCCACTTATATGGACACAGTTTTTAATCAGTTTATTATTTGGGTTTATTGTTAACGTTGAAGTAAATTTGATAGTGGGTTTATTTGCTTTCTTCCTATTAGACAATCAAGGAATACTTTGGGCAAAAAGATTTTTGGTAGATTTGTTATCTGGGTTAATCATTCCGATTACTTTTTTTCCAACTGTGCTGCAAAAAATATTTGCCTTTTTGCCATTCCAAGCAATCAGCTATATTCCAAGCAATACGTTAGTAAAAGGATTGAGTATTGAGCAGTGGTTACCAGCGATTGGAGTTCAGTTTGTTTGGACGATCATTTTAGGTCTGATCTGCTGGGGATTTTGGGCGAAAGCACGCAAAACGCTAATTGTGCAAGGTGGTTGAGATGGTACAATTTCAAATATTTTGGGAATATGTGAAACAATATATGAAGGCAAGACTTGCCTATCGTTTTGATTTGGTCGTGAAGTTTCTTACCGATTTAATCTCTCAGTCCTTCAACTTGATATTTATCGTAGTTGTCTTTGGGCATACGAAACAATTGGGCGGATGGAATCAAGCAGAAGTAGTATTTATTTATGGTTATTTTTTATTGCCTTGGGCGATATTTGGTACCTTTTTCAATCTTTGGAGTTTTAATGACCGCTACATTATCAAAGGTGAACTTGATCGAGTACTGACTCGACCCGTTCATAGTCTTTTGCAGATTATTATGGAATCGATGACACCAGAATCACTTATTGGCGTGGTCACAGGCCTCTGTGTAATGGGTTATGGTGCTTCTCAGCTCGATTTGGACTGGGCTTGGTATGATCCCGTTTTGATGATTTTGTTCACCTTGGGAGGAGTTCTCGTTTATGGTGGGATCTTTATTGCCTTGACTAGTGTTAGTCTATATACGGACTCCAAAACAGATATTCAACCGATTGTCTTTAATGTGAGCAATTATGGTCGATATCCAGTTAATATTTATAATCGGATTGTGCAATTTGTTTTGACATGGATACTGCCATTTGCCTTTGTTGGTTTTTATCCAGCAAGCTTTTTATTAGATAGAGGAGATTGGCGTTTTTATGCCTACATTACCCCTGTGGTGGGTCTTGTGTATTTTTCCATTGCTGTTTTGCTTTGGAATCGTGGGATACGTCATTATCGGGGAGCGGGGAATTAACCTGCTCTTTTTTTTGTCCAAAATCGACAGAAACCCCTTCTTCATTCACGATTTTTTCTGCCAGTTCTGTCATATTTTCTCCATCTCCGTTAAGGCTCATGCCGAGGTTTAACATACCACTTAAGGTTTCAATATTGAGTTCTTGGATTTTATACACCATACGCTCAATGTGTATAGGTTTTAGTTCTTCAATTTGTTTTCGCAAAGAATTATTTTCCTCGCGAATTTTTTCTATTTCTTGTCTGAGATACTCGAAGTATTGCCAATAAGGGTCATACATATCATTTCCCTCCATTTACTGTAAGCATTTCTTTTAGTATATGGGGTGACCATCTCATCTCATGACGCATAAACTAGGCTAACGACAGAAAGAGGGGGTTTTTTGCATTGACAAAAAAGAGCTTTGCTGAGATTCATGAACTTGCTAAAGCATTCCTTGGAGAAGATTTTTTTCAAGAAATGGGTAATATTACGGCAGCTTCTTCCCCCTCACAGCCAGCGGCAGATGTGTATCAATCACGAAATGAAGTTATCGTGGTAGTAAATCTACCGGGTATGGAAAATATACACACCATTGATATCTCGGTAGAAGATACAAATCTTAAGTTAAAAGGAACATTTGAGTCTCCTTATCAAGCATATGAAGCAACATTGATGGAGCGAAAACGAGGAATATTTGAGCGGGAAATACCCTTAGGAGTAAAGGTGCTGCCTAAATATGAATCAGCGCGATACAAAAAAGGAGTCTTAGAGCTTCGCTACCGAAAACAAGTCTAATGATCAAAGGAGGAGGAGACGGTGGGAACCATAAACAACATTTTTAACTTACGCATCAACAGTGTATCCAGCACCGCCTCCGTGAACTTTGGTAACACGATCAATGTAGGATCAGAGAGCAATTCCAAGTCAGTCGGGGGATCTTCTCCAGTTGGCGATTTTTCCAGAAATGCGGATTTTGAGCGTAATATAAATATCGATCCAGATTTAATTGACCAAGGAAGGTCAGGTTTAATCTGATGATTAAAGTAAAAGTAGGATGTATTAACATAAATATAATAGATGGTGCTGCTTCCTTTAATATTGGTACAGCTATCAATCTGCAAAATACAGCCTATCGAGTGTTACAACCTAGACGACCAGAGGAAGAGCAACGACTACCCGAAGGTCCACTTGTTCCACAGAGGCCGATCCCCCCCATTGAACCAGAGCCGCCACAAAGGCCTGTTTTACCAGAAGGACCGTTGATTCCAGAGAGACCACACAGACCAAGACCAGTTAGGCCTTTTCGACCAATCCCCCATCCACGCCCAAGGCGTTAAGGTCAACAAATAATTTTGGTGATGACCAACCAGCACACAAAAATCGCTTGCTTCCTTTTTTTTAAGCGATTTTTGTGTTATTTTACATTTAATAAAATTAGCAAAAATACGACACTGTATATTATTTGGAAAGAGTTGTTTTAGTTGAATAAAAATGAATATGGATATTTTATTTATATTGGATTATTCATTGTGTCATTAATCTTGGTTAAGATATATGGTTGGAAGGACCCAATTTCAAGTTATATCTTTATTTGGATCAGTTTTACTGCATATATTTTAGACAGCATCTTTTTCAAAAAATCATTCCATAAATTAGGTCTTATTTTTCTCGTTTTGTTTTGTATCACAGCAACTATTTATGTATCCATATAAAAAGGGGTAGAAGAATGCTGGGGCTTGATAAGGGAACTATCGTTGCTCAATTTATCATTTTTTCTGTTTTGATAGCTGTGATAATTGGTATTGTCGTTTATACGATAAAAAAGATAAGAGACTTGCTGCGATAAGATACAGATTCTGAGTTATTTTTGGGGGCTAAAGCAAAAATCAAGTTTTTCGAGCATGAAACGATTTTTCAGATCAAAAGAAGCCGATCATTTTCCGTGTATGCAGGAAGATCGGCTCCTTTTGATCTTTATTAGGAATATTGTTAGAACAGCAAACAGAAAAAAGTACTATCGAACAGAAAGTTAGATGAACACATCCTGCTGTTTTTAAGTCTAGAAAAGCTTTCTGTCTCCAGTGTTATATGGTCTTTTAACATAGTGATCTACGACCGATTTGAAAAAAGTTATGAACGAATGTCACAAATCCACTCTCTTCCCCGTCTTAGTTAATGATAGATAAAAAGCGAAGGGAGGCATAGGCGATCCAGAAACTCGTATGGTTGATTGAATCATTCCCGCACTAGGTATTGACATTATTATTTGGACAGATTGGGTTTCGGGTATAGTCTGCGAAAAAATCCAAGAGGTGAAACAAATGACAAAATTAGTTGATGAAATCCAACAATTCGAAGAAAGCGTTCCAAAAGAAGCCATGACTGAAAACAAAAAAATGATCGCACAAGCAACAAAAGAATTGATCGAATCGAATGTAGCAAAGGGATTATCGATTGGTGAACAAGCACCTGATTTTACATTAAAAGATGCCACAGGCTCTTCCATTACCCTTTACGAAGAATTGAAAAAAGGACCTGTCATCTTAACTTTTTATCGAGGTGGATGGTGTCCGTACTGCAATCTTGAATTAAGAGCTTACCAACGAGTATTAACAGACATTAAAGCAGCAGGAGGACAATTAATTGCGATTAGTCCTCAAACCCCTGATTCTTCCCTCACGACAAAAGAAAAAAACGAGTTAGAATTTCTTGTTCTAAGTGATAGAAACGGGAGCGTTGCTGAAAACTACCATTTACTATTTCAGCTGCCTGATTATCAAATTGATATTTATAGATCATTTGGTGCGGATCTTACAAAACATAATGGAAATGATGCATGGCAGCTTCCAATTCCGGCAACTTATCTTATTGACCAATCAGGAAAAATTCGATTTGTGAGTGTAGATCCTGATTTTACAAAAAGAGCAGAGCCTACAAAAATGGTAGAATTGTTAAAAGAGGTTCGCAGGCCGTAAGGGTGGTCGGGAAACCACTGTAGTGTGAGTAACAGGAAGAAAGCGGGTGGCTGTCATCTTGGAAAACATAAAAACGGAACAAATTTATACTGAATATAAACCACTACTATTCTCCCTTGCTTACCGTATGCTGGGCAGTGTCGTGGATGGGGCACATACCGATTTTTTCCGGCTTGGCGGACAATTTTAAAAAATTGTCTGCAAGTGTAACTTACCGTATTACCATGGTAAATGGCCTGCCTGGAATCGTCATATACAGCTAAAAAAACGATATCTGTCATTTCTATCCAGATTATGAATAATCGCATCGTTAATCTTTACGCTGTTGCAAACCCGGATAAATTGACACATGTTCATCTACAAAAAGCAGAAATGGAAGGTTGATTCCACATGATAGGAACAGAAAATAAAAAACAAGAAATTTTAGAAGCTTACCAGTTTAGACATGCTTGCAAGACATTTGATACCAACAAAAAGATTTTAGATGAAGATTTTCACTTTATTTTGGAGACGGGAAGGTTATCACCCAGTTCCGTAGGCCTTGAGCCATGGAGATTTGTTGTCGTTCAAGATCCGAGCCTTCGTGAAAAATTAAAACCCGTCTGCGGCGGGGCCCAAGGACAACTGCCTACAGCTAGCCACTTTGTAGTTATATTGGCTAGGAAAGGCTTAAAACACGATTCGGCTTACGTAATCAAAATGATGAAAGAAATTCACCATATGCCTGATGAAGTTGTTCACGTTCTTTCCGGTTTCTATAAATCCTTTGTCGAAACAGAACTCGAAGATAATGACCGTCTCGTTTTTGAATGGGCAAGCAAACAAACATATATAGCATTGGGAAATATGATGACAGCTGCGGCTCAAATTGGTATTGATTCTTGTCCAATCGAAGGTTTTGATAAAAAGCAGGTGACCTCTATTTTACAAGAGGAAGGGATCATCAAAGACAACGAATTCGGCGTATCCTGTATGGTCGCTTTTGGATATCGGCAAGATGATCCCAAACGTCCCAAAGCGAGACAAACTCTCGAGGAGATAGTTGAGTGGCGATAAACTTTAGATGATATTTCTCAATATCAGAAGACATGTTTTACTAATCGATGTCTTAAGAGGGGGTTGCTAAAGGCGACTCCTTTTTTTGTTTGGTGTCTCTACTGTAGAAATGCAGATGAAACAATATAAACTATGAGGATATTGATGTTTTTTCTGAATTTAGAAAGGCGTTTATGGTGGGGAATAAATATATTTATTTGAATAGTTGACAATAAAATTCTGATTAAGATTATCTTGAATCGCTTTTGTTAAAATAGAGTAGTAGGCATGAAAAGAGGTGTAAAAACATGATACTTTTACCCAACATAATGTTGCTTCCTGTCGTGATACTTGTCGCAATTGTTCTTTGTTTTATTGTATTTATTATCTTGTTACTGAGATTACCATATGAATGGAATTTTACCTCTTTAGCGAAAGTTGCAGATGTTACTGTAAAAATGAAACGAGTAAATGTTTTGTTTTGGTCAAAAGAATACCAAGAAATCACGTTAAAAACCGATGATGAGCGTATATTTCGTTTCAAAAGCCGTTATCCAGTATCTAATTACTATATAAAATCAGGGGATTCGTTTAAAGTGTACTACCATCCTAAAAATCCTAAATATTATAAAATATACAACAGTTCCGAATTAAAATTTATGATTGCCGGCGTTATTTTTTGTGGTAGTGTGTTTTTTCTTATGATTTATCTGATATGGAGTTATATAGCTTCCTTTCATTTTTAGGGTGGATGATGTTCTATTAAATGATTGGATAGTTAGTAATATGTAAAAAATCCAGCTAGGGTAAACCTGCTGGATTTTTGTTGGTATAAGGGAAGTTCTATAATCAATTCGGTTCGACGATAGGATCATTATTAAACATGATATCCTTCTCATTCCTATTCTTCAAAATTAAATAATTTATTCTATTTTATCTAACTCTCTAGATTAAAAGATCTGAAATGAAACCAGCTTTTTCTTACATTGTTTTTTGGCAATAGATGAATAATTTTGAAAATATAAACTAAAAACAAATACATACAACAAAAATCATCAATAATGGATAAATATATAATGTTTGTAAAAATTTAAACATTGTTTTAGAATGAATGCCATATGAGGGGAGGTGTTAGTATGAAAAAAGTTTCCATTAAAATCATGAAGATTATCAAACCAATTGCGTACTGGTATCAAGGAGGAAACTAATATTTTGGGGCAAGAAAGATTCTTTCTTGCCCTGTATAAATGGAGGGAATGACAACAATGATGAACCTTGAAGAGTATAATGATCCAATATTATATGATATTGAAAATCCTAAAATTCTAGAAATTCCACTTATAAAAGAATACAGTCATCCAAAATGTTCTATTCTTGATTTAGCTTGTGGTACAGGCAGAGTCACTATTCCTCTTACAGAGCTTGGTTATCAGTTAGTAGGAGTAGATATACACGATGGAATGTTACTCCAGGCACGAAGTAAAGCGAAAAAATTAGGATTACAGATTAAGTGGATTCATGGAGATTGTACG
Organism: Shimazuella sp. NTD248; assembly: GCF_059510395.1. Taxonomy (NCBI): domain Bacteria; kingdom Bacillati; phylum Bacillota; class Bacilli; order Caryophanales; family Thermoactinomycetaceae; genus Shimazuella; species Shimazuella sp. NTD248. The sequence continues at coordinate 16,030 of NZ_JCAJZT010000010.1, read as the reverse complement.
AAATTAACATTAGATCAATCTTTTCCTTTAGTAATAATGGTTGGCACTTCATTTCAGCATTTTTTAACAAATGAAGCACAAGAATCGCTTTTTCAAAGTATTTCCCAAGTGCTTACTTCTAAAGGATATTTTATTTTTGATACAAGATTTGCTGCTGCGCCTGAACTGATACAAAGTTCACAACCAATTTACAAACGTACGCTTCAAAGCCATAACGGAAATGAATATGATCTTTACCACCAGTCCGTATATGATCCTTTATCGCAAATACAACACTATAATGTCTATCGTCGTTACAAAAAGGGGGAGGAAATGGTAAGTCGTATAAGTTTGAGATATACCTATCAACAAGAAATGGAAAGGCTTATGCGTTATACAGGTTTTTCTATTATTGAATGTTTTTCTTCTTGGGATAGACAGCCTCTTTATGCCAACAGTAAGAAAGTTGTCTATGTATGCAAAAAGAATGGATAATCAATGAATGGAGGTTTTTGGATGTGTAAGGAAAAAGAAGGGATTGTAAATATTATTTGTCCCAAACTCGCTTTAAAAAGTATCGAAAGTAATTTATTATGCGTTGACATATATCTACATATTATGAAACCATCACAAGTGACTAGAGAAACTGTTAAGTTTTTTCTACAAAGATTTGATTCGGAATTGTTTGATATCTATAAATCTACATTAACAGATTTATGGATTGAGGTTTCAGGTGAAATGTCTCTGATGGAAAAAACAAAATGGATTCAACCATTTCGATTTCCTCCAAAAGATCACTGTTTAAATGTTTCCGTAGATGCTGCCTATATGGTTAGTAAATTATTAGAAGAAGCTAATCAAGGGATTCAGTTGACAATTGAAAATGCCGAAGCACTAGATTCACTTTCAATTGAGTTTATCACAGTCTTGACTAGATGTTGTCCATGTAAGATTAACTTAATTTATTCTAATGTGGATTTAGCTGAAAGCATGTGTTCCTCTTTTAATAACAGCTTTGTAGAGGTGAATTATTATCATTCCTCTATTAAAGATGGTAAGGAGAAAGAGAATGATTGTTCCACTTATTCACTTAGCGAAAGATGTTCTCTTGAGAGTAATGAAAAAAAATATAACCAGCCAGAGTTTATTAACTACTTACGTGAAACCAACAATAGTGGGGAACTACTTAGTTCTCTTATAAAAGTAGCTGTAGACTACACGAATGGCGGTTTCTACTATTTTGCCAAAACATTTATTGATGAAGCATTGTCTCTCATACATGTTGCGTATCCAGAGGAGATTCAACATACATACCAACTTCTTCAATGTCAATATATTACCTTTGTCGTGCATTATCAAGGCGATATGGCATTAAGTACTGCCCATAAACAGCTAGAAATCGCTCATCTCCTAAATGACGAAAGTAAGATCATGAATTCTATTTACAATATTGCTATGGTTAATTTAAGGATAGTCCGAGATCCTGTAAATGCATTATCAATGCTGGATTCTTATAAGATGAAAAATACTAGTTCTAAAGAAAACAGAATATCAAAAGCTTTTTGCATGAATGCGAAAGCTTTTGCATTATTTCAGTTAGGCAGATTGGATGAAGCTAAATCTTTTATATTGAAAGCAAAACAAATTCTTGATCCCTATTCCGATGATCGTATTCGAATAGAACAAGCAACATTCCTTTATAATTATTCGCAAATTGAGTATTTCCAAGGAAATTATGAAAAAGCTCTATATTGGATAAGAAAAACCAAAGACTTCGAAAATGACTTTTTCCTTTTTAAGTTGGAGGAAGCAAATTACTTATCTGTTTTGGGAAAATACAAGGAAGCGCTAGATTGTTATTGTACTGCTCAAAAAATGACATCACCTAGCCCTGAACATTTAATTTCAAAAGCTCACACTGAGTATATGAATGAAGAGACAGGGAAGGCATTATCAACTTTAAGGGAATTAAGAATAAAGTTCCTCAATCGAGTAGAAGGGTACTTAGACTCTGCCACGATACTGATTGATTTCAATAAGGAATTTGATCAGGCTTTGGAATTACTTCGAAGAGCTTTAAAAAGGCACGAAAATAATTCATTCGTATGGTTTCGAATGGGAAATTTATATCAGGAATGGTCGAAATTGGATGAAGCTAAATATTACTACAAAAAGTCTCTTGAATTAAACAAAAATTTGGTAGAGTCTTGGATTAACTTATCCTGCATTTACTATGCGGAGTCAGATGTACAAAAAGCCCTTTCAGCAGTAAATAGGGCGTTGAGAATAGATCCAAACAATCAAGATGCAATGGAAAATAAGGAGTTTTTAATTCAACAAGGTAAAGTGGGAGAATGGCATGAAACAAATTGTTGAGAATGACATTGATTTTTTTATCCCGGATTCAGGTGAATTTCAGTATCCTGTTACCTATAGAAGAGATTTTTCCTACTTAGGTTATTTGGTGAGGGTTGAGTCTAATACTACTTTTATAGATAAGGTGATGGGATATTTTTTTGATGAAGTTAAAAGTGGATCAAACTATCAGGAAAAATTCTTTGTCCTTTCCATATTTGTTACGGAAAAATCTACACCTTTGCCAGTTCAACAAATACATAGAAAATATTGCAGTCAAAACAGGTATATTTGGCTCTTTGATAATACTGTAGGGATTAGCGAAGGTAGCAACAATAAAATAACTATATTCTTAACTCCAGAGGATTTGACGAACACTTACTGGTTTGTAAGGAGTTTTATGAGAGTCTTGTTAAATTACACCGTCTACAGACAAAGTGATTCTTATTGTTTTCATGCTTCTGCGGTAGAATTAGATGGTTCTGTGGTTATGTTATTAGGAAAAAGGGGAGCTGGTAAATCTACCTTGTCTCTTAATTGCATGAGAGCAGGTTTTCGATATGTGTCGGATGATTTAGTGTTACGTCACATAAATGACGATTTAACAGTATGGGGAGAGCCTTGGGTAACTTATATTAGATCAAACGAGATTCATATTTATCCCGATTTTAAACCAGATATTTATCCCAAAGACATGAGTAAAAAAGTACTAATCAATTTAAAAACATCGTTCCCCAATAAACTCCAATCAAATGGGTGTTTAGGTGCTGTAATTTTACTAGATAAAACAGAAAATCACACAGGTATCTATCCAATTGGCTACGAAGAAGTGATGGAATATGTTGATCCAGAACTTCATCTATTGAGACTTTCGGAAGAACAAGAGATAATAGATTTGATAAAAAAAGATGCAAAACATTTGTTTCAATCAGTACCAACATACAAGCTATTTACCAATTGTGATATTGATACAGCAGTTAGACATATTCGAATGATTGTAGAGAAGTAGCTTTTAGGGGAGTGATCCGTTTGAAAGGAAATATATCAGGGGAAGTTTTGGACGAGATACGAAAGCACTATGACATATTAGATATGGTGCAAGAGTATGTACAAGTCCAGAAATATGAAAACTACCATCTTGGACAATGTCCTTTTCATTCGGATAGGTCTACTTCGTTTGCAGTTTTGCAAGAAAAACAAATCTATCATTGTTTTGAGTGTGGCATGGGTGGGGACATGTTTACTTTTGTCATGGGAATCATGCAATTGACTTTTGAAGAGGCTGTAACCTATTTAGCCAATGAAGCAAATATTGCAGTACCCATCATGGATACTCCTTCCCATGATCTGGAAAAACAAGAAATTCAACAGATACGAGATGCATTAGATATAGCGGCAAAACTGTATCATCATGTATTGACAGCTACGATTTATGGTCAAAAAGGTTCTACATATGTGAAATCCAGAGGAATTTCGCCAGAAATGACCCAAAATTTCCAAATAGGTTATGCCCCAGATTCATTTGATTTTGCGAGGGATTTTTTGGGGAGGAGAGGATTCAGCTATTCTATTTTAGAAAAAGCGGGTCTACTTGCATTTAGCGAACGAAACGGCAACAAGAAATATTTTGATCGTTTTCGAGATCGGCTTATGATCCCAATACATGATGGCCAAGGTAGGGTAATCGGTTTTGGTGGGAGGTTAATTGGGGATAACGGACCTAAATACTTAAACAGCCCAGAAACACTTATTTTCCATAAACGGAAAAATTTATTTAACTTGCACCGTGCGAAGAATTCGATAAGAAAAGACAATTTGGTCATTCTGTTTGAAGGGACAACAGATGTTATTTCTGCTTATCAAGCTGGAATAGGCTCTGTTGTTGCTACACTTGGAACTGCTTTAACAGAAGAACAAACGAATTTGATTTCTCGCATTACGAAAAATGTTATTTTGTGTTATGATTCCGACTTTGCTGGACAGTCTGCTACACTTCGCGGTGCAGAGCTTTTGAAGAATCAAGGTTGCATTGTAAAAGTGGCACAAATGCCTAGTGGTTTTGATCCAGATGATTACATCCGTAAGTTTGGAAGTGATCCATTTCAACGGGACATCATTTCACAAGCAATGCCTCTATCCTTGTTTCAGCTTGAACAGCTAAAAAAAGCATATAATTTGCATGATGAAGATCAAAAAATGATGTACCTTGCCAAAGCCATAGATTTGATTAACACTCTCCCCAGAGTAAAGGAACAAGACCAATACCTCTATATGCTTTCCACAGAAACAAACATATCATTTTCCGCGATTAGAGAAGAGCTAAAGAAGCGTCCCATAAAAAGAAACAGAGTCAATCAACGGCCACCTGTTATGAAGGGGATGCTTTTTGGGTCTAAGTATATGTCCATTTCTGAAAGGTCAGAGATGCTATTAATCGCACATATGTTACAAAATAAAACGGTTGCCAGATGGGTAAAAGCACATATAGGAACAGAGTTCCAGACGGATATTTACAGGGAAATAGCTCAATATCTGTATAATTACTACTCACGGGGTGAGGAAGCAAACATCGCGAAATTTATGTCAGATTTACCTGTAGCAAAACTTGTAAACAAAACGGCTGAGATAGGTATGTTAATCATTGAAGAAAGCATATCGGAAAATGTGCTCCAAAGTTATTTGCAAAATATCAAAACTGCTCCAGTATTAAAAGATATACAAGAAAAGGAGAAAATGATAAAAGAACTCTCTGATTCTGATCCTGCCAAAGCTGCAAGATTGCTTAAGGAAGTGATAGAGCTTAGGAAGCAAGTTCAAGTTTAGGAGATAAATTTTTTGTGGGAATTTCTGTGAAATGTAAAAATCCAGCTAGGTAAATCAAAGCTGGATTTATGTAAGTAAAGTGATAAGTTTTTAAGGATCAACGGGGTCTCCTTCATAGGTATGTGTCATATTTTATATACCTCCTGATGTCCAATTGATATCAGTTTAACTTAACCTTTAGATACTTGTCCATATAGGTCTGTGCCATGCTCAAGTCTGTAGTTTGGTAGCAGCGGGACATCTTAGCATAGACATCAGGATCAATAATAGAGGCTTGTTGTTCAGCATTGGTTATAGCTTCTTTATAATACTTTAGGGCCTGTTTGAAATCATCAACTTTCATGCAGTAGTCTCCAAAAGTAACCAAAGCATGGTGATGTCGGACGCTATCTTCATTTCTTGTTCCTAAATCTACTGCTTTTTGTAGATTATTTTGTGCTTTTTCCATTTGTCCTAAGGACATATATAACGATCCTAACTGAGTATAAATTGATACAAATAAATGCTCTTTTTTAGTCTCTTTTTCTAATTGTAGAGCAAATAAAAGCCATTCTTCTGTTTCTTTATAATCTTTTTTTAACATACATATGTTACCTAATGATGTGATAAATTCTAAAGCGCGTTCCAGATTTTTATGTGATCTAGCTAACTCCATCCCTTCCAAGGCAAGCTGGTATGCTTCGTCATGAAATCCTTGTTTAGCTGTGATATTAGCTTGAATTTCCATCATATTTAGAACAATTTCATTACTTCGATACCACTGATCTTGTTCTTGTTGTAACATTTCTAGTATCTTCAAGGTTTCTTGATACCGTTGCATTTTTTCAAGGTATGATGCTTTATCACTTAATAAAGCATACTTAATAATCTTCCGTTCTCCATTAGTATTAAACACCTCTAGACCTTGATCCGTATACGATAATGCTTGTTCCAAATTGTGATGAAAATAAAAAGCGATTCGCCCCAATTCCTTATAACAAGCAGCACTAATATTGGAATAACGAAGGTCTGGGTATTTGATCACATCTTGCAAAGCTCGTGTAAAACGATCACTAGCTTTGACATAGTTTTGTTTATGATAATAACACCGTGCCTCCAAATAAAGATAAACCACATACAAAGGATGTTTCTCCTCTACGTTAACCTTCCTGAGTTCCCGATGTGCTTGTTCTGCTCCCAATAAATCAATCTTTTGTTCTATCCGTAGTAAGGTTTTTGCCCAGCCTTCTTCTACATCATTATCTAAGTTGACCATTTTTGGTAGCTGCTTAGGGTCGATATCGAGTAGTTCACAGTATTCGATAATTTTTTTCTCTGATACACCGGAAAATCCACGTTCGATGTTGCTCATACTGGAGGAAGAGAGATGGGCTGCCATGTTGGATAGATTACTCAATGACAAGCCTTTTTTAGAACGCTCCCTGCGTAAAACTCTTCCGATGCTTGTCCGATCGAGGTTCAACATTTTTCTATCTCCTACAAAACCTACTTTTCATCCTTATTTGACAAGAAACTCCATTTATCCTTTATTTGTTTTTGGATATAAACAAATAAATCAAAAATGGAGAATGTAAAACAGGAATATGCAATAACTGAATATAATAATCAGTAAATATATAATATTTGTAAAATTAAATTATATATTTTAAAATAATATCAATCACAGTTGATGATAAGGGGAATCAGATTATGGGGTTAAACATTAAAGTTGAAGGAGAGAGCAAAGTGGTTCGGGACTTTATCACGTTTCTTAGGACAGATCAGCGTTATGCCTTTTATGATGCTGCGAAGTATGTTTATTCTCCTGATAGAGATATGGTGGAGTTTGTGTTTGAAAAGGCGGATGGAGGTGTTAGGTTTGGAACAAACACAAATCTTCCAGTTAGGCAAAGAGATCGCTAGATTTTTGGTCACCTGTTGTGAAGGGGAGCAGTATGTATCGTTAGTCGAACAATTTCGGGCGGCTCGCTCGCGACAGGCATTGATCGATGTTCTCCATTCCTTTATCTATTATGGAGAAGCAATGGAGGTACAAGCCAATCGGCTGCGTGTAACTTCCGCGAAATGGCAGACAGTATGTCAATTTATTCGTCATGGAAAAATGAAGGAAGTACGGCACCTTCATGTTTCCATGGTCTCTTGTATTGCGATGTTGGAGATGGAAAGAATTCGCAAGGCACAACAATATCTTACGAAATTATTAGGCGGTTTGGAGTAAGGAAGGGGGAGTTTCCATGCTGACGATGATACTAAAAGGAAAACAAGGTGATCTTAAAGGGTTTGTGACTCACTTAAAAACGCAAACCTTTATGACCATCGAAACAGAAGACTGGAAGGACAAAGAAGAGGTGGAATTTCAATTTACGACCAATATTTTTAAACCGACGATTCCTAAAGTTTGTTATGTGGTACTAGAGACAATGGATGGACAAGCGATACAAATTGAATTGCTTGGTCCTGTGGAGTCAAGGATTACCGATCATGTCACCCAAATAAAAGGATTTAGTTATGATGTTTTTGCGGCTCCAAATCCGAAAACCAAACAAGGAATACGATTAGAAACAAATGAATGCTAAATTTCATGAGAAAAGGATTTCAAAGAAGAGGTTCTTTTCTCATGAAAACTTAAATATAGCTTGAAACATGCTGATAGAAATGTCAATTCGGTCAGGTTCTTCAGACCTTTGGTAGATTTTTCTCTCTTTCCCTACTAATAAGATTACTATTACTCTGCTTTGTTCTCCATGGATCGATCCCTATAAGTATTTTGTCGACAAGCTGAAAGCAATCTATATGGAATGCTTTTTATCTCTATCATCATTTAATGATGTATGTGAGTGTATCAATAAGCAGTCTAATACTTTTTTGGTAAATGGCATAAAGTTATTGAGTATTATTCCACTTAAACAAACGGTTAATAAAGTTCCAACACCAATTGGTCCATGTAAAATCATTGCTATTATCAAGAATACGAGGTAAATGAGTGTTCTCGAAAAAAATATATTTGTTCTAGTTAATTCTTGTATGATTAATGTTAATCGATCAATTGGAATCGGTGCGAAATTTGTGTGTAAATATGTTGCAGTCCCTAATCCGATAATAACTAAGCCGATTCCAAAACAAATAACTTTGCTGTACCATAGTTCAGGTGTTATCAAGTTGTGCAATAAAAAAAGCCACATATCAATACCAATACCTGTTATGAATGCTGTTAACAACCCGAAAACTTCTGGTCTTTGTCTTTTTAAAAATGAATTACAGCATGTTACTATTAAAGCTATTATTATTTCCCAACTCCCCACAGTAAGCCCTACATTTATGGACAGTCCTACCAAAAGTGCATCAAAAGGTGAAGTTCCAAGGTCTGAATGTATAGTAAAAGAAATACCAAGGGTTAATATTAAAATTCCTAATACATAAAAAACATATTTCACTTTACTCGACCTCTTTCCCATTTTTTGTTTTAGATGCAGTGAAATTGTAAAATAAAGGAGAGAGATATGAAAATGACTACAAAAATAAAAAAGTGTACCCTTGAAGATTTACGCAAACTTCAAGAAATTAGTTATGACACATTCAATGAAACATTTAAGCATCAGAATTCACCTGAAAATATGAATGCTTATTTAGAAAAGGCATTTAACTTAAAACAATTAGAACAAGAAGTATCCAATATTTCTTCGAAATTCTTTTTTGTTTATTTTAATGATGAAGTTGCTGGATATTTAAAGGTCAATACCAAAAATGCTCAGTTTGAAGAAATGGGTGATGAATCACTTGAGATTGAGAGGATTTATATAAAGAGCACATTTCAAAAATGTGGGCTTGGAAAATATCTGTTGAATACAGCTATGGAAATTGCGAAGGAATGTAATAAAAAGAAAATCTGGCTGGGTGTATGGGAAAAGAATGAAAATGCTATTGCTTTTTATAAGAAAATGGGGTTTTTCCAAACCGGAACACAATCTTTTTATATGGGTGATGAAGAACAAATAGACTTTGTAATGACCAAAACACTCATATAATTTTGAAGGATAGGTTATTATGTATATTCTAAAATATTTAAGATCACAAATTTTGATGAAATTAGGGGTATTGCTCGGGTTGCATATGTCGGGTAGGTCAGGCACCTCTCCCCTCTAAGAACTGATCGTGCGAGTTTCCCTGCAATCAGCTCAAGCCTCTTCAGACGCCTTTGAAGGATGCGGCTTTTTAACAATAACTGTGAGGGGTATTGGCACAATCCTCAAAAGGAGGGGCCCTGCCTACTCGACTACTCTAGATACAACCGGGAAACATACCTGTGGAAATACCAATGCGATTCCATGAATTGATGGTATTGATCGCCAAAATCAAGTCCATATACTCTTTTTCATCAAAGTGTTTTCTTACGTTCTCGTATATTTGGTCTGATACTCCTTCGATTGATATGTTTGTAACAGCTTCCGTTAATGCAAGGACAGCTTTCTCTTTGTCTGTGAACAATGGGGACTCATGCCAAATCGGAATATGAATAAGACGGTTCACAGCTTCTCCTCTGTCTAGAAAAGTTTTTGAATGGGAATCGACACAGTAAGAACAACCATTAATTTGAGATGCTCTTATCTTGATCATTTCGTATAATGTTCGGTCAATTCCTGTTTTTAATACCGTTTTCTCCATTTGTAACATCAGTTCAAATACTTTGGGATTCACTTCACGATGATTAAAGCGCAATTTCATGATACTTACCTCCTGTGGTTTAAAATAGATATTAAAGATAATATATATCTATAATAATCCCGTTATTGCACGAGGTCAACTGAAATGGATATGATTGTCATCCATAAGTAGGATATGCTATCGGGTAAAGTATATTAGTTATGATATTTTTTGTGACTCCAAATAGGAAGAACATACTTGGATACATCTCATTTGAGAGCTAAATGTAACGCCAAAACTATCCTACTAGCAATAAGGATGGTTTTGGCGTTCGTAGATTTTTGTTAATTGTTTTCTATTTTTCATTAAAATAATAAGGATTATGGTCTTCCTGCTTCAATCAATTTCTCTGCAATTTGTTCAGGATCAGTGTGAACGGTTGTAAAGTGATCACCGGTTCCTTCAATATAACGGTATAAACCAAGATGGCTGGATTGTACTGGATGCCAACCGTAACCTGGTATTTGTGGAATAGCGGTATCTTCAGTTAGATTCAAATAGCTTTTAGGAATTTGTAAACTGTAAAACTTTTTGAGGTCCAACTTTTGAAACAAGGGACTCGCTGGTTCTGGGGAAATTTTGCTGTACAATGCTTTAGCTTCTTTACGACTAGCTGTATTTGCAAAAGCGTCACGGAACAGTGGGAATGGCAGCATAATTGTTCCGTTACCAGAAGATTCAAGAAGCTGACTAAACGTTGTTTGTATTGGTGGTGGAAGCTGGTCATATAGGCTTTCTCCGTCTTTTGGAACAATAGCATTAAAGAATACCAGTCGGTTAATGCGGTCAGGGACTTGTTCGGCCACTTTGACGATTACAGTGCCACCAAAGCTATGACCAACCAGTATTATATTTTTCAAATCTTTCTTCTTGATATAGTCCACAACGGATTTCGTAATTTGTTCATGGGTAACGTTTTTCATGTTTTTCATAGTGCCGTGACCTGCATATTCAGGGACATAAACTTTGTGGTCTTGTTTGCGAAGTTTGGAGGCTACTTCTTTAAAATAACTCGTGTCCGCCCATGAACCGTGAACGAGTACAAATGTAAGCTTGTCTTTTTTACCATGAGCAGTTATAGCAGATTTTGCATCATCTGCTTTAACTTCTATTAAATAGGAATTAAGTAAAGTAGTTATTGCTAGTGCAATTGCTACTAATCCAAACATCGAATATTTCCTGTATTTTTTTATTATCATTTCCTCCTTGTGTTTTTAATTAGATGCAGAGCTAAGGTCTATTTGCTTTAACAAATAAACTGTAGATTTCTATGAAAAGTACCATCATTTCATTCAGTATCCTGATAACAGGGACCTAGCTTAGTGGAATACTTGATGAATAGAAATAGTATGATCTTTATTTGTATGCTATTATGCATGATCGGTTTTTATGTATTTCCATGAACTTGTATTCCGAGTGTGGACTTTTTTGGATAATTCTCAGCTAATATTTTTATCCTTGCTGGTATTATAAGAGGAGCATCAGAAAATCCTAAGTAGAGCTGTGAATTTGATCCAGTATAATGAGAAACGCTATCGTATAGCAGAGTGCCAGGCAAAAATGATAGAATAATATGATACATGTTTTGGAGGTGTTTGTTTTGATCAATGAGGGTGATATTGCCCCAGACTTTACATTGCTCTCCAGTAATGGAACGGAGTCTTCCCTTTCCGATTTTCGAGGGAAAAATGTAGTTTTGTATTTCTATCCAAAGGACAACACACCAGGATGCACCACTGAAGCGTGTGATTTTCGCGATGCCTATGACAAATTTGCGAATTTGAATGCTGTTATTATAGGTGTGAGTAGAGATTCAACCACATCCCATCGCAAATTTGTCGATAAATATGATCTGCCATTTCTACTGCTTAGCGACACAGAAGAGACTGTCTGCAAACAATATGACGTCTTAAAAGAAAAAAAGATGTTTGGTAAAACTGGAATAGGAATTGAACGATCAAGCTTTATCATTGATAAAGCGGGGCAAGCAGTTAAGATTTATCGAAAAGTGAAAGTTAAAGATCATGTAGAAGAGGCACTTTCTTTTATCAAAGAAAACCTTAGCTAGATAAGAAGGAGAGGAAGAGAACGGATGGGGAGCCATACTGAACCCATTATGACGGAATATTACAATTTTTATGCCAATAATCCGACAGATATGGATCAAGATATTCATTATTATGTAGAACTAGCAAAACAAACGGGTGGTCCTGTAATCGAGTTAGGTTGTGGCACAGGTAGAATGAGTATCGCTATTGCCAAAGAAGGAATAGAAGTAATTGGTGTCGATTTTAGTACTGAGAAATTAGCGATCGCAAAGCAGAAAGCTGATGATTTTGGTTTATCCCATCGAATTAAATGGGTGGAAGCGAGCATCACAAATTTTCAGGTTCCAGGTGAGACGTTTCCTTTGATTATTATGCCTGACCGATCTTTTTTGCAATTGATCAACATTCGTGACCAACTTAGCACATTAAAATCGATTCGCCGTCATTTGGAAGAGGGTGGATTGTTTGCGTTCCATGCTTTTGTTCCCCATATGCGAAAGCTGATCGATATGGAAGGAAAGTATACGTTTAGAGGCAGCTTTCCAAGCGGTAATGATGAAATGGAAGTCTATGATTTTACAGAACTAGATACTTTTAATCAGATTGCCAATATAACAAGATATATGGAACGTTTTAATGCACGTGGGAAATCGGTCAGTCGAACAAAATCCAAAATCCGTCTTCGCTATATTTTTCCAGCTGAGTTAAGTCATTTGCTGGCTGTATGTGGCTTTAAGATAGAAAATCGATATGGTTCTTTTTATCGTGCACCATTTGATGCAAATAGCGAGGAATTAATTGTAGAGGCAGTTAAGTTAGCTAGGAGGTAGGGAGATGCGGGTTTCAGCAAAAAAAATTCTCGATATATTAGCAGATATGTACCCAGATGCGCATTGTGAACTCGAATTTGAAACACCATTTCAGTTGCTTATTGCTACCATCCTCTCTGCTCAATCTACTGATGTACAAGTGAATAAAGTGACCAAAGGTCTGTTTAAGAGATATCCTACGGCTGAAGCGATGCTTCAATTAACAGAAGATGAATTGGCGAATGAAATTCGGATGTTAGGTTTGTTCCGCAATAAGAGTAAAAATATCTACCAGACTTGTCGTATTTTGGTAGAAGAATATAATGGTCAAGTTCCAATGGAACGAGATGCATTGGAGAAGTTACCAGGAGTTGGAAGGAAGACAGCGAGTGTTGTTTTGAGCAATGCATTTGGTATACCAGCTCTTGCAGTCGATACACATGTACAGAGGGTGTCTAACCGCCTAGCTTTAGTAAAAAGTGAGACTCCTGTAGAAACGGAAAAACAACTGACAAAAAAGATACCAAAGAAAAAATGGCTAGATACACATCACCAATTAATTTGGCATGGCAGGAGACTGTGCATGGCACGAAAGCCGAAATGTTCCATGTGTGACCTGCTTCCGTATTGCAAATATGGGCAAGCTAACATTGACAAGATTATAAGTAAGTAGTTATTCTTAAGTTAGAATTATTTTCGTAAATGAGGTGAAACAAATGGCTAACGGCCGCTTGATGGAGGCAGTGGAAACTTTAAAAGTACAGGGAGTTCGCATGACCCCTCAAAGGCATGCCATTTTAAATTATTTATTGTCCAGTATTCAACATCCAACGGCAGATGAAATATATAAATCTTTATCTGATAACTTCCCCAATATGAGTGTTGCCACTGTGTACAATAATTTAAGATTGTTTCGTGAAGCTGGTTTGGTCAGAGAGCTGACATATGGGGATGCTTCTAGTAGATTCGATGCGAATATGAATGACCATTATCATGTCATTTGTCATCACTGTGGTCATATTACGGACTTTGACTATCCTGTCTTATCGGAAGTAGAAAAGTCTGCTAGTGAGATGACGGGATATGAAGTAAATACACATCGCCTTGAAATTTATGGGACATGTCCAAACTGTCAAAAATCATTACACGAAAAAAAAGAAGAGCGCATGTCCTAAGACAGTGGCTCTTCTTTTTTTGTTTCAGGTGCATCTTTTGGATCAACCGATAAAATTGCTTTGCAATGCATACATTGATCTCTCTTACCAAGAACTTTTGTATCTTTTCCACATTCTGGACAGGTGACTCTAAGAGACTGCGTAGACAATATGCCAACCCAAAAGTAAATCCCCACACTCCCCAGAACGAAAATCATTCCAAAAGCAATGAACAATGCCATCCAACTCGGAACTAGAAAGCCAATATACATAACACCTACTCCAATGAAAATAAGGAGTAGGGCAAAAGTACGTATTTTATTTAGTTTGCCTGATAGTAGCACAGGAAGAGCCTCCCCTCCAAGGCCTTATTGTATCACAGGTAAAAATAGTACAGAAAGATAAGGTGATTTTTTCTTTTTTGTTGTATACTGAGAATAGTTCTCAACGAAAGGTTTTATGGTGAAACACGCTAAGCACAGGAAAAGTTCTCATGGGAAGCACCGAAAGCAGCCTCCTTATAAAGAAGTGCTAAAGAAGACGAAGTGGTCCTTTTGTACCAATGTTTCTACGGTCTTGGGCGACTTCATCAACATGGCGTTCCTTTCCTATCTGGGTACAGCGGCCATCTCGGGTGTTGCAGCCACTGCTATTATTTCCTTTTTCTACGTAAGTGTAGACAAAAATGGCATGAAGCAAGCGACTGGTCGATATGTTGGACTATCTACCAGTGAGAAGCTAGAAAATCTGCCACCTAGTCTCCAGCGGGTGAAAGAGGAAGCAAAAGAGAAGAGGGATCTGGTACTAGTACAGTATATTACCTATAACTCTTTCTTCTCTAGTCTGTTTTTGGGTTTGCTAGTTGGAGGACTGGCCATTGCATTTCCAAGAGAAATTCTGGAAATTAGTGGAGCTGAACATACTGTTGCAGTGCATGGGGCGCCATATTTCCAAATTATCATGGGATGTGTCGTTTTCAGTTCCATTGCAAGCTGTCTAGCTAGTACACTCAATAGTCAAAAAGAAACAAAGAGTGTGATGATTGCAGCAACCTGCAGTTTTATTACACAAGTTTCGCTTGGATTCCTAGCGGTCAAAGTGCTGGATTTGGGGCTCAAGGGCGTGGCTTGTGCAAATGTAGTTGCGAGTGTGGTACAAGCTGTTATCCTCGTGTACATGCTCTACCATAGAGGATTTTCCAACCTTCTCGTCAAACTACGCCCTGATTGGCGTTTTCAGTGGGATACATGCAAAGAAGCGTGGCCTTACATTTTTGAGAAGCTGAGTTTTCAAGCATGTATTGCATACTTCTGGCACTGTCTTCAGGGGCATGATTTGGAAGTCTTGGCTTCCCAGCGAGTGGCAAATCAGATCACCCTTGTTCCCTTGGCTTTGATTACTGGAGCTTATCCTTTGATCACTGCCTATGTTTCGCAATACCATGGGGACGAAGCGTACAAATCGATTCGATCTTTCACCTCCATGATGCTTTTTGTAGGAACCTTTAGCTGTTTTGTACTGCTGATGGGAACCTACCTTATTGGTCCATGGGTGACAAGTCAGTTCTTTACGAACGATGAGAGCCTGTTGAAGTTGACTCAAATGTGGCTCTTGTTCCTCGTGTTTACCCATGGTTCTAATACAGCATTTCAAATCATGACGTACTCTCTGAAAGCTGCGGGATCGAATAAGATCACTTTGATCGGCAGCCTAGTGAGTAATGGTGCTTGGGGTGCAGCCCTGTATTTGTGGGGATCGACTGGGGACTTGATAGTGGTTTCCTCTCTGCAAGTAGTAGCATCATTGCTGAAATTCACCATTTTGGGTTGGTATTTTTACACTCAAAGGTGGATTCCAAAGCAAAAACCACAGAAAGATCCAGAGGAAGAACTAGGTGTAAAGCCAGTTCTGTCGACGCTTACTAGCTAAAAAATAAAAAGAGAAAAGTGAGCCAAGCACCCCATCTATTTCATATAGGCGGGGTGCAGAACATTTGAAAGGGATAAATCGGATAGAATTAGGAAAAACTTTTTTAAAAAAAGTGTTGACTATTTAAGTCTGTCCATGCTATATTATTTCTTGTCGCCGCGACAGTGCGGACAGACAACAAAAGAGAAGTTGTTCCTTGAAAACTGAAGAGTGAGATCACAAACCTGTTAAT
>NZ_JCAJZT010000009.1:0-158682 GCF_059510395.1 Shimazuella sp. NTD248 | reverse complement strand
TAAATCAGGCGTGTTACTCACTCTTCGGTTTTCAGGGAATAATTCAAACCCCTTGTACTTTTTACAGTACTTGGGGTTTTTTAATTTATTTTTTAGAAGGTGGAGCTATGATGGATGGTATAAAATTACCAGAAGAGTATGAGCTGATTTCTGTATTTTGTACGCTGCCTTCCTATGATTTTGATGATCCAAGTATTGATTCATTTTACAAAGTGAATATCTATGAGTTTTGTACCCAATATGAAAAGTAAGAATTTCTTTTTCGCCTGTTGTAAATGATTTTTCGTTCTATCCTTATGATCTTGAGACAGATGAAGTAATATTGAGTTTACAAATTTCAAGATCGCGTAAAAGGCTTTGAAAATCTTAAAAGATACAAAAGAGCAGGCTAACATACAATTGGATTGTGGATATTTATTTAAAATGGAGATGGTTATCAGGTTCATAAAACCTCACTATATATAAAATCAAGAGTAATAATAAGGAAAGAGTATTATATCTCTTATGTGTAAAAAATAAAGGGGAAGAAAAGCTGTTTGTTAATTATTACTATCATTATTGTAATTAGTATAGAAAAACTTGTGGGCGGAGATTATTAATCTACCGCCCAAGGGTTTATCTAACTGGTTTTCTGTCGTTTTTTCTCCACAACTAGAATAAACCCAATCAGAGGTACAATGAAGAACCAGAGGTACGAATTCACAAGGAAATAGCCAACAAAAAAACCACCCACAAGTTTCCCTACCTCTGTCATCGTTTGGAATGAGGAACTTACAACTGCTGCTGTTTTATGGAATCTAGATTCAGCGTAGATCTCCATCTCTGTATACAGACAAATGTTAATCCCACGAGCAGCGAGTCCAGAGAGTACTGATACCAGCAAGAGAAGGAGAAAATTGGTTACCAAGCTCAATAGAACACTGTTGATTCCGATGATGAGCAAACTCCCGTGAATAACCTGCTTTCGGCTATACCGAATGGCGATCCGTGTAATCATATCAGCAGTAAAGCCATTTGCAAGATAATATGCAAATAGCAAGATTCCACTTTTAGTCCCTGAGAGAAAAGGAAAATAAATGGTGAAAACACGACTGATTAGAGACACAATCAGAATCGGCATTCCAATTACTGTAAGATTCCAGCGAAGAGACAGGGGACTACGTTCTCTGTCCTCTTTTACCGGTTTCATCTTTGATACTTGTACTCGGAACACCATGATTGTTGCTAGCAGACCATAAAGAAGGTCAGGAATATTCCACCCAAACTTCCCCATAAGAAGAGTAGCCACCATGCCTGAAAGGCCTGCCGTGAGATTGAGCAGAGGAGAGAACTTAGACTTGATGACCTGACGCTCATCTGGTTCATCTGGCAACAGTTCTCGATATACGGCGTTCACACTGGTGAAGTTTACCCCAACGAGCACACCATGGAAAAAAAGCAGCATAGTGATTAGTAGGTATGACTTCTGAGCCAAGAGAAAGCCCGTATTACATGTCAGTATCATTGGCATGGATACCACTAGCACTTTTTTAGGTTCCATGCGTGAGTTCAACAGGCTACCGAGATTGTGCCCCAAGATGCAACCTACCACGACTGTGGTAAGACTGATTCCGAGTTGAATGGAAGGAAGCTTCATCTTACCAATGAGAATACCTGCCCCAACAACATAGTAGGGAAGGGTCCAAGCCAGAAAAGTCTGAGTCCAAACCACTCTCCTGAGGTTTCTGTACCCCTTTTTCATGAAGAGTTCTCTATACTTCATCTAAATGCCGTTTCTGTGAGTCAGCATGTTGTTAGCTTACATGTATTATCCCTTACATTTCTAATTTTAAAAAGAGGGGATATCTAAATATTCGAATTAGATATCAAATCCTGCCTGTTTTTCTGACTGGAATCCAGATTTCACTGCGAAACGTTTTGGAAGAAAAATCTTTGCTCTCATTCCAGAGAATTTCTGGTCCATCTGTAGACTCATATTGGGTTGAGGGGAACCATTCCGAATAAATGCGTCCCCATACATTCTGTAATGTTTCAGGGAATGGGCCAATAGATTCAAATACAGCCCATGTAGTTGCTGATACTTCGTGTGATACCCAGTTTGGTGGACAGACATGATTGGTTGCTACACCGATATAGTGATCTAATTCCCCATTCTCCTCCATTCTCCCCTCTGAAAAGTTGGTGGAAGCACTAATGATTCCTTTTGGATCGATATTAGATAACTGTTTCAGTTCTTTTATATCCCGTGGATTTAAACTGGATGCCATTGAAGCGATTTCTGGGTTTATTCCCTGAAATACAATCGGTACTCTTTTTTTGATTCCTACCATACGAAAAGATTCTTTTTCTACAATTTTGTAATTCATTGCTAATCCCCCTCGGATCGTTAGTTGGAAGGTCATCCGTGGGTAAGCTTTTAAGTTTTGTTGTTTCATACGTACTTCTGATGGGAGAATACCATGAAGTTTTTGAAATGCCCGAGTAAAAGCATCTGCTGATGAATAGCCATACTTCACGGCAATATCCAATATTCTTTGGTCATCCTCATCCATCAATTCAAAAGCAGCGAGTGTAAGTCTTCTATTGCGAATGTATTCGGATAGGGAAACTCCTGCTAGATGAGAAAACATTCGTCTAAAATGGTATTCAGAACATAAACTTCGTTTGGCTACTTCTTGAAAAATGATCTTACCTTTCAGATTTTGCTCAATATATTCGATAGCATGGTTTAACGACTGTAGTACATTCATGGATGACCCTCCTCCTTTATAACGATAACAAAAATGATTTTCCCCCATCCGACAATTGGTGCACCAATATGTATTGTTTGTCGTTTTGTTACATATGGTAATCTATTTATTATAGCCATACATATCAGCTAGATTGGATGGGTTTTATTTATGAAAAAATGGTTAGGTGAAGGTTTGATTTATATTTGCATGTTGGTGTGTGTATACCTTTCCGCTTCTCCGCTAGAAATGGTTGCTACTCTAACAGGATTGTTATGTGTTTGGTTGACAACAAAAGAAAATATTTGGTGCTGGCCGATTGGGCTTATTAATGTAGGTTGTTTTTTCTTCATGTTTTACGAGGCAAAACTATATGCGGATATGACACTTCAAGTAGTCTTTTTTATCCTAAGTATCCAAGGTTGGATTATTTGGCTGACCAAAAGACAAAGTGCGGATGTAAGGCCTACAAAAAAACTTTCTACTTCGATGATGTTTGTGCTATTCCTTGTTCTTGTTGTGGTAACCATAGGGTGGGGTTATGTACTAACCCATTATACAGATGCGACTATTCCCTATCTAGATGCTTTTATAGCTACACTCAGCGTGATCGCTCAGTATTTATTATCGAGTAAAATATTAGAAAATTGGTATGTTTGGATAGCAGTGGATGTTTTTTCTGTAGGAATGTACCTATATAAAGGGTTGTATTCGGTTGCTTTTCTGTACATGGTATTTTTAGTTATCGCCATATTAGGTTTGATAACTTGGCGAAAAACATATTTATTGGCGAAGGGACATCATTAGGTGAAAAATACAGCTAGTAAGAAGGTCGGCCTTACTCTTGGTAAATTTGCTCCCCTTCATCTCGGACACCAGTATATGATTCAAACTGCTGTAGAAGAGATGGATGAAGTGCTCGTAGTCATTTATGATAGTCCAGAAGTTACGGATATTCCATTATCTGTTCGGGCTAAGTGGATACGCACGCTCTATCCCTCAGTTGAAGTGATTGAAGCTTGGGATGGGCCATCTGATATAGGTGATACACCTGAAATTAAACGAAAACAAGAGACATACATCCTAGATTTACTAGCTGGGCGAGCCATTACTCACTTTTATTCAAGTGAATTTTACGGTGAGCACATGAGCAGAGCATTGGGTGCAGTTGATCGCAGTGTAGATGAGCAGAGGAGAAAATACCCAGTATCGGGTACAGAGATAAGAGAAAATCCTTTTTTGAATCGTTCATACCTTCATCCGATTGTCTATGCAGATTGTATTGCAAAAGTGGTGTTTCTCGGAGCACCATCTACTGGGAAAACAACGTTAACGGAACAATTAGCTAAAGTTTATGATACCGTTTGGATGCCTGAATACGGACGAGAGTATTGGGAAAAGCATCAAATAAACAGGAGGCTGACCAAAGAACAATTGTTAGAAATAGCACTCGGACATATTCAGCGAGAAGAGGAGAAAACCGAGGAAGCCAATCAATATTTATTTGTAGACACGAATGCGATTACCACCTATCTCTTTTCGCAAGATTATCATGGTGAATCTCATCCGAAATTAGTGGAACTTGCGGAGCAAGCTAGTAGAAGATATGACCTCGTTTTTCTCTGTGAAAATGATATACCGTACGAGGATACGTGGGATCGGTCTGGAGCAGTACACCGTGGGATATTCCAAAAGCTAATACAAGCAGATTTGTTGGAACGAAGAATCCCATTTATTCCACTAAAAGGACCATTGGATGAACGTATAGAGCGAGTGAGAAAGGTGTTAGCAAAATATAGGAAATATGATAGTTTAGGAAATTTACTGTTATTTTAAAGTAGGATATAGGAATGATAACTAATAGAAGGTACAATGGTGTGGTAAGAGCTAATTAAGGAGGTTTTCTTGGAAACTTTCGGGGATGTGTTTTTCCTCCTCTTGATTGTGGCGGTTTTTTGGGTGATCTGCAAGCTGTTGCAGAACCCGTTGGACCACAGCCACAACCGGGTCCAGAAACAAGACCAGAATCAGAAGAGCTAGCGCTTCTTGCCGAGTAGGCTCACTAGTTGGTGGGTCTGCTCGGCAGCCAATTATCCCCATTGAATTATGCGGAAAGTATATGCACCTTGAATCACCCTCATCTTGCCCCGCAATTATTTTGAAACTTCTCGTAAACTATGCCACAATAAAAGCAAATAGTTAAATGTTTAAAATGGTACATAAAAAAACTTATACCGTTGTTAAAAGGATGGTACTTACATGAAAGAAACAGTACTTATCACGGGGGCTTCTAGTGGAATCGGCTGGGAGTTGGCTTTGTTGTTTGCAGAAGCGGGTTACGACGTCATTGCAGTCGCCAGAAATGAAATAAAGCTAAAGGAACTACAACAAATTCTAAAAGAAAAATATGGAGCAAAATTGGATTATATCGCTAAAGATTTAGTGCAACTGGGTGCTGTTGATGAATTGATAAAAGAGCTAGATGAAAAAGCGCTTAAGATTGATTACTTGGTAAATAACGCAGGATTTGGCTTATATGGCTCATTTGCAAAAACAGACAGCAAAGTAGAAATGGATATGATCACTCTAAATATATCTGTATTGACGGATCTAACGAAGCGTCTTTTACCTCAAATGGTTGCCAATAAAAGGGGTGGAGTGCTCAATGTTGCTTCTACAGCATCCTTCCAACCGGGTCCTTTGATGGCTGTTTATTATGCAACAAAAGCTTATGTTCTCTCTTTTTCAGAAGCTATTGCAAATGAATTGATTGGTACAGGTGTAACCGTTACTGCTCTGTGTCCTGGTCCTACCGCCACAGGTTTTGAAGAACGGGCAAACCTGAAGGCATCTAAGCTTTTTCAAACTGGAGTAATGGACGTGAAAACTGTTGCCAAACTAGGATTTAATGCGTTTTTGCATGGAAGAGCAGTAGTCATTCCTGGATGGAAAAATCGCATCTTAGCTTTTTCGACACGCTTTGTACCAAGAAAGTTAGTGACTAAAATTGTACGTAAGCTGCAAGAAACACGAGGGTAACATTAGTTATTCAATTCTGGGATACTAAACTCTTTTTCGAAAATGGACAACACAAAAAAAGCAGATACGAGCTAAAATGAGTACTGGAATAAAGTATGCAAATAAAAATGTTATTATTGTTTTTGCTACCATTTTTCTGTCCTCCTCACCTTTACTATTCCATTTTCATTGAAATAATATGTAAAAAACGAGTTCATCTGTTCTATTAGGAAGTTCTTATAAATAGAACTAAATGAAAACAACCTGTATCTTTAATCGGCAGATTGGGAAAAATGAAAATAGAAAGAAAGTTAGTTAAAGGTGGGCGATAAAGATGGAATCATGTAAAGAGCCCCAGACATGTATTGTCTGTGAAAAAGAACGCAGAGACGTTCTGCTAATATTGGATCAACCCATATGCACGATTTGTGAACAAGATATTGTGGGTGTGAAACAGGCGGATCAGGTTTATGATTTCTATATAGCCAGACTAAAAGAGATCTGGTAGGCTTTAGACAGGAACAAGTTAGCGGCTCTAATGAAGAGTCGCTTCTTGTCAGTTAGGAATCATCTTATTTTTTAGAAAGAAATGAAAAGAGTATTCGCTAGGAGAAAGGGAGCACCATGTTCAATCACACTAGAGCCCCATTATGGGAAGCACTACTACATCACGCATCTATTTCACAAGCAAATTTTCATGTACCTGGACATAAAGCGGGGCAAGTATTTGATCGAGAGGCCTCTCTTCATTTTTCTTCCCTTTTACCTATTGATCTAACGGAAGTTGGGGATCTAGATGATCTCCATGCACCTACGGGAGTTATTAAGGAAGCACAACAGTTAGCAGCAAATGCTTTTGGAGCAGATCAGACTCGTTTTTTGGTAGGTGGAACAACTGCTGGTATTCTTGCCACTATCCTTGCACTATGCAAGCCAAAAGATAAAATTTTGGTTGCACGTCACTGTCATCAATCTGTGTTTCATGGAGCTTTCTTGGCAGGTGCAACGGTTGTGCCAATTCCATATACAATGGATCCTGATTCGGGTCTGGAAATGCCTGCCTCATCTGATACAGTTGAGCATTTACTAGAAATGCATCCAGATGCAAAAGCGGTAATTTTAACCAGTCCAACCTATTATGGTGTTGTACAACAAATCGAGGAGTTAGCTCGAATTGTGCATCGACGGCATATTCCTCTAATCGTAGATGAAGCACACGGTGCTCATTTTGGTTTCCATCCAGATCTACCAGATCGGGCTATCTCCTATGGAGCAGATATTTGCATACAATCTACTCATAAACTTCTGCCTTCACTTACCATGTCCTCGATGCTTCATATCAAAAAAGGGTTGATAGATGTAGAATCAATTGATATGTACCTAAGGATGGTTCAATCTAGTAGCCCTTCTTATCTATTGCTGGCTTCACTGGATCTAGCAAGACGATACATGGTGATAGAAGGTAAAAATCAGCTTACCGAAGCGATTCATCATATCCAATATTTTCGCCGAAGAATTCGTGAGCTACCTCAATTAAAAGAAAATACGATTTTGGGAATGATGGAGCCGATGAAACTTTCCTTGTCTAGTATTTTCTATTCTGGTTATGAATTGGCAAAGGCTCTAGAAGCAAAGAAGATATATGTGGAGTTAGTGGATGATCAAAAGGTGTTGATTGTTTTCTCATTAGGAACAAAACAATCAGAACTTGATTACCTATATCACTGTTTGGCCCAGTTGCATGAAGAAAATCAGGTGAAACGTCCACAAAAGAATCTGTCTATGCTTACTCCAAGAGAAGGAGAGATTCTTCCTTATGCCGAATGTAGAACAATGGAGCGCTGTTTTATTCCTGTATCTCAGGCAATTGGGAAGAGAAGCGCTAATCATTTGTTACCCTATCCTCCGGGATTTCCTCTTGTGCTCATGGGGGAAACCATCCATCAGGAAGAAATTGATTATTTATTGGGTTTGATCTCACAGGGGAGAAATGTTCGAGGTTTAAAAAAGCACAAAGATGAGTACTGGGTTCAAGTATACAATTAGTAAAATGAGGTCAACAAAATGAAAGGCACATTTATCACTTTTGAAGGAATTGAAGGAGTAGGAAAATCTACCCAAATAGCGAAGTTATACGAATATCTATCGATAGATCATTCCGTCATCCAAGTTCGAGATCCTGGTGGAACGAAAATTGGGACGGAAATTCGTAAAGTTTTACTAGATCCTTCTATAAAAGAACCTTTTTCTCGATTGGCAGAGTTATTTTTGTATGCTGCTTCTAGGGCGCAATTGATGGAGCAAGTGGTTATTCCTGCTTTAAAGGAAGGAAAAATCGTATTATGTGATCGGTTTATTGATTCTACCGTAGCTTATCAAGCTTATGGCGCTGGAATACCATTGGATGATGTCAGGCAAATAAATCGACAAGCTATCGGGGATTATGTTCCCAATCGTACTTATTTGTTAGACCTCCCGCTTTCTCTATCTCAGAAAAGGATTGGGATGCGCAGCAGTGGGAAAGACAGGATGGAGCAAAAATCGCTAGTATTTCATGAACGTGTTCGTCATGGATATTTAGCAATAGCGGAAGAGAACAAAGAACGAATAATGCTGATTGATGCCACCAGAAGCAAAAAAACTATCTTTGAAGAAATAGTTCAAGATATACATTCGTACTTATAAATATAGTATTGGATTTCTTTTCATTTGCCGAAGCGAATCTAACGATGATAGAATAGATGAATAGATAGTGTTGTATATGAACAACGATGGGATATGGATATTCCGGAGTTGGAGGGTTGATCAGCAATGTTAAAAGTAATAGGTGTCCGTTTCAAAGAAGCGGGTAAGATATACTTCTTTAACCCTGATGATCTCAAGATGGAGCGAGACTCAGCTGTTATTGTAGAAACAGTAAGAGGGATCGAATTTGGCAAAGTTGTTTGGGGAGTTCGTTTCGTAGAAGAAGATGAAGTGGTTCTTCCCTTAAAAAGTGTCCTTCGTCTTGCGACACCAGAGGATATCCTGAAGCAGCAATCCAATCAAATTGCTGCTGCACAAGCGCTGCAAATTTGTTCCGAAAAGGTAAGAGAACATCAGCTAGAGATGAAATTAGTTGATGCAGAATATACCTTTGATCGCAATAAATTGATATTTTATTTTACGGCAGATGGTCGTGTTGATTTTCGTGAGTTAGTTCGTGATTTGGCAGCAGTATTCCGAACACGAATAGAGCTTAGACAGATTGGAGTTCGAGATGAGGCAAAAATGTTAGGCGGGATTGGTCCCTGTGGTCGAGTCCTTTGTTGCTCTTCGTTCTTGGGGGATTTTGAGCCTGTTTCGATCAAAATGGCTAAAGATCAAAATCTTTCCCTCAACCCAACCAAAATTTCTGGATTGTGTGGACGTTTAATGTGTTGTTTAAAATATGAAAACGATAATTATGAGCAAACAAAGGAAACATTGCCAGATATTGGTGATGCTGTATTTACTCCAGAAGGCATCGGTCAAGTGATGTTGCTCGATTTGATCGAACGCAAAGTAAAAGTACAACTGGATGGTACAGGTGCGATGGTGGAACACTCGCTAGATGAAGTTACTGTTGAAGCGTGACGCTTCTATTGCCCCCTACGAGCTAGCTTGTAAGAGAGAAGGTATGAGATTCATCCTTTGAAAGAAAGTGGGGTGGAGATTTGGACAAACAAGCTATTTTTAAGCGAGTTGCACAAGTAGAGGAGCAGATTGGTGAATTATACAAAGAGCTGGGCGGTTTGAAGTCGGAAATTGTTCATCTCATGGAAGAAAACACTCGTCTCACCCTCGAGAATGATCAACTACGCAAATTACAACAAGAAGTTTCTGGAGAGAATGCTGCTGCTTTTTCAGATGAAGCAGGCCAAACAACTCTACACCAGAGTATCGGAAATCATCATTTGATGAATCTGTATGATGAAGGGTTTCATATATGCAATGTACACTATGGTCGAATGCGTACAGACGGCAACTGTTTATTTTGTATCGCATTCCTCGATAAGACTAGAGAAGACTAGAAGCGCCGGCATGCCGGCGTCTTTTTCGTAGATAGGATGTTGTAATGTATACGGTTTACATTTTAGAATGTTGTGATGGGACTTATTATACAGGTATAACCAATAGATTGAGTTACAGATTGAAACAGCATCAATTAGGTAAAGCTTCTAAATATACTCGCGCCCGTTTACCTGTAAAATTAATCTATCAAGAAACTGTTTTAAATAAATCGCTTGCATTAAAGAGGGAATGGGAAGTCAAATCATGGCCAAGGGAAAGAAAGCAGCGACTAGTTCAAACTTATTTAGGAGAACAAATGGATGAATAGACAAAAGAGTTTTGCAAATGATCAAGAAGGGCTCGGCAAGCTGTATGTGGTTGGAACACCGATTGGTAATCTAAATGAAATGAGCCCTCGGGCAATCGATATCTTAAAAACAGTTGATTTTATTGCAGCTGAAGATACAAGACATACTCGCAAGCTTCTCTCCTATTTTGAATTTAGTACTCCACTTATCAGTTTGCATGAACATAATGAAGTCTCCAAAACCGCAGATATTGTAGAGCAGTTACAAGCTGGGAAATCGGTTGCAGTAGTAAGTGATGCGGGAATGCCTGCCATATCTGATCCAGGTGAAATATTGGTAAATGCAGCAATAAAAGCTGGGATCAGTGTGATTCCTATTTCAGGGCCAAATGCAGCCATAAATGCATTGGTAGCTTCTGGTATTGCTGCACAGCCATTTACCTTCATTGGCTTTTTACCGCGGCACAAGAAAGATCGGCAGAAAGAGTTACAGCGATGGTCCAAAATGCCCACTACACTCCTCTTCTATGAAGCACCACATCGTGTGAAACAAATGTTACAAGATTGTGCTGAGATTTTGGGGGATAGAAAGGTGACAGTTGCCAGAGAACTCACGAAAAAACACGAAGAATGGCTGCGTGGTACTATTAATGAAGTGCTTACTTATATAAATGACACAGAGGTTTTAGGTGAATATTGCGTGGTAATAAAAGGTGCATCTGAAGACCAAAGTGCACCAGAAGATAATTGGTGGAAAGAATTAAAAGTTGTCCAACATGTGCAACATTATCTAGCAGAAGGAATGGATAAAAAATCGGCTATCCGCCAAGTTGCAAATGATCGTGGAGTTCCAAAGCGGGAAATATATCAGATATATCATGATCATTAAGGGAATATTGGGAATTAATAGGTTACAAATTATGAGGTTTTTGTTAGAATAGAGCCAGAAACACCCCCACGTTCTGCAAAGACGCAGGAGCAAGCCATGAACCAGACAGAGCTCGGTTACTTTCGGATCTCTCAGGATCTTCGAGAGAAGATCTACCTCGTGTTCGCCATGCTGGTGCAGGCGAACAACGTCACCAAGGGTGAGGATGAGTATCAGGCGTCGGTTGATCTTCTGTTCAACAGGATCATCCCCCTGAGCAAGCGTGTCTTCCCCAACGAAGAAGAATGTCGAGTGCGTGAGGACTTTCTCTCCAGCATGATGGAGAGCTGCGAGGAGAACTGGTCGGCTCAGTTCGGTTCGGTCAGCGAATCGGAGGAGAAGGTGTACATCGCTTACGGCAAAGAGCTGGAGAAGAAGAAGCTCGGCCGTCCGTACAGCAGTCGTCTGCTCGTCGAGCTCTTCCAAAAGATGGGCCTGACGCTGGCTGCGTAGAACGTGGGAACCTCGGATTAGGTAGAGAGTACCAATCTCCCTGATTCGAGGCCACGAACATATTTCTACTTTCAAATAGAACAAAAACCGAGCCTGATCAGCTCGGTTTTTTGTATGTGTTTCTTTGTTGCGATATGTTATGTTTGATAGGAGAAATTATTCAGCGGTAACTGTATTTCCATGAATGAGTTCGTACATTTCTTCGATACATTTGCGGCTTACTACTTTATTTTTATAACGAACCGTTTCATCCACTTCGCCAGTGAAGATACATGCTGGTTCATATTTTTTCAATACAATGCGCTCACCATCGACATAAATTTCAAGAGCATCTTTTTCACCAATACCTAAAGTTCGACGCAATTCGATAGGAATCACCACTCGACCCAATTCGTCCACTTTACGTACAATACCAGTAGATTTCAACATACTTGATTCTCCTCTCAATTCTGATCTTTGGTGTTATTTTTTTCTCTTTATAATTGCCGTCAAATTTCGACATCATTTAATTCTTCCTCATCATACCAGCGATTCCCATACCAGTCAATATTACAATAGGGTAATTATAGAAAATTTCTTGAAGAATGTTGGAAACTTGTTAGGAAAAGGAGAGATTCTATTGATACCAGTATCTGTAGAGCTTAAAGATAAGTTAAAACAAGTAAATGAATCATTAAGGAAACAGTTCCCAAGTCAGTATTATCAGCCTTCTGATATTCGACAAAAATTGCAGAAGGCAGGTAGATTTCATCGTTTTGACAAATTACCAAAAAATGAATTAGATAAATTACTAGGTGACAAGAGTGTTGTAGGTGTGGATGGTTCTGTCAATTCTACCAAAGGAACGGAAAAAAGAGTATTATCTGTTTTCCAAGCTTTGGCAAAAGCGACAAGAGGCGGAGAGAAATGGGCCGCAGATGTATATACGCCGTTATTAGAAGAAGAGATGGAGAAAGAACAAGAACCTGCTCGCCATGCAAGAAAGAGAGGTGCACTCTTATCAAATTTGGAAATGGAAGTGGCTATTCAAGCGATGAGAGAATGGCATCCAAAAGCGATGTTGATGGATGGTTCTCTTTTGCACTACCATATAGATGACATGGGAAAATGGGAAACAGTACAACGAGTGGCCTTAGAAGAAAAAGTAAGTGTGATCGGGATTGCAGAAGAAATGGGGACAAGTACATTGGTTCATGAACTTTTTCCCGAATACAAAGGTTGGACTGATCGCGATTTACTTTACGGCGTGCTTGAAGTAGGAGAGGCATTCTTACTCGATGAACGCTATTTTGGCGGGAAAATGTGGAGGGCTGTTTTTCGGCCCTCTGACAGTCCTGTGCCGATTGGATTGGATGGTATCATGGGACAGCTTGAGGACCAATTTGATCTGATACGATTGGTTTACAGCTTAACTCCCCGTCAAGGAAGAGGTATCCCTTACTGGTTGGATATTGTAGATAATCAAGTTCGGGTGACCAATGCACTGGTGCAGACAATGGTAGAAGAATATATTGATGAAGATTTACGGAGACGTCTCTTAGTGACCAAGCGGGATGAGAGAATTATTTAGTAGGGAGAGAGAAGATGCAAGTAGTTGGGGTTACGACACAACAAGAAGTGTATATTGTTTCTAGAGAAAGAAAGTTTTGTATCAATGAGTTTCTAGTGATGGTGGATGATGTATTAGGAGATCCAATTGGAGAAGTAGTCGAAACATTATCCTATAACAGACTGATTCCGATGGGATTGGACAAGTCTATTGTGGATGCTCAAGTATTACAAACGTTGCAGCAGATTGGTTATGATGTGGAGTCTGAAGAAATTAATTTAGCTAAAGTTCGTTTATTAGAAGAAGCGATTCATCCTATACGAACAGGATCGATGGTGAGATTACCCCATTTTGAAGAAGTACGCCATCTACTGATCAAAACAACACCAGAAGATGGCATGGTGCTGGGGGAAATTAGAGGTACGGATTCATTGATTGCTTCTATGACTGATGATCTACATAATCAGGTAGTGATGATGGAACAAAATGAATTGCGTCCTCAGCATGGTGTTCCGTTTTTATTTGATATCCGTACGATGCAGCAGTATCCTCACATGGGGATTTTCGGGGGTTCTGGTTCGGGGAAATCTTTTGGTTTACGAGTGATGTTGGAGGAATTGATGAAGCTTTCGATTCCAACTCTTGTTTTTGATCCACATTTTGAGATGGATTTTACTGATTATCTCCCGGAACTAGAGAAAAAAGCTGCTCCCTTGCAGTCTAAATTCATTCGGTTGGCTGTCGGGAAGGAGATTGGTATTTCATTTGAAGCATTGACAACCAATGATCTCATCAATCTTTTGCGTACAGTTGGTGATCAATTTTCAGAGGCAATGACAAATGTGGTGCAGATGCTGCATAAGCCGAAGGATTCATTTACCTCATTTAGTGATCGAATTGCTAATTTAGTAGAAGCATTAGAAGAGGGGAATGCGTTTGATCGCCAAGGTAAAAGGGATAGTATTTCTTATGCAGAGGGACAGCGAGCGATAGATTTACAGGAGTTGAAACGAAAGTATGGGGATTTACCACTAGCTTCAATCAAAGGTGTTAGGTGGCGTTTGATGCGTTTAGAGCGTGCTGGTCTTTTCCACCAAGATATTCATTCTATTGAGCGTGGTCTCGAGCAAGGGAAACTAGTAGTTGTTCAAGGACCGTCATGGGTGCTGCAAGTATTTGCCAACTATGTGATAGGAAGCTTATACCGCAAACGCCGAGAGTACAAAGATGCTCGGATGAATGGGGAAGAAGGACACTTCTTTCCACCGTTTGTTATTGTGACAGATGAAGCGCATAATTTTGCACCTAAAGCGATTGATTCACCAGCGAAAGCGATTATCAAAGAAATTGCCCAAGAAGGGCGAAAATATGGTGTTTTTTTAATACTTGCTACTCAAAGGCCGACCTTACTCGACGAAACGACTACTGCTCAACTTAACACCAAATTTGTTTTTCGAACTGTTCGGGGAACAGATATTGCTACATTAAAAGAAGAGACAGATCTCACTCAAGAAGAAGGCAAGCGGCTTCCATACCTTCGCTCAGGAGATACTTTTGTGTCATCAGCAGCATATGGAAGAACATTATTTTTACGTATCCGCGCGGCATATACAAGAAGCCCTCATCTGCTCAATCCATTTGATGAACTTCGCCAGCTTCAATCGAGTAAAACAGAAGAATTAGTTGATTTATTAAAAGCAAAGATGCCATTTTTTGATACAGATCTGATGATGGTTTTAGCGGATGTCAATCGTGAATTAGGAAAAAGTTGGGATGTCGTTCGGTTAAAAGAAGAATTAGAGACCTTAGGAAGAAGAAAACAGATTAAAATCAAAGTGACACCTTTTGCTACACAATATGAAAAAGTAAAGTAATGATTTTGACTGGCAAAATAAGATTAAAACCCATATTTCGCAAAGCAGAACCTTTTATCCTGGTTATTTGAAGGGATAAAGGGTTTTTATTTATTTAAGATGAAAAACGGTAAAACTATCATGAATACTGTGAATATAGTAAAATATTAACATGTATCATGAAGATAAAATTGCATATAAGGAATGAAGAGGATGATCAACAAAAATATTACAATTGCTGTAGTGGTTGCCGTCGTTGTGACGATTGGTATTTCTATTGGTATAGGAATAAACACGGACAATAATGCTGATAAACAGAAACCTAGTGAACAGGATACAACATCTACTGTGGATACAAATACATATACCATGCAACGAGATTTAACCCAGTATGAAAGACATGCTATGGAATATTTATTAGAAGCAACTTTTTCCACTGATTTGAATATAAAAAAGTTAAATGAATTAGGTGGTTGTGAGGAAGATAAATGTGAACTACTAAATAATTTATATGATAATGGAAATATAACGGGAAAATTTCCATCATTTATCTCTAAACCTGGTACATATTATGTTGGATCAGATATAGCAAATCAAGCTCCTGATGGTCAGGGACGAGTGCTTGTCTTAATTTTGATTCCCCCAAATAGTATGGAAAGCATGAAATCAAAAGAACCTCCCAGTGTATCTCTTCCAATATATCCTGATTCGAATCTGATTGTATTCCATTTATCCAAAAACGATGTTGGAAGAATAGAATTTGAGTTATATGATGATTATAGTTTAGATGGTTATAAAAAATATTACGAATACAATGATTTCATAAGCTCTAAAGTTGGACAACTCATTACAAAAGAAGCCAACTTAGATTGGCGAGCAGTGAATGTACAGTCTAGGACTAAATTCCAGTAAATATTTCCTTATAAATGGTTCAAATCATTCCTCCTACAGTTTATAAGGTAGGAGCTTTATTTCGGTATTAATAACTAATTATTACCAAGTCAGAATTTTTTTCTGCTATGTGATAAGATGATTTTGGTTTCTTTCTGTAGAGATAGTTTTTATTGTCTAATGTTTAATAGTTATTTTTAGATAAAGTTTTCTATTAATCAAATATATAGTAACGTAATAAAAAGGCTTGTTACAGAGTGAAGAATGCATAGAAAGGACTGTCTAAAGAAAGATTTTTAACTAAGAGAGATGGGAATTCCCATTCTAACGGAGTGTGAAGAAATGAAATTGTTGATCACTGGTGGTGCTGGTTTTATTGGAAGTAATCTTATACAACATTTATCGCTGTTTACCCAGTATAAAAAAATAGGTGTGATAGATAATTTTGATCCATTTTACCCTGCCGAAGTTAAGAAAAAGCGAATAAAGAAATGGAAAAAAATACCCAGCGTTCAATTGTATCAGGCGGATATTCGAGATGAGTCTCAAATGGAGGAAATTTTTCAAGCAGAAAATTGGGATACCATTATCCATTTAGCGGCAGTTCCATGTGCTCGATCTTCAATTGAAGACCCTGCGCTTTATAGTGATGTTAATGTAACAGGCACTGTACAAATGTTGCAATTGGCGGCAGAACATCAAATTAAACGATTTATTTTTATTTCTTCCTCTTCTATATATGGTTCTGTTGATGAGCCTTATCCATTTCATGAAGATGAGATTGTGTCTATGCCTGTTTCTCCATACGCCACTTCGAAATGGGCTGCAGAAAATTACTGCCAGTTGTTTTATCAACTTTATGGTTTTGATATCACAGTTCTAAGGTTGTTTACAACATTTGGGCCAGGGCAGCGCCCTGACATGGCGATGCACAAGTTTGCAGAGCAAATGATAGCGGGTAAACCAGTTACTATCTTTGATCCAGATAGTACGAGAGATTATACATATATTAGTGATGTTGTAGAAGCGATTCGTCTATCTTTGGAGTGGACGAATGGCTACCAAGTATACAATGTAGGGTCGGGTATATCTGTGAACATTATGCAGATGTTAGATGTTTTGTCTAATGCCCTGGGAACAAAACATGAAGTAAAGGTACTCGGGGAGCAAGATTGTGAAGTAAAACATAAGGTAGCCGATATCCGGAGATTAGAACAGTCTATTGGTTTTCGTCCTAAAGTTACATTTCAAGAAGGGATATTATTATTTGCCAATTGGTTTTTGGAAGAAAAGCGTTTAAAATAAAAACTACACAATATTCAAATAAAATATATCAATTAAAGGATGGAAGATTTACATTTTAGTTAAGGGGAATGCAATCAGTCAATCGTTTCTATCTTACAGTAAGATTAGTTTGAAGCGCTTATTCCATTCTGTTATAGAAACTCTGGTGAACCAGATAGGGGTAGGTGACAATGGAAAAAATAAAACAGCAGCATATAGATGTTATTCGTAAAGCTCTTCAATTGATATCAAAGAAGTTATCATTTCCTATCATCTCCCAATTGCATTATGGTCCCATGCGTTTTAACCAATTGAAGCAAAAGTTTGCTGAGATGAGTGTTACTTCTTTGCGAGACACACTGCTGCATCTCGAGAAACATAAAATGATAAAGCAGGAAATATATGCAAAAAAGCCAATAAGAATGAAGTATTCTTTAACTAGAGAAGGAATTGAATTTATTCAAGTTCTGTTAGGAATTCGTAAGTGGAGCGATTGAGATATTTGTGTAGTTATGGTGGAATAAAGAAGCACGGCTTGCTTTCTACTTGTTTTTTTCGATATAATAACGAGTGAAAAAATGTCCATGATTAGGATGAGTACTTATTGATCCCTATCAACAGAGAGCCGGGTGAGGTGAAAGCCGGTATAGGAGAGAAGAAGGAACATGGCCTAGGAGACGTTTCTTTGAAATGTTTAGTAGAAGAAAACGGTTTACCCTCGTTACTGGGTATTAGAGATGTGGAAAGGATTTGCATTTCCACATGAATTTGGGTGGTACCACGTGAACAATCTCGTCCCTTTTATAGGGGCGAGTTTTTATATTTTTTAAAGGAGAATTGCGATGAGTAACCAAAAAACCTTTTATATTACGACTCCTATTTATTATCCAAGTGACAAATTGCATATCGGTCATGCGTACACTACAGTAGCAGGAGATACCATGGCACGCTATAAACGGCTTCGTGGCTATGATGTGATGTACTTGACAGGTACAGATGAACATGGACAAAAAATCCAGAAAAAAGCGGAAGAAGCTGGCAAGACTCCACAGAAATTTGTCGATGATATTGTAGTAGGAATCAAAGAGTTGTGGGGGAAACTGGATATCTCTTACAATGATTTCATTCGCACTACACAAGATCGCCACAAAGTAATTGTACAAAAAATATTTGCTCAGTTGCTTGAACAAGGGGACATTTATTTAGGAGAATACGAAGGCTGGTATTGTATTCAATGTGAGGCGTTTTTCACGGATCGACAAGTAAAAGATGGGAAGTGTCCAGATTGCGGTCGTCCTGTAGACCGAATCAAAGAAGAAAGTTACTTTTTCCGGATGAGCAAGTATGTAGATCGCTTGTTAAAACATTATGAAGAGAATCCTGATTTTATTGAACCAGTATCTCGCAAAAATGAGATGATCGAAAACTTTATTAAACCAGGTTTAGAAGATTTAAGTGTTACACGAACTACTTTTGATTGGGGTGTACCTGTTCCTGGTAATCCCAAACATGTTGTGTATGTATGGTTGGATGCACTGGCTAACTACATCACAGCACTTGGCTATGGAACAGAAGATACAACGAAATTTGATAAATACTGGCCTGCTGATGTACATCTTATTGGAAAAGAAATCGTTCGTTTCCATACTATTTATTGGCCCATTTTCTTAATGGCACTAGGTTTACCATTACCCAAAAAAGTTTTTGGACATGGATTTTTCTTGGTAAAAGGAGAAAAAATGTCCAAGTCGAAAGGAAATGTTATTGACCCAGTTCCTTTAATTGAACATTTTGGGCTCGATGCAGTAAGGTACTATATGCTTCGTGAAGTTCCATTTGGCAGTGATGGAATGTTTACCCCAGAGGCATTTGTAGAGCGTATCAATGCAGATCTGGCCAATGATCTTGGAAATCTACTTCATCGAACTTTGACTATGGTAGAAAAATATTTTGATGGTGTTGTGCCGGAATATGTTCCAAATGCGACTGAATATGATCAGGCATATGTGAGTTTAGCTGCTGAAACGGTTCGAAAAGTAGAAGATTCAATGGAAAAAATGCAGTTTTCAGTGGCACTGACACAAATTTGGGACTTGGTGCGTGCTGGAAATAAATATATAGAAGCGACTACTCCATGGAACTTAGCAAAAACGGAAGAAACACGAGAAGCACTTGGTTCGGTGCTCTATCACTTGTTGGAAAGTCTAAGAGTAGTTGGTATTTTGATTCAGCCGTTTATGACCCAATCACCAAAAGCAATGTTTCGTCAATTACAATTAGCTGATGAAGAGCTTGTTTGGGATTCGATTCATCAGTTTGGGAATACCCAATCAGGTAAAAAAGTGAATAAAGAAAAACCTATTTTCCCTCGTTTGGAAGTAGAAAAAGAACTCACAGCTATTGCACAGCTCATGGATCAAGCAGCAAAGCGTCGCGGGGAGCCTGAAGTAAAGGCAAATGAGGAGAAAGCAGCAGAAAAAATAGAAGATGATTATATTTCTATTGATGACTTTGCTAAAGTAGAACTTACTGTAGCGGAAATTGTCGCTGTTTCCCCAGTAAAAGGAGCTGATCGTTTATTACAGCTTCAATTGGATTTAGGAAGTGAACAACGTCAAGTCGTATCAGGTATAGCAGAATATTATACAATAGAGCAGTTAGTTGGGCAAAAAGTGATTGCAGTTACTAATCTAGCACCGGTAACATTAAGAGGTGTTCGATCGGAAGGAATGATTCTCGCTGCCAAAAAAGGAAAGAAACTCGTGCTGTCTACGGTATCGGATGACATTCCCAATGGCACAAGGGTGAAATAATTACGAGAAATATGCTATGATGGCTACAATCCACTGTTTTTGTCGTGGTCCCCTTAATTGTATTTTTGTTTCTGCAAGGAATGGGGTATATCTTAGGATGGATAGAGCCTGCTAAGATGACTGGTTTATGGGACTAGTTCCGCAGGAATTGCCACTTTTTCAAGTGGTTAGAAGTTAATGAAAGAATATTTTAAAGGACGTGACCAGATGTCGACTGCTAATGGCTCTGTGAAAAGCTCAATTATCGAATGGGGAGTAGCAGTAATCTCTGCTCTATTAATTGCAGTAGTGATTCGTTATTTTCTTTTTGCACCTTATGAAGTAAATGGAACATCTATGTATCCAACTCTCGATGGTAATGAATTATTGATCGTAAATAAATTCATCTATGATGTGAGCAGCCCACAATATGGGGATATTGTTGTTTTTCATACCAACGAGCAACGTGATTTTATCAAGCGTGTAATCGGTTTGCCTGGGGATAAGATCGAAGTGAAAAATGGACATGTCTATCGTAATAACAAGCAATTGAATGAATCCTATATTGCGGAAGAAATGATCGGTGATTTTGCCCAAGTTACTGTTCCGAAAGGTCATCTGTTTGTTTTGGGAGATAATCGGAATAATAGTAAGGACAGCCGTATCATAGGTGCTGTGGATGACAGTGCGGTTGTTGGCCGTGCAGACGTTGTTGTAATGCCATTTAAAGAGTTTCGTCTATTAAATAAATAGTTAGGGTAGAAGTTAGGGGTTAAAAAGATGCTGTTCGAAACACATACACATCTGAATGACAAGCAATTTGATGAAGACCGCCAGCAGGTGATCAAGCGAGCTACTGACGCTGGTATTTCTTATATCCTAAATATCGGATATAATCGAGAAACGATTCCAAGCTCTATAAAGTTAGCAGAAACATACCCCTTTTTCTATAGTTCTGTCGGATGGCATCCTCAAGATGCCATTTCTTGTACAGAAGAGGATCTAGAGTGGCTCTTTTCTCTTACGCATCACCCAAAAGTTGTTGCAATTGGGGAAATCGGTTTGGATTATTATTGGGATACTTCCCCAAAAGATGTTCAACATGAAGTATTTCGAAAGCAAATACGGCTTGCCAAAGAAGTAAATCTGCCCATCATTATTCATAATCGAGATGCGGATGACGATGTGATCCGTATTTTAAAAGAAGAAAATGCAGACGAAGTGGGCGGCGTCATGCACTGTTTTTCAGGAGACATCGCATTGATGGAAACTTGTATCTCCCTTAATTTTTCTATTGGTATAGGTGGACCAGTGACTTTTAAAAATAGACCTGTGCTTAAAGAAGTAGCTAGTAGCGTACCACTGGATAAGTTATTGCTGGAGACGGATTCTCCATATCTAGCTCCACATCCGTACCGTGGGAAAAGAAATGAAACTGCATATGTACGTTTAGTGGCGGAAGAAATTGCAAAACTTCGTGAGATGACTATCGAGGATTTGGCTCAAGTAACAACCGAAAATGCAAAAAAACTGTTTCAAATTATATAGATAGGGAAAAGATTATGCGGAAGGTGAAAGAAATTATTGTAGTTGAGGGGAAAAACGATACTTTAGCTATCAAGCGTGCGGTTGAAGCAGATACTATCGAGACAAGAGGATCTGCCATTCCTAGCTATGTATTGGACGAGCTACGGCGTGCTCAAGCAGTTCGTGGGGTGATTGTATTTACTGATCCCGACTATGCAGGCGAGCGCATTAGACGCATTATTTCCCGAGAAATACCAGAAGTAAAACATGCCTTTATTGAAAAAGAACTCGCATATGATAGGCAGAAAATCGGAGTAGAACATGCAAATCCTTCTGATATTATGAAGGCATTAGAAAATGTCCGTACCTTGGAAGAAGAAATACCTTCATGGCTTTCTTGGAAAGAGTATCTTGCTATTGGGTTAGCTGGACATCCGCATTCTAAACAACTTCGTGAGCAGTTAGCAAAAGAGCTATCTATTGGTTATGCCAATGCAAAACAATTTTTCATGAGGTTGCAAACTTTGCGGATAAGCAGGGAAGAATGTGAACGTGCACTCCTGAACATAAAAGGAGATAGGTCATGAGTTTTGGAATATCAGCAAAAACACGGAAACTGTTAAAGCAGCATAATATAGTACTAAAAAAGAGCTTGGGGCAAAATTTTTTGACTGATGCACATGTACTACAGCGTATTGTAGATGCGGCTGACTTAGATGAAGAGTCTGGTGTGATCGAAATTGGGCCAGGCTTAGGTGCTTTAACAGAAGGTTTAGCGAAACAGGCTCAAAAAGTAGTGGCAATCGAATTGGACAATCGTCTGATTCCTGTTTTGCAGGATATGTTTGTAGATCAGCCTAATGTGGAAATAATACATGCTGACGCTTTAAAACTTGATTTTGCCCAGCTTATCACTGAGAATTTTGGAACTTGTTCACATGTGCACGTAGTAGCGAATCTACCTTACTATGTGACATCACCGATTTTAGTAAAACTACTGGAATCAGGTTTATCACTATCAAATATCGTTGTGATGATTCAAAAAGAAGTTGCTGACCGTATTTTAGCAAAGCCAGGTTCCAAAACATATGGATCACTCAGTGTTTTTGCACAGTATTTCAGTGAACCTAGTAAAGTGGTACAAGTTCCTAGTCATGTGTTTGTCCCTCGCCCACAGGTCGATTCGATGGTGATCAAATTGTCCATTCGAACTGCTGCACCTGTTCCAGTCGAAAATGAATCTTTTTTCTTCCAAGTAGTTAGGGCATCGTTTGCTAAAAGAAGAAAGACCCTGCTCAACTCTTTGAGTAGTTCGTTACCTTTTCAAATGGAAAAAACACGACTAGAACAGGTAATTCACAGCACAGGGATTGATCCTAATTGTAGAGGTGAGATGCTGTCCATGAATTCTTTTGCTCAATTATCTAACGTTTTGCTTCGAGAACGAGATGGAGGTTAACCAAACATAAATTGGATCAATCAAAGTCATAAGTTGGCGTGACTGCTCTTTTTCACCATGCAATACAACTTGGAGGGTGATAGAATGGTGTTTTTTCATCCGAGAAAAGGTAAATATAGTATGGATATGATGATAAAGGAAATCAAGGATTACCTAGAAGCAGATCGCAATAGAGACTATAAGATTATGATTGGAACAGATTCTCAAACGAGAACGAGAGAAACATTGTTTGTTACCGCTATTATTGTACAACGTATCGGCAAAGGCGCGCTGTTTTTTTACACGCGTAAATCCCATCCTGCGATGCATGATTTGAGGTATCGCATATACCGCGAAACAGAATACAGCCTTCATTGTGTAGATCTGCTTAAGGAGCGAGGCTTTTTCCGATTAGCAGAGAACATTCCCATGGAAATCCATTTAGATGTGGGGAAAAAGGGAGAGACACGAAAGGTGATTCAAGAAGTGGTGGGATGGGTAACAGCTGTAGGTTATGAAGCAAAAATTAAACCAGATTCAGTAGCAGCAAGTGCAGTTGCGGATCGGTTTACAAAATAAAAATAGATTGACAAATCCTTTGTACCATTGCTATAATACTACATTTGACATTTCATCTCCCGTGGTATATAATCTTCTATGAGTGAAGTGAGGTGGTCGTAGACAATGGGCAAAAACGCACTATCAGAAATCAAACTAAAGTTAGATGGCTATATCGGACAGAAAATCCACCTAAAGGCCAACAGCGGACGCCGCAAGACCATTGAACGGACAGGTATCTTAGAAGAGACATACCCTTCTGTCTTTATCGTAAAACTGGATGAGGATCAGCATTCTTTTAAACGTGTTTCCTACAGTTATGCAGATATTTTGACGGAGTCGGTAGAACTCACCGTTTATCAAGCCGATAATGAGCAAGTACAAGTAAAATATATCAAAGCAACATAAACGAGGAGATCCTTAGGGATGTCCTTTTTCTTTTTATTTTTTTGGGGTATAAATGGTGATGGATTCATTGAATGAGTTGAAAGCTGATGTCTTTGTTCTTGATAAAAATCTACTCACTATCCCATACTAAATATACCCTGCATTCCTTTAGGAGGCGATGGTAAATGGCACGTCGTGGTGTAATGTCAGATGCCCTTAAGGTGGAGATAGCCAAAGAGCTTGGGTTTTATGATGTAGTACAGCAAGATGGTTGGGGCGGAATTACAACTCGTGATGCTGGAAACATGGTAAAGAGGGCTATCCAAATAGCCGAAGAACAGTTGGCAAAGCAACAAAATGCAGGGGGAAAATAGGAAAGAGCCAAGGGATAATCCTTGGCTCTTTCTTTTCCTATATTATCTACAATTCACTCTTTTACGTCTCTATGAATAAAGAGCTGTGTTATTTACAGTTTCTTTTCTATCATAGTGGCTGTTTTTCTGTATTGGTACGGAATACCTCTCGTGGTACAATAGGAAAATAAAACTGGACGGACATGCACCAGGGGTACCCAAATTTATTTTTGGGGTGTTACGAGAGGAGTATGAGTTTTGTTTATTTCAGAGAAAGCGCCAGCAAAAATAAATTTAACTTTAGATGCACTTTATAAACGAGCGGATGGATATCAT
The DNA here is from genome assembly GCF_059510395.1 of Shimazuella sp. NTD248. NCBI lineage: Bacteria > Bacillati > Bacillota > Bacilli > Caryophanales > Thermoactinomycetaceae > Shimazuella > Shimazuella sp. NTD248. The sequence goes on along the minus strand of NZ_JCAJZT010000009.1, from coordinate 134,247 downwards.
GAATTGGAAATGGTAATGACTTCGGTTGACTTAGCTGATCGGATTGATTTACTCTCCCTTCCACACTCTGCAATCCTTCTGGAATCAAGTTCAGGCTTAGTGCCACAAGATGATAAAAACCTCGCTTATATGGCAGCTAGTTTGTTGCGCAAAAAAATGGGAATTAGACGTGGGGTAGCAATAAAAATAGACAAAAAAGTTCCAGTTGCAGCTGGATTAGCTGGCGGCAGCAGCGATGCAGCTGCGACACTTCGTGGATTAAATCGTTTATGGGGACTTGGTCTTAGCTTGCGTGAACTGGCTGAGATTGGTTCAGAGATTGGATCTGACGTCCCTTATTGTGTTTATGGTAATACAGCATTGGCAAAAGGGAGAGGAGAGAGATTGCAAGTGTTACCAGCTCCTCCCTCATGTTGGGTAGTGTTGGCGAAACCACCACAAGGTGTTTCTACTGCTGATGTTTTTGGTGAATTAAAAGTCAATCGTGTTCAAACTAGACCAAAGACCAAAGAGATGATCGAAGCTTTGTATCGGCAAGATTATCGTGCCATTACTCGGCTGCTTAGTAATGTGCTGGAACCTATTACTATGAACATGGAGCCTGATGTTCGGAAATTAAAAGAAAAAATGTATCAGTTTGGTGCTGATGGTGTGTTGATGTCAGGCAGTGGTCCTACAGTGTTTGCCCTTGTAGATCGGGAATCGAGGGCAAAGAGAATGGTGAACAGTTTAAAAGGTTTTTGTCCCCAAGTTTTTGCCGTAAGAATGCTGGGAAACTTGAATAAAACCAAACAAAATGCTATAGTTCAGGCATGATGTTCGGATTTTGGGGGCTAACTTATGGAAAAATGGAAACGGAGTGCTCGTTTGGTTGATATGGTACATCAGCTTTTAAATGAGCCATATCGGTTGATTCCGCTTACAGCATTTGCAAAACGCTATCATGCTGCAAAATCTTCCATCAGTGAAGATTTGACGATTATTCAAGAAGTATTACATGCTGAAGAGAGCGGACAGTTGGAGACCATGGCTGGAGCTTCTGGCGGTGTACGATATATGCCTAGTATGGGTGTGGAAGAAACAAAAACAGTATTGGCACAACTGTGTCAGCAGCTTACCAATACTGAACGTATCTTACCAGGTGGATTCCTGTTTATGTCTGATCTGCTAGGAGATCCAGTACTTTTGCATCATTTAGGACGTATATGGGCTAAAATATTTGGAACAAGTCAGATCGATGCGATTGTAACCATAGAGACAAAAGGGATACCATTAGCATATGCTGTTGCATTTCATCTGCGAAAACCAGTAGTAATCGTGCGTTATGATACAACAGTGACAGAAGGATCAGTTGTGACAGTGAATACAGTTTCTGGTTCTAGCGGAAGAATGAAACAGCTTTCTTTGGCTCGGCGAAGTTTACCTAAAGGATCACGGGTATTGTTAATCGATGACTACATGAAAGCCGGTGGAACAGTCCGAGGTATGATCGAATTACTTCGTGAATTTGAAGCTGAAGTAGTAGGTGTTGGGGTAATGGTTGATTCAATAGTACCTGAGAAATTGGTAGATGGATATGTTTCTTTGACAACAGTGACAGAAGTAGATGAAAAAGGAAAACGGATAAATGTAGAATTTGGAAATTTATTTAATCAAGGAGTGTACAAGGATGAAAATTATTCAAACCAATAATGCACCACAAGCACTTGGGCCATATTCACAAGCTGTGCAAATAGGAAATTTTCTCTTTGCATCAGGTCAAATCCCACTTACACCAGCAGGGGAATTGGTAACAGGAGATATTAAAGAACAGACTCATCAAGTTTTAAAAAATATTATCGCAGTCTTAAAAGAAGCTGATGCAACATTGGAAAATGTAGTAAAAGCAACGCTTTTCATCAAAAATATGGATGATTTTGCTGCAATAAATGAAGTATATGGCGAGTATTTTGATATACATAAGCCAGCTCGTTCAACAGTAGAAGTAGCTCGTCTACCAAAAGATGCGGGCATCGAAATCGAAGTTATCGCACATCTGACTTAAATAAATTAATTTTTTTGTCATAATTGGAAGGAATTTCAAGTGTTCCCTCGAATACTAAGATTAAAGTCATCTTGGTAATAGGTGGTGCATTTGGATGGAAATAACAGATGTTAGATTGCGCAAGGTAAATCGTGAAGGACGGATGCGTGCTATCGCGTCTATCACGATTGATAGTGAGTTCGTTATTCATGATATCCGTGTAATTGATGGAAATAATGGAATGTTTGTTGCTATGCCTAGTAAGCGTACACCTGACGGAGAATTTCGAGATATCGCTCATCCTATCTCTCCGCTTAGCCGTGAGAAGATCGAGTCAGCTGTATTGGAGGAATACCGCCGGGCAGATGATATAGAAGAAGATATCATTCCTACGCCAAAGGCATTATAGGAAGACGCCTCTCTTTTGAGAGGCGTTTTGTTTTGAATTGAATTAATTCAAGTTAAAGTTACTTTTTTCGAGATAGGAAACACCTCATTTGCAATGAACGCCTGATATGTTTATTTACCATACACTGGTTAACTATCGATTACTAAGAAATTGGATCAAAAACATAAAGCTTCTTACTACATTTAATATGAAGTAGACTTGCTTAGAATAGAATACAAAAGTTGCATAAACCCCTATTGTTACGATATATTCAGGAGGGTAATTTATAATGATGGGGGCTAAATAGTGGAGGAGAACCTAAACGCGGTTATCTTAGCAGCGGGTAAAGGCACTCGGATGAAATCGAAAAAGCATAAAGTGTTACATGAATTATGCGGGAAGCCAATGGTACACTATATCCTGGATACACTTGAAGATATGGGTACTACCCAAACGTTGATGGTAATTGGTCATCTAGGAGAAACATTAGAAGAAGCTCTTGAGGGTGTTGTTACGTTTGTCAAACAGAAAGAGCAATTGGGAACTGCTCATGCAGTGATGCAGACAGAAGAGTATCTTCAAGGGAAAGATGGTATTACGCTTGTTCTTAATGGAGATCATCCTTTATTCACAAAAGACACCTTAGAATCATTGATTGAAATTCACCAGCAAAAAAAAGCAGCTGCAACCGTATTGACAGCTGAATTAGCTGATCCTACTGGTTATGGCCGTGTTATACGTCAAGCTGATGGCAGTGTTTCTCGAATTGTGGAGCACAAAGACGCCTCAGATGAAGAACGTGCTGTTCATGAAATTAATACAGGTACTTATTGTTTTCAAAACCAAAAATTGTTTGAAGTGCTAAAATTAGTGAACAATAACAATGCACAAGGGGAATATTATCTCCCTGATGTGATTTCTATTCTGCAAGAACAAGGGGAAGTTATTGCTGCATCGATGATGGAAGATGAAAAAGAAGCCATGGGTGTCAATGACCGTGTCCAGCTAGCTGAAGCAGAATCCTATATGCAACAGCGGATAATAAGAAATCATATGCTCAGCGGTGTAACGATTCATCAGCCTTCTACTGTTACCATTGAAGCTGATGTTGTAATTGATGCTGACACAGAAATATTTCCTGGAAGTTCATTGAAAGGGAATACAAAAATTGGAAGTAATTGTATCATCGGTCCTGAAGCTGATTTACAAGATGTTGTAGTAGCAGATCAGTCAAAAATCCGTTATAGTGTAATCGAAGATAGTGAGATAGGTAGTAATGTGACTGTCGGACCATATACGTATATTCGCCCGAATACATCTTTGGCAGAAAATACAAAAGTAGGAGCTTTTGTAGATTTAAAAAATGCTCAGATAGGAAAAGGATCGAAAGTTTCTCATCTTGCCTATGTAGGAGATTCTGAAGTAGGGCAGAATGTAAATATTGCCTGTGGTGCAGTTACGGTGAATTATGATGGTTTTTCTAAACATAAGACCATCATCAAAGATGGTGCATTTATTGGATGTAATACAAATTTAGTAGCTCCTGTAACAGTTGAAGAAAAGGCTTATATTGCTGCTGGTTCAACGATTACAGAAAATGTACCAGCCGAAGCATTTGCTATTGCTAGGCAGCGGCAAGTAACCAAAACGGATTATGTTGCTAAGTTACGTAAAAAAATCAATAGACACAATTCATTATAGGTGGAGATAACGTAAAATGTCCCAAGCAAACTCTCGTATAAAGGTTTTTAGCTGTAATTCCAATCCGCTGTTAGCACAAAAAATTTGTAATCACTTAGGTATTCCTTTGGGAGACGCGAAAGTTAACAAATTTAGTGATGGCGAAATTCATATCCAGTTAAATGAAACGGTTCGTGGTTTGGATGTATATGTTGTACAGTCTACTTGCGATCCTGTAAACCAACACTTGATGGAATTGCTTGTTATGGTTGATGCGCTAAAACGTGCATCTGCTGGTACGATAAATGTTGTTATTCCTTATTATGGATACGCTAGGCAAGATCGGAAAGCTCGCGCTAGAGATCCGATCACAGCAAAGTTGGTGGCTAACTTAATTGAGACAGCTGGAGCTGATCGTGTAATCGCAATGGATTTACATGCGACCCAGATTCAAGGATTTTTCAATATTCCAGTGGATCACCTGCTCGGTGTACCTATCTTGGGTAAATATTTTCAAGGTAAAAATTTAACAGATCTTGTTGTCGTGTCTCCTGACCATGGTGGTGTGATTCGTGCAAGACGTTTAGCAGAAAGGCTGGAAGCACCGCTCGCGATTATTGATAAACGACGTCCAGAGCCGAATGTATCTGAAGTGATGAGCATTATTGGTAAAGTAGCTGGGAAAACAGCGATTATCATTGATGATATTATCGATACTGCTGGGACGATTGCGTTAGCAACAGAAGCGATTTTAGAACGTGGGGCCAAGGAAGTGTATGCTTGCTGTACACACCCTGTGTTATCTGGACCTGCACTGGAACGTATTCAAAACTCAGGTATAAAACAGCTGATCGCTACAGATACGATCCCATTAAAACCAGAGAAAATGTTAGATAAAATCGAAGTTCTCTCTGTGGCACCTGTAATTGGAGAAGCAATTTATCGAATCCACCACGAACAATCGGTAAGTAAATTATTTGTATAGGCGATTCTCTTTGGGATCGCCTTTTCCTTTTTGAGGTGAGAGAGTTGAAAGTGATTGTTGGGCTTGGGAATCCTGGGAAAAAATACGAACTGACTAGACACAATATTGGTTTTTGGGCTGTTGATCAGCTAAGTGAAAAATGGAATATACCTTTTCAAAAAGAAAAATGGCATAGTGCTATTGCAGAAGGCATTGTAAATGGAGAAAAAGTTTTTTTGTTAAAACCACTAACTTATATGAATTTATCCGGTGAAGCTGTTGGCGCTGCAATGCGCTTTCTAAAACTTTCCACTGAAGATTTGCTTGTTATGTTTGATGATTTGGATATTCCCTTAGGGCAGTTACGTTTACGGCAAAAAGGTAGTTCCGGAGGGCATAATGGGATGAAATCGATTATTTCCCATTTAGGTACAGACCAATTTAATCGCATTAAGATAGGTATCGATCGTCCATCAGGTGGAATGAAAGTAGTGGACTATGTCCTAGAACCTTTTTCAGAAACGGATCATCTCATTGCGGCAGATGCAGCAATTGCTGCTGCAAATGCGACAAATGAATGGTTGAAGAATGATTTCCTCATAGCGATGAATAAGTATAATGGAGCGGTACCTAGGTCATAATAAGAAATGACTCTTTAGAAAGGGAGGCATTCTCATGGTGGAGTATGTCTGCCGCTTTTGCCAATCATCGTTAGGTAAATTGAATAATTCTGTATATTCAGAAGCGGAACTAGGTCTTGATCAGTTGACCTCAGAAGAACGAGAAGATATAATTATCCATGACACAAATGGTCAGATGCAAGTTCGAGTAGTTTGCGAAAACTGCGAACATATCTTAAACCATTACCCGGAACGTTCCCTTCTACCATCACTGTATCATTAATACAAATTGCATGGAGAAGCATAGCCTTGGCACATATTGCTGAGGCTTCTTTTGTATAGGGGAGAAGGAGGTTAACTTGGAACCGCTTACCAATCTATTTGAACAAGATAAAGATGTCCAGTCTATTCTTCATGGACTAGATACTGGGCTTCGTGAACAATTAGCTACAGGTTTAACAGGATCTGCACGCATGATCTTAGTAGCCACTATTTATCAGAAAACAGGTCGTTCATGTGTTGTAGTAACACATAATATGAACCAAGCTCAAAAAGCTGCGGATGATTTGAGTGAACTTTTATCCAAAGAAGAGGTATTGTTATATCCGGCAGACGAGTTGATAACTACAGAAATAGCACTGGCTAGTCCGGAAACATTGGGTAATCGAATTGATGTCATCACTCGTCTGACCTCTGGGTTTTCAGGGGTATTTGTTGTGCCGTTCTCAGGACTTCGCAAAATATTTCCACCTAAATCAATATGGAAAAAATATGCTATATCCCTAAAAGTAGGGAACTCCCACCCGATTGAAAACTTATCCAATAAATTAGTGCATATGGGATATGAAAGAGTAGATATGGTTGAGAAGAGTGGGGAATTTTCCGTCCGTGGCGGAATTGTAGATATTTATCCAGTAACCTTTGAACAACCAATCCGTATAGAATGGTTTGATGATGAGGTAGATTCCATTCGTCCATTTTCGGTAGCAGATCAACGCTCAACCGACAAACTACTCTCTGTGACTCTACCCCCAGCAAAAGAACTCTTTGCAGACAGCGAGCTTTTATATCAAGCAGGAGAGCATGTTCAGAACTTATTGACGGAAAGATTACAAAAGACAAAAGATCCGGCATTAAAAGAGAAATTACAAAGCAGTATCGGTTGGGATATTGAACAGTTGCAATCTGGACTATCCTTTACGGGAATTTACAAATATATAACGCAAATATATTCTCAAGGCGAGAGTATTTTAAACTTTTTGCCAACTGACTCAATTCTTGTCCTTGACGAACCCGCTCGAATACAAGAGACAGCTAAGCAATTAGAGCGGGAAGAAGCAGAATGGCAAACTGCATTATTGGAGCAAGGGGAAATGCTGCCTACTCTTAAGTTGTCATATACAGTTGAGGAAGTTTCTAAATCAAATCATCAGAAAATATATTTATCTTTATTTATGCGCCAGTTAACCCATATGCAAGCACATAATATCGTACAGTTTATGTGTCGCAGTATGCAGCAGTTTCATAGCCAAATGCATGTGTTAAAAGCAGAATTAGAAAGATTGATAAAAGCGAAATATACGATTTTATTTACTGCTAGTACAGATGAACGATTATTACGTTTGATACGTGTGTTGCAAGACTATGGAATGGAAGTCAGTCGTGCAACTGCTGATGCTCACCTGCCAACTGGGAAACCAGTAGTGCGTGTATCTGCCTTATTAAATGGTTTTGAAATGAGCAGTAACAAATTAGCTGTGATTACAGAAGGGGAAGTATTCACCCAAAAGCAGCGGAGAATCCGTCGTTCCAATAAACTCGATCATGCAGAAAAAATAAAAGACTATCAAGAGCTAAAACCAGGCGATTATGTTGTTCATATCAATCACGGTATTGGCAAGTATCTCGGGATCGAAACTTTAAATGTCGCAGGTCTGCACAAAGATTATTTGCATATTCAGTATGCAGGTAACGATAAGTTGTATGTTCCAGTAGAACAAATTGACCAAGTGCAAAAATATGTGGGTAGCGAAGAAAAGATCCCTAAAGTTTATAGCTTAGGCGGTAGTGAATGGAGTAAAGTAAAAAACAAAGTTCGTACTGCTGTAGTCGATATTGCGCAAGACCTGATTAAGCTCTATGCGAAGCGCCAAGAAGCTAGAGGTTATGCGTTTCATGATGATACGCCATTCCAGCGAGAGTTCGAAGCAATGTTTCCTTATGAAGAAACACCTGATCAATTGCGTTCGATTGAGGAAATCAAAAAGGACATGGAAAAAAATCAGCCAATGGACCGTCTTTTGTGTGGAGATGTAGGTTATGGGAAGACCGAAGTAGCAGTTCGTGCGGCATTTAAGGCGATCATGGATGGAAAACAAGTTGCTTTATTGGTACCAACTACGATCTTGGCTCAACAACACTATGAAACTTTTCGGGAGCGTTTTGCAGATTTTCCAATTGAAGTCCATGTTCTTAACCGTTTCCGCAGTCGTAAGGAGCAAAAAGAAACAATTGAAGGATTAAAAGCGGGATCTGTCGATATCGTGATAGGGACTCACCGAGTATTATCAAAAGATCTTGGCTTCCGTGATTTAGGGCTGTTGATAATTGATGAAGAACAACGTTTTGGTGTAAAGCACAAAGAACGAATCAAAGAACTAAAAACGAACATCGATGTGTTGACTTTAACAGCTACGCCTATCCCTCGTACCCTCCATATGGCTATGATGGGTGTACGTGATTTATCAGTCATTGAAACGCCTCCGGAAAATAGATTCCCTGTACAAACTTATGTCATTGAATACTCTGCTGCATTAGTGCGAGAAGCAATTGAACGGGAATTGTCTCGTGGTGGACAGGTATATTTTCTATACAACCAAGTTAACAACATTGATCGCATGGCTGATCAGATTCGTATGCTAGTACCTGAAGCAAAAATCGCTGTAGCTCATGGGCAAATGGTCGATACAGAGCTGGAACGCGTTATGCTTGACTTTTTGGATGGTGAATATGACGTCCTAGTCAGTACAACGATTATTGAAACAGGGGTAGATATCCCTAATGTAAACACATTAATTATATATGATGCAGATAAGATGGGACTTTCTCAGTTGTACCAGCTTAGAGGAAGAGTTGGACGATCCAATCGGATTGCTTATGCTTATTTTACCTATCAAAGGGATAAGGTCTTATCAGAAACAGCAGAGAAACGCCTCCAAGCTATCAAGGAGTTTACGGAATTAGGTTCCGGATTTAAGATTGCTATGCGTGACTTATCTATTCGTGGTGCGGGCAATTTGCTTGGAGCAGAGCAACATGGGCATATTGCGACAGTTGGATTTGAGATGTATAGCCAAATGTTAAAAGAAGCTGTAGTAGAATTACAGCAAGGGGTAACAGAAGCGAAAGAGGTAATAGAACCCACGCTAGACCTCAATGTAGATGCTTATCTGCCTAGTGAGTATATTACAGATGAGAAACAAAAAATTGAGTTGTATAAAAAAATTAGAAGCTTACAGACTTTGGAGCAAGTTGCTGATTTAGAAGAAGAAATGGAAGATCGTTTTGGTGATCTACCTGATCCTGTTCAAAACCTACTCCGGGTTGCGAAACTTCGTGCGTATACATTGAAGTATGGAATAGAAATAATGGAGGAAAAAGGGTCAGAAATTCATGTTACCATGCGTGTTGAAGAAAATACGAGAATCAATGGGCAAGCACTTTTTAAACTAGCTCATCAATTCCCAGGTCGAGTACGTTTGGTCTCCGGTAAACATGTTGGTATGATATTTAAGAAGACAGGGCTTACACCGAAAGCGATATTGGAGATGATGGATAATTTTTTCAAGCAGTATGAACAAGTGTTAAAAGTAGAAGGAGTGGTTCAGAGTGCAACGATCGACTAAATGGATAGCAGGCAGTGTCGCCGTAATTTTGGTAATAGGTAGTATCATCTTGGGGACAACTTCCTATTGGCAGTCAAACGACAAAACGAATAAAACGAAAACGCAGCAACAAGCAACAACCAAACCTCTAGACACTTCCAGCAAAAAAATAGCAGGAGAATACAAAGGTGGAAAAGTGACAGAAGGGGAGTTAAATGCTTACATCAATATTAACTCCTTCTTTGATCCACAATTGGCAGCCCTTTTCTCGTCTACAGAAGCTTCTGCTGCTGCGCAACAAAAACAAACTCGTCAACAGATTGCAAAAGTATATTTAACCAAAAAATACATAGCTGGCTTACAAACAGTAACACCTGCTGAGCAAAAGACGATTGATCAACAAGGAAAAGAATTAGAGAAACAAGTAATTGAGTATAGTAAAATGATGGGGCAGAATACCAAAATTGCGAACATCCAACAGGCCATTGCGGGAAAAGGTTTTACCCAAAATCAATTGAAACAGGTAGCAGACCAAGATGCTAAAGTGGATATGTATTTAGGGAAGCAAATTGAAAATAGTACTTATGAGCGAGTAAAACTGCGGCATGTGCTTATATCTTTTACTCAAGCAGGAACTCAGGCTGGGGAAGGACAAACCAATCGTACAGAAGCAGAAGCAAAAAAACGTGCTTTAGAAGTAAAGAAAAAACTCGAAGCTGGTGGCGATTTTGCCAAACTGGCAAAAGAGTACTCGGATGACCCTGGTTCCAAAGATAAAGGTGGATTGTATGATTCTGACGTAAGTGGATTTGTAACAGAGTTTGCTAATGCTGCTAAGACACTTCCTATTGGGAAAATCAGTGATCCAATCAAAACGGATTATGGTTATCATGTGATGAAAGTAGAAGCAAGAACTCAAGAAAAAGTAAAGAATGCGCCGAAAGATCAACTTGAACAAATCCAAAGCACAAAGAAACAAGAGGTATTTAGCAATATAGAGAAAGAAATAGGAGTAAAGTTATACGTTTAGAGGGGATTCATCCCCTCTTTTTTTTGTCTTTATCCAAATGAAATTATTTTATTCCCCGCATAAGATGTTCCCAGCAGATTCATACTATGGTTTATAAGACCAAAAGAACCAAGGAGTAAAGAACGGAGGAAATCATGACAATGAAAGCAACAGGCATCGTCCGTCGTATCGATGACCTTGGACGTGTAGTCATCCCAAAGGAGATTCGTCGGACACTTCGCATTCGTGAAGGAGATCCTTTAGAAATATTTGTAGATAGAGATGGTGAAGTCATATTAAAGAAATATTCTCCTATTGGCGAATTAAGTGATTTTGCCCAAGAATATGCAGAAGCACTATATGAAAATATACAGCAGACTGTTATCGTTTGTGACCGAGATAGTGTCATAGCTATAGCAGGTGGCTCCAAAAAAGAATATATGGAAAAATCCATTAGCAGTATGATTGAGACTTCTATGGAATCCAGGCGCCCTCAGCATGAGTACAATGGTGGAATTGCTGAGATCATTAAAGGTAGCCCTGAGGAATATGCATCTTATATCGTTGTACCGATTAATGCAGGTGGCGATCCGATCGGTGCAGTCGTTATTATGTCTAAAAAAGATGGTTCCAAATTAGGAGAGTTAGAAAGTAAATTAGCAAGTACTGCTGCCACATTCCTTGGCAAACAGATGGAAAACTAAGACAAGACACGGTTTTTTATCTACATATGTGCTCTGGTTTCGTTCTTATTAATCTATTTTGTGTCATTGCAAAATCAGTCGGCGGTGTTCTCTTTTGGGGACACCGCTTTTTTTTGCTATTTCTTCGAGTAGAATCAGCTGAATTGCTTGGATTGTAGACGTATTCCATTCCATCCACTTTAAGGTATTCCAATTGAGGACAAACACTCTACACATGCAGAAAGATAGAAATTTTGATATATTAGTATGGTTCTTTCTTTGTTCATCAAATTTAAGCTGTAGCATGTAGATAGCAGGTGTTTGGATATTGGAAAAAATACAGCGTTCTTTTTTAACCGGTGCCCTCATTCTCAGTATTGCAACCATGATTTGCCGATTTTTAGGAGCAGTTTATCGCATCCCTTACCAAAACATCACAGGAAATGAAGGGATGTATGTTTATAGTCAAGTATATCCCCTTTACAGTGTGTTGTTGCTCTTAGCAACAGCTGGTTTCCCCTTAGCTATATCGAAATTGGTATCAGAGAGAATAGCGAAAGAAGATTGGTCTGGAGTTAAACAAATTCATCGAGTTTCGATGGTAGTTTTGTTTGTACTAGGGAGTATGGCTTTTCTCATTTTATATTTTGGTGCACCATGGATAGCTGCTTGGATGGGGAGCAAACAGCTTCTTACTTTACCTATTCAGTCTGTTTCTTTTGCTCTTTTGCTTATCCCATTTACCGCATCTTTGCGAGGGGTATACCAAGGACAACAAGAAATGATGCCTTCGGCTGTTTCCCAAGTCTCTGAGCAGTTGGTTCGAGTTATTACGATATTGATTTGTGCTTGGTATGCAATGAGTTCAGGATTAGGCGTAGTATATGCAGGAGCAGGCGCGGTTTTTGGTGCGACAACTGGAGCTTTTATAGCAGTTCTGGTATTGATTTTGTTTCGCAGGAAAAGTAGAGGCTTTGTAACTATGAATACAAATGGTTCTACATATTCTGTTTCTCATATAGATGTTATACGAGCTTTATTTGCAATTTCTTTACCGATTTGTATCAATTCGCTTCTCTATCCTCTGTTTGGACTTGTTGATTCATTTACAATTGCTAATTTCTTAGTGGATGCACATTGGAGTGTTGTGTCAAGTATCAATGAAAAGGGGATCTATGATCGAGGCGGGCCTTTATTGCAGTTTGCCGCTTTTTTTGCCACAGGTATCGCCCTTTCTATCGTTCCTGCGATGACCATGGCCAAACAACGGGGACAGACAGAAGAAGCAGAAAAACGAGCAAATATAGCGATTCGTTTGACATGGATGCTGGGTTTGCCTTCTTCCATTGGTCTAGCAATTGTAGCGATGCCGACTAATGTTATGCTGTTTAAAGATGCGGCGGGTTCTGATGCGTTACTTATTTTATCTTTTTCGACCATCTTTGTAACACTTGGAGTGACGTCTGCCGCTATTTTGCAAGGTTTAGGCCGTGTCATTCTTCCTGCTGTTACGATTGTGATTGCAGTTATAGTGAAATGGGTATGTAATTTTTTCTTCATCCCAATCTGGGATATAGGTGGAGCTGCACTTGCTACGGTCCTTGCATATGCGATCGGTGCAGGTTTGAATCTTTGGGTTTTAAAAAGATCTATTCCATCGATTCGCACCCCATGGATGAAACTATTCGCAGCAAATGGTCTCTTAGCATGTGCTGCTTTGGTGATGAAAACAGTCTTACTTTTGGTTACTTCAGGTTTAGAAAGTGAGCGACTTGCCATGACTTTCACATGCCTCGGTTCTGTCACAGCAGGAGTGATCGTATACCTTTGGGCGATCCTTCGATTTAAGTTGATTGAGGAAGAGGAGCTAGCATTGGTTCCAAAGTTGGGGAAATGGCTTGGGAAGAAGGAGTAGGAAGCGAGATTATTTGAAGATATCCTCTTAAAGGATGTCTTTTTGCTTTTTTTGAGTAATTTTTGTTGCGAGAAGCGAAAAAAGTAGTTGCTAATTGCATCACAAATGTAAAAAGAGCCAAAATTTATTTAATTTGATATAATATTGGAGAAGATATCCTTTTGAAGGATGTCTTTTTTCATAACTAACTTTGTTAGGAGACTGTTCTCACTGGCTGCATATAGTTAGCACGTTGATTGTTAGCTGTATGTAGCCAGTGAGGGTGGTCCAGTAAATCTGATATTGATTAGGGATTGGTTGAGACGATAAAACGACTCCCAGTTACCTGATTAGCATGCTAGGACGCTTTCCTCCCGCTGGCACAGGAGTGAAAAACGATGACTTGGAAGGAACGCAGTTATGGAAACAAGGTGAAGCGAGAAACTCTTCGAAAACTGATTCTGGAAGGTCAGAAGCTGGAGCAAGACTATCGTTTTGTAAAAGCAAGGGAGAGACGTAAGACTGTTCGGGAAAAGAGAAGAGAGGCTCAGGAACTTCGCAAGCAAGACTGCCAGTAGGGACATGGAGAATGTCACAATAAACTACTGAATCGAAGTGCCTCGCTGCTGAATTCTCATTTGGTCTAAGAGCAGCTTACGATGTTCCATCTCCGTTCAAACTGAGTAGAAGATAACGGGAATTTCACCTTGTGTGTAGCTTCCACTGTAGTTTTTGCAGCTAGTGCTTGTGGTGAGTCGAAAGTCGTCTAGGATGGAAGCAGACCTAGCAGGTTGTTATGATGAGATAGATAGCCTCTTGGGTTGTCTATCTTGCTGGATGATAAATTATCAGAATACAAAGAAAATTAAAGAAGCCAACTTATAGTGGCCAAGAGATGAGATATAGTGTCAATTTTCCTATTGTTTCATATATAATATGACTTAGATATCCTTTAAGGATGTCTTTTTTTTACAATAAAGCGATAGGGATGACTACTCTCACTGGCTTCATATGGTTAGCACATGATTGTTAGCTGTATGTAGCCAGTGAGGTAGTCCAAGTAAGGGATATTGGTTGAGGCGATAAAACGACTCCCGATTTCTCTAATACCATGCTTCGGACGCTTTCTGCCCACTGGTGCAGGAGTGAGAAAAATGGCAAAAAAGCCGAAAGGAAACAAGAACAAGGAAAAACTTGAAGAGTTGGAGATACGCCAGAAGGAACAAGGGATTAAGCAAACACAGCAAAAAATGAGCTTCGATCAAGATGATAACAGACGCAGTAATAATGCTGAGAAACGCGATGCTGCTAAAGAACTCCGTGAGTTAGAAGATCAACAGATGAAGCGACAGGAAGACCGTCGTAAACAATCTGCTGATACGCGTGAGGAATGGAACTTGTGGCTCAAGTATCTCACCCTAGTTTCTACTGGTAGTGTAGGTGTCATTAAACTTGGAATTGTTGTTCCTGTTGTTTCCAATACTATCTTGGGTATACTTGGTTTTCTTTGGCTAGGCACAGGAGTGTGTCTGATTCCACGGATTGCGAGGAAAAGTGGAAAGGGTCCGAAAGGCAAGCAGTAACCCCTATCAGGTTTGTTGTAAAAAAGACAGATGGTGAGAACCGTCTGTCTACCTGGGATGGAAAAATACATAATATTCGGAAATTAAATATAAGACCTGCCCAGGTTTTTACAGGCAAGCAGTAATACCCCTATCACATTTTAACCTGTTGTAAAAAAGACAGATGTCTTCTGGGCAGGTAAGTTTATTGTAAACATTTTTTATGGATAATACAATTAAATATATTGCGAAATGTACCATAAAATAATCAACATGGTGATTAAACCAGAGATAAAAAGTGTTAAGGCAAAACCATACTTTTCATTTCTTTTTTGTCTTTCTCTGAAAGTTTGATATAAGGTGCCAGAGAAAAAACCACTAATTATAAGTAAAACTAACGAGATAAAATCAACCTTGTGCATATATCCTCCTTACAGAATTTGTTTACATAAACTATATCATTTTCGCCCTCCACATTGAACAATTCGTCCTCTATACCTTGTACATGATATGATATATCCTAAATAAACTTAAGAGGCTTGAAAGGAAGGTAGCGGTGAAGTTCATAACAATTGTTGGCTTGGGGTTTGGTAATGAAGACAGTTTGTCCATTGGAGCATGGAAGTTTTTACAGTCTGGTGATCCTGTTTTCTTGCGGACAATCGATCATCCGATTACTCCGTGGATGCAACAACAAGGAATTCCTTTTAAGACTTTCGACCATATTTACGAAAAACACGATCAATTTGCACCAGTGTATCGAGAAATAGTCGATGAGCTTTTCCGATTAGCGGATGAACATGACCATATTATATATGCGGTACCAGGGCATCCGATGGTTGCGGAACGGACTGTACAACTTCTTTTACAAGAAGGGCCAGCCTCTTCTACTGATATTCATGTCCTTGGCGGGGGAAGTTTTCTTGATATTGCATTTGCAAGATTAGAAATTGATCCAGTAGAAGGATTTCAATTGTTAGATGGAACAAATTTGACGGATAGTCATGTATTGAATCCAAGCCAGCACATTTTGATCGGACAAGTCTATAGTTCATTTATAGCCTCTGATGTAAAGTTAACCTTGATGCAGGTATATCCAGATGATTATGAAGTGGTCATTGCGGATGCACTTGGTGTATCAGGGAAAGAGAAAATCTCCAAAGTTCCTTTGTATGAACTAGATCGTCAGAATGGATTCTCTAACTTGACCAGCGTATATGTTCCTCCTGCTAAGGATGATTCGATTTTCTATAAGCAGTTCTCTTACTTGGTACAAATCATGCAAAAATTGCGTAGTCTTGAAGGTTGTCCTTGGGATCGAGAACAGACCCATGAGTCACTTCGACCTTATTTAATAGAAGAAGCTTATGAATTTATTGATGCGATCAATCAGCAAGATGATCTGGCTATGGTAGAAGAACTGGGAGATGTCTTATTACAAGTGATTTTTCATGCAGTTGTTGCAGAAGAACGCTATGGGTTTAGCCTTAGTGAAGTAATTGAAAATTTGAATGAAAAGTTGATCCGCAGACATCCTCATGTATTCGGGACAGCACATGCTGATACACCAGACAAAGTAATTCAAACTTGGGATGCAGTAAAGAAAACAGAAGGTAAAGGGGAGAAAGACTCCATTTTGGATGATATCCCAAAATCTTTTCCAGCTATTTTAATGGCATTTGAACAACAGAAAAAAGCTGCAAAAGTTGGATTTGATTGGGAAGATGAAACAGGTGTGTTGGATAAGATGAAAGAAGAACTGATGGAGTTAGCAAATGCACAAAATCCGATGGAAAGAGAAAAAGAATTAGGAGATGTGTTGTTCACAGTCATCAACATTGCCCGTTTTTATAAAATTGATCCGGAAGTAGCCTTATTTGAGACTACTCGCAAATTTGACCGGAGGTTCCGTCATGTCGAAATGCGGGCAAAAGAAAACGGTCGGCCGATAGAGGATTATGGCATCGATCAATTAGAAGCTTGGTGGCAGGAAGCAAAGGAAATGGAAAAGGATGAGATAGATGAGATTGGATAAGTTTTTAAAAGTATCACGAATGATTAAACGGCGTACTTTAGCAAAGGAAGTTTGTGATGGAGGCCGGGTTTCCATCAATGAGAAGGTTGCAAAGGCTGGTTCAGAAGTAAAAGCTGGAGATATTTTAACTATTCGCTTTGGTCAAAAATTAGTGACTGCAAAAGTGGAGCGTATTGCGGATAATGTGCCAAAAGATATGGCTGATACACTTTACACCATCGTCAAAGAAGAAGCTGTTAATTAATTCCCGTTCTAATCCTTAGGTTGTCCCCATAAGTTATACCAGAAGATTTTTTGGAAGGGGACATATTGATGGTACAAGATACAAATAACCACCATGAATTAATTTTGACGAATCGCAACGAATTAGAGATTAGCGGTGTAACGGGCATAGAGAGTTTTGATAGTGAAGAGTTTTTGTTATCTACGGAGTATGGGTATGTAGGTATTCGTGGGCAGGAATTGCATTTGAAAAACCTTGATTTGGAACAAGGTATCATTTCTATACGCGGCCAGTTTTTAGATATTAGTTATTTGGATGTAAATCATCCGAGATCAGATAAAACCAAAAGTGTATTAGGACGGTTATTTCGTTGACGTTAGAAACGCAATGGATCACACTGTCGTTGATGTTTGCTTCTGGTGCATTATTAGGTGTCTTTTTAGATGTGTATCGTGTCTTAGCTAGAAGATTTACCCTTCGGGGCTGGCCGATTTCCATGATTGATTTACTCTTCTGGGTATCCTCAGCATGTTTTGTGTTTGGGATACTCCTGTGGAGTAACTGGGGTGAGATGCGGTTTTATATTATGATCGCAATTATAGCTGGAATATTATTTTACCTTCGGCTCTTAACTAATCCGATCACCAGTATATTGACCAAACTGTTACAATTTGTAGAGTGGCTCATTAACAAAGTCATTCGTTTGATTGAGTTTTTCATTTATCGACCTATTGTCTGGCTCACTAGTCTCCTTTGGCGTATCCTCCGAGCGATTCTTCTTTTTATTTGGAAAATAATAACAAAACCGTTATTATGGTTACTAGGTCCTGTGATTCGTTATTGCAGACCATATACCACTAAGCTGAAAACTTGGTGGGCAAGCCGAAAGAAGAATGATGAGCAATAAGTAATTTCAATGAAGTTTGCTTATTTTATTGTTCTTTGCTTAAACCATTCTCCGAGGAGGTGCAGGAATGAATGAACCTAAAAAATAACGTTTTGCGGTTTCGATCACCAGAACCTCAGGTAGAAACTGGAACTGCCTCCAAGCCTTTACCTCCAAAATTACATCCGAAAGTAAAACGTCGTCGTTTGATTTGGCTGGTTTTGATGGTATTGTTTTTTGGATGGTGTATTGTTCAGTTGGTAATGCAAGAGATAAGAATTGCCCACAAAGAGGAAGTTTTACATAATCGCCAACAAGAGTTGGCAACAGTAGAAGCTACGACTGAAAAGTTAACGGAAGATGTAAAACGCTACCAAGACAAAGATTATTTAATGGAACAAGCACATAAGCATGGTTATGGAAAACTTGGCGAAAAAAATGTTCCGATTGAAAATGATTAGGATTAAAGGATGTGTTTTCTAGCACATCCTTTTCCTATGTGTAAATGAGGTCGGCCGGAGGACAAATTTTTTCTTGACTTTTCTTTGCCAAGTATACTACAATAAAGTCTGTTCGCTGATGCCGCGGGGTGGAGCAGCTCGGTAGCTCGTTGGGCTCATAACCCAAAGGTCGCAGGTTCAAATCCTGCCCCCGCAACCATAATTGTCACAGGGTGGAGCAGCCCGGTAGCTCGTTGGGCTCATAACCCAAAGGTCGCAGGTTCAAATCCTGCCCCTGTAACCAATAATATATGTTTGGCGGCGTAGCTCAGCTGGCTAGAGCGTACGGTTCATACCCGTGAGGTCGGGGGTTCGAGCCCCTCCGCCGCTACCAAAAGAAGAGAGGAGAAGGCGGAATCACAACCTTGATCACGGTTGCGTATAACGCCTTCTTTTCTTGTATGGAAGAGTGGGAAATATCTGGTGAATGTGGTAATCAAAAAAGTAAAATTTACTACCATAAATAAAACCTATACCGAAAAAGTTCGTGATTGGCGCGGCCGGTCCTGCTTTTCCACTCAATATGCGAATCCGGATGGCAAACGGATTTTCCACACTTATTATTTTGTGAAAAAGGGTTATACCATCTCGAAGGTCTTTCATAAAAACGGTGAATTTATGTATTACTACTGTGATGTGATGGAAATGAAAGAAGTTGCCCCGATGCGCTATGTGATGGTAGACCTCTTGCTAGACCTGATTGTATATCCGGACGGCCGGTATCATTTGATTGATGTCGATGAATTTGCGGACTCTATTGATAAAGGGCATCTTCGCAAGCGGCAACAAGTACATGCTCTTCGCACATTGGATACCATGTTACAATTACAGACCAAACGCAGATTGATTCCACGATTTGTGCAAGATACAGAAATGATTCCAATTGTTACGAAACCAATTGCCCGAAAGTGAATCTTTCGACACTAAGAAAGTTGTTATTGAGAAGTTTTGTCGGAGCTTGAGTTTATATCTTCCATATCGACACGAAAAGACGAAAAAAGAGACGAAAGTTTTCCATCTTCATGGGGCTTTGTCTCTTTTTTTATTTCTCTTTGGCTTTGTTTATCTAATCTAATTCATTTGTCGGAAACTTTTTTTTGATTTCCAGCCGTTTTGACAAACATTTTTAGAATCGCCACCTATAATGGGGAGCACAAATACGCAAACGGGGGTATATCATGTCATTTATAAAAAATATTATTTATCGTCCGGCTTTATTGGAAAAAGGATGGGTAAAAAGATTATCTCATCGAATCACGAGTATGTGGAATTTTCCTGTGTTGGTTATGGGTTTTTTGTTAGGTCGTGCAACGATATTGGAAGCTCTTTCCCCATTTTCATTAGCGTACCTTGCAGTGCTCTTCCATCTCGGCAGGCGAGAATGGCCATTAGTGATGCTTTCGCTTCTTCTGGGTGCAGCTACATTAGGGCCAATGGCGACGGTGAAGATGACGGGTTTTTTTATGGTATTGTTCATTGTCAACAAGTTGTTCCAATGGTTTGGCCGTGGAAGTCTTTCTTCTACCCCATTTGTTGTTCTCATCAGCAGCACCGTGGGCCACCTGATACAATTTAGTCTGCAATCAAATGCCAATTACTCGTACTTGTTTGCTGCGATTGATATACTGCTTAGTTTTATTCTTACGTTTATCTTTGTACAATCATTACCCTTATTTACTGTTAAAAAAAATCGGTTAGGTTTGAAGCACGAAGAGATGGTTTGTTTGGTTATTTTGATGGGTTCTGTGTTAACTGGAATGCTCGGATGGCATGTTGGTGATATATCTATTGTTCATATTGCCTCTCGCTATATGATTTTGATATTGGCTTTAGTAGGAGGTGGTATGCTCGGTGCTTCCATGGGCGTGGTTACAGGACTTATCTTAAATTTATCTGATACCAAAGCCATTATGGAGATATCTTTACTAGCATTCTCCGGATTATTAGCAGGATTGTTCCAAGAAGGCAGAAGAATTGGAGTAGCTGTTGGGTTTTTACTCGGTTCCACTATTCTATCGTTGTATCAAGTGGATGATGGTAATTTTTGGTTGTCTTTAGAGGAATCGATGATCGCTGTCTTATTCTTTTTCTTGACAAAGGAGTCTGTGTTTTTAAAACTTTCGAGATTAGTGCCAGGAACATTTGAAAATCAAATGGCACATCAAGAATATATCCGTAGGCTTCGAGATGCTACTGCTGGGAAAGTAGAACGTTTTACTGAATTATTTTATGAGTTAGCAGGTAGCTTTCGAGAGGATGTTTCCAAAAAACGGCATGATGATGAAGAACAAGTGAATCAGTTTATTGGCAATATCATGTCAGAAGCTTGCATGGGGTGTCGGAGGTTTACAGATTGTTGGGAGAAAAAAGTGGTAAAAACGTATCAAGGAATGACGAACTTACTAACCCTAGTGGAGGCGAACGGAGAAGGACCTATCCCGGTTCCTCTCTTTTGGGCAGAGCATTGTATTCGCCCGGACAAAGTATTGGAATCATGCCAAGCCCAATATGTTTATCATCATGAACGAATGTATTGGAAAGAAAAAATAGATGAATCTAAAAAGGTTGTATCAGATCAGCTTAGTGGAATGGCAGAAGTAATGGAAAAACTGACACGAGAGATCCGGCATGAGGCGCAAGTGCTGACCGTACAAGAAGATCAAATCCACTCCGCTTTAGAAACGTTAGGAGTTGAAATACAACGAGTTGATGTTTTAAATCTAGCAGAAGGTAAAGTAGAGATAGAAGTGGTTATGCCACATGTAGATGCATTGGATGAGTGTAAAAAGTTAATAGCTCCATTGTTAACAGAAATAATCGGTGAGCCGATCAATGTACACCGCAAGATGGTACAAGATGGTGTATCTGGAGCAATTATCACGCTAGGTTCCGCTCAAAAATTTGAGTTAAAAACTGGTTCAGCAAACGCAGCAAAAGGTGGAGCTGTTGTTTCTGGTGATAGTTTTTGTTCTCTCCACTTAGGAACAGGAAAAGCCGCAATTGCAATAAGTGATGGAATGGGTAACGGACAGCGAGCTCAAGAAGAATCAAGTGCAGCACTAAAACTATTACGTCGGTTGTTACAGGCAGGGATGCATGAAGAACGTGCAGTGGATTCGGTCAATTCAATCTTATCACTTCGAACGATGGATGAGATGTTTGCTACGATCGATTTAGCATTAGTCGATTTAAACTCTGGGAGAGGGAGATTTATGAAAATTGGATCTACTCCTGGATTCATCAAACGGGGCAAGAAAATTATCAAGTTAGCCGCTTCAAGCCCTCCGATTGGTATATTAAAAGAAATTGACATCAAACCGATCGAAATGCAGCTAGAACCTGGTGATATTTTGATTATGATGAGTGATGGTGTCTATGATGCTTCAAGACATGCGATGAATAAAGAAGCATTAATGAATCGGATTCTTCATGAAATAGATACCAAAGACCCGCAAGATTTTGCTGACTGCTTGTTAGAAAAGGTGATCCAACATCAAGGGGCTATACATGATGATATGACCGTTGTTGTTTCTAGAGTTGAGCGATATGCTCCTGAATGGTCATCTATTCGTATCCCAGGTCTGAGAAGGGTAGATCGTACAGCAGTTGCCGGCAGTTAAAATACCTCAGTTGGAATCTGCTTGAGAAATTGCTAAAATAAGAGCAACATTTCCTATCCCGGATTATTGCCGGGATTTCTTAATATGAGGTGGGAAGTTGTTTTTAACAAAATTAGATTCCCTTATTCAAACACAAACCTTATTTGACCAAGGTGAAAAACTACTTGTTGGTGTTTCTGGAGGATGTGATTCCATAGCTTTGCTGGAAGCACTTTTCGAGCTCTCCCCAAAATATGGTTGGCGTATTTTTGTCGTTCATGTCAACCATCATCTTCGAGGAGCTGCCAGTGATGGAGATGCTGAATATGTTGCTGAATTTTGCCAGAAGCGTCAGATTTCTTATCAGATCAAAGATGTAGATGTTCGAGCAAAAAAAGAAGCTGCGGGTGGAAATAAACAAGCAATCGCTAGAGAATTGCGCTATCAAGCTTTTCGTGAAGCTTCAGAAGAATGGAATATCAAAAAAATTGTGTTGGCACATCATGCAGATGATCAAGTAGAGACAATTTTGATGCGGATACTTCGAGGGACTGGACCAAGTGGTTTAACAGGAATGCATGCAAAAAGGGAATGGAAAAACTTACAAATCATCCGTCCGTTTCTAGGGATATATCGGAAAGAATTGGAAGATTATTTGAACGGAAAACAAATTGTACCAAGAGAAGATGCCAGTAATCAATCAACAGATTATACAAGGAATCGTTTACGGTTGGAATTAATTCCCGATTTACTTTCGTATAATCCTCAAGCAAAGCACGCAATATTGCAATTGGGTAATCTTATAAAGGAAGAGGAAAAAGTCTGGGAAAATTGGACGATAGAAGGTGTAAATGCTTGCTCACAAAAAATAAATGAGGGAGAGTACCAAATTGATCTTCCTACCTTTCTTTCTTATCCTGTTGCTTTACAAAGAAGGATGGTTAAACTAATATTAAATTGTCTAACTGATGAAAATCTACCTTACCAATCGATTGAACAGGTGTTACAATTAGGGGTACACCAATCTCCTTCGGTATGGATTTTCCTTCCCGGTGGAATAAAAGGAGTAAGATCATATGAAATACTCCGTTTGACCAAAGATTACATAAATCAAGGGGAAGATGAATGGTATTATCCTCTTCCTATCCCTAGCACAACCTATTTACCATATGGTGTGATAGAAATTTCTCTGTCCACCACACCTACACATTTAAATATTCGTGAATCTCATCACAAAGCAGTATTTGATGCTGATGAATTAGAGTTGCAACAGCTAGCTGTTCGCGCTCGACGAGCAGGCGATTATATTCGCCCTTACGGTTTCAAAGGTCGAAAGCGAGTGAAAGCTTTGTTGATGGAACATAAGATTCCTCAAGCACAAAGAGGCAAAGTGCCGATGGTCGTCTCTGATCAGGAAATTATCTGGATTCCTGGCATTCGTCGTTCTTCGTTTGCGCCAGTGACCTCAAAAACTACTCGTTATTTGACTGTGCATTGGATTACGGAACAAAATATTTAGATGGGTAGACGAAGCTATACATATTGGAAACAAGGAACAGTGATAGTCGTTTGGAGGGAAAAGGAAGTTGCATCAAGACGTAAAAGAGATTTTAGTATCAACAGAACAGATCCAAGAAAAAATCAAGGAACTTGGAAAACAAATTACAAATGATTACCAAGAGAAAGACTTACTGTGTGTGTGCATATTAAAAGGAGCAGCGCCATTTATGTCGGATTTGATTCGTGAAATCGATTTGCCAATCGAAATTGATTTTATGGCATGTTCCAGCTATGGTGCATCCACCAAATCATCTGGACAAGTTAGGATTCTGAAGGATTTGGACTCATCTGTACAAAATCGTGATATTCTGCTTGTGGAGGATATCATTGATACAGGACTTACACTGAGTTATTTAGTTGATCTGTTCAAAGGACGGGATGCACGTTCTGTCAAAACAGTTACACTACTTGACAAACCATCCAGACGGCAGGCAAGTTTAGTTCCTGATTATTATGGATTCCAAGTTCCAGATAAGTTTGTTATCGGTTTTGGCCTCGATTACGATGAGAAGTATAGAAATTTGCCTTACATAGGGGTTTTAAAAGAAGAGGTGTACAATACTAAAAACAACTGAATTTGGATGAAATCAGAAAGGGAGTGTAGTCGACCATTTTAACTTGTGCTAGAATGAACAAGTGCTTATTTCGGAAGTACACAATTTTTTTATATAAATGGACTGATAAGGACTGGAGAGGAGGCCAAGGATGAAAAACTACTTCCTCAGAAATGGATTATTGTATGTTACCCTCATCCTTGTAATCGTTGGAGTGTTTAACCTCGTAGCTAATACAAGTTCTGCTACGAAACAGCTAACATACAGTGAATACCATAATCTGTTGACAACAAATCAGATTGATAGCGTTACGATTCAACCCGAAGGTGATACATATCACATTACAGGTAAGTATAAAAACAATAAATCAAAATCCTTTGTAACCCAAGGACCCTTAGGTTATGGATCTACGGTTACTCAAGATTTGCAGAAATACAATGTAAAGTATTCAGTTGAGAAAACCAAAAGTGATTCGATTTGGATTTCGATCTTCACCTCGATTATTCCGATTGTTGGTGTGATTATTTTATTCCTCTTCCTCATGAATCAGGCACAAGGCGGCGGTAGCCGAGTGATGAATTTTGGGAAGAGCAAGGCGAGATTATACAACGAAGAGAAAAAACGAGTTACCTTTAACGATGTTGCAGGTGCAGATGAAGAGAAAACGGAATTGATTGAGATAGTTGATTTTCTAAAAGATAATCGTCGTTTTGTACAAATGGGTGCTCGTATTCCAAAAGGTGTTTTACTCGTAGGGCCTCCTGGTACTGGTAAAACTTTGTTGGCACGTGCTGTAGCTGGTGAAGCAAAGGTACCATTCTTCTCCATCAGTGGTTCTGACTTTGTTGAAATGTTTGTAGGGGTAGGGGCTTCCCGAGTAAGAGATTTGTTTGAGCAAGCAAAGAAAAACGCACCTTGTATTATCTTTATCGATGAGATTGATGCAGTAGGTCGTCAACGTGGAGCTGGTTTAGGTGGAGGCCACGATGAACGTGAACAAACCTTGAACCAACTTCTTGTTGAAATGGATGGATTTGATGCGAATGCTGGTATCATCATCATGGCAGCAACCAACCGGCCTGATATTTTAGACCCTGCCTTGTTACGTCCGGGACGTTTTGATCGTCAAATTTTGGTAAATCGTCCGGACGTTCGTGGAAGAGAAGAAATTTTAAAAGTGCATGCACGCAATAAACCGATAGATGAAAATGTAAAACTGTCCGTTGTTGCACAACGTACTACTGGCTTTTCTGGCGCGGATTTAGAAAACTTGTTAAATGAAGCAGCACTGTTAGCAGCTCGTGAAAACAAGCGTAAAATAACCATGTTAGAAATTGATGAAGCAGTGGATCGTGTCATCGCAGGTCCTCAGAAGAAGAGTAGAGTTGTCAGTGCGAAAGAAAGACGGATTGTTGCTTTTCACGAAGCTGGGCACGTTATTGTGGGATACTATGTGAAAAACGCTGATACCGTTCATAAAGTAACCATCGTCCCACGAGGTCAAGCAGGTGGATATGCGATGATGCTTCCAAAAGAAGACCGTTATATCGCGACTAAAGGAGAACTACTTGATCGGGTTACAGGATTACTAGGTGGACGTGTAGCGGAAGAAGTTGTCTTTGGAGAAGTTAGTACAGGTGCTAGTAATGATTTCGAACGTGCTACAGCTATTGTTCGTTCCATGATCACCGAGTATGGAATGAGTGAAAAGTTTGCTACTATGCAGTTCGGTAAAACCCAAGGGCAAGTATTCCTTGGAAGGGATTTAGGTCATGAACAAAACTATTCTGATCAAATCGCTTATGAAATTGACACCGAAATGCAAGAGTTAATTCGCAGCTGTTACGATCAAGCTAAACAAATGCTGACAGAACGACGAGATCAACTTAATTTGCTAGCTGAAACCCTTCTAACTCGAGAAACCCTAGATGAAGAACAAATTAGACAGCTTTTAGAATCTGGGAAAATCGATGATTCTGTTGTTGTAACGATCCAAGGAAAAGACAATGAATCGATAAAAGAAGAGCCGAAGATTGAAGAAATAAAACCTTCGACTACCGATTTGGAAGAATCAAAAGCAGAAGAAATAAACGAGGAAGAACCACCTAAAAAAGATCTTTAATGAAAAACCTAGTACTCAAACTGGATGGGAGAAAGGATTACAAAAGCTAGAGATGATAACTTTCTCTGCTTTGTTCCTTTCTTCCTGATTGAGTATAGGTTTTTTTCTTGGTTATGGAAGGAGTATAGATATGTTACTTGTGATGGATGTTGGAAATACCAATATTGTTTTTGGGATTTATGAACAAGAGCAATTATTACATCATTGGAGAATGCAAACAGACCGAAATGCAACAGAAGATGAATATGCCATGACATTTAAACAATTGCTTTCTCATGCGGGATTGCAGTTGTCCCAAATCGATGGAGCTGTAATTTCCTCTGTTGTCCCCCCCATCACTTATGTCTTGCGCAAGCTGAGTGAGAAATACTTGATGATCGAGCCGCTCATTTTAGGGCCAGGGGTTAAAACAGGTCTGCATATCCAAACGGATGATCCAAGAGAAGTAGGTGCTGATCGCATTGCAAATGCAGTGGCAGCTGTAGAATTGTACGGTGCTCCAGCGATCATTGTCGATTTTGGTACAGCTACTACTTTCTGTTACGTGGATGAGCATGCCAGGTACTTTGGAGGTGCAATAGCTCCTGGTGTTCAAATATCTGCTGAGGCCTTGTATCAGCGAGCCGCAAAACTAACACGAGTAGAAATTGTTCAGCCTACAGAAGTTATTGGGCGTAACACCGTTCATGCTGTTCAGTCCGGGATTTACTATGGATATGTTGGTTTAGTGGATGGCATCGTAAATCGTATGAAAAGACTAAGTCCTGTAAAACCTACCGTTATCGCTACAGGGGGTTTGGCAAGCCTAATCTGTCACAGTACAGATACGATTGATAAAATAGACCCTCTCCTTACTCTGGAAGGATTGAAAATAATTTATAAAAGAAATCAATAATTGGAGGTTGTGCGATGGATTATACAATTCGGGCCATATCGGCTGATGGACATGTTAGAGGTTTTGCAGCGTTAACGACAGATCTTGTACAAGAATTACAACAAAGACACTTTACTTTTCCAGTTGCAAGTGCAGCTTTGGGGAGAACTGCGACAATGGCATCTCTCTTAAGCTTAACCATCAAAGGAAAAAAAGAAAGTATTACCTTGCAGGTAGATGGAGATGGCCCAGTAGGCCGGATTGTAGCGGAAACAGATGGTGAAAGTAAGATACGTGGATATGTCGATCATCCAGATGTTCTACTTCCATTGAACGATAAAGGAAAATTAGACGTCGCAAGGGCAGTTGGGAAAGGTTCACTGTATGTAACTCGTGACCTAGGTCTTGGAAACCCATATCAAGGAGCATCACCTATTGTATCTGGGGAATTAGCAGACGATTTTACTTATTATTTTACTTCTTCTGAGCAAACTCCTAGTTCTGTAGGTCTTGGAGTTTTGGTGAATCGTGACAAAATTTTAGTCGCTGGAGGTTACATGATACAATTATTACCCAATGCTCCAGTAGAGATTATTGATCAGTTAGAAGAAAGAATAGGAAAAATAACTTCGATCACCGATTTATTAGCCAAAGGTATATCCCCTGAGCAGCTGTTGCAACAAATAATGGGTGACGATACACGATTCTTAGATAAAAAAGAAACAAAATTTGGATGTACCTGTTCACGTGATAAAGTAAAAGATATGCTGATTAGTCTTGGAGTAGAAGAATTAAAATCTATTGTAGAAGAAGTTGGGGAAGCAGAAGTTGTTTGTCATTTTTGTAATGAGAAATACCAATTTGATAAAAAAGAACTATTGGAAATCATAGGCTCACTAGATTGACAAATTATTCATATAGTTGATAAGATAAAATCGTATATTCCTGCTTTATCACTCGGAATTAGGGGGATTAATATGCGAGTTGCGAATAACATACTTGAATTGATAGGACAGACACCTTTAGTGAAGTTGAATCACATTGTTGGTAAGGCAGATGCAGATGTTTATCTTAAATTGGAGTTTTTTAACCCTGGAGGAAGTGTAAAGGACCGCATTGGACTCAGTATGATCGAGGGTGCAGAAGAGCGAGGTGAATTAAAACCAGGAGACACCATCATAGAGCCAACAAGTGGTAATACAGGCATTGGTTTAGCGATGGTAGCAGCAGCTAAAGGCTATCATGCTATCCTAGTTATGCCTGATACGATGAGTGTGGAGCGTCGCAACTTGCTGCGGGCATATGGTGCAGAACTCATTTTAACACCTGGAGCAGAAGGCATGAAAGGTGCAATTGCCAAAGCAGAAGAGTTAAAAGAAGCACATCCAGAGTATTTTATGCCACAGCAATTTAATAATGAGGATAATGTAAAAATCCATCGTGAAACAACGGCAAAAGAACTTATCAGTCAAGTGGATGGTCAGATTGATGCATTTGTTGCAGGGATTGGTACAGGCGGCACGATTACTGGTGCAGGTGAAGTCTTAAAAGAGACCTTCCCAAATCTTCATGTAGTAGCAGTAGAACCACAAGACTCGCCTGTATTATCTGGCGGAAAGCCAGGTCCACATAAAATACAAGGAATTGGTGCAGGATTTGTACCATCTATTCTAAATACAGAAATTTATGATGAAATCATCAAAGTGGAAAATGAAGAAGCATTCAAATGGGCACGTAAATTAGCTCGTGAAGAAGGTATACTTGTTGGGATTTCTTCAGGAGCAGCAGTTTCTGCTGCATTAAAGGTTGCTCGGCGCTTAGGGTCTGGAAAAAAAGTAATCGCTGTAATTCCAAGTAATGGAGAACGTTATCTCACAACACCTTTATATCAGTTTGAAGAAAAATAAAATTAGAAATTAAGAGGACAGACGTGTTAAGCTACACGTAATGTCCTTTTTTTATACGTAGTTTTTTCAATGGTAAAAGATGATTTTCTTTTGGATTTACCTCCATTTGTGTTAAAATGAAGCATTATTGAGTATAGCGGAGAAAGCATAGAGGAGTGGAGTAGAGATGATAGTAATGATTGATAACTATGATTCATTTACGTACAATTTGGTGCAGTATTTTGGTGAACTTGGGGAAGAGTTAAAAGTAGTCCGCAATGATGAAAAAACGGTAGCTGAAATTCAGGCCCTTTCCCCAAACATGATCGTTATTTCCCCTGGTCCCGGTACACCAAATGACGCTGGAATTACCCTTGATCTAATTGACCAGCTTGCAGATGCTATTCCTATCTTTGGAGTTTGCTTAGGCCATCAATCCATTGGGCAGGCGTTTGGAGGAAAGGTTATACGTGCAACAGAGTTAATGCATGGGAAAACTTCTGAAATCTATCATGATGGCAAAGGGATATTTGTCGATCTCCCATCTCCATTCACTGCTACCAGGTACCATTCATTAATCATAGATCCTGCATCTTTACCCGACTCACTTGAGATAAGTGCCCAAACGGTAAATGGTGAGATAATGGCTGTTCGCCATCGAACACTACCGATTGAAGGAGTTCAATTTCATCCTGAGTCTCTCTTGAGTCAATATGGTAAACAGCTTTTGACCAACTTCATTCGTACTTATGCATCTTAGGAGGTAATTCGTTGCTAGTAGCTGGTTCGCACATCCTCCCTGTGGGAAAACGTACCCTTGTCATGGGGATATTAAATATAACACCAGATTCTTTTTCGGATGGTGGTATGTTTGATTCCCTAGACCGGGCATTGAAGCATGCCGAAAAATTGAAGAGAGATGGCGCTGATATTTTGGACATCGGTGGTGAATCTACCAGACCAGGTTTCCGAGCTGTTTCTGTAGATGAAGAGCTAGAACGAGTGATTCCAATCATTGAAAAAGTGTCCACTCGAATTGATCTTCCTATATCCATCGATACTTATAAGGCTCAGGTCGCAAAAGAGGCCATCCAAGCTGGAGCACACATTATTAATGACGTTTGGGGAGCCAAAAAAGATGCAGATATGCCCCGAGTGATGGGGGAGTTACAAGTTCCAGTCATCTTGATGCATAATCGTGTTAATGCTGTTTACCAAAAACTTATAAATGAGGTAATAGAGGATATTGGAGCCTCTGTTGCTCTAGTGAAAGATGCTGGTGTATCCAGGGAAAATATCATTCTTGACCCTGGTATTGGATTTGCCAAAACGATGGAAGAAAATATTCGAGTGATGCAGCATTTAGATGAATTGGTCGCGCTTGGCTACCCAGTTCTTCTAGGTACTTCACGAAAATCTTTTATTGGATATACGCTCCAATTGGATGTAGACCAGAGATTAGAAGGAACCCTAGCAACAGTAGGTTGGGGTATAACTAAAGGATGTCATATCATACGTGTTCATGATGTACAGCAAACGGTTCGATTTTGTCAGATGATGGATGTGTTAAAAGGAGCCGTAGAAAATGGATAAAATCATTCTCAAGCAGATGAGCTTCTATGCCTATCATGGTGCTTTTCCTGAGGAGAATAAACTTGGACAGCGTTTTATGGTTGACTTAGAGTTACGATTGAACTTACAACCTGCCGGCCAGACAGATCAACTGAAATATTCCATTGATTATGGACAAGTTTTTCAAGCTGTTCAAAAAATAGTGGAAGAAAAACAGTTTCGCTTAATTGAAGCGTTAGCAGAAAGCATAGCAGATGAACTACTTACCAAGTTTCCAGTGCCAGAAATATTGGTAAGAGTAACTAAACCTGATCCCCCAATTCCTGGTCATTATGAATCAGTTGGGGTAGAAGTAGTTCGAGCAAGATGAGTAAGCGGGTTATGGCATACTTAGGTCTCGGTGCTAATTTAGGTGATCCAGTTAACCAGTTACAACAGGCATTGGCACTTTTACATCATTCAGGAGGTGTCTCGGTAAGAAGAATATCGTCCTTGTATGAGACATCACCTGTCGGTTATTTGGATCAACCTAACTTTTTTAATCTAGTCGCAGAGATCGATACGGTATTGCCGCCAACGGAGCTTTTGCAAGCTACACAGAAAGTAGAGCAGTGTTTGCATCGGGTGCGTCTTGAGCGATTTGGTCCTAGGACTATGGATGTAGATATTTTGTTATATGACCATCGAACCATAAATACTGGGGAATTGACGATTCCTCATCCTAGGCTGTTAGAACGAGCATTTGCTTTAATTCCACTCCACGAGTTAACAGGAGAGTTAATTCTTCCAACTGGTCAAAGCTTGGATGAAGCTATGAGAGCACTGCCAAAAGATCAATGGATAAAAAAACGAGATTTTTCGTGGCAAAACTTAATTTAAACATACTCGTAATTCCTTTTCGAAAGGAGGAAAAATGTTGTTAAAAATTGGATCGATAACGATGAAGAATCGAGTAGTATTGGCTCCAATGGCTGGTGTATGTAATCCAGCATTCCGTTTGATCGCGAAAGAATTTGGTACAGGTCTTGTTTGTGCTGAAATGGTAAGTGACAAGGCTATTTTGCATGGGAATAAACGAACACGAGAAATGTTATTTGTGGATGAGCGGGAAAAGCCGCTTAGTTTACAAATTGTTGGTGGAGACCGCCATACACTCGTGGAAGCTGCAAAAGTAGTAGACCAAGAAACCAATGCAGATATTATTGATATTAATATGGGTTGCCCTGTTCCTAAAGTAGTCAAGTGTGACGCAGGTGCTCGCTGGCTGCTAGATCCGGATAAAATATATGAAATGGTTTCTGCTGTTGTGGATGCAGTGAGCAAACCAGTTACCGTAAAAATGCGGATTGGGTGGGATGATGAACATATTTTTGCAATTGAAAATGCACAAGCAGTAGAACGTGCTGGTGGTTCCGCGGTTTCTGTGCATGGTCGTACAAGGGTTCAGATGTACAAAGGAAAAGCAAACTGGGATATCATCCGTCAAGTTAAGGAGTCTGTAGATATTCCTGTGATTGGGAATGGGGATGTCTTTACTCCTGAGGATGCAAGTGACATGCTCGAAAAAACAGGTTGCGATGGTGTCATGATTGGCCGGGCTGCTCTGGGGAACCCATGGATGCTATACCGTACCATTAATTACTTAGAAGATGGAGTTTTAACCCCAGAACCAGATGCCAAAGAAAAGATGGAAATTGCTATTCTCCATATGGATCGACTGATTGCTCTTCGAGGAGAAGAGGTTGCTGTAAGAGAAATGAGAAAACATGCTGCTTGGTATTTAAAAGGACTGCGTGATAGTGCAAAGTTGAAAGATTTAGTTAACCGTGCCACTACACGTGATGAAATGGCTGGTTTCTTGTTGGCTTTTGCACAAGAATTAGAAGAGACCGTGGTGGCGTAAGTCCCAGAATAGAGGAGTTGGAAAGAAAATGATCGATCAAGCTGAACAAAGTGAACAAATGCAGGTGAGAAGAGAAAAAGTAGATGCGATGAGGAACCGCGGTGTTGATCCTTTTGGTAAAAAATTTGTCCGCACCCATGTCGCAAAAGATTTGGAAGCTTTGTATGATGGACTGACGAAAGAGGAACTTGCAGAGAAAGAGGTTTCGATTTCTATTGCGGGGCGATTGATGACGAAACGGGTACAAGGTAAAGCATCTTTTGCTCATATTCAAGATATGAGTGGTCGAATTCAGATATATGTACGTTTGGACCAAGTCGGAGAAGAACAATATGAAGTGTTCTCCCAAAGTGACATGGGGGATTATTTGGGTATAACCGGAACTGTCTTTAAGACAAATCGGGGTGAGTTAAGCGTCCGCGCTAAAGAGCTATCTTTCCTTTCCAAAGCACTTCGCCCGCTTCCAGAGAAGTACCATGGCCTAAAAGACGTAGAACAACGCTATCGCAAGCGATATTTGGATTTGATCATGAATCCAGAAGTGAAACAAACTTTTATAACAAGAAGTCAAATTCTTACAGCAATGCGTCGTCATTTAACGGATTTAGGATATCTGGAGGTTGAGACTCCTACTCTACATGTACTTGCAGGTGGAGCTTCTGCTCGTCCTTTTGTGACACACCATAATGCATTAGACATGCCTCTTTATATGCGAGTTGCTCTAGAACTTCACTTAAAACGATTGATGATTGGCGGAGTAGAGAAAGTATTTGAGATTGGTAGATGTTATCGGAATGAAGGAATTTCCACTCGCCATAACCCGGAATTTACAATGATGGAACTTTATGAGGCTTATGCTGATTTTGAGGATATTATGGATTTGCTGGAAAATATGATTGCTTCGATTACGAAGCAGGTTCGCGGTACATCTCTCATCACATACCAAGGTCAAGAGATCGACCTTTCTTCAGGTTGGGCTCGCCGTTCGATGACGGATCTTATTAAAGAACATGTAGGAATTGATTTTACCGAGCATATGTCTGATGAAAAAGCACACCAATTAGCTAAGGAACACGGGGTAGAAGTGACACCTAACATGACATTTGGACATATCGTGAATGAATTTTTTGAGCAAAAAATTGAGCACTTGCTCATTCAACCAACTTTCGTATATGGACATCCTGTGGCAATCTCTCCACTGGCTAAACAAAATGCCGATGACGATCGTTTTACAGATCGATTTGAACTATTTATTTATGGCAGAGAGCATGCAAATGCCTTTACAGAATTAAACGATCCAATTGAGCAGCGCAAACGTTTTGAAGCGCAGATGGCCGAAAAAGCAGCTGGAAATGATGAAGCACAACCACTCGACGAAGATTTTTTGGAAGCAATGGAGCATGGCATGCCTCCTGCTGGTGGTCTTGGTGTCGGAATTGACAGACTCGTCATGTTGCTTACAGACAGCCCTTCTATTCGTGATGTCCTGCTATTTCCGCATATGCGTGAACAACAATAGGAAAGATAGCTTCTATCTTGACGAGGTAGGGGCTATTTTCCTATATTGTCTTTAAAACTAATCTGATTTTTTGTATACTTATTTAGGGTACAAATCAAAGTGCGATTAAGGAGGTTTATACTTGCATATTGCTCTCTAAGGGAGACCTATGAAGTAACCCTTAGAAACACAGTGCATAAGATATCGTTTTTTACTGTAGTCATGTAGAGCATAAAAGGGTATTCATTCTGTTAGAGCATGTTTCTCTTTGAGCGGACTTGTAGGGGAAACAATAATAGGATCGAAAATCTCGAAAATAGTATCACTTCAAATCCGAAGTGATAGTAGATGAAAACAATAAACTCAAAAACAACTGGATCATATACAAATATTGCCAGTAGAATAACTGAGTAGTGCTAGTATTGAAAGTAGCTGTTATAATAAAAAATAGTCAATAGATAAGAGTTCTACCTTGCTTGTCTAAACATTATAAAGATACTATAATTGCCCTGTATCCTAGAACCGGATAATAAAAGATATTGGGTTATTAGAAAAAGTTAGGGAACTCTATCTAAATTCTATCTTGCTAACTTTTATGCTAGTTTTACAGATTAGTAAATATCGCCTAATCTATTATCATGTTATTCTAATAGGACTTGTATTAACCTCATATGTCGATCCTCTCCGGGAACTACATTGGTACAGGTCTTGTGACACTAATTGACTACTATCTGGTAATTACATGGGAATAGGTCAATTAGCGGAGGCGATATAAAAAATACTTTCTAAGTTAAAAATTTCTCTAAAATTCCTGCCAATCAATATACTATCCTTGTCACAAAATCTATCTGCAAGTTTTTTCTATTGAAATGGAAGGTATTTCATAGTAAAAAAGTGAATTAAGATACTACCTTACCTTTTGCTCCTTTCATCTTGTTGGGACTGATCGTGACCAAAATTGCGGTTTTAATAGGGCTAGTATCATCACAAATGTAAACTCATGAATAGGGAGGAACATCTATGGGTCCCAAAAAAGAGAGCCAGAGATTTTTCGGTAAAGCTCCGCAGCTTCCGCAAAAAAGTCAGCAAGCGTCTCGGATGAGCTTTCTATCCAGAGATCGTGCTGCAACTTCAAAGGAAGTGAAGGAGGTAAAATCACCCGATCGCCAACAGCAACAGGTACTCTCTTTTTTGTCTGGTCTACAATCTAATTTCACATCACTTGTTAGATTAGTTGAGAAACGGTTGAGCTATGACAAAACCAAAGAAGTAGCTTTTGAACGCTTGTATCAAGAAATGGATGATCTGAAACAAGATCAAGAACTTGCACACTTGCGTCCACTATATATTGATTTGATTTTATTTCATGATCGTATGGAGAGTATCTATAAAGATGCAATTGATTCTGGGGTATTGTCCCCTGAATTAGCAGATTTACTGAAGTCTCTAAATGGTGAGCTGATGGAAATCCTGTACCGTCGTGGAGTAGAACCAATAATCCTCACATCTTATACCTTCGATCCAAAGTATCAAGAAGTAGTGAAGATAGAACCTACATTTCATCCAAGTGAAGATAATCAAATCGTTGACATCGTTCGTAATGGTTTCAAATACAAAGATGTTATTTTAAGACCAACCAAAGTAGTTATAAAGAAATATCAACCAAAATAAGGCCGTTGCTCTCTATCGTTTATGGAGAATAAGAGGGAAGAGGAATAAGTATTGTTGGGGATATTTATATTTGTGGCGAGAAAACATGTGATAATCGCCAAAGATTTCTTCTCCTAACAAACAGACATCTTACGAAATTCATAGGCTTTTATGCTATAGGCGGAGTGGATACGCCTGTACGAATGAGGAAACCAGCCTAGCTATCAACCTTCGTAGATAAGTCTCGTGACTTTAAGTCATGAGAGATTCACATGGTATGGACATACAACCTGTCTATAAATGAAGAAACCCTCTAACCTCTTTGTTTTTTCTCCCAATAGATGGGCAACCATCTTTTCATTTTCTTCTGAAAAAACTAGCGAGCTTGGCGTTCATCTGACATTATGCGGTAAGAAGGAGTGAAAAAAGATGGCGCGAGTAGTAGGAATCGATTTAGGTACAACATACTCTGCGATCTCAATCGTTAACCAATATGGAAAACCTGAAGTATTGACAAACCGTGAAGGAGAGAGAATTACCCCTTCCGTTGTTTTGTTTGATGGAGATGATCCGATTGTAGGAAGCATCGCAAAGCGATCTGCGGTGGCCAATCCTTTTAATGTTATTCAGTTTGTAAAAAGACAAATCGGTGATAAAGGCTGGAAATTTCGCACAGAAAATTCCGAAGTATATACCCCAGAAGAAATCTCTGCTATGATTCTTCGTCGCTTGAAAGAAGATGCAGAGACATTATTAGGGGAAAAAATTGAAGATGCTGTTGTTACTGTGCCGGCTTATTTTGATGACGCACAGCGTAAGGCCACACAAGATGCTGGACGAATCGCAGGAATCAATGTTTTACGTATTATCAATGAGCCAACTGCAGCTGCACTTGCATATGGATTAAACAAAATGGACGAAACCCAGACCATTCTTGTTTACGATCTTGGTGGAGGTACCTTTGACGTTACCATCATGCACTTGAGCCCAGAAGGCCTAAAAGTATTGGCTACTGGTGGAGCGAAGAGTTTAGGTGGTTTTGATTGGGACAATGCAGTTATGGAGTATCTCAATGATCAATTTATCAAAGCTGGCGGAGTAGATTTATTAGAAGATCCAATGCTAGAACAAGATCTTCGAGATAAAGCAGAAATTGCCAAGAAAACGCTATCTTCCAGAGAACGCACGAATGTATTCCTATCTGCTAACGGTGTGAACGTGACAATTCCACTCACCCGCCAAAATTTTGAAGAAGTAACCCACCATCTCCTAAAACAAACTCAGAAAATAATGGAATTTGTATTAGAAGATGCTGATTTGGGTTGGAATGATATCAATCGTGTTCTTCTAGTTGGTGGATCAACTCGAATGCGTGCTGTTCCTGAATTGATTGAACGAGTTACTGGATTGAAGCCTTCACTTGATGTCAATCCTGATGAAGTTGTTGCACAAGGTGCCGCCATTCAGGGAATGATCTTGATGTTGAAGGAAGGACGTCATGATTTTGTTGACAACCATGCTTTCCCAATGGTGGAAGTTCAAGATGTTAACTCTCACAGCATGGGTGTTGTCGCATTAGATGAAAGTGGCAATGAAGTAAACTCTATTGTATTGAAGAAGGATACTGCAATACCTACCCGAGTAAGCAATCATTATACCACTACAGTGGATCAACAAACCCAATTACATATTCAAGTGACAGAAGGTGAAGATGTAGACCTCGATTATGTGAAAATAGTTGGGGAAGGTATGATTGATCTTCCTGAATACCCAAAGGGTGCTCCAATCGAAGTTATTTTTGAATATGATAGTGATGGGATTATTCATATTTCTGTCATTGATTCCACTGCAGGTACATTACTTGGCGAGTTAGATATTGAACGTACTTCCAACTTGACAGAAGACGAAGTACTAGAGAAACAAAAACGTGTTGCCAAATTGGCAATAAGCTAACTGCCTAAAAAGGATATTTTCAACATGGAGAACTACTATCGTTTTTTAGAGCTCTCCGCAGATGCATCTTCGGAGGAGATTCAAAAACTCATCCATCATCAAGTCAGATTGTGGAGTGCTCGTACAAATGCTTCTCATATCAATCGTCGACAAGAAGCAGAACAGATGTTAAGCAAATTAGAGATGATTGAAGCCATTCTACTTGATAAAGAAAAAAGAGAAATATATGATAGACAGCTTCGAGATCATCCTATTGGCTGGCCCGAAAAAAAAATAAGCGAAGCACTTGAAGAAGGGTTTCGGTTATTGAAAGCAAATCAACCGGAAGATGCGCTGTTTATTGCTATTAAAATGACAGAGCATATACAAGACAGGGCAGAAGCTTGGATACTACTTGGACAAGCTAGATTTGCTGTAGGTGAGAAACAGGAAGCTATAACAAACTTGATTCAGGCATGCGAATTAGCACCAAATAATGCGGAATACTCTTTTTTGTTGGGGCAAATGTATCAATCTTGCAACCGATTATCACGAGCAGAAGAAGCATTTGAACATGCTATCTCATTAGAACCTACTGAAATGAAGTATCAATACCAATTGGGGTCTCTCTATATACAACATGGTAACTTCAAAAGTGGTCTACAATTGCTTGAGAAAAGTGTGGAGCGAGAGCCTAAAAATAATACATACAAAAAGGAATTAGTACGCGCATATTTAGACATTGCTTTTAGCACTTGGAAAGAAGTAGGGGAAGGTCATGATCAGTTAGATCCTGGTTACTACCCAACCTCTCAAGCAGATGTAACGATGGCTTATATTTATGTGAAGCGTGCTTCAGCATTAAGTGTCAAAGACAAAGATTTGATTGCCCAAATCAAAGAATCTCGATCATTGATACGAAAGCGCGAAGGGAGACAATTCACGGGAAGTTGGTTGTTTGCGCTTGTTAGTGCTGCTGAATTAGTTCTCATTCAACAATACAATCCTAGTATGATAAACGTTTCATTGATCGGTCTCCTACCGCTCTTATACATTTTTGCTACTTTTACACCACGCTATCGAATTTATCAATGGGCAGTTATGGGTAAGAGCACACGAACAGATTTTGGTTATTTGCTAGAGGTTGTTCGCTTAAAATTAAAAGGGTTTGGAATTATTATTATTCTACTATTTGCCATCCTGCCTTTTATATATATGGTCAATCCTGTCTACTTTGTTATAGATCATCCATTTTTCAGGAATATAAACTTTTATTTCTATCTTGTAAATTATGTATTATCGATTGTATTGATCATTAACTTATATCGTAACTATGTTCGAAAGCCTACATGAGCTAGAGGGAAACCTCTAGTTTTTTGTTTGAAATTTGAAACGGCTGAGGGAATTTCTGTTCTAGTTTTAACTCATTTTGGGAAATTGGAACTAGGCTTTTTCCGTACAGAAGTAAAAAATGAAAAGTGATATTTGCGACATAAAAATTGGGTTCAAGAAGGTGAGTGTGTTATTCTTATTGATGTGGAAGCTGAGTGGCTTAAAACTGCTTACGGTCATGTCAGCCAAAAAAATGATATCTGGTAATTTTCGCAATCCTACTTTCATAAACATTATTGCAAAATTAGTGCCAGAAATTTAGGGAGTTATACGCATGAACCAAGCTCGTATTTTGCAAGCAGTAGGAATAACATTTGTCAGTTTGTTACTGGGAAGTGTGGTAGTAGGTTCGATTATGTCCTATAAAGGAGTATCACCGTTACATCTTACAAATGAACAAATCATCGCATATTTTTTGCCGATTCAAGTGTTCGGTCAATTTGTGATGGGGTTTTGGTTAGGGCGAAAGGTAGGGGGACGTGCAAGCCATCTGTTCTCTCATGTTTATTTAGCAAATATCGTATTGTTTATGTTCCTTGTACTGTTCGGTTTCATAGTTGGTCAAAATGCGTTTTGGTTTACTGCCTTTGCACCTCTAGTAGCCTTGATTCTCTGTATTCCATCATTTCCTTTGGCGCTTTTGGTGCGCCGTAAATAAAGGATTTTTTATACGATAAAAAAAGGAGGTGCGACCATTAATTATGGTAATGCTTCCTTTTTTCTTAAGGTGTATAGATATCGTATTTATTTAAATGCTTTTTTATACTGAGAG
Source organism: Shimazuella sp. NTD248 (assembly GCF_059510395.1). Taxonomy (NCBI): domain Bacteria; kingdom Bacillati; phylum Bacillota; class Bacilli; order Caryophanales; family Thermoactinomycetaceae; genus Shimazuella; species Shimazuella sp. NTD248. The sequence continues at coordinate 94,582 of NZ_JCAJZT010000009.1, read as the reverse complement.
GGGAGCATCATTTTTATAACTTTTTAAATGGAGGAGAGGCAGTGAAATTAAATCGGTTGCGCATTTTGCAAGCTGGTGGTTTAGGAATGATCATTATGTTTCCATTGGAGTATCTAGCTGGACTTTTCTATTCTGTTTTTGATTTACAGCTTGATCCTTATATTGTTGACCTTACCAGTACTTATTATCGGTCAAGTTGCCGTTGGATTTTGGATTGGAAAATATGTGGATACACAGTTGTTTTTTCATGTTTTCCTCGCAAATATACTGATTGTCGTTCTGAATTTGATAATTAACTATGTCGCCTATGGTGTTCTTCATAATAATCCAAGTGCTGCTCTAGTTGTTTCTGTTCTTTTGGTTTGGCCCACAGCGATAGTGGTAAGGAAGAAGCGGCTTCGAAGTAGTAAATTTAGGTAGAGAAAAAGGTCCCATCAGGACCTTTTTTAGAGATTACTTTTTACTTAAGTTAGAAGTTGCTTCTTGCTGTCCCTTCTCTAGATTAAGTTTCCATAATAGTGAAATTCCGATGACAAAAAAGATCGCGAGTGAGAGAATACCAAATCGACTAGACCCTGTTAATTGTCCCGCCAGACCAAAGACAAATGGTCCAAAGATTGCGGAAAATTTTCCTGATAGACCATAGAAACCAAAAAATTCGGCGTTTCTTTCGGCTGGGACTAGTTGGCTATAGATGGAACGAGATAGAGCTTGACTACCTCCTTGTACCATTCCTACTAGGATAGCGAGAACATAAAAGTGAAAAGAGGTGGTCATTCCATAACCGAGAATGACAATGAACAAATATATAATAATTGTGGTGATCAAGGTGCGTTTACTGCCAAACCATCCAGCGAATTTTCCAAATAATAATGTGAAAGGCAATCCAACAAATTGGGTTATGAGCAGAGCTAGAATGAGATCACTTGTACCAATCCCAATTTCCCTTCCATAAATAGTGGCCATCTTAATAATGGTATTGATTCCATCGTTAAAAAACCAGAAGGCAATTAAAAAACGCATGAGTTCTGGGTATTTTGGCAGTTGCCTAATGGTTTGGATTACCTGCCGGGTACTATTTTTACTCAGTTGGAAGAAGCTCTCTGTTGATTTTTTTTCTTTTTCTTTTACATGTCTGAATATGGGAAGGGAAAAGAGGAACCACCATACACCAACAGATGCAAAAGCAATCTGAGTTGCAGATATTGACGTTAATCCAAACCAATCGGGTTTCTGAATAAAGACAAGTTGCAGTGCCAATAATACACCACCACCGATATATCCAAGGGCATATCCGCGACTAGACACCATATCGCGATCTTTTTCCTCCGCTATCTCTGGCAGGAAAGCATCATAAAAAATGTTACTGCAGGCAAAGGCTAAAGACCCTATAATCACTAGTACAACTGCCCATCTCCATTCACCTTCATCAATTGTAGCCATCAGTAGTGATGAACCGATTCCCAAGTAGGTGAAAAAGCGGAGAAATTGCTTTTTTCGTCCTGCTCGATCAGCAATTGAACCAAGGATAGGAGATAAGAGAACGAGTAAGACTAAAGAAATGGATTCCGTATAACCCCAGTAAGCAGTAGCAGTTGTCTTTGATAAGCTCTTAGCAGCAACATCTGAAAAAAAGATAGGCATTACAGCTGCAATCATGGTAGTGGCAAAAGCAGAGTTAGCCCAGTCATACCATATCCAAGCACGTACAACTTTTTTGTCCATCATGTTCCCCCTTAAAAGTTCCGATCTCAAAATAAAAAACTGTTACTAATTCAGAATGAAAATAAATGAAAAGTAGGGTTGTAATGATCACAAAAGATTCACTATCATTATTATAAGAATTTTGCAGGCAGTTGCGATATAGCAGGCAGAGAAAACTATAAATTATATTGTTCAAACAGAAAATAGCAGCATAATTGTTATATTTTTACATCATTATATGATTAATTTTACATAACTGTCCTGCCATATATTTGCAAGAATTAGGATAGCCTGATGATATAACGAAAATGACATTCATCCTTAATGATACTTCATGTTACAATAGGGGATATGAAAAATGTCCGCTTGATAGAGTGAGGGGAAGTTATGCAGATAAAACAACAAGGAGAGCGAATAAAACGAAGTTACCAAGTAATCAGTGTATTTCCATTTGTTGATGGTGTTCTGTATTACACAACTTATGATTCGTTTGATCCTGAAGAAGTACCAACACGTTTTATCCATGCAATACAATTGCAATCTGAACCAAATGAAGATACGATTGCGAAATTACCTTTGAGAAATGAACGTATTTTTGTACCGTTGCAAGAAGTCTTTGTAGAAGATGGAGTGCTTTATCAAGTATTTGAGAAAATGGAAGGGAACCTGTTAGGGATTTACCTTTATCAAAACGCTCCACTTGCATTAGGAGAAGTTTCTCAGATCACGAAGACAATTGCTGATCACTTAATGGAGTGCGAGTCCCAAGGTGAATTTGCCCTTATTGATCCCCAAAACATGGTCATCGATGAAGATGGTACTATTCGTTTCTTGTACGGTGGACCTACTTCTGTATTACCTTCGGAAAAGGAAAATGTATACAGCGAAGCGGAGTTGGCAAACCAACTTGGTGAGTTGTTGTTTTTGATGTTGACAGGAGAAAATATAGAGCAGCACAAAAACAAGATGAGACCACTGCGATCGCTTCGGTCTGATGCTCCAGTTGAATTAGAGTCTTGGATAATGAAGAGCGTCTCACCAGATCCAGTGATGCGACCACCTTTACATGAATTGTGGAAGTGGGCTCATGAATTTGGTGGTAAGAAGCCCAAAGGGATTGATGCTCTAAAAGATGAGCAGAAAAAAGCTGGCAATACATTGGTAGACAAGTTTTTTACTGGACGTTCAAAGCTCGCTTCTTTTGGTGTCAATAAAACAAAAAATGATGCGGAAAGCACAGTAAAACCAAAGAAAAAGTTACCTGGATGGTTGACGTGGGTTGCTGTTGGGATTGTTGCTCTATTGTTTTTAGCACGCTTGATTGTTACAACGGGTCCAGATATTACCCCTTTAGTAGAAGCGAAAATTGTACAGGAAGTCGAACAAAATCCAAACAAAGCTGTCAGTTTGTATAATCAATCTGTAAAGGCATATGAGAAAGGCGATATCGATAAAGCATTGACATTTGCAAAACAAGCCTTAGCAATGGATACAGAGAGTAAACAGTATTATGTGCACCTGGCTAATCTCTATGGATTGAAAAAAGATTATAAGTCAGGCGTTATCGTGATGAATTCAGCAACTGCTTATTTTACAGATGATGCGAAGTTGTTTGATCAGCTTGCTGTTTTTAATTATTATGTACGTGATTATCCAAGTGCAAAAACAGCAATTGATAAAGCTGCAGAGCTAGATGAAAAAACTGCTAGTATTTACTATCATCGAGGGAAAATCTACAATATTTTAAAAGATAGTAACACAGCTGTAGAGAGTATGAAAAAAGCAGTTGCACTAGCTCCAAAAAATGCAGTGTATTTTCATGAATTTGCTATTATTCAATTACAAGCTAATAATATAGAAGCTGCAGTGGAAAATGAGAAAAAAGCAGTTAAGTTGAATGACAAGAGTATCGAGTATCATATTTCTCTTGGACTTTTATATTTAAAACAAAGAGATGAAAAACTTCGAAATCAAAGCTTGAGAACCGATGTAAAGGCGAAACAACTCAAGGAGCTACTCAATCTAGCTTTTGATCAATTTGTCGCTGTAAATCAAATCGATGATACAAATGCAGAAGGCTTTTATTACAAGGCTCGAGCTTACTACATAAATGGTAAGACTCATCCTAGCAGCTATAATTCTGCAATTGTAGCTTCACAAAAGGCAGTGGTTCGTGATCCTAAAGTTGGGAAATATTCTTACCAGCTAGGAGTTTGCTATATGGCAGTGAAGAACAAACCTGCAGCGGTTGCAGCTTTTCAAAAAGCTCTCCAATTAGAACCGAGTAACCGCCTCTACCAAAATGGACTATCAAGTGCTCAGGCAATGAAATAGTTTGCCAGAAAGGAAAGGTAAAGTGCGTGTGAAGCTACTAGGCTTAGCTATTTGTTCTTTATTTTTATTCTCACACCCTGTTGTATATGCTGCTACTACTATTGTAAAAGTTAAAACTCCTTTCTTGGAAATGCAACCTGCTTCTATTGAACTGTCCCTGATGGAACCTAAGGTTGGACCAGGAGGAGAAGGAGAACTAACGATTAATATAACTGGTGAGTAAAAGGTGGATCTCCATGCGACATGTAATTTCTAGTACACAATTTACCAGAGAAGATCTAACATCTCTGTTTGTTCTTACATCTGATATCAAAAAAAATGCCAGTCGCTATCAGGATTCACTCCGTGGTAAAGTGGTGGCTACTTTGTTTTATGAACCGAGTACACGTACTCGGCTTTCTTTTGAGTCTGCTATTCAGCGACTAGGGGCAAGTTTAATAAGTACCGAAAATGCGAAGGAAGTTTCTTCTTCTGTAAAAGGAGAAAGCCTTGCAGATACCATTCGGATTGTGGAAGGATACGCGGATGCGATTGTTATGCGTCACCATGAAAATGATGCAGCAGCGGAAGCGAGCAGAGTAGCTTCTGTCCCCCTTATTAATGCAGGAGGGGGATCAGGTGAACATCCCACCCAAGCATTACTAGATGGTTACACCATATTTGAACAGCGATCATCGCTAGACCATCTGTCTGTTGCGGTGATTGGTGATTTGAGATATGGCCGTACCGTTCATTCTTTGGTGAAAATATTATCTTTATTTAAGGGTTTAACGATTTATGGTGTAGGATTGCCGGGTTTAGAACTAAGTGATGATTATATTCAGTATATGGAGGATCATGGTGGGCGTTTTATTGCATGTTCTTCTTTAAGTGATATACCAAGTGATGTAGATGTACTTTATCAAACGAGAACGCAGAGAGAAAGAATGCCAGCAAGTGAGGGAAAGGTAAAAGAAATGGTCATTGATAGACATGTGTTGAGTCGTTTTAGTTCTCATACGATGGTGCTTCATCCGCTTCCTCGTAACCAAGAGATCGCCCCTGATGTAGACGGGGACCCTCGTGCTCTATATTTTAGACAGGCAAAAAATGGTATGTGGATTCGGATGGCTTTACTCTATTCATTATTGACAGAAGACCGCTAACTTTTTGTTAGCGGTCTTTTTTCGAATACCTATTGAACTGTCAACGATTGCTCGGTATGGTCGTGTATTTTCCCTTTTTCGACATGTAACTTTACATGATAGGTTCCAGGTGTTTTAAAGTGATAAGTACTATAGTATTCACCGGGTTTTGTTTCCGCGACATCTGTAAAATCGTGGTTGCTTTCACCTTCTTTCCAGATTTCAAACTCTACATTTGCATCTGTTAAGGCCTGATTGTTTTGGGCGATATGCCCGAAGAGTTTGGTACTCTGCCCACTTTTGGCGTTAGAAGGTAGCTGGATATGCATCATCAATCCGTTATCTCCACTATGATGACTCTGTTCTTTATTTGATGATTCGCCAATTGTAAAAGTCTCCGAAATCATTTGATGCACCTGTGGGGTTGTTGCATGGACAATGACATTATAATTACCCGCGATAGGATAAGTATTTGTGATGGTATAGGTTCCTTCAGCCGTTCGTTTTGTTTTTAGCATGGAATGATTTTTTGCTCCTGTATTCCAAATCTCAAATTCGACATTCGCATCATTCACAGGTTTATTGTCTCCAGTTACCTTTGCCGACAGCGTAATTGGTTGATTTGGGACTGGTTTTGTTGGTTGTACTTCAAACTGAAGTGAGATTGAGGCAGGTGCACTTGGAGGTGTGGAAGTGGAAGATGGTGAAGTACATCCACTGACCAAAAACAATCCCAATGACAGCATCCATCCTATTTTCTTCAACGTTAGAACCCCTTTGTTTCTTTTTGTAATATTACGTATAAACATCTTGATTCCAATTTTTACATAAAGCGTCCTTATTATTGTAAAAAACAGAGGAACAAAAAACATCCCTCATAAGAGCTATTTTCACGTATTGCCTCCCATAAATCCTTGTTCATAGGCATAACGAGTCAGTTGTACTCGATTATTCAGGTGTAATTTTTGCATAATATTTTTGAGATGATTTTTAACAGTGTGTTCGGAGATAATCAGTTCATTTGCGATTTCTCGATTGCTCAGTCCTTGGGCGACCCTTGTCAATATCTCTTGTTCCCTTGGAGTCAACAAATGGTCATTCGTTGATTTTACTCCGGTGAATTCGGCTAGGATTCGATTGGCGATTTCTTGAGGCATTGGGGCTGTATCGGTTGCCAATGCATGTAAGTAGGATAGCCAAATGGTCGGATTGAGGTTTTTCACGAGGTACCCTTGGGCACCGTTTTTAATTGCTTCAAACAAATTGGTAACATCATCGGAGACCGTAACCATAACGATTTTAACATACGGAAATTGTTCCTTTACTTGGCGTGTTGCTTCCAGACCGTTTAAGCCTGGCATATGTATATCCATTAAAATCATATCTGGCATGAGTTGCTCTGTCAGAAGTAAGATTTCATCTCCGCGTTTCGCTTCTCCAACAATGATAAAGCGGTCATCTTCCGAGAGAATCATCCGCATGGCTTTACGGGCATGTTCATGATCATCAGCGATTAAAATTCGATAATTCATCTTTTAAAGCTCCCTTTTCCAAACATGAACGATGGTTTTGTTTTTTTCCCGCGAGAAAGAAAATTTCGCATCGCACTCTTCCGCACGTTCCTTCATGATACTAAGACCAAACTTATTTGCCGATTGTAATTTTTGTTCATCAAAACCTGCACCGTTATCTTCTACCTTCAAATTCCAACTATCCTCTGTGGAAGATAATTCTATCCATACTGTTGTAGCAAATGCATGTTTTCGAATGTTCGTCAGTGCCTCATTGACGATTGCTATTAGTTCCCAGCCTTCTTTTTGGGAGAAGTGGCTGTCTTGAAACTGGAAATTATAGTGAACATCGATTCCTGTATCCAAACGAAATTGTTCGATACTTGTTTGAAGCTGTGCCGATAAGGCTAATTGGTATTCTGTTTTGAGGGTGTGGATGGATCTTCGTACATATTCTTGGATATGGTGCAAGCTATGTTGCAGTTCCCTCCATTGCTCATGAGGAGCGATTGCTTTTAATTTTTCTACTTGCACAGAGGAGAGAAACAAAGTTTGAGCGATTCCATCATGGAGTTCACGGGCTATCCTCTCTCTCTCGGCCATGAGCTGCTTGCTTTCCCGCTCTTGTTTTAGCTGCTTTGATAAATGTTCATAGGCTTGAAAGAGCGGATTGAGGAAGGCGATGGTAATCAGGAAAATAATGATAGGAGAGAGCCAATTTCCAAGATCCATGGAAACATGAGGGAGCAGGATCGTGTGGCGGAGATATTCCCATACTCCAATCGTCAGGGTAGGGATAGAGAGGATAAGCCATTTAATTTGTTTGGTAGACATAGTAATTCAGCCCTTTATAGAATTGAGAGTGAGAAAACCCACGGTTGAATCGTGGGATGGAAACGAGGATTGGATGAGAGGGTTCAGCACTCTCTCATCCAACACTATTTTAAAAAAATATATCTACAAACATACATTCTGCTGATAAACTATCATCAATTACAAATTTTGGATAGTTTGAAATGCGAAAACCAAGCAGTAGGGCTATTCTATGCTGTAATGGAACCGTGGGGCTCACGGGGTTAGTTTGGTAATGAAGTAGTCATCAGACTACCGTCCCAAGAATCCTTCGGCTTTAGCCGTATGGTGTGCCAAAAAAAATTCCATTCTATCATAACGGATTTGTTTTCCTTTATCTACTTTAAAAAGCCGACGGCCGGGTATCTACCTCAGATACCCGGCCGGTCACTTCATCTCGCATCGAGAGGCTGTCGATACGCTTGTTCGAACAGCTCACTGATAAGCGGGATGAGTTCATGGAACGAGAAGAGATCTTGCATGTAGGTTCTCTCTGCGTTTTCGAGTTCTTCTCTTGGAGTAGAAGGTGGTGTCTTCTCTCGTTGCAGTTCCTCTTGTACTTTTTGTAGCTTTTCTTCTGTCTCTGTGGTGAGGCGTTCCAATTCCTCGATAGCTTCAAGGAAGGAATCTTTGATAGGGGGTTTTTCTCCCCGCAGATCCTCACACAGAATAGCAAATTTCGGGAACCGACTACGAGGGAGTCCACTTCTCACAAGCAGATTGTGGTGAACTTGAGGGAGCTCTTCTGTTGAAAGCGCATTCGAAGAAATCAGCATACTAACCTCTATTCTCTTCTAACGATTCCACTATTCTTATTATACGCAATACCTATTACCACGAATAGGGAAAAAATTTTTCTATGTTTAATACTTTTTTGTATAAAAATATACTAATAAAGGATAATGGTAGGAAAGAAGGAGAGTGGGAGTATGTATGATGTTTTATACCCCAGCTATTGGATTTTGACGGAGCGATTGTTCATGGCTGCATTGATGGGTGGGTTAATCGGCTGGGAGAGAGAGTTAAACCATTCTCCAGCAGGTTTTCGTACCCATATATTGGTTTCGGTAGGTTCAGCTTTGATCATGCTCATTTCGATCTATGGATTTTCTGACTTTGTCCATCTTCCTCACTTTACTTTTGATCCTTCGCGGATCAGTGCCCAAGTTGTCAGTGGAATTGGCTTTTTGGGGGCTGGAACTATTTTGCGACAAGGAGTTACGGTGAGCGGTCTGACTACAGCAGCTTCACTTTGGGTAGTAGCAGCTGTCGGCCTTTCAACGGGAGCTGGTTTTTACTTTCCATCAGTCATTACGACATTGATCGTATTTATTGGACTCATTATCCGCAGATGGCTGGATCGGATGTTTTGGAACCAAAAGACGAGAGCTGTATTAGAAGTTTGGACAGATAATGACGTTTCTCGTTTGAGTGAGATGGTAAAGATTATCGGAAAAAGCAAAAGTATCTCTATTAAAAAGCTTCGAATTGAAGAAGATGGTCATGATGCTTCAAAGATCACTTTTACAATTAAAATAAAAGGAACGAACTTAGATGCCGAGTTGTTGGAAGAATTGCAGCATATGGAAGGAATCACTCGTGTGGAGCAAATTTATTGACGTTGAGAACCTTTGTATGGAGCGGTTTAGAGCATTATTCTTTATTGACCAGTAAATTGCGAATAATGTAAGATGAAGTTAAGATTTACCGACCGTGTGCGTTTGCACCTAACCCGAGGAGTATCCCTCATGTTCAGCAACCCCAACCTCAAAGCTGCGCTCGCCGAGGCCAATAAGCTCAAGGATGGTATCCAGCAGTACATCTGGTGGCTCGAAGGGACGATCAAGGCAGGCGAGAAGCTGGGCGAGATGGCCCAGTCCATCGGCGTGCAGATGGTCGTACCGACGGTGTCCATCGAGACGCCCAAGGTCACGGGACTCAAGGCCGCCAAGCCTAAGGTCGCGGGACTCAAGGTCGTCGAGCCCAAGGCCACGGGACTCAAGGCCGTCGAGCCCAAGGCCACCGAGCCGAAGGCAGCCGAGCCGAAGGCCACCGAGCCGAAGGCAGCCGAGCCGAAGGCCACCGAGCCGAAGGCCACCGAGCCGAAGGCAGCCGAGCCGAAGGCAGCCGAGCCGAAGGCCACCGAGCCGAAGGCAGCCGAGCCGAAGGCCACTGAGCCGAAGGCCACTGAGCCGAAGGCCACCGAGCCGAAGGCCACCGAGCCGAAGGCAGCCGAGCCGAAGGCAGCCGAGCCGAAGGCAGCCGAGCCCAAGGTCACCGGACCCAAGCCCGGTCCCAAGCCGGCGAAGAAGCCCGAGGTCAAGCCCGTCGACGAGACAGATCTGCCCGTGGAAGTCAAGATCCGTCGCGAGAAGATCAGGCGGGGGGAGCACGGCCAGTGGAAGACCGTGGTGGAGATTCTCTCCCAGATGGAGTTCTACAAGGATCTCCTCACTCCCCAGCAGATGGAGGATCTCTTCAAGGGTCTCCCGGAGGAGAATCAGGAGGAAGTGAAGGCGATCTGGGACGGACAGAAGGTCACCAAGTCGGGATCGAAGCCCGTCCCCCGTCCGAAGCCCACTCCCGCTGACCTGAAGAATCAGGGGAAGCGGATCGTCGTCTCTCAGGACAAGCCCAAGCCCCGAAAGTTGGACTATCTCCGTCTGAACCACTTCAAGAAGCTCTTCAAGGATCTGGCGGAGATCAGGTACAGGGAGCTGACCGAGGAGGAGTACGCGGAGATTGAAGGGAATCACACTTTGCAGGCCGCGAGGATGATTCTCGATGGTGAGGAAGAAGAGTTCACTCCTGCTGACCGGCGGCTCTTTGAGGACAACGAGTACCTGCAGGAACTGTTGGCGATCAGGGAGAAGTCCGCTTCTTCCCTGGAAATGCCCAAGGAAGCGCGCCAGCCCAAGGCCCGTCCCGAGCTGCCCCTGATGGAGCGGTTCGAGAAGAACGACCCGACCCTCACCTACGAGCAGATCAGCTCGCTGAGGAGGAGCGGGCGGATCAACGGAGCAAGGGAGGAGCAGTACTACTTCTATCTCTTGGAGGAACTTAAGGGCGGCTCGTCGGAGCAGCAGATCGAGTCGCTGGAACAGTACTTCTTCGAGGTTCTGAAGAGGACCGAGAAGAACGACCTGATCCTCTCGGAGGATCAGGTCGATGCACTGGAGAAGTACTACGCCGGTCTCCTGAAGCGGAACGAGCAGAAGGACCGAACCCTCACCGGCCGGCAGAATGAGGCGCTGAAGAGGTACTACTCCTACTTCCAGAAGCGATTCGAGCAGAAGGACCCGACCCTCACCGGGGAGCAGATCCAGAAGTTGGAGAAGGTCGGCCGGGTCAACCGGGATCAGGTGGACGAGTACCTCGACGCTGTAAAGGTTGCTGCCTAGGAACCGCAACTCCTCACATCGCACGCACACGGTCAAACCCCTCCGGCTTATTGCCGGAGGGGGGGCGCTGATCGCTTTCGAGCAATCTGCTGCCCCCGTGCGAATAATAATGAACTTTTATATAGATGATGGAAAAACGAGTTAACCCGAGCGGGTTAGCTTTTTTTGTATATTTGTCAAAAAATAGACCCAAAATAAGAAAAAGCATTGCCATTTTGGATAGTTGGTGTATAATAATATCGTAAGGTCAAAGTTAGTCAAAGTCAGCAAGGGGGTGTCCGTGTGGGGAATATTTCGGACATCATCGAAAAATATCTACAACAGATGCTAGCAGCAAGTGACAGCGGGATGGTAGAGATCAAGCGAAGTGAATTAGCCGATGAGTTTCAATGCGTTCCTTCGCAAATCAATTATGTGATCAGTACCAGATTTACCGTCGAAAAAGGATATTTGGTAGAGAGTAAACGAGGTGGAGGCGGGTTTATTCGCATTCGCCGCGTGAGACTTCAGTCCCAAAAGGAGTATTTTGCTGATCTATTGCTTCATATCGGAGAGTCGATCCCTCAACTGACGGCAGAGCATGTTCTCAGTCGTTTAGTGGGAGATAAGCTGTTGACCGAGCGTGAAGCAGTTCTGATCAAAAGCATTATTTCCCGGGAAACACTCCAACTGCCACTTCCTATTCGCGATGAGGTAAGGGCCCGTATGTTGCGATCGATGATCTCCATTCTGTTTGGAAAGTTAGGAGGTAGATGAACTTGCTTTGTCCTGAGTGTGGAAAACGTCCAGCAACCCTCCATTATACGAAGATCGTAAATGGAGAAAAGACAGAAGCTCACTTATGTGAGGTTTGTGCACAGGAAAAAGGCGAGTATATGCCTGGATTTGACAATGGCTTCTCGTTTCATAATCTGTTATCTGGATTATTAAACTTTGATATGGTATCAAGTGAATCTCCCAATATTGCACAGCAGACCGTTCCAAGATGTGCGACATGTGGGTTAACGTATAATCAATTCAGTAAAATAGGGCGGTTTGGCTGTAGCGATTGCTTTGAAACGTTTCGTGATCGTTTAGATCCGCTTCTTCGTCGTATTCATGGGTCTACCACTCACCATGGTAAGTTTCCAGAACGTACAAAAGGCGAACTAAAAATCAAAAAAGATCTAGAAAAACTTCGTGAACAACTCGTTCGATCAATAGAGTTGGAGGAGTTCGAAAAGGCAGCACAACTTCGAGACCAAATTCGTTCGCTACAGGAACGGCTCTCGGAGTAAGGAGGCAATAAGAAATGTCGTTAAATCAATTTCTTGAAAATGCTGTGAGTGGATGGATGAAGGTAAAAGGTGCTGAGTCTGATGTGATCTTCTCCAGCAGAGTTCGCATAGCACGTAACTTAGCGCAAATGCCATTTCCGATGCTCAGTACCGCCTCCCAATTGGAAGAAGTGACTCATCTCATTAAAGAAGCATTGACCAAAGATGATATTCCAGAGATTTTGGAGAATGCGGAACTGATTGAAATGGCAGACTTGACCGAACTTCAAAAGCGAGTTTTGGTAGAAAAACACTTGATTAGTCCTCACTTGGCAGAGGAATCTACATCTGGAGCAGTTCTCTTTAGTCAAGATGAGTCTGTCAGTATTATGGTGAATGAAGAAGATCATATACGAATTCAATGCTTATTTCCTGGTTTTCAGTTAGAGAAGGCTTGGAAGTTGGCATCTCAAATAGATGATTGGTTAGAAAAGCATGTGACTTTTGCTTTTGATGAACAGTGTGGATATTTAACCAGCTGTCCTACTAATGTTGGTACTGGAATTCGTGCATCCGTGATGATCCACTTGCCAGCTTTAGCGATGACTGGGCAATTAAATCGATTTATTCCTGCAATTACCCAAGTGGGCTTAGCAGTACGAGGGATTTATGGAGAAGGAAGCGAAGCGTTAGGCAACTTGTACCAAGTATCCAACCAAGTGACACTTGGTCAGTCGGAAGAGGAAATTATCGATAAATTGCAAGGCGTAGTACGCCAAATGATCGATCATGAAAAACAGGCTCGCGATAGATTGCTCGGTATGTCTTCGATCCAATTGGAAGATAGAGTTAACCGTTCTTTTGGAATACTAGCTCATGCCCGAATTATTGACTCCAAAGAGGCGATGAGACGTCTATCTGATGTTCGCTTGGGGATTGATTTGGGCTTGTTGACAGGAGTTCCGTCATCTGTGATGAATGAATTAATGGTATTGATCCAGCCAGGATTTTTACAGCAATATGCAGGTGAAAAATTAGGTGCGGAAGAACGAGATGTTCGCCGAGCTGACTTAATTCGGGAAAGAATTGGAATGGAAAGAGAGTAAAAAGATAAATAGAAGAGGTGAAGCGATATGATGTTCGGACGATTTACTGAACGAGCACAAAAAGTGCTTTCTTTAGCACAAGAAGAAGCAGTTCGTCTCGGTCATACCAATATTGGTACGGAACATATTCTGTTGGGACTGATCCGTGAAGGGGATGGCATTGCAGCTAAAGCATTGGTTGCACTTGGGCTTGGCATGGAAAAAATTCAAAAAGAAGTAGAAACACTTATTGGACGCGGAAGCGGTCAGCCAACAAGTATCGCTTATACACCAAGAGCGAAAAAAGTAATCGAGTTATCTATGGATGAAGCTCGTAAACTCGGTCATACGTATGTCGGCACGGAACATATTCTCCTCGGCTTGATTCGTGAAGGAGAAGGAGTTGCTGCAAGAGTACTTAACAACCTTGGTGTTAGTTTGAACAAGGCACGTGGCCAAGTTTTACAATTGCTCGGGAGTACAGAGACAGTTTCATCTCATCAAGGAGGGACACAAATGAGTGCCAATACACCTACATTGGATAGTTTGGCTCGTGATTTGACCCAGTCCGCTAGAGAGAGCAACCTAGACCCGGTAATCGGTAGAAGCAAAGAGATTGAGCGTGTGATCCAAGTGCTGTCTCGTCGAACCAAGAACAATCCTGTACTCATCGGGGAGCCTGGAGTAGGGAAAACGGCTGTTGCAGAAGGTTTGGCTCAGCGCATCGTCGAAGGGGATATCCCTGAAACACTCCGTGGCAAACGAGTGATGACACTCGATATGGGTACAGTAGTAGCAGGAACGAAGTATCGTGGGGAATTTGAAGATCGTCTCAAAAAAATTATGGATGAGATTCGTCAAGCAGGCAATATTATTCTCTTCATCGATGAATTGCACACTCTGATTGGGGCAGGTGGAGCAGAAGGGGCGATCGATGCCTCCAATATCTTAAAACCAGCATTGGCACGGGGAGAACTTCAGTGTGTAGGTGCGACAACACTTGATGAATATCGTAAATATATTGAAAAAGATGCTGCATTAGAGCGTCGTTTCCAACCGATCACCGTTGATGAGCCTTCGAAAGAAGAAGCTATCCTTATTCTCCAAGGACTTCGTGATCGTTATGAAGCTCACCACCGTGTGAAAATTACGGATGAAGCGATTAAACAAGCTGTTAAACTTTCAGATCGTTATATTACTGATCGTTTTCTGCCAGATAAAGCAATTGATCTGATTGACGAAGCAGCTTCTAAAGTTAGACTTTCTTCCTATACGGTTCCCCCAGAGTTAAAAGAATTGGAACAACGGATGGAAGAAGTGAAGAAAGAAAAAGATGCTGCTGTTCAGAGTCAGGAGTTTGAAAAAGCAGCTTCCCTACGAGATAAGGAACAAAAGCTTCGGGAAGAATTAGAAACAACTCGAAACCGTTGGAGACAAGACCAAGGAAAAACAGATTCAGCTGTTACAGCAGAAGATGTTGCCGATGTGGTGGCAAACTGGACTGGTATACCAGTAGTAAAATTGGCAGAAGAAGAGACAGAAAGATTACTCAAAATGGAAGACATCTTGCATAATCGAGTGATTGGTCAAGAAGAAGCTGTAGTTTCTGTAGCGCGTGCCATTCGTCGCGCTCGCGCAGGCTTAAAAGATCCCAAACGTCCAATTGGTTCTTTTATCTTTCTAGGACCTACAGGAGTAGGGAAAACCGAACTTGCTCGTGCACTTGCAGAATCGATGTTCGGCGATGAAGATGCCATGATTCGGATTGACATGTCTGAGTATATGGAGAAGCATTCGACTAGCCGTCTCGTTGGATCTCCTCCAGGGTATGTAGGTTATGATGAAGGTGGACAGTTGACAGAGAAAGTTCGGCGTAAACCATATTCGGTTGTCCTCTTTGATGAAGTTGAAAAAGCACATCCAGAAGTATTTAATGTGTTACTTCAAGTTTTAGAAGATGGTCGTTTAACCGATAGCAAGGGTCGTACTGTTGACTTTCGTAATACTATCATCATTATGACGTCAAATGTCGGTGCATCCACGATCGGAAAAAATACGAAACTTGGTTTTACAGTCGGGGATAATAGCAAAGATGAGTACGAACGGATGAAACAAAATGTGATGGAAGAATTGAAAAAAAGCTTCCGTCCAGAGTTTTTAAACCGGATCGACGATGTGATTGTGTTCCATTCCTTAAAAGAAGAGCATCTTAGTGAGATTGTAAACCTGATGTCAGAAGAACTTAGAAAACGTCTTGCAGAGCAAAATATTCACGTAGAGATGACTCCTGAAGCAACGAAACATTTGGCAAAAGAAGGTTTTGATCCTGCATATGGGGCACGTCCACTACGCCGTGCTATCCAAAAACATGTAGAAGATAGACTTTCAGAGGAATTGCTAAGAGGCAACATTGTTCGGGGAGATAAAGTAACAATTGATCTGAAAGATGGCGAATTAGTCGTTGAAAAAGCAAATGTTAGTACAACGTAAAAAAGCGGCGTAAAGCCGCTTTTTTTTCTATAAAAGAGAGGTTGCTGAAAATCATCGGTAAGTATGATAGATTTAAAAGAGAATCATATTTTTAATAAATGATAGTATTTTTATTTTAAATATAGATCTGCAAATTTAGAGTCATATTTAACTGGATCAAATTCTATTAATTCATATGTAGCCAAGTCAAGAGAATGGAATGGGTCCTTTGCGATGATAGCTTCGACCTTGGATCGATCAGCAGTAGCAAATACAATTACCCCACCAGTTTGATCTGTCTTTCGTCCTGAAACGATTAATTTGCCTGTTCTATACAGTGTGTCTAAATAATCACGATGGGCTTGAACATGACTATTTATTACATCAATAGGTCTTTGGTAGTGTAAATGTGCAATAAACATTTTTTCATTCCTCCTTTGGTTTATATTTATAGTTTATCTCACCCATCGTTATTTTTAAAAGCATCATGTGTTTGGTGTTTTGACAACTCCATATGGCTAAAGCCGTTGGATTCTTGGGATGATAGCCTCATGACTATTTATTACCAAACTAATCCCGCGTGCACCTCGGTTTAAATATTTTGATTTCTTCTTTGCCGCGAACAACTTGGTTTTCGTCTGGGCGACTAGACATATATTACCATACGAATGTTTGTTTGCAAATTTGCTTTTTTCAAAGATTGGACTGGTGAAAGAAAATTCTTTCCCCTCGCCTAACGCTCGCTTTCACCCCACGATTTAGCTCACAATGCTATAATGATTAACAAAAGATGGGACAAGGAATGAATCAATTTGGCAAAAAGCAAAAGTGTATTTGTGTGCGGTGAATGTGGTTATGAATTACCGAAGTGGATGGGGCGTTGTCCGGGTTGTGGTGTATGGAATAGTTTAGTTGAGGAAAAAGTGATAACAGGTGGAAACAAGCAAACGAAGAGTAGAGAGAGTAGAAAGTCGAAAGAAAAGGCTATACCCATTACGAAAGTTGAGAAATTAGAAACACCTCGTTATGATACTCACATGAGGGAGTTAAATAGAGTACTAGGAGGTGGATTGGTTCCAGGGTCTATGGTGTTAGTAGGCGGCGACCCAGGTATTGGGAAGTCTACTCTGTTGTTACAGTCTACTCATCTTTTAGCCGATGGCGGCATGCCAGTTTTGTATGTCTCTGGGGAGGAATCGATGGAACAAATACGACTTCGGGCCGAGAGATTGGAAGCATTGTCTGATCAATTATTGATCGCTGCGGAGACAGATCTACTTGCTATTGAAACACTAGTAGATGAGAGTTCTCCAAAATTGGTTGTAATTGATTCTATTCAGACGATGTATCATCCAGAGATCACTTCTGCACCTGGAAGTGTTTCGCAAGTGAGAGAATGTACAAGCCAATTGATGCGCCTTGCGAAAGAGAAGCGAGTTACCATTATTATTGTAGGGCATGTGACCAAAGCAGGGGCGCTTGCTGGACCGAGAATGTTGGAACATATGGTAGATTCTGTTCTCTATTTTGAAGGAGAGAGACATCATACATATCGGGTGCTGCGAGCAGTAAAAAATCGTTTTGGGTCTACCAATGAGATCGGTGTTTTTGAGATGAAAGAGACAGGATTGGTGGAAGTAGGAAATCCATCGGAATTATTTTTGGCAGGGCGTCCTGTAGGAGTACCTGGTACGGCAGTGGCCGCTAGTATTGAAGGAACAAGACCAGTGTTAGTAGAATTACAGGCCTTAGTTACACCTACGAGCAATGCAATTCCAAAAAGGATGGCGACAGGCGTCGATCATCACCGCGTGAGCATGATGTTGGCAGTGCTTGAAAAAAGATTAGGTTTCTCGCTCCATCAGCAAGATGTATTTTTAAATGTTGTCGGCGGGGTAAAACTGGATGAACCTGCGATCGATTTAGCGATTGCTTTAAGTCTTGCTTCTAGTTTTCGTGATCGTCCAATAGGGGTAGATTATTTATTTATTGGGGAAATAGGCTTGACAGGAGAAGTACGAGGCGTCAGTCGAATCGAACAACGGGTTGCCGAGGCATGGCAAATGGGCTTTTCAAATGTTATTATTCCAGAAAAAAACATGCGTGGATGGAATCCACCAGAAGGAATTGCACGAATTGGAGTCAAAACATTGAAAGAAGCATTGGAAGTCGCATTGGGAGGGTAAATAAGTTGCGAGAGGAAAAAACAGCACATATTGATGATATGTTAACGCTAATAGCACCAGGTACTGCTTTTCGAGAAGGTTTGGATAATATATTAGGAGCGAAAACTGGTGCTCTCATTGTGATGGGTTATGATAACGCAGTTGCAGATATTGTAGATGGTGGTTTTCATATCGATTGTCCATTTTCATCTGCATTTTTATATGAATTGGCAAAGATGGATGGTGCGATTATTTTATCCAATGATGGAAAACGTATTTTGTATGCAAACGCGCAACTCGTCCCCAGTGCTACACTCCCCTCTACCGAAACGGGAATTCGTCACCGAACAGCACAGCGAACTGCTAGACAAACTGGTAAGTTGGTGGTGTCTATCTCTCAACGTCGTAATACCATTACATTGTATAGAGGAACCGTACGCTATTCGTTAAAAGATATTCGTGTCATTCTAACAAAGGCTAATCAAGCAGTACAGACACTGGAAAAATATAAATCTGTTTTAGATCAAGCGACTACCAATTTAAGTGCTTTGGAGTTTGAAGAATTAGTTACATTAGACGAAGTGACGAATGTCCTGCAACGAATGGAGATGGTTCTTCGCGTAAAGCGTGAAATTGATAGTTATATCCATGAATTAGGAACAGAAGGTAGACTCATTCGCATGCAATTGGATGAATTGATGGGCAATATGGAGCAGGAAGCATATTTACTGGTAAAAGACTATGCCCTTGATCAGGAACAGCACCATCCGAAAAATGTTTTTGCTTCCCTTAAACAATTAACAGCAGATGAGTTATTGGATCATCAAGGAGTAGCTAAGCTGCTGGGTTATACAGGTCCACTCAATTTGCAAGAAGAGTCTGTATCTGCTAAAGGGTATCGGATATTGGGAAAAATCCCTCGCATTCCTAGTACGGTAATACAAAAATTAGTAGAGCGATTTGAAGTGTTGCCACAAATTATGCTGGCAACAATGGAAGAGTTAGACGAAGTAGAAGGAATTGGGGCTGTCCGAGCAAAAGCTGTACAAGACGGTTTAAAGCGAATTCGCAGTCAGGTGTTTATTGACCGCCATCTATGATTTTATGCAGATTTGTGTTTAAAATTGAATATTTTGGTGAATGTGATAAAATGTCTTTATGTATGTGGGAAAGGGATAGAATGTTTTTGTCTAATCCTTATACATGAAAGATATTTCAGAGTCTAAAGTTTAAAGCTTGTTTCATCTCATTTATCCATATACTTTAACCAAATGCTCTAATGAATTGAATTTACTATCACTAGTAGAAATAGCAGTTATAAAAAGTAGAGAGTTTTGGGAAGAATAAATTCCTAACTCAAAACAAATTTAAGAAAAGGAGGTGAAATCCTGCTACTTTAGGAAGATGTCTTCCTCCCTAAGGAATAAACTTTTTGATTTAGTGCTTATTTTGAAAAGGCATTTTTCTTTGTTTTTTAGTAGCAGGCACTATGTTCGCAAGAGTTTTACCCAATCTATTTACAGTGGGAAATTTATTTTTAGGAGTCATGGCTATTCTATTAGCGATGAATACTCACTGGGAATATGCGGCTATCACAGTTATTATCGGTATGTTGCTAGATGGTTTGGATGGTAGAGTAGCTCGTATGTTAAACACACAGAGTGAATTTGGTAAAGAACTGGACTCATTATCTGATGTTATAACTTTCGGGATTGCCCCAGCAATTATTATGTATGTTTCTGTTTTAAATGGTTTTGGAGCGCAGGGATGGTTTATAACTGCGATATTTCCTATTTGTGGAGCACTCAGACTCGCTCGTTTTAATGTTCAGACGGGACCAAAAGGGTATTTTATTGGTTTGCCGATTACTGCAGCAGGTGGAATACTGGCTACCATGGCGCTGTATGATAAGTATGTGGATAATCACTATATTATGGTGTTTGGGATGTTATTTTTATCTTACTTGATGGTCAGTCAAATCAAGTATCCAGCATTTAAGAAAATGAAAACACCAAAAGCATTTCTATGGATTTCAGCTATATTTGTTGTTGCTATTGCAATTGCTGCTATTTTTTATCCAGCAGAATTACCGCTCGTTATCTTTGTACCACTTGCTTTCTATGCTCTTTACGGATTGAAAAAATCAATTACGAAGAAACGGCAAAACAAAAATGAAGAGCCTGTCGAAGATTAGGATATCAGCTTGTCGACACTAGAGGTCGACAAGCTTTTTTGATTAGAAATATCTGCTAACGCAAATGGGAGAATCTCCATATAATCTCCAAGATTGTTTGCTAAACTAAACGGAACTCATAGGTATCTGAGCTCTTCCTGTTTGAATGAATTGCTCTAGATTGTATGTCGAACTTAGCCCATACTCTCATTTATTTTTAGAAATGAATTACAAAATAGAATGCAAATCGCTTTTAATGCTCTGATTTAGGGTTTTTCATAAGGTGATGTGAAATGTTCCTTTTCCTTGTGGGAAAAATCATAAAAAAATCGTTGACGCATTCTAATTAGTGTGCTAATATGTTCTATTTGTTTCGATTTGACATAGGGCCCGCTTTGTGATATCTTGGAAATAGACATTGTCTGTGGAGGTGGCCCAATTGTTCAACATAGGTGACAAGGTGGTTTACCCAATGCATGGAGCTGGAGTTATCGAGTCAATCGAAGAGAGAGAAATTTTGGGTGAACGTCAACAGTATTATATTATGCGGATGCCGATTGGGGATATGAAGGTAATGGTACCACTCAAAAATGTGGATTCCATCGGTTTGCGTGAAGTAATTGATGATAACACCGTAGAGCTCGTCTTGCAACGTATGAGACAGTTTGAAGATGATGACACAACAAACTGGAACAGAAGATTCCGCGCAAATTTAGATAAAATGAAAACAGGAGACATCTATGATGTTGCTGAAGTTGTTCGTTCTCTCATGAAAAGAGATGGCGAAAAAGGTTTGTCTACTGGTGAACGAAAAATGCTAGACAATGCAAAGCAAATATTGATCAGTGAGTTTGTTCTTGCAAAAGATTTAGAAGAAGAACAGGCCTTTGAATTAATAGACGGAGCAATGACCAACCAGGAGCAACAATAAAAATTTTTCGTGTCTTTTTCTGAAAAGTATAGACTTCAAGTGCTTTTTTCTTTAAGGTTAGTTAGGTTCGGTCTGTGTCTGAAGATCAAGGGAAATGTATTTTACAAAAATAAATTTTCTTGGATTCGATTATTCTGACTACGATTTGTTTATAATGATAACAACTAGAGTTGATAAGAGAGGGGGTGAAGCCCCATGATGAAACGTTTCGTACAACTCGCCTTCGCACTTGCTGGAGCATCTGCTGGATATTACTTAGGACCAAAGTTGTTCGGGGTGCTTCTCAGGTCTCCTCTTAATTTTGGCGAAGTTCCTGTACCGCATTTGATTGGAGCTATTCTTGGGGCAATCATTCTATTTGTGGCAGCCATTTGGTTGGCTGACCCTATTGTATCATGGATTAAATGGGTTGAGGAAAGACTAGTAAAGATTCCTGCGGCAGATGGACTTTTTGGTGCGCTTGGTCTCATCTTTGGACTTATAATTGCTTTCTTAATTCAGCAGCCATTGTCTTCACTGCCTATACCTGGAGTGTCACGAATATTACCTTTTGTGCTATCCGGTTTTCTCGGCTATATTGGTTTTCGTGTAGGTTATAAAAAGCGTGATGAACTAATTACTGTTTTTACTTTAGGAAGACAATCTAGAGATAAAGCAAAACAAAGAGAAAAGCAAGGATCAGCTATACAAGAACACAAAATCTTAGATACGAGTGTCATCATTGACGGGAGAATTGCAGATATTTGCCGTACTGGATTTTTAGAGGGCACGCTCGTAATACCTGGTTTTGTATTGGAAGAGTTACAGCATATAGCTGATTCATCAGATTTGTTGAAGCGAAATCGAGGTCGCCGCGGTTTGGACATCTTGAATAAGATTCAAAAGGAATTGGACGTAAAAGTGATGATTTACGAAGGTGATTTTGAAGATATTCAAGAAGTAGACAGTAAACTAGTGAAGTTGGCGAAAGTACTTGGTGGTAAAGTAGTTACCAATGACTTTAACCTCAATAAAGTTTGTGAACTGCAAGGTGTTAAAGTATTAAACATTAATGATCTGGCAAATGCAGTGAAACCTGTTGTTTTACCTGGTGAAGAGATTCATGTACAAGTCATCAAAGATGGGAAAGAACATGGTCAAGGGGTTGCTTACCTAGATGATGGTACGATGATTGTAATTGAAGGTGGACGTGAGTTTATTGGTGATGAAATTGATGTCTTAGTTACCAGTGTACTTCAGACTTCAGCAGGTCGTATGATTTTTGCTAAACCGAAGTTATTAGAACGTGCTTTATAGCCCAGTTAGCATACTGGGCTTGTTTTATGTTTGTCAGAAGTATGGTATCCTCAGTTGAGTTACTGCCTTTTTTTATGAATACTTTGCGTGTTAGAATAGATGTGAACACCGACTTAGAGGTCCGCTATGGCAGGGTTTATCTGTATTTATTACGGTGAATTGCAAAATTTTTATTTTCGAACCAAGCAAAGCGCAATTCCTTGGAAATGGGAGTCCTCTTGTGCAAATAGATAGATAAAAGGAGTAGGTACGGTGGCAATTGGTGTAGTGATTTTAGCAGCAGGTATTGGCAAACGAATGAACAGCACTACTCCTAAACAGTTTTTGGAGTTACTTAAAAAGCCGATCTTGATACACCCATTGGAGGTATTTGAGCAGCATCCCTCGATTTCACAGATCAGTGTTGTGACCAATGAAGCTAGCTATAATCATGTTGAGCATCTCATCCAAGAATATAATATAAAAAAAGTAAACCGAATTGTGATTGGTGGCAAAGAAAGGCAAAATAGTGTTTATGCTGGTGTTACAGCAACACCTACAGAGTGGGTATTGGTGCATGATGCAGTTCGTGCTTTTGTGACAGCAGATGAGATAACAGCTCTTATTCAAGCAGTGAACGAAAATCAACCAGCGGCAACACTTGCAGTTCCTGTAAAAGATACAATTAAAAGAGTAAATGAATCTGGATTAGTGGAAGAGACATTAAATCGCAAAGAGTTGTGGATTATACAAACCCCTCAAATGTTTGATAGAGAATTGCTGCTAGGGGCACATCAGCAGGCAGAGTCGCAAGATATATTAGCCACTGATGATGCAATGCTTGTGGAAATGCTCGGTAATCCAGTAAAAGTGGTTCGAGGGGAATATACAAATATTAAAATAACTACCCCAGATGATATTTTTTTGGGGGAGGCAATATTGGCCAAAAGAAGGAAAGGTAGCGTACAGACAACATGATTCGATTTGGACAAGGGTTTGATGTACATCAACTTGGGGGCGAAGGTCCTTTGATTATAGGAGGCATTTCCATTCCTTATGAAAAAGGGTTGATTGGCCACTCTGATGCAGATGTTTTATTACATACGATAACGGATGCAATATTGGGTTCCCTTGCACTTGGGGACATTGGCAAGCATTTTCCAGACACGGATATAGCTTACAAAGGAGCAGATAGTGCTGTCTTGCTCCGTGATGTATGGCTGATGGTAAAGGAAAAAGGTTATGTCTTAAATAATTTAGATGCTACGATCATTGCCCAAAAGCCTAAGATGGCTCCTTATATTCCCAAAATGATCGAACGCATCGCCCAGTTGCTAGAAGCAGAAATGGATCAAGTAAATATAAAAGCCACAACTACGGAACAGCTAGGGTTTACAGGAAGAGAAGAAGGGATTGCATCCATGGCTGTGGTTTCATTAGTGTCAAAATCTTGACAAACATATTTAGCTACAACAGAATAGAATGTAATGAAAACGATGACTAGGAAAAGTACAGTAGTTCGACATTTTAGAAAGAAGCTGGTTGATGCAAAGCTTTATGTCGACTGCTTGAAATGCACCTATGAGTGATTATCTGAAAAGACAAGTAGGATAATCCGGTAACTGCCGTTATCAGTCAAAAGTGGGACTGTGTTTTTTCCAAACAGAGTGGGACCGCGGATTTTTCCGTCTCTGTAGCATTGCTACAGGGGCGGTTATTTTGTTAGAAAGGACTGGTTATTTTGTCCATTCTCAGTAAGTGGAGAAATTGTAAACGAAATATCCAAGCTGATATTCAAGCAGTGTTTGATCGAGATCCAGCTGCGAGGACAACAATAGAAGTCATCCTTACTTACTCAGGCATTCACGCACTTTGGTCTCATCGTATCGCTCATTTTCTTTATCGTCACAAAGCATTCCTCTTGGCTAGAATTATTTCTCAAATAAGTCGTTTTTTTACTGGAATTGAGATCCATCCTGGTGCATCCGTCGGTAAAGGCGTTTTTATTGACCATGGGATGGGAGTTGTAATCGGTGAAACATGTGAAATTGGAGATTATGTGACGATTTTCCAAGGAGTGACTTTGGGCGGGACTGGAAAAGAAAAAGGAAAGAGACATCCAACCTTAGAGGATCATGTGATGGTTTCTTCTGGTGCAAAAATTCTTGGTTCCATTCGAGTGGGACGGTGTGCCAAAATAGGTGCAGGTTCGGTAGTTTTACGAGATGTTCCAGCAAATTCTACTGTTGTAGGAGTACCGGGACGCGTTGTTGTCCAAGATGGAGTTAGAGTGCAAGCAGATATGGATCATGTAAATATACCCGATCCAGTAGCTGAAATGTTTCGTGTTATCCAAGAAGAGATAGATGAATTGCGCAAAGAAGTAGAAGGCTTAAAGAGACACACAGGGGGCAAATCAACAGATGACAGTCAAAGTTTACAACACATTGAGTAAAGAAAAAGAGACTTTTGAAACAAAGAACAAGACTATTTCTATGTATGTCTGTGGTCCAACTGTTTACAATTACATTCATATCGGGAATGCCCGTGTATTTGTTTTTTTTGATGTGGTTAGACGATATTTATCGCATCTTGGATATAAAGTTACCTACGTACAAAATTTTACCGATGTAGATGATAAGTTGATTAAAGCATCTATTGAAACAGGGAGAAGTGTAGCTCAAATCGCTCAGCGATACACAGATGCTTATTTTGAAGACATGGATGCACTCGGTGTCCATCGAGCAGATATGCATCCAAAGGCGACAGAGCATATTACGCAGATGATCGATGCGATTCAAACCTTGATCGAAAAAGGTAAAGCATATGAAGTGGATGGAGACGTATATTTCCGTACACTTCGCCAAGATGGTTATGGAAAACTATCTCATCAATCGGTGGAGGATCTGCAATCAGGGGCACGAGTCGAAGTAAATGAAAGGAAAGAACATCCTTTTGATTTTGCTCTGTGGAAACGTGCCAAAGAAGGGGAAATTAGTTGGGATACTCCATGGGGAGCAGGTCGTCCAGGATGGCATATTGAGTGCTCGGTTATGGCTAAGGAATATTTAGGAGAAACCCTAGACATTCATGCAGGAGGCATCGATCTTTGCTTTCCGCATCATGAAAATGAGATAGCACAGAGTGAGGCATTAAATGATAAACCTTTCGTTCGTTATTGGTTACACAATGGTTTTATCAATATGGAAAATGAAAAAATGTCCAAATCCCTAGGAAATGTCATGCGTGTCATAGATATGCGTAAGATGTATTCTCCAAAAGCAATTCGCTATTTCCTTCTTTCTGCTCACTATCGCAACCCAATTAATTTTACTTTTGAAGTGATGAAACAAGCAGAACAAAGTGCAGAGCGATTACAGACTGCGGTAGATAATTTGCGGCACCGTCGGCAAATTTCGCTTTCTGGGACTATTCCTGACGCATTGAGCACACTATTGAATCAATTATCCGAACAATTTGTTGCAGAAATGAATGACGATTTTAATGCTGCAAATGGTATCACTGTTCTATTTGAAGCAGTTCGAGTGGCGAATGAATGGTTGGCACAGCCGGTTTTGAGTAAAGAATCAATCGATGCTTTGCTAAGTTGGTTTACCACTTATGGGGAAGGTGTACTAGGTTTAGTGGAGACACATGCTGAAGATGTGTTGGAGTCAGATATCGAAAGTTTGATCCAAGAACGGCAGGATGCACGCAAAGTGAGGAATTTCAAACGAGCTGATGATATACGTGATCAATTATTAGTTGCGGGTATCATTTTAGAAGATACACCTCAAGGTGTCAGGTGGAAGAAAAAATGATGGAACAAACTCTGCTAGGTACTCTAGGAGCTCTCAAGCGTAAGCCTGATGAGCTCCCGCCACTAACTCTTGCTTATATTGGAGATGCAGTTCAGGAACTATATGTCAGGCACCATTTAGTTGCTTCTGGAGAAGTAAAACCTCAAAAGTTACAACAAATCGCCATTCGATATGTTTCTGCTTCTGCACAAGCAAATGCAATCCAGAAGATAATGGATCAATTGACAGAAGATGAAATTGCGGTATACAAGCGTGGTCGAAACGCCAAAACTACAAGTATTTCTAGACGAGCTGATGTGGGAGAATACCGCCAAGGTACAGGTTTAGAGACATTGCTTGGTTATTTATATTTGATGGGACAAGCAGATAGATTGCAAGAAATTATGCAGATGCTAATTGATCTTGGACCATTAGAGAAGGGGATGAACAAATAATGGCGGATTGGATTTTTGGCAAACATGCTGTTTTGGAAGCAACCGCAGCGGGTAGAGATATGGAAAAGGTATGGTTAGCAGAGGGACTAAAGAAAAAGAGTGTAGAAGACTTAGTTCGACAGCTGGAAGAACAGAAAATACCTTATCACTGGGTTCCCCGTTCGAAAGTCGATCAGGTAGCAGAAAATCAAACTCACCAAGGTATAGCAGCGCAAGTGAGCAGTTACCAATATGCTTCGTTAGAGGAAATTCTAACTACGACTAAGAAAAAAGGAGAGACTCCATTTTTGTTGTTGCTGGATGGAATTGTAGACCCTCATAATTTGGGGACGGTATTGCGGACAGCAGATGCAACTGGGGTGCATGGTGTCATCATTCCTAAAAGACGCGCTGTAGGGCTCACCGCAACAGTAGCAAAAACATCAGCTGGTGCGATCGAATATGTTCCTGTGGCAAAGGTGACCAATATCAATCGAACAGCGGAATATCTGAAAGAGCAAGGTGTCTGGTTAGTTGGAACAGATGGAGAAGCTAAGCAATCTTTTGACAGCGTTGACTATAATATGCCTTTAGCTTTAGTTATTGGCAATGAAGGCCAAGGAATCGGCCAACAGCTAAAGAAAAAGTGTGACTTTCTTGTTCATCTCCCTATGAAAGGGAAAGTATCTTCACTAAATGCTTCTGTTGCCACAGGTGTAATGCTTTATCAAGTACTCCAAAGTCGTAATACACAGGGTGCGTAAGGATGGAAGAATGGCTGGTAGTCGATGGATACAACATTATTCGTGCCAATTCCAAGTATAGTGAGGATATAGAAGTTGCACGTGAAGAATTAATTCATGATTTAATGGAGTATCAAGCGGTTTCCGGGATGAAGACATTTGTTGTGTTTGACGCATATCGGATGAAGGGTCTACGAGAGAAGGACCCTGAAAAAAGAATCAAGATTGTGTTTACCAATAAAGAAGAGACAGCAGATGCATGGATTGAACATTTTGTTAGTAAATATAAGGATGACAAGCGTCATATTTATGTAGCTACTTCCGATTTTTTGGAACAGCGCATGGTTTTTGGACAAGGTGCCTATCGTATTTCTGCTCGGGAGTTTCTCGAGCAGCTCGCTAAGTCAAAGACTGGAATAGCAAATCAGCTTCAATCTAAACATACACCAAAAGCAGCAAAAAATCCTTTATGGGAAAGTATTCCTGAAGCACTCAGGTATAAACTGGAAAAATTGCGCAGAAAAAAATAGATGAAAAATTGACGTTTTTGTTTCAATTCAATATAATAAGAACTGCCATTTTGAAATGCGACTTGGTCAGGGGGAAATATTTTGAGCATTGACCTACTATCTAGCAGTCCTAGAGATTTGGATAGGAGAGTTCTCTACCATCAGTTGGGCGATGAGGAACTAGTTAGAGATATACGTGTAGGAGACCAGGAAGCTCTAGAGTATCTTATTCATAAGTACAAAAACTTCGTTAGAGCAAAAGCCCGGTCGTACTTTTTAATTGGTGCGGACCACGAAGATATCGTGCAAGAAGGTATGATAGGTTTATACAAAGCCATTCGCGATTTCCGGGGGGACAAGTTAGCTTCTTTTAAAGCGTTTGCAGAACTATGTATCACAAGACAAATCATTACCGCTATCAAAACGGCAACGAGACAAAAGCATATTCCGCTTAATTCGTATGTATCATTGGACAAGCCAAGTCACGATGACTCCGATCGGACGCTCTATGATACCTTGACTGGTGGGCGTACCAATCCAGAGGAAATATATATAAATCGAGAAGAGCATAGCGACATTGAAGATAAGATTTCCCAGATTTTAAGCGATCTAGAGCGTAAGGTACTTATGCTATACTTAGATGGTCGATCCTATCAAGAAATCGCAGTCGATTTAAATCGACATGTCAAATCGATCGATAATGCTTTGCAGCGAGTGAAACGAAAGTTAGAGAAGTATTTAGATATTGAGGAAATCTCACTTTAAAACAGTTAGTTTCAATGTTGTACACATTCGACAAAAAAGGACAAATTCCTTTCTTTGCAGGTGAGAAAAGTATCTAATTTATAGCATTGCGAGCGAGAATTAAATCACGGTATGAAAGCGAGCGTTGGATGAAAGGGAAGAATTTTTCTTCACAAGTCCAACTTTTGAAAAAAGCAATTTTACAAACGAAAGTTCGCATGGTGATATATGTCTAGTCGCAGCAGACGAAAACGAAGTTGTTCGCGGCAAAAAAGAAATCAACTTACGTAAACCGTGGGGCACACGGGGTTAGCTTGGTAAAAAATAGTCATGAGGCTATCGTCCCAAGAATCCAACGGCTTTAGCCGTGTGGAGTTGTCAAATAAATAATCCGACCTCAGTAGCAGTAATCAATCAAAAGGTTTTAGAGCGGAGACGGGGGTAGAACACCAGTCTCCTTATTTTTTATCAAAGAAGTTGGGAATTCCCACTTCTAAGCGTAGCAGAAGTGGGGAGCATTCATTGTGAATGTGGATGCCGTGTAAATAGGTTGCTATTGACATTTGACCTGAGAACGCTATTATGTTAACCTAACTTGGGTATTTTCTATCTAATTGTACAGAGATTCCCCACAAATAAATTAGCCTAGACACACTTTGATGTGATTCATTTTGGCTAAGGGAATAAAAGCAGTCTCAAAGGCTAGACCAATGAGATAGAGGGGTTGGACGGTAACCAGTCCGTCAACGTGTCAACTCCGCTAACGTTTTGATACGTTAGAAACCTACACCTTTTTAGGTTTTGGGAGTATTCATCGATATCGCGCTTATGAAAACACGAATGAAGAGGAGGTGCTAATATGCGAGTAAATGTTACGCTTGCATGTACGGATTGTCGTGAACGCAACTATGCGCTAACCAAAAACAAACGGAAACATCCAGACCGTATGGAACTCCGCAAGTATTGCCCCCGTTGCAACTCACATACGCTACATCGGGAAACGAAGTAAATTGGGGTGGGAAGATAGATGGCTGTACTCACAAATATTGGACGTGGAATAAAGAAAAGTGTCAGTGGAACAACTGGCTTCTTTCGCTCTAGTTACCAAGAGTTTAAGAAAGTAAAATGGCCTACTCGCAAAGAGATGGTCAAATATACGACTGTTGTGATTGCTGCTGTTGTAATCCTCACCATCTTTTTCTTCCTCATAGATATGGGAATCGCACAGCTAATCCAATTGATAACTAAGAAGTAAGATGGACGTCATAAGGGGGGACAGGGGTTTTTTTCCCTAGTTGTATGGAAAAGAATTGGTATGTGGTGCACACATATTCCGGCTATGAAAACAAAGTAAAAACAAACTTGGAGAAGCGATTAGACTCCATGGGTATGCAGGACAAGATCTTTCGTGTAATGGTGCCGATGGAGGAAGAAATCGAGCATAAAGATGGAAAGAAAAAGACTGTCATGCGTAAAGTTTTCCCTGGTTATGTACTTGTGGAGATGGTGATGACTGATGACTCGTGGTATGTTGTTCGTAATACTCCAGGTGTGACTGGCTTTGTCGGTTCTGCTGGTGCAGGCTCCAAACCAACTCCTCTCTTGCCAGATGAAGTCCAAGCCATTCTTAAGCAAATGGGAGTCGAAGAAGCTCAAGCAATCGTTGATTTTGCACTTGGTGAAAGTGTGAAAGTAATCGAAGGGCCATTTGAAAATTTAGTTGGTGAGATCGAAGGCATAGATGCAGATCGAGAAAAGCTAAAAGTATTAGTGGATATGTTTGGTAGAGATACACCTGTGGAGCTTGATTTTGGACAGGTGGAAAAACTTTAACAAACAAAAAAACTTTTCTTTTGCGTTATATTATGTTATTTTAATAGATGTTTGCCTGATCGGTTTTTTGTTACCGTGGGAGGGTGAAACCCGCGACCCTATATCCCCATAATTTTATGGGAAGGGCTACCACATTTGAAGGAGGTAAGAAGCATGGCCAAAAAAGTGATTAAAGTGGTCAAGCTACAAATCCCAGCTGGAAAAGCAAATCCAGCACCACCTGTTGGGCCTGCTCTAGGTCAAGCTGGTGTTAACATCATGGGCTTTTGTAAAGAGTTTAACGCACGTACTTCAGAACAAGCTGGTCTAATTATTCCAGTAGTAATTACTGTTTATGAAGATCGTTCTTTTACATTTGTGACTAAAACCCCACCAGCTGCAGTACTTTTGAAAAAAGCAGCAGGGGTTGAGTCAGGTTCCGGCGAGCCAAACCGAAACAAAGTGGCTACACTTTCACGTGATAAAGTTCGTGAGATCGCTGAAACGAAAATGCCAGATTTAAATGCAGCTGATGTTGAAGCAGCTATGCGCATGGTTGAAGGTACGGCACGTAGCATGGGTATTGTTATCAAAGACTGATGATCCAGCCGCGTATCATTAGTCTGGTGGGAGGATTTTCCGCTATCACCACATTAGGAGGTTATGAAAGTGGCAAAACATGGGAAAAAATATCAAGAAGCGATCCAAAAAGTAGATCGTGAAAAAGTTTATGAACCAGTCGAAGCATTGGAACTGGTAAAATCTATTTCTGCTGCTAAGTTTGACGAAACAGTAGAAGCTGCATTCCGCCTTGGAATTGACACGAAAAAAGCGGATCAGCAAGTAAGAGGGGCAGTGGTTTTACCTCACGGAACAGGGAAAACCAAACGTGTACTTGTATTTGCAAAAGGGGAAAAAGCGAAAGAAGCAGAAGCTGCTGGAGCTGATTTTGTTGGAGACGAAGAGCTAGTTGGCAAAGTCCAAAAAGGATGGCTTGAGTTTGATGTAGTAGTAGCTACTCCTGACATGATGGGACAAGTTGGCCGTCTTGGACGAATCCTTGGACCAAAAGGTCTCATGCCTAACCCAAAAACAGGTACCGTGACATTTGAAGTAGAAAAAGCAGTTAATGAGATCAAAGCTGGTAAAATTGAATATCGTGCAGATAAAGCCGGAAATATTCATGCAGCAATCGGGAAAGTGTCTTTCTCCACTGAGCAACTTTCCGAAAACTTGCAAGCTTTGTCTGATGCACTCGCAAAAGCAAAACCAGCTGCTGCAAAAGGAACCTATATGAAGAACATCAGCGTTTCTTCCACTATGGGCCCTGGTGTTCAAGTGAGTTCTTCTACATTAACCGCTCGTTAATCGGCAAATGAACTGTTCTAACAAAATAAGAAGATGATTCTATCTTTCTTACCGTAGACAGTAGGTGCGCAATAGCGCTTAATTTCCTACCGAGGTGAAAGCCACTGGCCTTCGTCCGTCTGCGAAGGCTATTTCTTTTGCCTGTAAGTCTGCGCTTACGAATTTTACTCCACCCGAGGAGGTGTCTTGAATGTCTAAAGTACTTGAGAAAAAACAACAAGTAGTAGCTGAGGTAAAAGAAAAATTGAGCGCTAGTGTGAGTACAGTGGTAACTGATTATCGTGGTCTTTCTGTTGCAGAGGTAACAGAACTGCGCAAACAGTTGCGAGAAGCTGGTGTAGAATATCAAGTATTGAAAAATACATTGGTACGTCGTGCGACTGGAGAAGCTGGACTTGCTGAAATGGATCAATTTCTTTCTGGGCCTACTGCTATCGCGTTTAGTAAAGAAGATGTAGTTGCTCCTGCAAAAGTCCTCCATAACTTTGCAAAAGAGCACAAAAATCTTGAAATCAAAGGCGGTATCATAGAAGGTGCAGTAGTTGGACCTGACAAAGTAAAAGAGATCGCTTCTCTGCCATCTCGCGAAGGTCTGCTTTCTATGCTTCTTTCCGTACTACAAGCTCCAGTGCGCAACTTTGCTTATGTTGTAAAGGCAGTTGCAGAACAACAGGAGCAGCCAGAAGCTGCTTCTGCAGAGTAGTAGCGTGAAAGATAGTTTTCTGCTAGCAAAATTATTGAATTAAAATTACAAATCAAATCTGATAAATATATTGGGAGGTTCTACCATGTCTAACGAACAAATCTTAGAAGCGGTAAAGAACATGACCGTTCTAGAATTAAACGAATTGGTAAAAGCAATTGAAGAAGAGTTTGGAGTAACTGCAGCAGCACCTGTTGTACAAGGTGGCGGCGGCGGTGGAGCTGAAGGCGCTGTTGAGAAAACTGAATTTGATGTAATTCTAACAAGCGCTGGTTCCTCCAAAGTTGGAGTTATCAAAGCAGTACGTGGAATTACTGGTCTTGGTTTGAAAGAAGCAAAAGCTCTTGTAGATGGTGCTCCATCTCCAGTTAAAGAGGGAGTATCCAAAGAAGACGCTGACAAAATCAAAGAAGAACTCGAAGCTGCTGGTGCTAGCGTTGAAGTGAAGTAAGATAATGGACTCGCCGAATACTGGCGAGTCTATTTTTCCTATTGGGGGGATCACGTGTCTAATCATTACTATTCTTCGAAACCAGAATCAAAGCATGAAAATAGGTGGATTAAAGCGCAGTTGTGTGGGAATGAACTATCTTTCCAATCGGATGCTGGTGTCTTCTCTAAAAAAGGAATAGATTTTGGTAGTAGATTATTGATCGAATCCACCCAGCTAACAGGTGAAGAACATATTTTAGATTTAGGATGCGGCTATGGTCCTGTTGGTATCGCACTTGCAAAAGCCTATCCTTCTTTAAAAGTGCAGATGGTTGATATAAATGAGCGGGCTACTGTTTTGGCAAAAGAAAACGCTCGGATTAATCAAGTTTTGAGTCAAATTGCCGTAAAAGTAAGTGATGGATTCGAACAATTAAATGATCAAAAATTTGATGCGATTTTATGTAACCCTCCGATTCGAGTGGGAAAAGCCTTTGTCTATCAATTATTTCAACAAGCGCGAAAACACCTATCAGATAACGGCGCTCTATGGCTCGTAATCCGAAAACAACAAGGTGCAGCTTCTGCAAAAGAGGAGCTAGTTCGATTATATGATCACGTTGAGCAAGTAACACAGAAAAAAGGTTATTGTATATTTCTTGCAAAAAACAATTGACACGTATAATTGCTTGTGCTAGTGTTATAACTTGCAGAAATCCTTTTGGAATGTTAAACAGTTTTGTGTTGGTTTATTTTTCCTATTTCTTGGCTATGATAGGTTAATAGGTTTTTATTTTGGTATCATCTATGGTATTTTTTTACTCATTTCTTTTGGTTCTCTTGGATAGGCTTATGAGGGGGGAGCTCGATTTGCTAGGTAAACTTGTCCAGTACGGTCGACGTAAACGAAGAAGTTACGCTCGAATTAATGAAATACTAGAGTTGCCAAATCTGATAGAAATCCAACAACAATCATACGAGTGGTTTCTAGAAGAAGGGCTGCGTGAAATGTTTCAAGATATTTCTCCAATTGAGGATTTTACGGGGAATTTGGTTCTTGAATTCATTGATTACAAATTAGGCGAACCAAAGTATAACTTGGAGGAGGCAAAGGACCACCAAGTTACTTATGCTGCTCCATTACGTGTAAAAGTGCGTCTCATCAACAAAGAGACAGGCGAAGTAAAAGAACAAGAAGTATTTATGGGTGACTTTCCTTTGATGACAGAGACAGGCACCTTTATTTACAATGGGGCAGAACGTGTTATCGTCAGCCAGCTTGTTCGTTCACCTAGTGTGTATTATAGCACGAAATTAGACAAGAATGGGAAACCAACTTATACTGCCACAGTAATTCCAAATCGTGGCGCATGGCTGGAACTGGAGACAGATGCGAAGGATATTATTTATGTTCGGATAGACCGTACCAGAAAGATCCCTGTAACGGTTCTTTTGCGCGCTTTAGGATATAGTTCAGATGCGGAAATTATTGATCTTCTTGGGGAAGATGAATATATTCGCAATACACTCGATAAAGACAATACAGGAAATACAGAAAAGGCACTCATTGAGATATATGAACGTCTGCGTCCTGGAGAGCCTCCAACAGCAGAAAATGCTCGTGACCTGTTATATTCTCGTTTCTTTGACCCGAAACGCTACGATCTTGCGAATGTTGGACGCTATAAAATGAATAAAAAGCTACATATCAAAAATCGACTTCTCAATCAAAAACTAGCAGAGCATATCGTAGATAGCGAGACTGGCGAGGTATTGGCAGAAGCAGGTCAATTATTAGAAAGACGTTTATTAGATAAAGTAATCCCTTATCTAGTAGGTGAAACACCATTTGGACTACAAGAATATACCGTTCGAGGTGGAGTTCAAATGGAGCCAAAAGCAACAGAAGGTTTGGTTCGCCTACAATCTGTAAATATTCACTCTGCTACGAATGATGATCAAATAATCAAAGTTATTTCCAATGCAGAAGTAGATCAAGAGATCAAACATATTACACCAGCAGACATCATTGCATCTATCAACTACTTTATCAATCTCCTTCATGGGGTTGGTTTGACCGATGATATCGACCATCTTGGTAATCGTCGTATTCGTTCAGTTGGAGAGCTCCTGCAAAACCAATTCCGTATCGGTTTATCTCGGATGGAGCGTGTAGTGAAAGAAAGAATGTCCATCCAAGATGCAAATGCAATTACGCCACAGGCGTTAATCAATATCCGCCCAGTGATTGCTTCAATAAAAGAGTTTTTTGGTAGCAGTCAGTTGTCTCAGTTTATGGACCAAACAAACCCATTAGCAGAGTTGACCCACAAACGTAAGCTATCTGCTTTAGGACCTGGTGGACTTACTCGGGAACGTGCGGGGATGGAAGTTCGTGACGTTCACCACTCTCACTATGGCAGAATGTGTCCTATTGAAACACCTGAGGGACCTAACATTGGTTTGATTAACTGTCTATCTACTTATGCACGAATTAATAAATTTGGTTTTATTGAAACACCATATCGCCGTGTAGATGCAGAAACAGGTCAAGTGACGAGCAAGATTGATTACTTAACTGCAGATGAAGAAGATAACTACTATGTAGCTCAGGCGAATGCACAGATTGATGAAGAAGGTAACTTTCTCCAAGATTCCGTGACCGTTCGTTATCGGGATGAAACGATTGCTGTGCCAAAAGATCGTGTTGACTACATGGATGTTTCTCCTAAACAGGTAGTTTCAGTTGCTACAGCATGTATTCCATTTTTAGAAAACGATGACTCTAACCGTGCTCTGATGGGGTCTAACATGCAACGTCAAGCTGTACCACTCCTAAAACCAGAAGCTCCATTTATCGGTACTGGTATGGAGTATAAATCTGCAGTGGATTCAGGTGTTATGATTCTAGCTCGCCGTTCTGGTGTAGTTGAAAGAGTTACAGCAGATGAAATCTTGGTTCGTCATGAAGCAGAAGTCGATGGTCGATTGGTAAAAGGTGACTTGGATCGTTATCGTTTGAGCAAGTTTATCCGTTCTAACCAAGGTACTTCTGTCAACCAGCGCCCAGTTGTTAAAGCGGGAGAGCGTGTTAAGGTTGGAGCTACACTTGCTGATGGTCCTTCTACGGAACAAGGAGAAATGGCACTAGGACGAAATGTAGTCGTTGCATTCATGACTTGGGAAGGTTACAACTACGAAGATGCGATTCTCTTAAGTGAAAAGCTAGTAAAAGAAGATGTTTATACTTCCATTCACATCGAAAAACATGAATCAGAAGCAAGAGACACGAAACTTGGGCCAGAAGAGATCACCAGAGATATTCCTAATGTTGGGGAAGAAGCATTGAAAAACCTCGATGAACGTGGAATTATCCGTGTCGGTGCAGAGATCAAAGCTGGTGACATCTTAGTTGGGAAAGTAACTCCTAAAGGTGTAACCGAACTGACTGCGGAAGAACGTCTATTACATGCAATCTTTGGCGAGAAAGCACGTGAAGTTCGGGATACTTCCTTGCGTGTACCTCACGGTCAAGATGGAATCATAGTGGATGTCAAAGTATTTACCCGGGAAAATGGAGATGAACTGCCACCTGGTGTAAATCAACTTGTGCGTGTTTATATCGCTCAGAAGAGAAAGATCTCCGAAGGAGATAAAATGGCTGGCCGTCACGGAAATAAAGGGGTTATTGCCCGGATCATGCCAGAAGAAGATATGCCATTCTTGCCCGATGGTACGCCAGTTGAAGTCGTACTTAATCCACTTGGAGTTCCATCACGGATGAACATCGGACAGGTTTTAGAAGTGCACCTCGGAATGGCTGCAAAAACATTAGGCTTGCATATTGCGACTCCAGTATTTGATGGCGCTCATGAGAGTGATGTATTTGAAACACTTGTAGAAGCGGGTCTGAATGCAGACGGAAAATTTGTTCTTTATGACGGACGTACTGGTGAGCCGATGGAAAACCGTGTTACAGTCGGTGTGATGTACATGATCAAACTGGCACACATGGTAGACGATAAAATCCATGCTCGTTCCACTGGACCATACTCCCTTGTTACGCAGCAGCCACTTGGTGGTAAAGCGCAATTTGGTGGACAACGTTTTGGGGAGATGGAGGTATGGGCACTTGAGGCGTATGGTGCTGCTTATACCTTGCAAGAAATTTTGACAGTGAAGTCGGATGATGTGGTAGGCCGTGTCAAAACATATGAATCTATCGTCAAAGGTGAAAATGTTCCAGAGCCAGGTGTTCCTGAGTCCTTTAAAGTATTGATTAAAGAACTTCAGAGTCTTGGAATGGATGTCAAGATTTTGGCCGAAAACGAAGAAGAGATCGAAATGCGTGAGCTAGATGATGAAGATGAGCCCTCTAGCGATCGACTTGGTTTTGAACTGGATGAGCAGGAAACTCGCTCTACCATGGAATCCTAAGGGAGGAATAGCCCGATGCTCGATGTTAATAACTTCGAATATATGAAAATAGGTTTAGCCTCTCCTGAAAAGATCCGGTCTTGGTCTCGTGGGGAGGTCAAAAAACCAGAAACAATCAACTACAGAACATTAAAACCTGAAAAAGAAGGGTTGTTCTGTGAGAAAATTTTTGGTCCACAAAAAGACTGGGAGTGTCATTGCGGAAAGTACAAACGTGTTCGGTACAAAGGTGTAGTCTGTGACCGATGCGGTGTAGAAGTTACTCGTGCAAAAGTACGTCGTGAACGTATGGGACATATCGAGCTGGCTGCTCCTGTTTCACATATTTGGTATTTCAAAGGCATTCCAAGCCGTATGGGATTGGTATTGGATATGTCACCACGGTCTTTGGAGGAAGTTATCTATTTCGCTTCTTATGTAGTCGTAGATGCAGGTGCTACTCCTCTCGAAAAGAAACAACTGTTGTCAGAAAAAGAATTTCGTAGTTACCGTGAAAAATATGGCAATGGTTTTGTAGCCATGATGGGAGCAGAGGCGATCAAACGCCTTCTTGCTTCAATCGATCTCGATAAAGAAGTCGAACAACTAAAGGAAGAACTGGAAACAGCACAAGGGCAGCGCCGCAATCGTGCGGTAAAACGTTTGGAAGTGTTGGAAGCATTTCGTTCATCTGGCAATAGCCCAGATTGGATGATCATGGATGTACTTCCTGTTATACCACCAGAAATTCGCCCTATGGTTCAACTAGATGGTGGTCGTTTTGCTACTTCTGACTTGAATGATTTGTACCGCCGAGTTATCAACCGGAACAATCGATTGAAACGTCTTTTAGACCTTGGTGCGCCAGATATTATCGTGCAAAACGAAAAGCGTATGCTACAAGAAGCGGTAGATGCTCTAATCGACAATGGTCGTCGTGGACGTCCAGTTACAGGTCCAGGGAACAGACCATTGAAATCTTTATCTCATATGCTCAAAGGGAAACAGGGTCGTTTTCGTCAAAACTTATTGGGTAAACGGGTTGACTATTCCGGACGTTCCGTTATTGTAGTAGGGCCTAACCTCAAAATGTACCAGTGCGGTCTACCAAAAGAGATGGCTTTGGAACTATTTAAGCCATTTGTGATGAAAGAGTTAGTAGCCAAAGGACTAGCTCATAATATCAAGAGTGCGAAACGGAAAGTAGAGAGAATACATCCAGAAGTTTGGGATGTTTTAGAAGAAGTCATCAAAGAACACCCTGTACTCTTAAATCGTGCTCCAACCCTTCACCGCTTAGGTATTCAAGCATTTGAACCCATTTTGGTCGAAGGTAGAGCGATTCGCCTGCATCCGCTCGTCTGTACGGCTTATAATGCTGACTTTGACGGTGACCAAATGGCTGTACACGTTCCATTGTCGGCAGAAGCTCAAGCAGAAGCTCGACTTTTGATGTTAGCAGCACAAAACATCCTGAATCCAAAAGACGGAAAACCTGTTGTTACTCCTTCGCAAGATATGGTATTAGGTTGTTACTACCTAACCATACAGAAAACAGGTGAAAAAGGCGAAGGTACTGTATTCTACTCTATAGCAGAAGCAATCAGTGCATATCATCATGGATATGTCACCTTGCATACTCGAATTGCTATTCCAGTAAAATCACTTAACAAAACGACTTTTACGGAGAAACAACAATCATCTTTGCTCGTAACAACACCAGGTAAATTAATTTTCAATGAAATTTTGCCAGAGAATTTTCCATATATTAATGAACCTGGTAAGAATAACTTTACTGCGACTCCTGAAAAATATTTCATCTATGATAAAGGAGTAAATATCCCTGAGTTTATTCAAAAATTGGATGAGCCTGGTGCATT
The DNA here is from genome assembly GCF_059510395.1 of Shimazuella sp. NTD248. NCBI lineage: Bacteria > Bacillati > Bacillota > Bacilli > Caryophanales > Thermoactinomycetaceae > Shimazuella > Shimazuella sp. NTD248. The sequence goes on along the minus strand of NZ_JCAJZT010000009.1, from coordinate 55,461 downwards.
GACTAAAAAGGATCTAGGTGCCATTATCGCAGAATGTTTCCGCCGTTTTGGTACCATGATGACATCTGTCATTTTAGACCGTGTAAAAGCACTTGGATATTCTTATTCGACCAAAGCAGGGATTACAATGTCTGTATCAGACGTTATGGTTCCAGAAGCGAAGAAGGATATTTTGGCAGAAGCGGAAGACCAAGTGAAAACAGTTATGAAGCAATATCGTCGTGGTTTGATCACGGATGATGAACGTTATGAGCGTGTTATCTCCATTTGGAGTAAAGCAAAAGATCGTATCACAGAAGTATTGATGGGCAACATGGGTAGATACAACCCAATTTATATGATGGCTCACTCTGGTGCGCGAGGTAACGTTTCTCAGATTACCCAGCTTGCAGGGATGCGTGGTTTGATGGCCAACCCAGCCGGTAAAATTATCGAACAACCTATTCGTACCAACTTTCGTGAAGGTCTGACTGTATTGGAATATTTCATTTCTACTCACGGTGCGAGGAAAGGTCTAGCGGATACTGCCTTACGTACTGCTGACTCTGGTTATTTGACAAGACGATTGGTTGATGTTGCTCAAGATGTTATCGTACGGGATGAGGATTGTGGTACGGATAAAGGATTGCTCGTGAAACGAATCCATGATGGCAATGAAATTATCGAAGATTTATACGATCGCATTGTCGGGCGTGTTAGTTTCCAAACCGTTCGCCATCCTGAAACGGATCATGTGATCATCAATCGCAATGAATTGATCGATGAAGAAACAGCAACTCAAATCATGGAATCTGGTCTTGAAACGGTAGTGATCCGCTCGGTGCTTTCTTGCCGAACCAAACATGGCGTATGTAAAAAATGTTATGGTCGAAATCTAGCACTTGGAACACCAGTAGAGATCGGAGAAGCTGTTGGTATTATTGCGGCTCAATCTATTGGGGAACCAGGAACCCAGTTGACCATGCGTACCTTCCATACTGGAGGGGTTGCAGGGGATGATATCACCCAAGGTCTACCTCGTATTCAAGAGCTTTTTGAAGCCCGAAATCCAAAAGGTCAAGCCATAGTTGCGGAAATCGATGGAAAAATAATCGAAATTCGTGAAGTGAAAGATCGCCGCGAGGTGGAGATCGAGGGAGATGTGGAAAGCAAAACACACACCATTCCATATGGTTCTCGTTTGAAAGTGGTGGAAGGCGACGAAGTGTTTGCTGGAGATGTTCTCACAGAAGGTTCGATCGATCCAAAAGAATTGCTGCGGATCAAAGGTGTGCAGGGTGTTCAAGCGTATATCTTACAAGAAGTACAAAAAGTATACCGCCTCCAAGGGGTAGAAATTAACGATAAGCACGTAGAAGTAATGATCAGACAAATGATGCGGAAAGTTCGTATCACAGATGCTGGAACAACTGACCTACTTCCAGGATCTGTAACAGATATCCATGACTACGAAGCGTCGAACAGAAAAACATTATTGGTTGGTGGTGAACCAGCAGTAGCAAGACCTGTTCTTTTAGGTATTACCAAAGCATCCCTAGAAACAGAATCCTTCTTATCTGCTGCTTCATTCCAAGAAACAACCCGTGTTCTTACTGATGCAGCAATTAAAGGAAAAGTAGACCGACTTCTAGGTTTGAAAGAGAATGTCATCATCGGGAAACTTGTACCAGCAGGTACAGGTATGAACCGCTATCGTACATTAGATGTGCAATTGGCGAATGAAGTAGCGGAAACGACTGATGAGAAAGAAACTGTGTTGATAGACTAATCGCAACTAATACACAGAGGTCTAAATCGGGCCTCTGTTCTCTTTTTTTGCTTTAATAATTTTGTTTCATTCTAGTATTGACTTTTGTGTGTCATGATGGTAAGATTTCTCCTGTGCTTGTATGAGTATCACTTTGGAGGGCTGTATCTATGTCTTATGATAAAGTGAGACAAGCAAAAAGGCTCGTTACTGGTGTTAAACAAACGAGAAAAGCGATTGACCGACAACTGGTATCATTTGTCGTATTGGCCGAAGATGCTGATCTCATTCTTACTCACCCTATCCAATCACTCTGTGAGCAAAAGGAAATAGCTTATACATATGTAGCTTCCATGAGGGAGTTAGGTAAAGCTAGTGGGATTCAAGTAGGTACAGCTGCGGTAGCCATTTTGAAAGACTAGAAGATGACTTTAGAGCTTTTATCGTGTAGATGTCGACTATATACGATATATGTTTCTAATGGTTACTCTATTTTTTTCGCAAATTACGATCCACCTGGATCTGTTGTTTTAAATTAAATTCAAATCGAGGGGGTGGAAAGAGATGCCAACAATTAATCAGTTAGTACGCAAAGGACGTAAAAATAAGATCGTAAAGTCCAAATCTCCTGCATTGCAATTGAGCTTTAACAGTTTCCGCAAGGAGAGCACCCCACAAAGTTCACCTCAAAAGCGTGGAGTTTGTACTCGTGTAGGAACGATGACACCTAAAAAACCTAACTCTGCATTACGTAAATATGCTCGTGTTCGTTTGAGCAATGGTATTGAGGTAACTGCTTATATTCCTGGAATAGGTCACAACCTGCAAGAACACTCCGTAGTATTAGTCCGTGGCGGACGTGTAAAAGACCTACCTGGTGTACGTTATCATATCGTTCGTGGTGCATTGGATACCGCAGGTGTACAAAACCGTGGACAAGGTCGTTCCAAATATGGTACAAAACGTGCGAAGAAAAAATAATTCGTTAAAAGTACATCCATAGAGAAAAGGAGGGGAATCCAATGCCACGTAAAGGTCCTGTAGAACGTCGTGATGCATTACCAGATCCAATTTACAACAGCAAACTCGTAACCCGTCTAATCAATCGTCTTATGTACGATGGAGAAAAGGGGAAGGCACAACGTATTCTATATGATGCGTTTGAGTTGATCAAAGATCGTTCTGGAAATGACCCAATGGAAGTATTCGAACAAGCTTTGAAAAACGTCATGCCTGTATTGGAAGTTAAGGCACGCCGTGTTGGTGGTGCTAACTACCAAGTACCAATCGAGGTTAAACCTGAGCGTCGTACAAGTCTAGGACTTCGTTGGTTAGTATCTTATGCACGTCTTCGCAATGAGAAGAGTATGCAAGAACGTCTTGCTAACGAAATCCTTGATGCTGCTAATAACGGTGGTTCAGCTGTCAAGAAGAAAGAAGATACACACCGGATGGCAGAAGCAAACCGTGCGTTTGCTCACTATCGCTGGTAATTTCCTTTCCAAGCTATGCGCTAGGAAAGATCAACTACTGAGGTTATATGAAGGGAGAAGTTTCTCATGGCACGTGAATTCTCCTTGAAAAATACACGAAATATCGGCATCATGGCTCACATCGATGCGGGTAAAACAACCACTACCGAGCGTGTATTGTTTTATACTGGTCGTGTTCATAAGATTGGTGAGGTGCACGAAGGTGCAGCTACCATGGACTGGATGAAACAAGAACAAGAACGTGGAATCACGATTACTTCCGCTGCGACAACTGCACAGTGGAAAGGACATCGGATTAACATTATTGACACTCCGGGGCACGTTGATTTTACCGTAGAGGTAGAGCGTTCCCTTCGTGTATTAGACGGAGCAGTTGGGGTTTTTGACGCAAAAGGCGGAGTAGAACCTCAATCAGAAACAGTTTGGCGTCAAGCGGATCGTTACAATGTACCGCGGATCGCATATATCAACAAAATGGACATCATTGGTGCAGACTTCCTTGGTTCTGTGGAACAAATGAAGGATCGTCTATCCGCGAATGCTGTGCCAATTCAATTACCAATTGGAGCAGAAGATACTTTTCTAGGCATGATCGATTTGATCAACATGAAAGCTATCATCTACACCGATGATCTAGGGACAACTTCAGAAGCAAGAGAAATCCCAGAAGAGTACAAAGAACTAGCAGAAGAGTATCGTTCCAACTTACTCGATGCTGTTGCTGAACTCGATGATGATTTGATGGAGAAGTACCTAGAAGGGGAAGAATTGACCGTAGAAGAGATTAATGCTGCACTTCGTAAAGGAACTTGTGAAGTACAGATTACTCCAGTTCTATGTGGTTCTTCTTACAAAAACAAAGGGGTACAACCACTACTTGATGCAGTAGTAGCTTACCTACCATCTCCACTTGATGTTCCAGCTATCCAAGGGGAACTTCCAGATGGTACTGAGGCAGTACGTCACTCCAGTGACGAAGAGCCTTTCTCTGCTCTTGCATTCAAAATTGCTACAGATCCATTTGTTGGGAAATTGACTTTCTTCCGTGTATACTCTGGTTCCCTTGATTCTGGTTCTTATGTGCAAAACACAACCAAAGGAAAACGGGAACGTGTTGGACGTATCTTACAGATGCATGCTAATACCCGTGAAGAAATTGGAACAGTATTTGCAGGAGATATTGCTGCAGCAGTTGGACTAAAAGTTACTACTACTGGGGATACCCTTTCTGATGAAAAGAATGAAATCATTCTTGAATCTATGACCTTCCCAGAGCCAGTTATCGAAGTTGCGATTGAACCAAAAACAAAAGCAGACCAAGATAAAATGGGTGTAGCACTAGCAAAATTGGCTGAAGAAGATCCTACCTTCCGTACGCATACAGATGAGGATACAGGTCAAACGATTATCGCTGGTATGGGTGAGCTTCATCTTGAGATTATCGTTGACCGTTTGAAAGAAGAGTTTCGAGTTGAAGCAAATGTGGGTGCACCACAAGTAGCTTTCAAAGAAACATTCCGTTCTTCTGCTAGAGTAGAAGGTAAGTTCATTCGTCAGTCTGGTGGTAAAGGTCAATTCGGTCACGTTTGGATTGAGTATGAGCCATTACCAGAAGGTGCTGGATTTGAATTCGTCAATAAAATCGTGGGTGGGGTTGTTCCAAAAGAATACATCCCAGCTGTACAAAAAGGTATTGAGGAATCCATGCTCAACGGAGTTCTCGCCGGATACCAATTGGTAGACGTGCGTGCTACACTAGTTGATGGTTCTTACCACGATGTTGACTCCTCTGAGATGGCATTTAAAATTGCTGGTTCCATGTCTTTGAAAGCTGCAAAAGCTAAATGTAATCCAGTAATCTTAGAGCCAATCATGAGAGTTGAAGTAACTGTACCTGAAGAATACATGGGTGATGTGATGGGTGATGCTAGCTCCCGTCGTGGCCGTGTAGAAGGTATGGAAGCTCGCAGTGGGGCACAAGTTGTTCGTGCAATGGTTCCCCTCGCTGAAATGTTTGGGTATGCTACTAACCTACGTTCCCGTACCCAAGGTCGCGGAGTATTCTCCATGCAGTTCGACCACTTTGAAGAAGTTCCAAAAAGTGTAGCTGAAGAGATTATCAAAAAAGCTACTACTGTATAAATTTAAGAGAATCTAGCAGAGCACACTCTTCTAGCTTCCTATAAATCAATGTACCAAAAATAAAAAATTACTCTTCTTACTTTGAAGGAGGATTCCTAAAATGGCAAAAGCCAAGTTCGAACGTACAAAACCACACGTTAACGTTGGTACAATCGGTCACGTTGACCATGGTAAAACAACTCTTACCGCTGCAATCACAACTGTTCTTGCTCAAAAAGGTGGCGCTACTGCTACTGCTTATGATCAAATCGATAAAGCTCCTGAAGAAAAAGAGCGTGGTATCACCATCTCTACTGCACACGTAGAGTATGAAACAGACAACCGCCACTATGCACACGTTGACTGCCCAGGACATGCTGACTATGTGAAAAACATGATCACCGGTGCTGCGCAAATGGACGGAGCTATCTTGGTAGTATCTGCTGCTGATGGTCCTATGCCACAAACTCGTGAGCACATCTTGCTATCTCGCCAAGTTGGTGTTTCTCACATCGTTGTTTTCTTGAACAAAGTAGACATGGTTGACGACGAAGAACTATTGGAATTGGTAGAAATGGAAGTTCGTGAACTTCTTGATGAATACGAATTCCCTGGCGATGACATCCCAGTAATCGCAGGTTCTGCTTTGAAAGCTCTTGAAAACCCAGCTAGTGGAGAATGGGCTGACAAAATTCTTGAATTGATGGCTGCTGTTGACGCTTATGTTCCAGAACCAATTCGTGACACTGACAAACCTTTCTTGATGCCAGTTGAGGATGTATTCACCATTACTGGTCGTGGTACTGTTGCTACTGGTCGTGTAGAGAGCGGTGCTGTAAAAGTTGGGGAAGAAGTAGAAGTCATCGGTATCACCGATACTCGTAAAACTGTTGTAACTGGTGTAGAAATGTTCCGTCGTCTTCTTGATTCCGCTCAAGCTGGTGACAACATCGGAGCTCTACTTCGTGGGGTAGAACGTAAAGATATCCAACGTGGTCAAGTTCTTGCAAAACCAGGTAGTGTGAAACCTCACACCAAATTCAAAGCTCAAGTTTATGTTCTTTCCAAAGAAGAAGGTGGACGTCATACTCCTTTCTTCTCTAGCTACCGTCCTCAGTTCTACTTCCGTACAACGGACGTAACTGGTGTTATCCAACTTCCAGAAGGTACCGAAATGTGTATGCCTGGAGATAACGTAGAGATGGAAGTTGAATTGATTGCTCCTATCGCTATCGAAGACGGAACTCGTTTCACCATCCGTGAAGGTGGACGTACCGTTGGTGCTGGTGCAGTTACTGTAATTGAAAAATAGATAGAATGTATTACACTAGAAAAGCTGTTCTCCTATTAGGGTGGGAGGACAGCTTTTTTGTTTATATATGATTAATGATAGTAGTCCTAGATGAAAGGATTTGACGAACATTCTAGCCTTCTCATCTGTTGGATATAGTTTAAAATACAAAATTTACATAGAGGTGTCCCATATCTTTATTAGGATGTTCTCCGCTTGTTTTTCAAAAACGCCACTATTGTCGAGAATAGTCTTTATAAGTGACCACACATTCTTCATTTACATTAACAATTTTTCGATAGATGAGAATGAATGGTTTCTAGGGTAAGACTAGCTATGGATGATTTAATGTTTCATCGTAATGGCCACAGTTGTGTAAAATGAGCTTATTAGGTTTTTCGATTTCAAATGTGATTCGCAAGTCCATGTTGGCACTTGCTTCCCGGACATTAGGGCGATGATAACCTCTCATTTTTTTTACCCGTAGAGACGGATGCGTGAAATCTTCAGCTAACATGATTAGTGCTTGATTCAAGATTTTTTGTGTTTGTTTATCTAACTTTTTATAGCTTCTTTTGAAGCGAGTCGTTCGTTCAAAAATCATCGAATCTAATCCTCATCACTTTCCAAGTCATTAATCAGATCATGGATATTTTTAAACGATTTCATGCGCCCTGCTTGAATGTCTTCGTCAGCTTCTCTCTCCATTGTTTGCCATTTTTTTGTCCAAAACCATTGTTGATCAGCAGGAATTTGAATCATTGGGTAATCGTTATTTCTCCATTTTCATTGACAGATAATTCCAATATATCTCCTTCATTCAGATGGAATAACTCTAAAATCGATTTAGGCAGTGTCACTTGTCCACGTTTGTCGGTGAAAATTTTAAAAGGACTTGTGGAAAAAGGTGCTATTCGTTCGATTGGTAAAGGGAGGAATACATCATATATTGTTGTTGATTGAAGATCTTAAAGTGAGGTTAATGAAGGAATTTTTGTGAAAACAGGTGGCCGTAGTTTCAGACTATGATGAAACGAATCATGGCTTTTTTCTTATCATCACATCCTTCATACTAGAAGAATCAGCATATTAGTAGGCCTTCGTGAAATAAAAATAGAACGGATAACCTTGAAATGCAGGATACAGATCCCAGAGTCCGAATATGGCTCCAATCCTTTTCATGAGGTGATCTCCTATGATAAAAAAAGAGGCATGATTAATCAATGCCCCGTATCACTTATATATTTTAGTCGTTGATAACCTGTACCAAAACAGGTTCATCATCAGTTGGATATAGTTTAAAATCTGATTTTACACAGTGTACATAGAGACGTCCCGTCGTAGCTTTATAGACGTTTTCCGCTTGTTCTTCGAAAACGCCACCATTATCGAGAATAACATATAAGGCATTTGTGTCTTGGTCTTTATACGTAACCACACATTCATTTAGTCTCTTTTCGGCTGGCATAGGAGCTCCTTTGTGATACTTTATTTTGCTAAAGTTAGAATATACTTTCCAAGAAAATTAGTCAAATAAATCAGATATTGCCATAGTGGATGTAGAATCAGAGATTTCTAGAATTTTGGAGTTATATGGAAATATTACCTGTATAAGGTACTTAGAAAGTAAATAATGTTTAGTGTAAAGGACAACAGAAAAATTTGCATGAATGGGATGTTTTACTTATTAGGCTTTTCAAAATACCGATGAATAAGTGAACTTTTGGTGCATCAACAAAAGAGGTTTCTACTAGCAAATATTATCCAATAGTAGGAAAGCTATTTTTTTTCTTGCATCCCATTTGCTTTTTCTATATAATAGCGGGTGTTGTACTGTGAACAGCGATGATGCGGAAGGTTGCCGACACACCCGGCCCCTTTGCCATGGTCGGGCGGAAAATTTTCGCGGAGAAGTTCATTTATCAAAATGAGCGAAGGAGGGTTAAAGATGGCAAAACAAAAGATTCGCATTCGGTTGAAGGCGTATGACCACCGTGTTTTGGATCAATCGGCAGTGAAGATTGTCGACACTGCAAAACGTACGGGAGCAAGTGTATCAGGTCCGATTCCACTACCTACGGAAAAAGCAGTTTATACCATTTTACGGGCGGTTCATAAATATAAAGATTCACGCGAACAGTTTGAAATGCGTACGCATAAGCGTTTGATTGATATTGTGAATCCTACTCAACAAACAGTTGATGCGCTAATGAGACTCGACCTGCCATCCGGCGTCGACATTGAAATCAAACTATAATTTATCCATTTCAAAATGGCAGGAGGTGTAACAATTGAAAGGAATTCTAGGGAAAAAGATTGGGATGACCCAATTGTTTCGTGAAGATGGAACAGCAGTAACAGTAACAGTTGTTGAAGCTGGACCATGTGTTGTTCTTCAAAGGAAAGATGAAACAACCGACGGATACGAAGCGATCCAACTAGGGTTTAAAGAAAAAAAGGAACACCGTTCCAACAAACCCGAACTTGGACATGCGAAGAAAGCAAATGCGAAAGCACAGAGCTTTATCAAAGAAATCCGCGGGATGAACCCAGAAGAATACGAACTAGGTACTGTTGTCAAAGCAGATCTCTTTGCTGAAGGAGAGCTTGTTGACGTGACAGGTACTTCAAAAGGTAAAGGTTTTGCAGGGGCGATCAAGCGTCACAACCAAAGCCGCGGACCTATGAGTCACGGTTCCCACTATCATCGTGGACCCGGTTCTTTAGGTGCTATTGCTCCAAACCGTGTTTTCAAAGGACAAACCTTACCAGGTCGTATGGGTGGAGAGCGTATTACAACACAAAACCTGCAAGTGGTTCGTGTGGATTCTGAAAAGAATTTGCTGCTTATTAAAGGAAACGTACCTGGACCTCGGAACAGTTATGTAGTAATTCGTTCCACAGCAAAAGGCGTTAAATAACATCAGAAAGGAGGATCAATCATGCCAAAGGTATCAGTTGTTGATGTAACGGGTTCCCAAGTTGGCGAATTAGAATTGGCTGACGCAGTATTTGGGATTACCCCAAACAAAGCTGTACTTCATGATGCAGTAGTGATGCAACAAGCATCCTTGCGCAGTGGAACTCACGATGTAAAGAATCGTTCCGAAGTTCGCGGTGGTGGTAAAAAGCCATGGAAACAAAAAGGAACAGGACGTGCTCGTGCAGGTAGCTCACGTTCCCCTATTTGGGTTGGTGGTGGTACTGTTTTTGGACCTACCCCTCGTAGCTATGCTTACAAGCTTCCTAAAAAAGTTCGTCGTCTTGCAATCAAGTCTGCTCTATCTACTAAAGTAGAAGATCAAGACGTAGTTGTTTTGGATGCATTAACACTATCTGCTCCAAAAACAAAAGAAATGGTTCAAGTTTTGAAAAACTTGGGCGCTGAAAAGAAAGCATTAGTTGTAACCAATAATTTGGAAGACGGTGCAGTTCGTGCTGTTCGCAATATCCCAGGTGTGAAATTGATTGCTGCTGAAGGAGTAAATGTATTAGACGTGTTAGCACATGACAAGTTGATCATTACTACTGACGCAGTAAGTCGTGTAGAGGAGGTGTTTGGCCAGTGAAGGACCCACGTGACATTATCCGTCGACCCATCGTAACAGAAGCATCGACTGCCATGATGGAAGAAGGAAAATACGTATTTGAAGTTGACATTCGTGCGAATAAATTTCAAATACGTCAGGCATTAGAAGCCATTTTTGATGTGAAAGTGGACCGTGTAAACACAATGCGTGTACCAGGCAAAACAAAGCGCTATGGTCGTTACTCCGGTCGGACACCAGAATGGAAAAAAGCAATTGTAAAACTTGCTGAAGGCAGCAAGCAAATCGAAATATTTGAGAGCTAGAAATCCAAAGGGTAAAGGAGGGAAATAGCAAATGGGTATTAAAAAGTATAAACCAACTACACCTTCACGTCGTCATATGACCGGTTCTACCTTTGAAGAGATTACCACTTCTACACCAGAGAAATCTCTTACTACTTCTTTAGTGAGAAAAGCTGGTCGTAACAACCAAGGTCGTTTAACGATGCGTCACCAAGGTGGCGGACATAAACGTAAATACCGTATCATTGATTTCAAACGGAACAAAGATGGTATCCCAGGCAAAGTAGCTACGATCGAGTATGATCCAAACCGCTCTGCTAATATTGCACTCATTCATTATGCTGATGGTGAAAAACGCTATGTATTAGCACCAAAAGGTTTAAAAGTTGGTACTGAAATCATGTCTGGCCCTGAATCCGACATCAAAGTGGGTAATGCATTGCCACTACGCAATATTCCAGTTGGTACAGAGATTCACAACATCGAGTTGAAACCAGGTCGTGGCGGACAGTTAGTGCGTGCTGCTGGTACTTCTGCTCAGTTGTTGGGTAAAGGTGCACACAAAGGCGAAGAAGGAAAATATGTTATCATTCGTTTGGCTTCTGGTGAAACACGTATGATCCTTGCAGACTGTCGTGCTACCATCGGTCAAGTTGGTAACCTCGATCATGAATTGATCACAGTAGGTAAAGCAGGACGTAGCCGTTGGAAAGGTATTCGCCCAACTGTTCGTGGTTCTGTTATGAACCCTAATGACCACCCACACGGTGGTGGGGAAGGTCGTGCTCCTATCGGACGTAAGTCTCCTGTGACTCCTTGGGGTAAACCAACTCTTGGCTACAAAACTCGTAAGAAAAACAAGGCTTCGGACAAATTTATCGTTCGTCGTCGCAAGAAAAAATAATAACCTCTTCCTATCCCGCGGAAGGGACCTTTCGTGGGAGCGATATGTTGGATGATTATGGTATGAGAGGAGGCGTATCGCATGGGTCGTAGCCTGAAAAAAGGGCCTTTTGCAGATGCTCATCTACTGAAAAAAGTAGAGGTTTTGAACGAGAAAAACGAAAAGAAGATCGTGAAAACATGGTCTCGTCGCTCTACCATCTTCCCTGATTTTGTCGGTCACACATTTGCTGTTCACGATGGACGTAAACATGTGCCTGTATATGTAAGCGAAGATATGGTAGGTCACAAACTCGGCGAATTTGTTCCTACCCGTACGTATAAGGGACACGCTGGGGACGATAAGAAAACTCGCAAGCGCTAATTATTCTTATGTAAAGAAAGGAGGGTAAACATGAACGTCGTACGCCAACGCAAGATTAGAAAGTTGATTAAAGAACATGACATCGCAAGCGTTGCTGAGTTGACTGAGCGTCTACAAGATGCAGGCATCAAGGCAACTGAGGAAGCCGTAGCAAAAGATGTTGCAGAACTAGGTTTGATCATCACTTCTACCAAAGGTGGTACAACGAAATTCGTTTTCCCGCCATTTGCAGTTGCTAAAAACATAAGAATCGCTCCTCGTAAAGTTCGTCTGGTTATCGATTTGATTCGTGGTAAATCGATTGATGAAGCAGCGGCGATTCTAAAATTCACACCTCGTGCTGCATCTCCAGTTATCGAGAAAGTACTGAGTTCTGCTGTAGCAAATGCTGAGCATAACTTTAACTTAAATCAAGGTAACTTAGTTGTAAAAGAAGCTTATGTGGATGAAGGACCGACATTGAAACGATTCATCCCACGTGCACAAGGACGCGCAAGCCGCATCAACAAACGTACTAGCCACATCACAGTGGTAGTATCTGAAAAATAATTTTTCAATAAGGAGGGAAGAACTTTGGGTCAAAAAGTTAGCCCAGTGGGATTGAGAGTCGGTATTATTCGTGATTGGGAATCCAAGTGGTACGGCGGCAAAGATTACGCTACACTACTTCATGAAGACATCCGTGTTCGCGATCACATCAAAACACAATTGAAAGATTCCTCAGTTTCTAAAGTAGAGATCGAACGTGCAGCAAACCGTCTAAACGTATCCATCTATACAGCGAAACCTGGAATGGTTATTGGGAAAGGCGGTACCGAAGTAGAAAAACTTCGTAACCAACTTACCAAAATGACTGGTAAAAAAGTTCACATCAATATCAATGAAATCAAAAGCCCTGAGTTGGATGCTTATCTTGTAGCTGAAAACATTGCAAGTCAATTAGAGCGTCGTGTTTCTTTCCGTCGAGCTATGAAACAAGCAATCGGACGTACTCTTCGTTCCGGTGCAAAAGGGGTTCGCACACTAGTAAGTGGTCGTCTTGGTGGTGCTGATATCGCTCGTAGTGAGGGATATAGCGAAGGTACCGTTCCACTACATACTTTACGTGCTGATATCGATTATGGCTTTGCAGAAGCACATACCACTTATGGTCGTATCGGAGTAAAAGTATGGATTTACCGTGGTGAAGTACTGCCTACCAAAGGGAAAAAAGGAGCAGTCGAAGGAGGCGAGTAACGCATGCTAATGCCAAAAAAGGTCAAGTTTCGTCGTCCTCACCGTGGAAAAATGCGTGGGAAGGCGAAAGGCGGAACAGAAGTTGCTTTTGGTGAATACGGCCTAAAAGCATTGGAACCATCTTGGATTACCAACCGTCAAATTGAAGCAGCGCGTATTGCGATGACTCGTTATATCAAACGTGGTGGGAAAGTATGGATTAAGATTTTCCCAGATAAGCCAATTACTCAAAAACCTCTTGAGGTTCGTATGGGTAGCGGTAAAGGTTCCCCTGAAAAATGGGTAGCTGTTGTAAAACCTGGTAAAATCATGTTTGAATTGGCGGGAGTACCAGAGGAAGTTGCTCGTGAAGCAATGCGTCTAGCAGCTCACAAACTTCCAATCAAAACAAAATTTGTAAAACGTGAAGCAGGTGGTAACGAATGAAAGCAGCAGAGCTAATCGAGTTGACCACCACTGAGCTCGAACAAAAACTGACGCAGTACAAAGAAGAATTGTTTAACCTACGTTTTCAATCTGCAACAGGGCAATTGGAAAACCCAAACCGCTTGGGTCAAGTACGCAAAGACATTGCTCGTTGTAAAACGGTCCTTCGCCAGCGTGAACTGGATAGCGAAAGGAGGAATCGGGGTTGAGCGAACAACGTACAACACGTCGGAAAGTGCGTGTCGGTAAAGTGGTCAGCGACAAAATGGATAAAACAGTCGTAGTTGCAGTAGAAACCTATAAAAAGGATCGTCTGTACGGCAAACGCGTAAAACATACCAAAAAGTTTAAAGCCCATGATGAGAACAACCAAGCCAAAACAGGTGACATCGTAAGAATCATGGAGACTCGCCCATTATCGAAAGATAAGAATTGGCGTCTCGTAGAGATTGTAGAAGAGGCTGTCATCATCTAAGGAGTTCTCTTAAGGAAGGAGGAAAGACCGATGATTCAACAACAGACACGTCTTCGAGTTGCAGATAACTCCGGTGCGAAAGAAATCATGTGCATTCGTGTGTTAGGTGGATCGAAGAAGTCTACTGCTGGTATCGGTGATATCATCGTTGCTTCGGTGAAACAAGCTACACCCGGAGGCGTTGTTAAGAAAGGCGATGTAGTCAGGTGCGTAGTAGTTCGTACTGTTCGTCCAAACCGTCGTCCTGATGGCTCCTATATTCGTTTCGATGAAAATGCAGCAGTCGTGATTAAGGATGACAAAAGCCCACGTGGTACCCGTATCTTTGGACCAGTTGCCCGTGAGCTACGTGATCGCGACTTTATGAAGATTATCTCCTTAGCACCAGAAGTGCTTTAAGGACAGATCGTGAGAGATAAGGAGGTGCGCGTGAGTGAAAAGCGAAAAACGCCCCAATAAACTTCACATCAAAACTGGTGATACGGTTATCGTGATGCGTGGGAAAGAAGCTCCATACTTCCAAGATGGCAAAAAGGTGTACACGAAAGGCCGTGTCATCAAAATGCTTCCTAAAGAAGGCAGAGCACTCGTTGAGGGAGTCAACATGGTGAAGAAACACTCCCGTCCAACACAAGCAAATCCTCAAGGTGGAATCATCGAAAAAGAAGCGCCAATCGATGTATCCAACTTGATGATTGAAGATCCAAAAACAAAACAACCAACCCGTATTGGCTATAAGTTTATCGAAGGTAAAAACGGTGAACAGAAGAAAGTACGGTTTGCGAAAAAGTCAGGCGAAATCCTGGATAAATAGTATGAGGAAGGGAGGTACATTCCTTGACTGCACGGTTAAAAGAAACATATACAAATGAAATTGTTCCTTCTTTGATGAATAAGTTTGAGTACAAGTCTGTAATGCAAGTTCCAAAAGTGGAGAAGATTGTTTTGAACATGGGTGTTGGTGAAGCTGTTCAAAACTCCAAAGTGTTGGACAATGCAGTAGAAGACATGACCGTTATTGCTGGTCAAAAACCAGTAATTACTCGAGCAAAAAAATCAATCGCAAGTTTTAAACTTCGTGAAGGAATGCCAATTGGAGTAAAGGTTACCCTACGTGGTAAGCGTATGTACGATTTCTTAGACAAATTGATCAACATTTCGCTACCTCGTGTCCGTGACTTCCGTGGTATTTCCCCTAAATCTTTTGATGGACGTGGAAACTATACCTTAGGAGTTAAAGAACAATTGATTTTCCCAGAAATCTCGTACGACAAGGTAGATAAGGTGCGTGGTATGGACGTAGTTATCGTAACTACTGCTAATACTGATGAAGAAGCATTTACACTACTTTCTGAAATGGGGATGCCATTTCGCAAATAATAAGGCAAAGGAGGGAATCCGTTGGCCAGAAAATCGATGATCGTCAAATCACAGCGCAAACCTAAGTTTGAGGTGCAAGGGTACACTCGTTGCGAACGTTGTGGACGTCCTCACTCTGTATTACGCAAATTTCGACTATGTCGTATCTGTTTCCGTGAATTGGCCTACAAAGGGCAGATTCCCGGCGTAAAAAAAGCAAGCTGGTAATGCTTCTGAAAGGAGGGCTCACACATGGTGATGACAGATCCCATTGCGGATATGCTGACTAGAATTCGTAACGCAAACATGGTTCGCCATGAAAGTGTTGAACTACCTGCTTCTCGTGTAAAACGTGAGATCGCAGAAATATTAAAGCAAGAAGGATTTATTCGCGATGCTGAATACATCGAGGATAATAAGCAAGGCATCCTTCGTATTTTCTTAAAGTACGGTACAAACAACGAAAAGGTAATCACTGGTCTAAAAAGAATCAGTAAACCTGGACTTCGTGTATATGCCAAATCTAATGAAGTACCTCGCGTACTACGTGGACTTGGAATTGCGATCCTATCAACAAATAAAGGAATCGTAACTGACAAAGAAGCACGTCAACAACGCGTTGGTGGAGAAGTGCTAGCATACATCTGGTAATGATGGAGGTGAACCAAACATGTCTCGTATCGGGAAAAAACCAATTACTGTTCCTGCTGGTGTCGAAGTAAACTTAGAAGGCAATCAGTTGACAGTAAAAGGACCCAAAGGTACTTTGACTCGCAATCTGCACGCAGAAATGAAGATCAATATCTCAGCAAATGAGTTGTTGGTTGAGCGTCCTAGCGATCATCGTACACATCGGGCACTGCACGGAACAACTCGTAGCATCATCTCCAACATGGTGGAAGGTGTATCTACTGGTTTCTCTAAAACCCTTGACCTAGTAGGTGTTGGGTACCGTGCATCGAAAAAAGGAACCAATATTGTATTAAACGTTGGATATTCTCACCCAGTTGAGATTACTCCAACTGATGGTATCGAACTTGATGTTCCTACTCAAACACAAGTAATCGTCAAAGGTATCGACAAAGAAAAAGTCGGTGCTATGGCTGCTAACATTCGTTCCGTACGTGAGCCTGAACCTTACAAAGGAAAAGGGATTAAATACTCTACAGAACGAATTCGTCGTAAAGAAGGTAAAACTGGTAAATAGAATTTTTAATTCAGAAGGGAGTGAACCAGACCGTGATTCAAAAAGCAGATCGCAATCAAAATCGGAAAAAGCGTCACCTTCGGGTTCGGAAAAAACTTTTTGGCACGGCTCTTCGTCCTCGCCTCAATGTATTCCGTTCATCCAAGAACATCTACGCACAACTTATTGATGATGAAGCAGGAGTAACCCTTGTTTCCGCTTCTACGATGGATAAAGAGTACCAAGGTGCAGGTGGTGGGACCGTTGATGCAGCAAAAAGTGTCGGCGAGTTAATTGCCAAACGTGCTGTCGAAAAAGGATACAACAAAGTTGTATTTGATCGTGGAGGATACCTCTATCATGGTCGTGTACAAGCGTTAGCGGATGGGGCAAGGGAAGGAGGTCTTGACTTCTAATGAGACAAAACAAAGGTAATAAACGTGATGCTGCGCAGTCCGAGTTCACAGAAAAACTTGTTAACATCAACCGTGTAGCAAAAGTAGTAAAAGGTGGACGTCGTTTCAGCTTCAGTGCACTTGTTGTTGTTGGTGATGGAAAAGGTCGTGTTGGTGCCGGTATCGGTAAAGCGGCTGAAGTACCAGAAGCTATCAAAAAAGGTGTAGAAGCAGCGAAGAAAAACCTCATCACTGTTCCTCTAACCGGAAATACGATTCCTCACGATATCGTAGGACGTTTTGGAGCAGGAAAAGTTCTTTTGAAACCAGCTAGCCAAGGTACTGGTGTTATCGCTGGAGGTCCTGTTCGTGATGTGCTAACAGTTGCAGGTGTTGGTGATATCTTGACGAAATCTACCGGATCCAACAATCCAATCAACATGGTACGCGCAACTCTAGAGGGACTTTCAAGTCTTAAACAAGCCGAACAAGTAGCGAAACTACGTGGCAAAACTGTTGAAGAGCTACTCGGATAAGGAGGGATAACCGTGGCAAACAAATTAGCGATTACCCTCAGACGGAGTATGATTGGGCAGTCGGAGCGCGTTCGGGTAACCCTTCGTACATTAGGCCTAACCAAACGTGAACAAACTGTGGTCAAGCCAGATAATGCTTCGATTCGAGGTATGGTAAATAAAGTTGTTCATCTTGTAGATGTAAAAGAAGTAACTGAGTAATAGCATTGACTTAATACAAGAGGAGGTGCAAAGCATGAAATTAAACGAGCTAAAACCAGCACCTGGTTCTCGCAAAGAGTCAAGACGTGTAGGTCGTGGAATGGCTTCTGGTTCTGGTAAAACTTCTGGTCGTGGACATAAAGGTCAAAACGCTCGCTCAGGTGGTGGAGTTCGACCTGGTTTTGAAGGTGGTCAGAATCCAATCTACCGTCGTTTGCCAAAACGTGGATTTACTAGCCCGAATCGCAAAGAGTATGCGATCGTAAATCTTGATACTTTGAATCGTTTTGCTGAGGGTACAGAAGTTACTCCTGAGCTACTCACAGAACTTGGTGTTGTCAAAGATACTAAGTCTGGAATTAAGATTCTTGGAAATGGTGAGCTTCAAGTAAAACTTACTGTTAAAGCTCATAAGTTTTCTGAAACTGCAGCTGAGAAAATCAGAGCCGCTGGCGGAGCAACGGAGGTAATCTAACATGTTTGCGACCCTTGGTAACATTTTTAAGGTAGAAGATCTTCGCCGTCGAATACTGTTTACTCTTATTATGCTGGTAGTTTTTCGGATTGGTAGTTTTATACCAGTTCCAAATACTAATCCTGCTGTGCTTCAGCAACTTGCTGATAAAAGTCAAGGAGTATTCGGTCTGATCAATGCTTTTTCTGGTGGAGCTTTTCGTAATTTCTCTATCTTTGCGATGGGAATTATGCCTTACATTACTGCTTCGATTATTGTTCAGCTACTCACGATGGATGTAATTCCTGCATTTGCTCGGTGGGCAAAAGAAGGAGAGACTGGTAGACGTAAAATTACACAAGCTACACGTTATTTTACGATCGGTTTGGCGTTAATCCAATCCATTACTTTGTCCTTGGGATTTGATCGTCTGCTAGGAAGTGGATTTATACAAAACCCTAATGTTTGGACTTATGCACTTATCTCTCTTACACTTACTGCGGGTACAACTTTCTTGATGTGGTTAGGGGAGCAAATTACAGAAAAAGGGATTGGGAACGGGATCTCTATTCTTATTTTCGCTGGTATCATGGCTAGCATCCCTAATCATATCAGTCAGGTATACAGTAGCTTGTTTACCAAGAATGCACCTATTGCCATTGGTGTATTAAAAACTGTCGGATTACTTGTTGTAATTGTGATTGTCATCGTGGGCGTTATTTACATCCAACAGGGAGTACGTAAAATCCCAGTCCAATATACCAAAAGAGTTGTTGGTCGTAAGATGTATGGGGGTCAGTCGACACACCTGCCATTTAAAATCAATGCAGCTGGTGTTATCCCTGTGATCTTTGCACTATCGCTCTTGCTTTTCCCACCTACTATTGCGAGTTTCTGGGCGGGTAATGCTGTAGCGGACTGGATTCGTGTCAACTTTGACTATACACAAGCTCCACTCGGTATGATTCTTTATCTGCTTCTCATTGTTGGGTTTACGTACTTCTATACTTTTGTACAGATTAACCCAATGCAACTTTCTGATCAGATGAAGAAAAATGGTGGTTTTGTTCCTGGTATCCGTCCTGGTAAAGCGACAGAATCTTATCTCACAAAAGTATTGAATCGCCTTACGCTTCCAGGGGCATTCTTCCTTGCAGCAGTTGCTATTCTTCCAGTCTTTATCATTTCTCTCTCAGGTCTTCCACAGTCTGTACAGATTGGTGGTACATCCCTTTTGATCGTTGTAGGGGTAGCACTTGAGACGATGAAGACGATTGAGAGCCAACTAATCAAGCGCCATTACAAAGGATTCATGAATAGCTAAGACAAAGAAATTGACATACACATGCGACCATAGGTCGAACTTGATACGTGTGGCCGTCCTTCCGGAGGGATGAGATGTGAATATCATACTGATGGGATTACCCGGTGCAGGAAAAGGAACACAAGCAGCACTTATTGTTGAGAAACTGCATATTCCTCATATCTCCACTGGGGACATGTTTCGTGCCGCTGTAAAAGAAGAAACACCTCTTGGAGTAGAAGCTAAATCTTACATGGATCAAGGGGCTTTGGTCCCTGACCGTGTGACGATTGGTATCGTCCGGGATCGGTTAGGCAAAAATGATTGTGAGAGTGGTTTTCTATTAGATGGATTTCCACGTACAGTTCCACAGGCGGAAGCACTCGACGAGTTACTTTCTGATCTAGGTAAAGAGATCGATTATGTTATCTATATCGAAGTATCACAACAAGAGTTGCTTAATCGTTTAACTGGCCGTCGTATTTGTAGCAATTGTGGGACTACATTCCACCTTCAGTTTGCTCCACCTAAAGTAGATGGAGTTTGCGATCGCTGTGGTGGTTCTCTTTACCAGCGAGAAGATGATCAAGAAGAAACTGTAGCAAAACGTCTACAGATCAATCAGGAACAAACAGAACTTTTGATTCGTTACTATACGGAAAAAGAAAAGTTAGTACGAGTTGATGGTGAACAACCGATAGAGCAAGTAACGGAGACTATCTTCTCTAAAATTCGGAGTAGGACTAGATGATTACCATAAAATCAGCGAATGAAATCGAAAAGATGCGCCAGGCAGGTAGGTTAGTCGCCCTTACGCATCAAGAGTTGAAAAAATATATTCATCCCGGCGTTACGACCATGGAATTAGATCAGCATGCAGAACAGTTTATTCGTAGTTTTGGAGCAACACCATCCTTTAAAGGGTATAATGGCTTCTCAGGAAGTGTGTGCACTTCCGTAAATGAAGAACTGGTGCATGGGATCCCGGGTCCAAGAAAGCTAAAAGATGGAGATATTATTTCAATTGATATCGGTGCGTATTATGAAGGGTTCCATGGCGATTCTGCTTGGACATATCCAGTTGGAACAATTTCACCTGAGGTAGCACGTCTTCTAGCAGTGACGGAAGCCTCATTATTCGACGGTTTAAAAGTACTAAAAGCGGGTATACGCCTTGGCGATATGGGCAGCCGCATTCAAGCAGTAGCGGAAGATGCTGGTTTTTCTATCGTTCAAGAGTATGCTGGACATGGAATTGGAAGAGAGTTGCACGAACAACCTACTATTCCAAACTATGGTATTGCTGGACGTGGACAAAGAATAAAGAGTGGGATGACACTGGCGATTGAACCGATGGTGAATATGGGAAGTCGATATGTTCATACCCTTGATGATGGATGGACGGTAGTGACCGATGACGGTTCTTGGTGCGCTCATTTTGAGCATACTACCCTGATCACAGATGAAGGCTATGAGATTCTTACCCTAGCAGAAGGTGACTTCGAATGAAGGCCTTACATGAGGCAGCAAGTCGAATTCATTTAGGGCAGATAATAATGGTCTTATCTGGACGGGAAGCTGGCAATTATGCGGTCGTTGTTCGTTTAGATGATTCTTATGTTTGGTTAGCAAATGGGAGAGAACGCAAATTTGCTAAGCCAAAGCGTAAGAATAGACGTCATGTACAACCGACGAGATATATTGCAGATGAAGTAAGTGATGCGATACAGTCCAATGGATTTGTAGATGATGCGAAATTGGTGTTTGCCCTAAATCAGTACAAAAAGCTGAATTTGAAGGGGGGGAAATCTGCAACAAAACATAGAGAATAACCTATTAAAAAATAGGTTAAAAATGGCTGTAGCTTGACTAAGGTGCGCGATTAGGTTAACTTAGTTGTGATCTGAAAGTCATTTAAGTCAAAAAGACTTTCTCATTCGAGGCAATGAGGTAAGGCTCAGCTATTTGCTATGTTTTCGTGGCAGAGTAACTCTATTGGCCAAAGAAGATGTGATTGAGGTTGAGGGTATTGTAAAAGAACCCCTACCTAACGCCATGTTTAAAGTGGAGTTAGAGAACGGTCATGAAGTGCTCGCTCATGTATCTGGTAAGATTCGCATGCACTTCATTCGGATTTTGCCAGGAGACAAAGTGACAGTTCAACTTTCTCCATACGACTTATCCCGTGGGCGTATTACCTATCGGTATAAATAGTCTAAAGTTAGAGGCCCAAAGACTAGAAGTTTTATTTTAAAAATGCTTCTGCTTTGATTCCTCTAAAATAGGAGGTTTGGAGAAGTGAAAGTTCAACCATCAGTTAAACCCATTTGCGAAAAATGTAAGGTAATCAGACGCAATGGAAAAGTCATGGTAATTTGTGAAAATCCAAGGCATAAACAAAAGCAAGGTTAGGAGGTGTAGAGATAGATGGCACGGATAGCAAGTATTGACTTACCTCGTGAAAAGCGGGTAGAGATCGCTCTCACCTACATCTATGGTATTGGTCGTCCAAAAGCTAATGAAATTTTAGCTGCGACAGGTATTAATCCAGATACTCGTGTACGTGATCTAACAGAAGAGGAAGTATCCAAACTACGTACTTACATTGATAAAAGCGTAGTGGTAGAAGGAGACCTCCGTCGTGATGTTGCACTTAACATCAAACGTTTGATGGAAATTGCATCTTACCGTGGTATTCGCCATAGAAGAGGATTACCTGTTCGTGGTCAAAGTACCAAAACCAATGCTCGTACACGTAAAGGTCCACGTCGTACAGTAGCGAATAAGAAAAAATAATAAGTAAGGAGGGATACTTGTGGTAAAACGTAAAACAACCAACCAACGTGTGAAACGTCGTGTAAAAAAACACGTTGAATCTGGCGTGGTACACATTCGCTCCACTTTTAACAATACGATCATCACGATTGCTGATCCACGTGGTAATTCCATCGCTTGGGCTAGCGCTGGTACCATGGGCTTCAAAGGAAGCCGTAAAAGCACACCATTTGCTGCTCAAATGGCTGCCGAACAAGCTGCAAAAACAGCAATGGAAAGTGGCATGAAAAGCGTAGAAGTAATGGTTAAAGGGCCAGGAGCTGGACGTGAAGCAGCGATTCGATCACTACAAGCTGCGGGATTAGAAGTGAGTTTGATTAAAGACGTAACTCCTATCCCACACAATGGTTGTCGTCCGCCAAAGCGTCGTCGTGTATAGTCAGTCGTGCCTGTTGGTTTATTTTACCGGTAATTTGTGTATAATGGATGAGACAAGTTCTGATCTATTTTATTTATTAAATACCGAATAATGCCCGGAACGCGACGTTCTAAAAGGAGGGGCCGTATGATAGAAATTGAAAAACCTAGGATCGATGCGGTTAAAATGAGCGACGATCATCGATACGGAAGATTCGTGGTGGAACCCCTAGAACGTGGATACGGAACAACATTGGGTAATTCGCTGCGCCGTATCTTGCTCTCCTCTTTACCCGGCGCTGCTGTCACATCTGTGCATATCGATGGGGTATTGCACGAGTTTTCCACCATTGCGGGTGTGGTAGAGGATACAACGGAGATTATATTAAATCTAAAAAAGTTATCTCTGAAGATTCATTCCGATGAGGAAAAGGTTTTAGAAATCGATATTGAGGGCGGTTCTGGGGGAAGAGCTGTTCTTGCTGGAGATATCCGTGCGGATAGCGATGTAGAAATCTTAAATCCAGGTCTTCACATTGCAACGCTTGCAGGGGATGCACACTTACATATTCGTATGACTGCGAATCGTGGTCGTGGATATATTCCTGCTGAGCGCAATAAGTCAGAAGACATGCCAATCGGAGTTATCCCTATTGATTCTATTTATACACCGATCGACAGAGTGAACTTTCAAGTTGAGAATACACGTGTTGGACAAGTTACCAACTATGACAAACTGACGTTGGAAGTTTGGTCTGATGGTAGTTTGCATCCAGATGAAGCAGTCAGCCTTGGTGCTAAGATCTTAAACGAGCATCTTATGCTATTTGTTGGTTTGACAGAAGAAGCACAAGGTGCAGAGATTATGGTTGAAAAAGAAGAGGATAAGAAAGAGAAAGTGATGGAAATGACCATCGAAGAACTTGATCTATCTGTCCGTTCTTATAACTGCTTAAAACGTGCTGGCATCAACACCGTACAAGAGCTAACTCAAAAATCCGAAGAAGATATGATGAAAGTGCGTAACTTAGGACGTAAATCGCTAGAAGAAGTGCAAGAAAAGCTAGTGGAACTCGGACTTGGATTACGTGAAGAAGATTAATCCTAAGTAGCGGGGGAGGGAAAAAATATGGCATACTCCAAGTTAGGACGTAATAGTAGTGCGAGAAAAGCACTTCTTCGTGACCTCGTGACAGACTTGATTCTAAACGAAAGAATCGAAACAACTGAAGCAAAAGCTAAGGAACTTCGTTCTGTCGCAGACAAGCTGATTACACTTGGAAAACGCGGCGATCTCCACGCTCGTCGTCAAGCAGCAGAGTTTGTTCGTACCAATCGTTCCTACACAGAGAACGAAGGGGAAGAAGCAACTCATCATAAAAACGTTGATGCAGTTAAAAAATTGTTTGAAGATATCGCACCACGTTACCAAGAGCGCAATGGTGGGTATACTCGTATCTTGAAACTAGGACCACGTCGTGGTGATGGTGCACCAATGGTTTTTATTGAACTTGTAAAGTAAAAAGAATTGACAAAGGGGAGGGCAGGATCGGACCGGTCCACCCTTTTTTGTTAGAAAAAGTTATAACTATTCGGCAATAAGCCTCTATTAAGCCTACAAGCTTATCCATCGACAAGATTTCTTTATCGGATAAAAAGCCATAACTTTATCTGCTAGTATGAACGGATAAGCTTTTGTGGGTTGTTTTTCTTGATTAGGAGCGTTTTTATGGGAACGGAAATTACCTTAAAAGATGTATGGTTTCATTATTATCCTCAAACAGAATCCCGTGAACATTGGGCAGTTCAAGATGTGAGTTTAACCTTTAAACAAGGTGAATATATCAGTATCATTGGTTCCAATGGATCAGGGAAATCATCTTTAGCTTGTCTCTTGAATGGGTTATTTATTCCAACCGAGGGAGAGTTTCGTATTAATGAGCAGCTGATTACAACGGATCAAGACCGCTGGGAATTAAAACGTAGAGTAGGCATGATTTTTCAAAATCCAGATAACCAAATTGTTGCACCTTCGGTTATTGATGATATTGCCTTTGGCCTTGAAAACTTGGGAGTAAACCGAGAAGAAATGAAATTGCGCATTCCTCTTGTTTTACAGCAAGTTGGTCTATCAGGTTTGGAAAAAAAAGAACCGCATCATCTATCAGGCGGGCAAAAACAACGTCTCGCTATTGCAGGTATTTTGGCTATGCATCCAGATGTTATCATATTCGATGAATCTACATCGATGTTGGACCCAGATGGGAGAAAACATATCCTTCGATTGATGGATGAATTGCATAAATCAGGTATTACTATTATTCATATCACGCATCAGGCTACTGAGGCATTTCTTGCACAGCGGCTTATTGTGATCCATCGAGGCCGAATAATGATGGATCAAAGCAGAAAAGAATTATATGCAAATGCGACTCTACTAGACCAATGGGGCTTAGATGTACCAATTGGTATTTTGTTGCACCAAGCATTAAGAAATAAAGGTTGGAAACTTTCAGAGAAGATTGAGAGTGAAGAACAATTGGTGAGTGAGTTATGGACATCCATGTAAATGACATATCGTATGTGTATCAGAAGGGAACACCATTTGAAGAAGAGGCTCTGACAAATCTCTCCTTCTCTATCCCGCATGGGATTATACAGGCGATTATTGGGAAGACAGGTTCAGGGAAATCCACTTTAATTGGGCTATTATCAGGTTTATTGCGTCCCTCTAAAGGGAGTATTACAGTTGGTGAGGATAAAGTTACTGCAAACACCAAAAAAATTCTTTATCGCTCTAAGATTGGCGTTGTTTTTCAATATCCAGAGCACCAATTATTTGCAGAGACTGTTTACAGAGATATTTCCTATGGACCTACAAATCAAGGTATCCCTGCTGAAGAAATAAAAAATCGGGTTTATCATGCTATTAAATTGGTTGGCTTAGATGAATCGTTACTCGAGAAATCCCCCTTCAGTTTAAGTGGTGGACAGATGAGAAGAGCAGCACTTGCAGGTGTTCTGGCTATGGAGCCATCTATCCTCATATTGGATGAACCTACAGCCGGTTTAGACAGAATAGGCAGTGAGCAACTATTGAATCTTATTCATCATTTACATCGGCAAAAACAAGTAACGATTATTTTGGTTACACATCAAATGGATGAAGTAGCGAGATTAGCAGATCGCGTTCTTGTCTTAGAGAAAGGACAATCTGTTTTTAAAGGTTCACCAGTTGAGTTGTTTTCAGATCGATCAAGGCTGGATAGACTTGGTATGGAACCTCCAAGCTTAACCAAACTAATTGACCGTCTGAATGAGCGTATTCATCCGCCCATTCCTACTTCTTTATTTGAACTTGACCAGCTTGTTGCTCATTTAGAGCTTCGAAGGAAGGAAGGAAATAATGAGTAGGATTGTTATCGGGCAATACATCCCAGGGGACTCTTTCCTGCATCGACTTGATCCAAGAGCAAAACTCCTCTTTGTTTTTCTGTTTTTCTTTCTCATTTTTCTTGCAAATAATATACCTTCTTATCTTTTACTCTATTTATTTGTCATCATCTGTATCCTTTTATCACAGATACGAGTACGTCTCTTCTTGGGATCTACCAAACCAGTCTTATTTATTATTATTTTTACCTCTATCTTACATTTGATCATGACGAAAGGAGGAGCAGTACTTCTTTCAACACCTCTATTTACCGTATATGAAGAGGGAGTACGACAAGCTGCTTTTATCTCTTCTCGTTTTCTTATCCTTGTAGTCATGGCGTCTGTATTAACATTTACTACATCTTCACTCGATTTAACCGATGCTTTGGAGCAATTACTAGAACCACTGAAAAAAATACGTATTCCTGTTCATGAATTAGCATTAATGATGTCTATTGCACTACGATTTATTCCTACACTGTGGGAAGAAACAGAAAAAATCAAGAACGCGCAGCTTGCACGGGGAGCGAACTTGGAAAGTGGTAATATTTTTAAGCGTGTAACAGCCTATATACCTATTTTTATCCCATTGTTTCTCTCCTCTTTTCGCAGAGCTGAAGAGCTCGCGATGGCAATGGAAGCGAGGGCTTACCGTGGAGGAGTTGGTCGAACCAAATATCGATTGTTGAAGTACAAAGGAAAAGATTATAGTTTAATTGTGATCTTTCTCCTGTTAGTAATCTTAATAGGATGGCTTCGCTCATGAGAAAAATAAAGATGATTATCGCTTATGACGGTACTGATTTCTCCGGTTTCCAACGTCAACCGGGACGTCGCACGATTCAAGGCGTTTTAGAGGAGACCCTCAGCAGGATACTGAAAGAGAACATCATTATTGAAGGTTCAGGCAGAACAGATGCAGGCGTACATGCTTTGGGGCAAGTATGTCACTTTGTCACGAGTAAACCCATACCTGCAAAGCGTTTTCCATATATTCTTCGGCACACACTGCCAGCGGATTTGATCATCAATAGTAGTGAAGAAGTAGAGCTGGACTTTCATGCCCGGAAAAGTGCTCATTGGAAGACCTATCGCTATCAAGTTGAAACACAAGCAGTTCCTAGGCTTCATATGAGGCGTTTTGCTTATCACTATCCTGTTGAAATCGATCTGAAAACGATGAAACGAGCTGCTGAACATCTAGTTGGGGAGCATGATTTTACTTCTTTTTGCTCAGCAAAAACAGAAATAGAGGATAAAGTACGTACGATATATGATTTAATGGTTTGGGAGGAAAATGGGTTTCGTTATGTAGAAGTAACGGGAAGCGGTTTTCTTTATAATATGGTGAGAATTATCGTTGGTACCCTTCATGACGCGGGAAAAGGGAAGATTAATGCACATGATATTCCCTCTATAATAAACGCATGTGATCGCCAAGCGGCAGGCTCTACGTTTCCACCAGAGGGGCTGCACCTTTTGGAAGTGGGTTATCAACCTAAGACAAAGGATTTTCTTTACGTATAATAAAGGAGATCTTTGTTTTATTAAATGAGTGTATGAACACTAATAATGCAGCAAGTGGAGGCATTTTTTTCTAACATCCTAAAAATGACTAACTTTAGTGATTCCATTGACATTAGGCCCTTTATTGGGGTATGATCATATTTGGTATTTTCCGCTAGCCCCGTGGAAAATCATGTTCGGCAAAAAGGAATTTCCCAAATAGATATGTATTTTCTACCCCTTTGCTTCAAGGGATAGAAACCTACTTTATTCAAGGAGTGAATACAATGCGCACCACTTATATGGCTAAGCCACAAGACGTGGATCAAAAGTGGTATGTGGTAGATGCAGCAGGTAAAACACTCGGTCGCTTAGCAACTGAAGTAGCTACCTTGCTTCGTGGAAAACACAAACCAACTTACACCCCTCATATTGATACTGGAGATTTTGTTATCGTTATTAACTCTTCTCAAATCAACCTAACTGGTAAAAAGCTAGAACAAAAACGTTACTATCGTCACTCTGGATTCCCAGGTGGATTGAAATCAATCACCGCTGGGGACCTGCGTGCTAGCCGTCCAGAACGCATGATTGAACTAGCTGTTAAAGGAATGCTTCCTAAAGGACCTCTTGGTCGCAGCCAATTGAAAAAATTAAAAGTATACGCTGGTAGTGAACATCCTCATCAGGCTCAACAGCCGATCCCGTATGAGCTACGCGGCTAATAAAAGGAGTGAAAAAGTAAATGGCACAAGTACAATATCGCGGTACCGGACGCCGTAAAGAATCCGTAGCACGTGTACGTCTTGTAGCTGGTGATGGTCGTATCGTCATCAACGGACGTAGCATTGATGATTACTTCAATCTAGAAACACTAAAAGCAATCGTTCGTCAACCATTGGTATTAACAGATACAGCTGGTCGTTACGATGTATTGGTTAATGTTGACGGCGGTGGATATACTGGTCAAGCTGGAGCAATTCGTCATGGTATTTCTCGTGCACTTCTAGAAGTGGATAACGAGCTTCGTCCAGCATTGAAAAAAGCTGGATTCCTGACCCGTGATCCAAGAATGAAAGAGCGTAAAAAATATGGATTGAAAGCTGCACGTCGTGCACCTCAGTTCTCCAAACGTTAATGATCGAAACAAAGACTTCCAATCTTATGACTGGAAGTCTTTTTAACATGTTTTTTGTTACTGGTGAGATGGGCTTCTAGTTATTTCATCAGTCATTTCATTACTTTAGTAGTAGATTTCTAGCGCAATTTCGTTAAATTGCGGAGAGTATCCTCATAGTTATAAAAGAGTTCTTTCATGTCTTCTATAAACTCTTGATTGATATCCTCAAATTCGATATCCTCAAATTCTTCCATATTTACCCCATGATTTTTTTGGAAAGAAACTTTCCCTTGCTCTAAGTTAAAAACAATTTTATCCCCTTGCTTTATTTTCAGATGTTTTAAGACTTCTGCTGGTAAAGTTATTCCTAGACTGTTGCCGATTTTTGTCACTTTTCTCTCTACTTCTACCGTTGACACTTTGTCTCATTTTCCTTTCCTTTATTATTTATTTATGTATGCATCTGATCGCTCTTGATTTTCATTGTTATTACAATTATACATGGTATTTTCTTTCTGTAAACGAAAAACAGTCTTTATCTACCAATTGTAGATATTATATCTAAGGGTACCACTAACATTTTGTGATGCTAAGAGATTCAATATAAAAAAACAGTTACTAGATTAAGTGCGGAAAATTAGCATCTTTTATCCTTTAACAAAAATTCTTAGTATAAAGATGTTTTTGAATATAAATGTAGTGTAATCTAATCTTTAAAGATAAAATAATGTAAATAAGAGGTGTCGCCATGTACAAGCTAATGATTATCTTCAAAGAAACTGAAAACATAGAGGAATTTGAGCATTTTTATTATGATGATTTTATTCCAGCCATTGTGAATGTGGATGGGTTAGAGAGAATGGAGCTAACCAAAATCAGGATTCCTCTTGGATATACACGAGACACGCCAACCCCTTTTGATTTGCAGATTGAAATGTATTTTCAAACCAAAAAGTCATTTCAATTTTTCCTATATGAAAGTGAAATTGGACGGGAACTTCAAGAAAAGTTATCGTCATATAGTGAACCCATATATACATGTGCTTGGGGACATACAGAAGTAATTAGTAAATCAGAGATAGTTTCCCGCTACAATGACTTTGTGATCAACTCGTCTTCCTAATAGAATAGGTAGGAAAGGATGATTATAAATGATAAAATTGGAAGCATTGTTTCATATACCTGCTGACAAATCATTGTTTCAAAAGCAGATTCAGGAAGAGATTCTTCCAGGGCTCTATCAAATGCCATACATAGAAAAAATTGAACTAACTCCCTTTTCAGATACCCCTGATGAACTCCAAAAACAATTTCTAGATCGTCCTATTTACTATCAAATTGGTCTTTTTATAAAACAAGAAGATCTAAAGAAATCCTTTGAAACGGAAGCTGGTATAGCTATTGTCCAATATTTAAAATCCATGGGAGCCGAAGTGACTACCGCATATGGAGTTACAAAAATTTTTTACCGCTCAGATTTGGAACAACTAAGAGGATAACTCTTAGTCACTTGCATGTATTTTTGTCCTTCTTATTCCTTTTACCATAGAAACACCTTTTCAATTCGAAAAGGTGTTTTTTGTGTGATTAGAACTATGGATAAAGATTTGATCATACATCTAAAGTGATCAAACATAAAAAGAGGGATAAAGATGGACAAAGCGAGATTAAGTGCCAAGAATCAGATCACCTTACCTGAAACCATTTGCGATAAGCTCCAACTTGAACCGGGGGATGTGCTCGATTTTCTGGAAAATGAACATGGAGAAATTATTATCAAAAAGGGGGCACGAATAGAGGCTTTATTTGCCGTTTTAGATGAGATAAATCATGAAGCAAAGCAAATAGGAATAAAAGAGAGCGATCTATTGGATGAGTTGTCTAGCGTTCGGAGGAACAGACGCTATGGAGAAGAATAAAAAACTCCGTGTCTACGTTGATACCAATATTTTTATCTCTTTGCTTGCATTTAAAAGCCAAAGAATGCGCTATTTTTTAGAAGTAGTACAAAAAAATCACACTTTATTACTGTCTACAGCTGTTATAGATGAGATTGATGAAGTACTGTCAAGAAGATTCCCAAAAGCGGTACCTTTAATGAGTCGAATGCTTCGTTACCTTCAATATGAATTGATCCCCACTCCTGCTCCTAATGATCCTGCATACAAACAGATTGTAAAACAATTGCCGCCGATTAAAGACCCAGATGATGTCATCATCTTTGTCGGTGCGTGGATTGGTAAATCAGATGTGATTGTGTCCCATGATAAAAAACACTTCCATACGAAAGAAGTAAAAGCTGTGTTTACGGTGATGACCGTTCATGATTTTTTGTTCATTCATGATGTAAATCCAGTAGAGTGAATTATATTATCATATTTTTCTAATTAATCACTTATATTTACAATTAAATAGACAATGATCCAGTTTGTATGATAAAATTATAAAGGAATAAACAAAATAATCTAACAACAAGGGATGTAATGATGCGAAAATTTACGAAAGTCTTAGTTACTGCTGCTTTCGCGGTAGGAGTGACGATTACGGGTTTAGCACCATTAACCTATGCTGCTCCACTTACAAAACAAGTAGACCCAGAACAAGATCATAGAAGTACTATCTTGCAGACGGAACAGCTAGCTACACAGGGAAAAGCAATCAACAGTGAAGACTTTGCGATAGGCGTAAAAGGGCAAGATATCCAAAATAAATGGGGACAGCCTGATCCAGAAAGCTCCAGTGAAGACGCATTTACGTACAGCAAACGAAACATAGCGTTTTTCTTATCCAATGGTCTGGTTACCCACATCGTCTCCTATGACAAACGGTATGAACCCATCACTTATAAAGAAGTGAAAAAAACGCTAGGTGAACCTTCCAAAGAAACAAGGGGCGATGATGGAGTTTATACCACTTATGAGTGTGGAAAAAAATTGCTTGTCATCTCTTATTACTATGATAAGACCGGGAAAAATCCAGATACGATAAACCAAGTTGTCGTGATGAATCAATACAAAGATATGACACAAGAAGAGAAACAGCAATATAGGATGAAATGGCCTTCTTTGTTTAAGTGAGAACCCTGAAAATGATAGGAAGTAAATAAATAATCCCCCTTCTAAAGAAGGGGGATTTATGGTGTTTCATTATATACTCGGGGTACAGCATATGAGCTGCACCGGATGGTCCCCGCTGGCCGCGGCCGACACGTCTCAAAGAGGTCGGTCGCGGTCAGCGGTACCAAATCAAAGTTTCTAGGGTGCCCGGTTATGCCGGGCTCAACGTTGTCGCTTCATCGTGTCCTTTCGGGTAGAGAGCGGTCACGTTTTTAGAATAATTCCATTATAATTCAGAATATATAGATTGTCAACAACTTAATTCCCTCGAATTTGACTCCACATCGTAACCATATCAATCCAACCTCGATGTTCCGTAATTTTCCCATCGACCACCCGGTATTGGCGATAGAGAGTAACATCAATCGTATTGCCAGTTGGTGCAGTTCCAAAGAATATCCCTTTATGCGTGCCTTTTACCTTCATTCTTACGAGTACTTTATTGTCTTTCGTCATCATCTCTTCCACGGTATAGCCTTTATCAGGAAAGGATTTCAATATGGTTGCAGCAAACTTTTTCAGCCCTTCTTTGGATTGGTATGCAAGTTCTCGATAGTTTTCCGATAGAAATTGATCGAGGCAATCAAAATCATTTTTGTTCCAAAATTGCTCAACAAACTCGCTAACAACTTTCACATTTTGCTGTTCTACTGTATTCATCTAAAACATCTCCTTTGAATTTTTTATTTTTTATCATTAACCTTGTAACTGGGGTAAAAGGGTACCTGTATCAAACCAACCTTTATGCTTGACAATCTTCCCTTTTACTACTTGGAACTCACGATACTGGGTAATTTTTACTGATTTTTTTGTAGGAGCGTTCCCAGCGAAAGCCCTAACATGTTCAGCAGTGATGATGATTCTTGCTATGGCTTTTTCTCTCTGGACAAAAATTTCATCTACCTCATATTGTCGATTCGTAAATGCTTCTGTTATTTGTGGGGAGAAAAACTGATCTGTCTCATTTAGTGTGATTTCATTTGCTTTCTCTTGAATAAATGCGGTTACTACTTCCAAATTTTTTTGTTCTATTGTGTTCATCACAAACATCTCCTTTAAATTTATATAAATGTAACCAAAAGGTAACGTATTTCCTAAAAAAATGTGTTTTTGAGTATTTAACTTGAAATTACAGCTTTAAAGGAAACGGAAATTTCTTCGCTTGCTAAAATAGATTCGCTATGCTTCAAAAGGATGGTACTGTTCGCATTTTTACGGTTACTTCCTGCTACTAAGGTTATTCTCATGGATTTGATCACCTTTCTTTTAAATTATGTGTTATTCCGTTTTGACTTGCTGACAGACCAATTTGTTTGTGCTAACATGTGACTAAAAGATCACCTTTGATATTTTTATCATATGTTACCATGTGGTCACATGTCAAGGGTTGCTTATCATTTTTTAAAATATTTTTTTGGGAGGATTTTTGATGGAGAAAGATGCCTTTAAGGCACTGGCTGATCCAAGTCGGCGCAAGCTTTTGGATTTGCTCTACTCCTCAGATGGGCAGTCCTTACATGAATTATGTGAGCCGCTTGAGATGTCCCGGTTTGGTGTGATGAAACATCTAAACATATTAGAAGAAGCGGGGCTGATTACAACTAAAAAAGTCGGTCGAGAAAAGTTACATTATTTAAATGCTGTGCCTATTCACCAGATTTATAATAGATGGGTGAGCAAATATACCGAACCGTGGGTGGGTGGATTAGCATCTCTGCAAGAAGAATTGGAGCGTGATAAAAGCATGGAAAGCAAACCTAGTCATATTCACCGCATAGCGATAAAAGCAAAGCCAGATCAAGTCTGGGATGCGATCACAGATCCAGAGAAAACATCGAAGTTTTGGTTCAACTGTGCAGTGCGCTCGACTTGGGAAGAGGAGTCCTCCTTTGAGCTATGGAATCAAGAAGAGAAGAAGGCGGAAGGCATCATCTTAGACATCAAGCCTCCACATATACTTGTGCTGAGCTTCCGTTTTCATTCTTTCCCAGGCACAGAAAAGGACACTCCATCAAGGATCACATGGGAATTACAAGAACATGAAGCAATCCCCGGTACTACACTTGTAACGGTGATTCATGATGAATTTGCACAAGCGGAAAACACAGCGAAAATCTTGGAAAATGGTTTACCGATAGTTATTTCCGGTTTGAAGACGTTATTGGAAACAGGGAAGCCGCTGGCTAGTGAGTAATATACTGTAATCTTCTACTTGGCTATCAAATATTTCTTCAAAACTACTTGTTGCTTAGTTGGAAGGAGCTTGGTGCTGTTGAGCCAAAGAAAGCTGGTACGAAGGATTTCTTGGGAATCCGACATATCAAAGGGCAGCCAATCGAGGTTCTGAAAACAATCTGAGCAGTCCGTAGTCTCCAATCATATAGGAATACTGCTGGTCTGTTCCCCACCTCATCTGTTTCTCTGATGGGGTGGCGCCGTTTAACATAAAATCTTCAGAGGTAAATACATAGTCAACTAAATAGCCCCCAAAACAAAATGGTTTATTTTATTTTTCGAAGATTATAAAATGAGAGAGCACAGGCAATCCCTGTTTTATTGGCCTAGAAGAAAAGAGAAAAACGTAGTAAATCTCATTAAGCCGAAATCGATATAACCGAAGATTTGCAAAGACCTATCTCTCTTGGAGCAATTGTGCTACGACAAAAGATCCCGTGGCTGAAAAGCCTCTCCCTGCTGAATCTCAGCATCGCGGATATCCTGCTCGGATCGAAGGGACAGCTTGTTTTCCCAGGACTGGGGCTTTTGCTGGAAAAACAGGGCCTGATCTTCCATTTGGGCTTGATCCTCATGGACGTTATGGCTTCTCAGGTAGTGTTCAACCTGTTCGTGCGGCGTTGGATCAAACGCTGGGGAGCCAAAAACACAGTGCAGGTAATGCTAGTGATCGGTGTGGTAACTAGTGTCCTGCTAGTCATCGCGATGCAGTACGGCAACGTGCTCTGCTACTACTTGGCATTTGGCATTTCTCCAGGTATTTCGAGCGCATGCTTAACGATCGTCTCTCTGATGCTTCGTAAGCAGCTCGGTGAAGACCACATCAAGGGAACCTCACAGATTGGTCTTATTGCAACACTAGCTACAGCTGTCTGCACGTATCTGGGCTTTCAGGCACCTATGTTCATCTGGGTGATCCTAGATTCTGGGCTTCAGTTGGGCATCGTGGTCTTGATGTTCTTCTGCATCCCAGATGCTGATGAACCCGAGGAGCAGTCACTAAAGGGTATGTTGCATGATCCAGCGATGCGCATCAATGTCGGAAACTTCTGCATGCTGCTCGTGTTCTACTGTTTTGGCAAGCTGCTACCGCTTGCTGAAGTTGTCGATGAAGGACATGTGGATATCCTGCTTCTGGTGATCTCGCTTCTGTCAGGGCTGGCTCAGGTCCTTTTGAGCAGTTATGCCAATAAGCATCGGTCGAGGAGCAGCTGGATCATCTTGGTCTGCCGAATCTGCATGTTGATCGGTCTTGGTTTGATCCTGCTCAGCGGAGGTTCATGGGTTGCGATCGGCACTGGTGGAACCCTTTGGGCGCTGGGCGTGTGTAGCAACTCCATCGTCAGGCACGCGAGCTACGCCAACGCGTCGGACAAAGTGTTGGGTGGCACTCTCCCTATGGTGACTTGGAACTTGTCGGGTCTTATTGGGGGTGCTTACATTTGGCTCGCGGAGTCTATCCATGTATCTCACCGAGCCGCTATGGGATGGCTCCTCATTCCGGCAGGAGTTTCCGTGATGTTCGCGGTAGTCACGTGGAAGCTTCACAAATTGCCACCTAAGGACCCGCAGATTTAGTCGGTTGGGGCTGGTGAGACAAACTAAACTAACGAATAGAAAGGCTAACTATCAGGGAATTGCTCGATGACCCACAAGTCCAGCAGGGCTTGGGTCATCGGCAAATATTATAAGGCTATTTTTCCCCTGTATCTTCTTTATTCTATTAGGATACTAGAAAAAGCACTCCTACCAGCCAGATTAAGTAATCCAACCTGTGGAGTGTGTTTTTTGTTTTGTGTAGCTATTCACTGTGATCTTCGATCACAATTAATTTATCATCTTTAATCTGAAAGATAGATTTCCCTTGGTGTTGCAGCTTTCCTCCAGCAACTAATCCGATCAAATCCATCGCAAGTGTCGCTTCATAATCAATCTCTATTTCTACTTTGTCTGGGAGAACCGTAAACTGTTTGATCGTTTGACAGCGCTCGGAAAAGACATCCTTCGCTTCTTCTGCAAACTCACGAAACTCATCGATGCCTTTTGTCTCTACCTCTATCTCACCGCCGGAAATATTGCGGAATTGTACATCTGGGTGTAAAAGCGCTACCATTTCCTCAATATCAAAAGCATTGTAAGCGTCCACATATTGCTGTACGAGACTTTTTTCTTTGGTGTTCATTCACATTCTCCCATCATAAGTAGATATACACGATTGATAAAGGTATTACTGTAAAAGAATAGCAATTTATCCTACTATATATAAAATTTAATAGTTAGTCAATTCTGTACTTATGAAGGGAAGTTAATTTATTAATCTTCAGGTGGTTTAATATAAGAATCTCTCATCATTATGACCTCCTTTTATAGTTCATCTGGTGGTCCAGGAAAGCTCATTTTTTTACCCTCCTATCATTATGTCTCAAAGCAATGGTCTTTCTAGTCTAGTCATCATCTGGTGGACCAGGAAAGCTCATGTTTTACCTCCTACCATTAATGTCTCAAAAACAATGGTCAATTTAGTCTATTGATCATCTGGTGGACCTGTAAAATCCATAACTCTATCACCTATTTTCACTGTAGATCTGATGATATTCATCCAATAGTTCATAATATTTTGTTCGATTGGTGTCCCGATAACAACTAGCAATTTTCAAAAGCAAATTTCTAATATTCCCCCGCTTTCCAAGTTTTTTATAGTTATCGAGAGATTCTTCATAAACTTTACTAGCTTTTTCTACTTTTTCATATTGAATGTAGTAGTCTCCAACACATTCTAATGATTCAGCTAATACTATCTTATTTGAAGTTTCCTTTGATTTGTAGATAGCAGTAGTAAACATTTCATATGCTTTTTGAGAAGCGTTCACTTGCTGATACAATTTTCCCATCTGGATAAAGATTTTAGAAATGAAAAACTTATTTTGCATGTGTGAACCCATTTTTATAGCAGATTGAAAGCAGATTTCTGCATTTTGAATTTCATTTTGTTGCTGGTAACACTCCCCTAAGGCCACCCACAGATAACTGGCGTGGTCATACATACGATTAACCCTAGCCATTATAAGGCCTTCAGTAGCAAGTGTTACAGCTTGTTCAAATCTGGATAGTTTGGTTAAAAGCCTTGTTTTTATTTCATACATACTAAGAATTACTTGTCGACTATCGATATTATTTCTATTTGCCCATAAATCCTCGATTTCCAACAATGCCTCTTCGTTTCGATTTAACTCTTCCAAATAGATAACTTTACTAATCAGTAAGTAATGATAGATATGTTCTTTCTCTCCATCTTTATAAAAAATGTCAAGTCCTTTGACTGTGTATTCCATGGCTTTGTCTATACAATCTTCATAAAAATGAATCCGTCCTAATGCATGACAGCTCGCAGGGGCAAGATTATACATCCTTAGTTCTGGGTCATAGTTTTCCACCACTTGCTGATAGACTACTTTTGCTTTGTCTTTTTTCCCTTTCCTCTCCCAATATCTCGCTTTTAAATACAGTGCCCAAATGCGATGGTATTCGCTTTCAGGCTTTATTTTCCTAAGTTCTTCCCATGCTTCATCAGGGGAGACCATGTTAAGGTGGTTTTCGATCGAGAGTAGTTTTAACGCGATATCTACTTCATCCGCTTCGTCGGCTTCCGTTTGGTATTTTTGAATTTCCACTCCTAGTTGTTCGCATAAGAAGATGACTTTTTCTCTACTGACGGAAACACTTCCTCTTTCCATTCTGCTGATCGTACCAGTGGATAAAAATCCGTCCAGCGCAAGGTCTTCTTGGCGATAACCCTTTTTCTTTCTCGCTTCTCGTATCTCGGAAGCTAGTTCCGCAGTGACATAGAGATGAGTTTTCATATCAACACCTCAAAAAAATTTTTTTGGATAGTTTGTATGACAAACGCTTAATTTTAATGCAGCGTATGCTGTTTACAAAGAAGTTGCATTAAAATTCGGGCTTTTACCCGGAATTTTAACGGATTTCATAGGCTATTATTCTTTGTTGGAATTAATTTCATAATTGGTAAAATTCATTATACTATGCGAAGATGTGCTTGAAAATCATATTTTTTAGGAGGAGTTTCGATGATTCAATTACAAATCACAGGAGAAGTAGCAGAAGTACAAGCTTTTGTTCACTATTTGAGAGAACAGCCTATGTTTCAAGTAGAGCAGAAAGAAGAAGAAAGAGGTTATGATCATGATTATTTTTCACTCACTTGTGAAGTGAAAACGAGTCTATTAAAGCCATCTTTGCGGACTGTCCATAAAGTGCATCTGGTCACACCTGATCGAAAAAAATATGGTGATTGAGCTGTTAGATGCGAAAGTGAAGAAGGTTGGCAGCAGCGTGACCATCACAGGCCGCAGTTACGATATTTTTACTTGAGATAGAATATTATTCAAATTATAATTATTGTGTCATCATGACGGATTTACTGAACATGAGAGAGACATGCAAAATTTGAAGCGTAGGATGTTTGATCTGTTCCATCGTTTCAAGCAGAACAGACAAATCGATCAGCTTGCGAGAAAGTATCGTAAGCTCTACAGGCAGATGACACAGGCTCTCTGTGAACAGCAGAGAGTGATCAATCAGCTTGATGGCGAGGAGCTGACTCAGGCACAAACAGCCATGTGGGACATGAGCTCAAATTACTACGTTGATCTCAGAAAGATCATCAACTCTGTTCCAGAGGCGCACATCAAGCGTTTCTGGCAGCTGGCGTCGTAGTAATCCGCCCCACTCTGCCAGACCGGTGGAGGGGGGCGGAAACGACAGAATATTAATCGAAATATTTAAAATAAAATCCAAAAGGACACATAGCTATGCTATAATTTTTACGAAAGCTTAACACAAGAGAAAGGCTACCCGTATGAGTGTACGTAAGCTTGTACTTGTAGCGAATCCCAGTGGTGAAGTGAACCACAAGGATGTGGCTGAGGAGACTGAAGAAGAAACTCCTGAGGAACTCCGGGAAAAGTTCATCAAGATCCGTGGACGATACGAGGAAGTATGTGGGGAAAGTACTCGCTTGTGCGATCGCATCGGTGATGGTCTTGCCCCTCAAAAAGAGATGGATGAGCTAAAAGCCGGAAAGTTCTCGGATAGAGAGCAGGCTTACGAGGACTTCATGAAGATGATGGACGAGAAGCCGTACGAAATACAAGTTGCTGTGTTTGGTTGGTGAAATCGTAGTGTTAAATGATACACCAGCCAAAGCACCCCCCTGTCCAAGTCGACGAGGGGGGTGCTGTGCTTTGTGTGTATATTTTTCCCTCTCCCTTGTCGACAATGGAAGTAACATGAGACAAGGAGCCGTTACATGGGGAGACTTATTCAGTTTGAGACATTGCGTGCTACATATGAAGAACAACTTCGCGATCGAGCGTTAAACTACTTTCCATGGGATGAGATGGATAATATAAAAAAAACACAGGTGTTTCCAATCGTCCGTTATTGGTCACGTGTAAAGCAAAATATTGTGCTGGAGGCAATCTACCGATTGGTATATGATGCCTATGTTTGGGGGATGCGGTCTGCAAAAACAGTTCGTGCTATTCGTCTGCGCGAATTTGCTGACGAATCTTGGGAACGTATTTATGCAAAATACTTTACAAAAGAAGGATATGAGTTGGTCAAGTCTTGTATGGCTCAGTTTGCTGTTGAGCATTGGCTGGATGAACGGGCACTGATGGACATATATCTATTAGGAGAAGGGCTTGTCATACATTGGTTTTGCCAAGGTGTAGAAGAAGAGTGCAAACGATGTCGACATTGATAGTGTGATAAGCCTGTCTTTATATGCATACACATAGGAAATAATAGTGAATCTGGGCGGTGAAGATATTGTGGGAGAAGCTTCATGAATCGTTGCGAGAGCAAAAATTTTTGTGGCTGGCGATCTCGTTTCTGTTTGGATTTCTTACCATTCCTATGTGGATTCATCTCGATTTGCAGCAATCTTGGTATACATGGACGATGCCTTTATCAAGTAAAGTAATCGTGATCGATGCGGGTCACGGTGGGATCGATGGCGGTGCAACTAGTGCGGAAGGATTAGCAGAAAAAGAGATTACCCTAAAAATTTCCTCTTATTTACGTGACTTTCTTCAGCAGAGTGGTGCATATGTCATCATGACACGAGAAACAGATACAGATTTAGCAGGAGAAGGAAATGGAAAGAGTAGATGGAAAGCAAGAGACCTTTCCCAGCGCTTGAATTTAGTAAAACAAGAAAATGCTGATGTGTTTGTAAGTATTCATGGGAATGCCTTTCCTGGGAAGTCACATGGAGCACAGACATTTTACAATCCTACTCGTGAAGCAAATAAGAAGTTAGCTACATTTATACAAAATGAGCTCGTTCATAATCTAGAAAATACAGACCGGATTGCAAAAGCGAAAAACGATGTATTTTTATTAAAATATTCCCCTGTTCCAACAGCTTTGGTAGAAGTCGGTTTTCTCAGCGATGCCGAAGAAGCTAGATTGTTGGGTGACGAAAAGTATCAACGAAAAATAGCTGCTTCGATCTACTATGGCATTTTAGCCTACCACTCGGATATAATGAAAAACGAATAATATACACGAGGGCCCATTTTATTTTTTGGGTGGAGTTAAAACGAGGTGTCCACTTCCATGATAACGGCAGAGCAAGTATTAGAGGCTTTAAAAGGGGTAAAAGACCCGGAAATTGATCGAAGCCTCGTCGAGTTAAATATGATTCGCAATATCCAAATTGAGGGTACTACCGTTTCCCTCGATGTAATCTTAACCATCCAAGGATGTCCCTTGAAGGTGAAGATCGGGGAAGATGTAGAAGATGCGATTAAAGCTTTGGGAGCTGAAAAAGTTCATGTGACATTTGGTTCGATGACAGATGAGGAACGAGCAGCTCTTTCGCAAAAGCTACGTACTCCTCAGCAGCAAACAGGTGCTTCAGACCTGCTGTCCCCAACTTCTAAAACCAAGTTTATTGCAGTTGCAAGCGGAAAAGGTGGAGTAGGAAAATCAACGGTCACCGTAAATCTCGCAGTATCTTTGGCTCGACTTGGCAAAAAAGTCGGGATCATCGATGCAGATATTTATGGATTTAGTGTTCCTGATATGATGGGCATTGAACAAAGGCCAGTTGTCATTGATGAGACCATCTTACCTGTAGAGCGTTTTGGAGTGAAAGTGATGTCGATGGGCTTTTTTGTTGATGACAATGCACCAGTAGTTTGGCGTGGGCCGATTCTCGGTAAAATGCTGCGCAACTTTTTCCATGAAGTTCATTGGGGAGAGCTCGATTATTTGCTGCTCGATCTGCCTCCGGGAACAGGAGATGTTGCGTTAGATGTTCATCAAATCATCCCTCAGAGCAAAGAAATCATTGTGACCACTCCACATGCAACGGCTGCATTTGTTGCTGCGCGAGCAGGTGCAATGGCACTACATACAACTAAGCACGAATTGCTCGGGGTAGTGGAAAATATGTCTTGGTATGAGACGCGAGATGGAGAGCAAGATTATGTGTTTGGACGCGGTGGCGGGCAAAAGCTGGCAGAAGAGCTTCATGTCGAACTGCTGGCACAAATTCCACTCCGTGCTCCAGATACGCTTGATCCTAACGATCCATTGTTCTCTCCATCGATTTATGATGCTGAGCATCCCACTGGAGAAATATATCGCCGACTAGCCGAAAAAGTTATTGCCAAAGTGTAAACAAAAAGCGGAACCGATCAATCTCGGTTCTTCTTTTTGTTTGTTGGAGCAAAAGCACTTTGTCCTTGATCTCCTTCGCTTTCACCTTCACCTTCTTCACCGCCATCTTCTTTTTTATCGCCTTCTTTTTTCTGGCCACCCTCTTTTTGTTGTTCTTGTGAGAGTTTCATCAGTTTATCTTTGATTGTGGGGATTTGAAGCGATTCGGCGATAACTTTCATTACTTCTTTCCGGTATTCGCTGCTCTTGGTCAATTGGAGCAGCTGTTTTTCAAATTCGGGGTCTTTTATGATATCCATCATCGATTTTTGGTATTCAGGGTCTTTCATCAAAGCTTTCAACATCTGTTGCTGTTGTTTTTCTGTCGCCTTAGAAAAGCTTTCTGCTACCTCTGGTTTTGCCATCATCGTTTCTAATTTTTTTTGCATTTTCGGATCAGCAAATGATTTTTGCATCATCGATTCTATCTTCTGATCATCCATCAACATCTGTTGCTTAATTTCGGGTGTACTCAATACATCTTGAAAAACTTTTTCTCCTTCTTTGGAATGGAGAATATCGAGCATCATTTGTTTCATTTGCGGATATTGAATTTCTTGTTGGGATTGCTGTGATTTCTGGCTGCAAGCTGTAAGTCCAATCACGAACAACAAGAGCCAAGCTATATATTTTCGATACATGATAATTCCTCCGACAACACTGTTTACTGCTTAATATGAGATGAAAAAGCTTTGCTTATGCGGAGATATGGGTAATTTCCAATAGTTTCTTCTTGAGAAATAAAAAAGACCAAAGCGTGTCATTAGCTTTGGTCTTTGATCTATGGGTATCTCATTATATGCTCGGGGCGGCGGGGACAGGTGTGTTGCATCCTGTCTCCGCCACCGGACGGAATCTACTGGGAAGAAGAGATTACGGGTGCCTCGTTTCTCCGATCCACACTGGCTTGCTCGGGGTTTGCGTACCGTATGGACCTGTGCCGTTTACTCCATACGGAGTCGAGGGCTGAGCGGGTTGCCCGCCGAACGCCTGGTTGTCCTGTTGTACGGGAGCCTGACGCGGAGCGGAGTAACCGCCAGCGACCGGAGCACCCTGTTGTACGGGGGCCTGCTGCGGAGCGGGGTAACCGCCAGCGACCGGGGCATCCTGTTGTACGGGAGCCTGCTGCGGAGCGGGGTAACCGCCAGCGACCGGAGCACCCTGTTGTACGGAAGCCTGCCGCGGAGCGGGGTAACCGCCAGCGACCGGAGCATCCTGTTGTACGGGAGCCTGACGCGGAGCGGAGTAACCGTCAGCGACCGGAGCACCCTGTTGTACGGAAGCCTGACGCGAAGCGGGGTGACCGCCAGCGACCGGGGTACCCTGTTGTACGGAAGCCTGCTGGTACCACTGCCCGACAAGACCACGCTGAACCTGCTGCCCGCCGGGACCTCGATGGAACTGCTGCCTGCCGAGAACCTGCGGGACCTGCTGAATGCCGGGGGCTTGCTGGAACTGCTGCTCACCGGGACCTCGATGGAACTGCTGTCCGCCGAGCCCCTGTGTGAATTGCTGTCGACCGAGCTTCTGCGGGCGCTGTCCAGTGGGAACTTCTGCACACTCCTGTTCGAGAAGCAGCTTCTCCTGGTGTTCGATCTTCTGTTGCCTCTGACTCTCACTCAGCAGGCCCATGGAGAGCCAGTCCAAGTAGTGGAAGGCGTCCTTGAACTTCTCGTTGAAGAAGGTGAGGAACTCGTTGATGTCCTTGGGGTCTTTTGTCTTTTCTGATTTTTCCGCTTCTACGCGGGCATTGTGGACTTCACGAGCGAACATGTGCTGAGCAGTCCACACTCGCTGTTCTGTCGAGCCTTCCTTGGCTCCCTTCTCCAAGTGCCTCAGCACCGAGTCGGCGATCTGGTTCGCCTCCATGGGAGTCAGCCCGTTGATGAGCTTCCGAATGTTTTCGACGTTCAGTGCCTTCTTGTTCTCCTTGAACTT
The DNA here is from genome assembly GCF_059510395.1 of Shimazuella sp. NTD248. Taxonomy (NCBI): domain Bacteria; kingdom Bacillati; phylum Bacillota; class Bacilli; order Caryophanales; family Thermoactinomycetaceae; genus Shimazuella; species Shimazuella sp. NTD248. Next base: position 11,845 of record NZ_JCAJZT010000009.1, on the reverse strand, counting down.
CCCTCCGAGCCAGAAGAAGAGTGCGTTGATGGCCAGGAATACCAGCCAGATAATGGCCGTAAACCTGTTGATTTCGAGATGCACCGTGATCCCTTCCGGGGTAGATTTCGCTTACCCTCATTCTACCAAGAAGTTTTTTCCAAGAAAATTCCCTTTTTCCTCTAAAGTGAAATTTTTTTTTGAAATGGGGTGATAAGTGAAAGGGAGGGTTATATATGCTACAATCTTAGACGAAGCAAGGGAGTGCTCATACATATGACATTAAAAAAATTGTTCTTTTGGATTGGCTCTACCCTGATTGTCGGAGCAGTGCTGTCCATTGTATTGGCTTATGGAATCCGTGCAGCTACCGGAACGAATCTGGGGGAGTTTACCCAAATTTTATTGACAGGATTAACATTTGCGGCAGTTGCCGAACTTGGATTTTTCTCTTATTTGGTCTTTAATTGGTTAGCAAAAGGCTTTTTGCGCAATCCAAAGCTTTTTTCGTCGATTCAAATTTTTTTAATCCTCATCCTGCTGTTTAATTTGATTTATTTAAATACAAGTAAATTTGCAGGATCATCTCTGATCGCTCATCTGGTTGTACCACTTGTGATTTTGCTTATTTCCCTTGCAGTTGCTTGGTGGAAGTCAGCAAAAAGTGTTGCAGGGGCATTTGTCCCAACGCTGTTTTTTATGGTAGCGGCAACAACGTTGGAAGCGATCCCTTCGATCAATTCGAAAGCGGGTGAAGTTCCCTTGCCATTTGTCGTTTTTACGGTAATGATTTTACTCGTTTGTAACAGCTATCAGATTTTACAGCTCTCTTGGCTGGTCACTCGTTCACAAAAAAATAACTAAACTGTTAGAAAGAGGTCTGATTCATAGCGGCCTCTTTTTTTATTTTGCTTATATAATCTGAGATGTAGCCGACAAAACCTCCGAAGAGGGGAATTATATGACGAGAAGAAACACATTGCTGATTGGAAGCATGCCTTTTTTAGATGAGAGGGATGCAATGACCAAAGCAATTCAAATTCTAGGTGACTCGCTTATTTCCTTGCCGGATGGGGAGATTGGAGAGAAATCAAAAGAATATCCAAACGGAAATCGGTCTGCTGGGATTAATTCCGTTATTGATAGTTGTCTGAAAGATAAAGAACACTGGGACACACTAAAAGAGGCAGAACGCGGTTCTAATGGATTTCCCTTATCATATCAATCAGCCGTGAAATTACAGCCTAAACATTCGGCAGCAGATATAGACCAGTATTTAAATCTTGGATATTTGGATTACTTTAAGAAAAGTTATCCGATATTCCAGCAGTTGCGGACAGAGAAAGGTTTGCCTGGATTAAAGTTTCAAGTGGGCATCCCAACAGGTCTTGCGCTTAGCTTGATTATGTTGCGACCACTTCAAGCATTTCGTTATCAAGAGTCATTTAATCGACGGTTGGCATATGAAGTAAATGAAATGATCCGTATCGCAGATGGTGATGTCATCATTCAGATTGAAGCGCCTGCTGAAATAGCGCTGGCACAGCAACTTCCGAAAATGATGAATGGGATCGCTGTGAACAGTTTACTTTCACTCATTGAAAAACTTGATACAGCAGCAACTATTGGTCTGCATTTTTGTTGGGGAGACCTAAATAATAAAGCGCTGACCCATGCGAAAACATTAGATAAAATGGTTCACTTTACAAATAAATTAATCGAAAAATGGCCGGAGACCTATCAGCTTGAGTATGTTCATTTTCCATTAGCAGAAGGAGATGCTCCTCCTTCCTTAGAATTGGAGTATTACAAGCCTTTGAAGTATGTCCATCTGCCAGAGAATATAAAATTTGTCGCTGGTTTTATCCATGAAAAGCGAAATTTTGAAGAGTCAAAGATGATTTTAAAACATATTGAATCGGTTCGCAGTCATACCGTCGATATCGCATGTTCATGTGGATTAGGCCGAAGAAATCCGGAAGTAGCGATGTATTTGTTAAAGTTAACTGGGCAATTGCTCGAAGTAGACGGTTTTGGAATGTAAAAAGAGATGCTGACTTTGCAGTTAGCATCTCTTTTGGATGGAAAGTTTAGTTTACTGATTTTTGCTTTACATCTGATCCTGCTAATAACTCGGATATCGTCACAAACTCATAGCCTTTTGCTCGAAGTTGGTCGATGATTTGAGGAAGGGCGTCTTTTGTTTGACGGCAGGAGTCACTAGCGTGGAGCAAAATAATATCTCCTGGGTGTGCTTTGGTAACAACACGCTTTGTAATTTGGTCGACACCAGGGTTCATCCAATCGCGTGAATCAGTATCCCATTGAATCGATTTATAGCCCATCTCATCTGCAATTTTTAGTACTCGTTTGTCAAAATCGCCGTTTGGATATCGTATGAGATTGAGCTGTTTGAGACCTGTTACCTTTTTTAAAATGCTATCTGACTTCGTTATCTGATTACGAATCTCTGCATCCGATAATGTGCTATAGTTTTCGTGTTTATGACCATGACTGCCGATTTCCCACTTAGCGTCTACGATTCGTTTTACAATATCAGGATGACCTTCTGACCAAGGAGAGGAGAGGAAGAAGGTAGCTTTTTTTATCCCTTTTTGCTCAAGTACATCAAGAATGGGACCGGTCCGCTCTTCCCCCCAACTGATATCAAAGGTGAGTGCTACCACTTTTTTATCGGTTTTTACACTATAAATCGCAGAAGGTCCATTATCGTCTAATGGGAGAAATACATCAACATTTTGTCGTTCGGCATAGACGATTCCCGCTGCAAAAACCATTCCAAGTGCAAGTAAGCCGACTTTCTTTAGCTGTTTGGCTGATAGTATCCAGAAAAAGTTCATTTTAAAATTGACCTCCATCCGTTTGTCCTACTTTCATCGTATGGGCGGTCAGGACAACTTATGTCTGATTTCTTGAAATGTTCTTGTTTGAATCTGTTAACTGGAAAACATTATTCATATATAAAACAAACACCCCCATTTCGTTGGTAGGTGTTTGTTTATCCTGCTTTTATTTTTAAACAAAGGAATGCTACAGAAGTTCCTCAATTTTATCTGCCATTTTTTCCGGTTCCGTATTTGGTGCAAAGCGTTTTGCGACTTTACCATCCTGATCGACGAGAAATTTTGTAAAGTTCCATTTGATCGCTCCACCGAGGATTCCAGAAGCTTCTTTGGTGAGTTGTTTGAATAGAGGATGGGCATTTGATCCATTGACATCGATCTTGGCAAACACAGGGAAGGAAACTCCATAATTCACTTGGCAGAAGTCTTGAATTTCTTCGTTCGTTCCAGGTTCTTGTCCGAGAAACTGGTTACAAGGGAAACCGAGGATCTCTAATCCTTGATCTTTGTATTTTTCATATAGTTCTTGTAAACCTTTGTACTGAGGTGTAAATCCGCATTTGCTCGCAACGTTAACGATTAGTAGTACCTTTCCGCGGTAGTCGGCAAGGGATTTCTCTTCCCCAATGGAAGTAGTAACGTTGATATCATATATGCTCATGGTATGTAATCTCCTTTTTGTAAGAGTAACTAACTATAGTTTAGCAGAGTAGGAGAGGGAAGCAAATTAACGAAATAGTATTTTTTTTTGAATATTGTATGGTATAATTCAAAGTAGAGGCAGGACAGCTGCCACTGAGAGAAGGGAAACACCCATGGGTTCTCCGCATGGTGAACCGGTCGACCAGACCGAAGACGAGAGCTCCGAGGGGAGCGAGACCACAACGGACTGACGGCCGGGACCACCGGCGGACTTCTCGTCTGAAGTGACGGCAAGTCCTCTTGGGTCCTAGTCCACCTAGGAACGCTGGCTCGGTATCTCTTTTGGGATGCCGAGCCAGTCACACATATAAGCAGAACACAAACTGATCCATAGGGGCTCTTGGGTCAGTTTTTTAATATATAAAATACTTGCTAACTGAAAATTATTCTTGCCAGTTAGGCAATAGATACTATAATAAATATAAGCAATGAACATTGCTTGTTGTTAGTGAAGGGTAACACACATGACAACTCCATCAACTGACGACCCCACCACTCTCGAAAGCAGTGGAGTCGACGCCAGTTCCGGTCAGGAAGCTGGACAGGGAGAGAACTGGGGCAGGTACAGGCCGACCGGGCGTAAGCCTGTGAGGACGGACGCAGAAGATCAGCGTCTGGACTCCGAAGAAGGTCCCTGGCACGACTAGTCCTTCTCTCTGCGTGGCATAGTCGGAACACTGGCTCGGCATCTCTACAGAGACGCCGAGCCAGACGCATGTAATCGGTTTGAATCAACAATAAAGCCTACTTCCTATTGAAGAAGTAGGCTTGTCTTATTTTAATATGAACTCGTTTGACCTGTAAAATGCCACCAGTGTACTGCAAGCTGGTAGTAGTAATTGTAATAAGCTTTTGCATAAGAAGTTACACCATAGTCATATACCATTTTGGTATAACAAGAGGTTCCACCAGTTGGCACTGAACATGTATACTCTCTGCCATCACTATTTCGGTGGATAGTTGCTTTATTTGTATTTATACTATCAGTGTTTTTCCAATTCGAATTAATCGTCAATCGTGCCCATGCGGTATGACAGCTGAAACTATAGCGGATTTCAATCACCCCGCCAGGATACGTAGTAGCTTCGTTTGCACAAGATGTTGCTGTTGGAGATACACCGTCATAACTACTAGCAGCATGAGAGGTTGGGACTACGAAAAAAAAGCTCAATAAGAGAACGCTGATGATACTAAACGCACGAAACTTACCTAGCAGAGCCATCCACCTTTTCGTAGTAGGATAGTACAATCTTATATGGAATATAACACAAATGATTTCTATAATATATAAAATTCTATTTGTTAAAAAATTACAGTAAAATGATGCAGATAGTACTCTGTTAATTTGATGGAGCTAATGTTCTCCACATGCTATAATAGCGATCAGGAGTGATGCACGATGGGCACGAAAGGAACAAAAGTGGTAGCTCGGAATAAAAAAGCAACACATGACTACCATATAGAAGAGACATATGAAGCAGGGATTGTCCTCACTGGAACCGAGATCAAATCGATCCGAAAGGGAAAAGTAAACCTGCAAGATGCTTATGCGAGGGTGACTAAAGGGGAACTTTATGTCGTTGGCATGCATATCAGTCCATTTGAACAAGGAAATCGATACAATGTCGATCCTACTCGCACCCGAAAGCTGCTGATGCATAAAAAAGAGATCAACAAATTGATCGGACAGATCAAGGTAAAAGGACTTACGTTGATTCCACTCGATCTTCATCTGCGGGATGGGTTTGCAAAGCTGCAATTGGCTCTTGGCAAAGGGAAAAAATTGTATGATAAACGTGCATCTGCGGCAAAACGGGATGCCGATCGCATGATCGAACGGAAGTTAAAAGAACAAAATCGCTGACCCTATACAAAGAAGAGTAAACGTGTTATAATCATAAGTCGTTATTGCTCTTTTGATATGGGGGCGTTTTTGGGATTCGACGGGGATGATTGTCCCACGAGGAGCGAGCCGAGGGGCTGCGTATCTCGCTAAATACGCGGAAGCCAATAATAACTGGCAAAAACGAAAATCTTGCTCTAGCTGCCTAATAGTGTAGCTAGGATCCACTTCTCCATCGCCTATGTGGAGCTGCTGGGTCTCAAACTTTAGTAGGCTAGCTGATCGATAGGCCACGATCGATTTAGCGAAATGTAGTGGCTGGTCTGATAAGTCGCCTGTCGCTGGGCAGCTTGTCAGATGAGACTCTAATACAGCGACTGCGCTCGGAGTGCCTCGTGGGGTGATGTCTTCGGACAGCGGTTCGACTCCGCTCGCCTCCACCATATATATAATAAAAAACCGTAACCTTTTGTGGGTTACGGTTTTTTATTATATATATGAGTTTGATAGGTATTTTTCGTAAGAACATGGGGAGTATTGTCCTAAAATCAAGCGCCCCCGCTGGACATCAGTCCGGCGGGGGTGCTTGTCAGCTCAGAACTATCATCTTTTCGCGGATGGCGGCAGTCAGCCTGAGCAGGGCTTTCTCAACTGAATCTCCTTCGATGGTGAAGATCGATGTGATCACGCCCATGTTGAGATCGCGCACCTCGAAAGAGGCGTCGAGGAACGAATCGGGGTAGTTCTTACTCCCATCCTGCTGTTCCTTCATCTTCACGAACAGATCTCGCCACTTGCGGGCATTTTCTTTGTAGGGACGCTTCATCGAATCGTCCCAGATCTGTTGCTTGAGGAAGATGTCCAAGAGCCTCCCGAGCGTAACATCATCTATGATTCCCTTCAGGTTGAAGGTTTCGGCGATCGCCACACCATGGAAGTCGGAGTAGAGATCGTGTGGTGCCTTCGAATCGAGGCTGTGGACTAGATTCCAACCCTTCTCATCGATGACACGGGTTCCAACAATCTCATTTTGGATGACCACACGCTTGGCTTCTGCTTGGCCTTCGAGCGATATGACAGTCAATTCCTGGCGAGCAGTGGCTCGTGCACCGCGGCTGATGACATTTGCCTCGATGCGAACACCCTCAGCCTGGCCGTCGATCCTCCTACAGCGGAGCAGGCCGTGGCGGGCGTCAACTCGCGCTTGCTCGCCGATGATCGACGTGTGGATTGAGGCAGCTATTGCCCCTCCATAGATGCCATCGGCCACTTTGAGGTGACCAGAGGCGTTCACGTGCCCGCCTTCACGGATGACACCGATGTCGGCTGTCTTCTTCGAGATTGCAGCGCCCATGACCTCCTTGATCTCGAGGTGCTCGTTTGCATTGGCATGACCGTTCTCCCCTAGGCAATGGAGCCAGATCTTGTCTCCCATTACCTTACCATGGGCAGTTCCACCAATTACTCGGGGAGCACAGACGGAGCTCTTCTCATCACTGTTGGTGAACCTTACTTCCTTGTCGCCCTGAACGCGACCCAGAACATGTTCGACGGTGAACTGATCACCCTTGAACACGGTGTTGTCCGGACAGCGAGGCAGAATTGCTCCTGTCTCGACCCTCTCTTGAGTCTCACTGTTGGAGGGGGATTTGAACTCAGGGAGGTGTTGATTGCTCATGTCTGCTCCTTAGAGCTTGAGTGTTGTTTGCTGCTGATAGTTTCTTGAAATACCAGTTTCCATCGAACCGACGGAAAAGGCAACTCTATTTCTATTAGACCAAAAGTTTAAAATCTAAGCAATAGATTAGTTACAGGCAATGAATTTTGTCATTACAATAAGAATCTGTTGAATTATTCGTCAAAATATTAATCCAACAACCATTTTTATAGGGATTATCTGAATTAAATTTTAAAACATTAAAAAGTATAACTTTTCCATTTGTTTGCCGATCTGATGGAGAAACTCCATTTTTTCACCGTATGATTTTTGTTATGATAGATTTACCACATACATAGTTTAGTTGATGGATTATAGAAAAGTAGGTGAAAACACAGATGGACCCAATAAGAGAAAGAGTGATTCGTCTTTTCCAATATCTGAAAGAGACGAAAAGTCTGCAAGAGAAAATTGTCCGAACCGTCGAGGAACACGAAACTGTTTGGTGGCAGTCTGATCTGATGGGTATGAGCGGAGTAGATATTTATGATATTTATAGCAATGATGAAGTTTGGATGAGTGTTGAACGACCACATCTGAGCGAAGCTCCAACACCGCCATCAAAATTGATCGGTTGGATCAGCGACTGGAAACAACCAGATAAAAAGCCAAAACCAATTGCGAGCAAAGGAAAAAAGGAGTTCCAAAAAGATGCAGAGCGCGTAGAACTTCTAGAGAATTGGCTAAACGATGAATGGAAACCTTGGGCTGGGGAAGTTGCCGCCAAGTATAAAGTGAAACGTGTTTATGATGAGTTGTTTTCCTTATATAATCGTCTGCAAGCAGAGGGTGACAGCGTAGAAATCGTTTGGGGACATGGTTTGCTCAATTGGGAAATTGGTGATGTACGTATTTCCCGTCACTTGATCGTCACCCCCTTAGAACTGCATTTTTACCCAGAAAAAGGGGAGTTTCGACTTACTTCCACTTCAAAAGGAAGTTATATGGAGACGGATATGCTCACATCTACTTCCTTTACGCATACCAATCAAATTCATGAGTTGGTACAAGAGCAGGGTGGATTATACTCCCCGCGACAAGAAGATGAGATATCTCCTGTTCTCCAACGAGTAGTACATGTGATCAGCCCGGATGGCCGTTATGCTTCAGAGATGGAGCCTGTAAACAAGGCGACAGAACGGCCATTTGTCACCTATAGCCCGGCTGTTTTTATTCGTCGAAAAGGGGCATTAGCTTGGGATCAGGAGCTTCGTGATGTCCTCGATCGTTTACAGGAAGGATACCCTATTTCCCGCGTGCTGTCTCGCTTAGTTTGGCTGGAAGACGAAGATGTATTTACATTTGAAAGAGAACAGGAAGAAGATCATATTTTAAGTGAGCATTTACTCTTCCCTCTTCCTGCTAACCAACAACAAAAAGATATCGTGGAGAAACTCAATCACGAAGATGGTGTCGTTGTTCAAGGTCCGCCTGGGACTGGAAAAAGCCATACGATCGCTAATTTAATCTGTCATTTACTCGCTCAAGGGAAACGTGTATTGGTGACAAGTGAAAAAGAGCGTGTTTTAGATGTATTGCGTGGCAAAATTCCACAAGAGATTCGATCTTTATGTGTGAGTTTGCTCGGCGGGGATGCGAAAAGTGTAAAAGAGTTAGAAACCTCGATACGTTCCATCTCCGAACAATTATCTACGAAACAATTGACTGATCTGGAGCGGAGCATCAACGAATTTAACCAAGAGTTAAGAAATGTACGGGGTAAGATCGATGATATTGAAGAACAAATGAGCAGGATCGCGATGATGGACAGCCGAACAAAAGAAATCGACGGCGAAAAATGGACACCGCTTTCAGCTGCCAAATGGTTACATCAAAATCGTGAACATAACTGGCTGCCAGATTCGATTTCGCCAGATGTTGCCCTGCCGATGAGTGGACAAGAAGTACAGGATTTGGTGGAAGGTCTGTCTCATTTTAAAGCGGAAGATCGTATTTCTTTAACAAGTGTACGTCCTGAACTTACACAGCTGCCAAACCCTGTTAACTTTGCTGCATTGATGCAAGAATTGCAGGTTGTAGAACAAAGTGTGGAGCAAAATCGAGTGTTCTACCAAGAATGGAATATTTCTGGCTCCGTTGCCCACTTGTTGCCGCCAGCTACACGCGTTGTAGAAGAAGCGATCCTAGAGTTGCAAGAGATTTACCGTGATGCTTGGCAGATGAATGTTTTGCAGCAAACAAAAGAAGAGCACGATTGGCCGGAGTTGATCGAAGAATTCCGCGATCGATTAAGTTGGATCAGTGCCTACGATAAAGCTTTACTAGAGTTTGATGTGGAATTACCGATTGGGAAGTCAACAGCAACCATCAAGCAAGATGTGGCATATGTATTGGAAAGAATGAAACAGATGAAGCGCACAGGCCGTGTATTCCGTCGTATTACTGGGCGCCAATACTCGTATCTGTTTAAAGAATGTACTATCAATGGCAAAGTAGCCAAAGAACGAGAAGATTTTGAGATTATCCAAGACTATATTGAGCGTAACGATCTGCGAAATCGCGTTGTTCTAAAGTGGAATCGATTGATGGAAGATATCAATGGCCCAATGGTGGAAGCAACTACGCCAAGATTGGTACATTTATTGACAGAGTGCTTGGAGCAGATTGAATATTTGTTAGCATGGCCTTTGCGTGTAGAACAGCAACTAAGTCCGATTGTAGAAAAACTAGGAGTACCACAAGCGGATTATGTTCGCATTGAATGGTATGAAGACTTTATACACGCCTTGCAAGCTCTGCAAGACTATTTCCAGTGGGAAAAACTAAACCAAAATTTCAAGCAGCTGCATCATATATTAGTAACAGGAAGAGATTCCGAGTATGCTCACTCCTATTGGAGTGATTTGCTTAAAGCATTGCAAGAAGCAGATATGAATCGTTGGGAACAAATCTATAATGATCTTGAGCGTTTGGAAAGTTTGCAAACTGTCTATAGTCGTTTCCAAGAGAAATATGAACAACTTCGTAAGTTTGCACCACAACTTGTTTCCAAATTGGAACAAGAAGAAAATTTTCCTTATGCTAACTTTGCTGAAGCTTGGAAATGGAGTCAACTCAAGTATTCGCTGAGTCAATTTGCACCGACGAATGACTTGGATTCATTAGAAAAAGAGCTGCATAAGCATCAAGATAGAGAAGCTTTTATCATTCGTCAGTTAGTTGCGGACGCGACTTGGAAAGAACGGTTGGAAAAGACAACAGAAAGAGAAAAACGCAGTTTGATTTCGTGGTTACAGTTGATCAAGCGGATTGGTACGAGTTCTGATAAACAATTGGATCTTTATCGCAAACAGGCCAACGAGGAACTCAATGTATGTCGTGGCGCTATTCCCGTTTGGATCATGCCAATCCAACGTGTTATCGAAAATATTAAACTAGATGATGATCGTTTTGATGTTGTCATTGTCGATGAGAGCAGTCAGAGCAATCTGTATGCACTAAGTGCGCTGCTCCGTGGGAAGAAAGCAGTTATTGTGGGAGACGATGGTCAGATTGTCCCGGATATGGTGAAGTTTGATAGTGATTTGAATATGGAATTGATTAAACGTTACCTTTATGATATTCCACAGTCTGGTCATCTCGATATTTCTACCAGCTTATATGACACAGCAAACCGGATCATTCACAACAAAGTGATTTTAAAAGAACATTTTAGAAGTGTTCCAGATATTATCCAATTTAGCAATCAATTAAGTTATGACAATGAAATGATTCCATTGCGACTGCCTAGCTTTCAAGATAACCTCTCCCCATCGATAGTGACTGTTCCGGTTCAAGTAGATAATCCTAAAGAAAATGCGAAGGGATTAAACGAACCAGAAGCAATTACTGTTGCAGAGCAGATTTTAAAATGCTGCAATGATGAGCGATATGCCAATAAAACATTTGGTGTTATCTCATTGGCTGGGGGAGAACAAGCGAAACTGATAGAAGATCGCCTTCGTATGGAGCTAGGAGAGCTGGAAATGATGCGCCGTCATGTCATTTGTGGTGATCCTTATCGATTCCAAGGTGATGAGCGAGATATTATTTTCTTATCACTCGGTGTACTTCCCGGTGAAAAGCCGAAAGCTTTAACTTCGGATGCGGATCGACGTCAGTTTACTGTTGCTACGAGTCGGGCAAGAGATCAGATCTTCTTATTCCATTCTGTAGAGTTGACAGGTCTATCACCTGATGACATTCGTTTCTCCCTGCTGAAATATTGCCAGAGCATCTCTTCTGGTCAAAATACGGAAGCAATCGAAGAGGACAAGCTATTTGCTTCTCAACTGGAACAAGATGTCTATCAGTACATCGTGGACAAAGGTTATAACGCTAGTGTCAAAGTCCAGATAGGGATTGGAAAGAGTTTAGATATCGTGATCGAAGGACAGAAAACGAGACTCGCTATCGAGTGTGATGGAGATAAGGCTCTCACGATGGAACAATGGAAACAAGAATTTGAACGTCAATCATTATTGGAACGAGTGGGCTGGCACTTTCATCGAATTCGTGGCAGTTACTTCTATCAAGATCCAGAAACCGCTATGCAGGCTGTTTGGGAGAAATGCAAAAAACTACAGATTTTCCCAAAGCAATCTTCCGATAGTCGAGAGTTAGAAAAAGTATAAGACACTATTAAGGTGTAATCCATTTAGGATTGCATCTTTCTTTTTAAACAAGGAAACGGAAAGAATACCTATTACAGTAGTGGAATATAGATTTTAATATAAAAAG